>NZ_VJZP01000009.1 GCF_007097265.1 Flavobacterium gawalongense | reverse complement strand
TAGGCTATGCCGGGAAAGACAAAATATGTTGGAGAATCCTAACTACCCTGCCTGTAGATAGTATCACAATGGCCATGAACTGTATCGAGTGGTATAGTTGGCGTTGGACGATAGAAGAGGTGTTTAAAATATTAAAAAAAGAAGGATTTAATATAGAAGCTAGCGAATTAGAGTCGGCGAAATCAGTTAGAAAACTATGCTTGATGATAATGGAGGTAGCCATCAAACTGTTTTTAATGCGAATAGCATATGACCAACCCGAATTAGACATCGAAGCAGATGCTTGTTTTAGCGTTGAGGAGCAAGAATGTTTAGAGTATCAAATTGAGAAACTAGAAGGGAAAACAGAAAAACTCAAGAATCCGTATAAAGAAAAAGATTTAAAAAGGTATGTATGGTGTATAGCAAGAATGGGCGGATGGAAAGGGTATGCCAAGGAAAGGAAGCCCGGAATAACTACTCTATGGTTGGGTTTAAAAAGCTTTAAATCGTTGACCGAGGGGTGGAATTTACATAAAGATGTGTCCACACGATAGGAAGCTTCGGGATGATGGGTTGAGTTCCATGTAAATCTCCAGCATCGATTGATAGCCTTTCTTCTTCAGCCGTTGTAGGGTAATTGTAGTGGTTAGAATCGGACTTTACTCAAATTTTTATTTAAATTTTGGTTTTCGTGATGTGCTTCGCAGTTGGGCAATACGCCAGCCTCCTTTTCTTTCCCCCGCGCCTGCTGGCTCGTTCGCTAAAAATGTCCACTGGACATTTTTTTAACGCTCCGCCCTTCCAAGCATAAGCATGGTCTTTGTCAACTCCTAGTCGCATCAGGTTTTTCCTTTTACGTTCGGTTTTAGCTCATGCGTTTTTATTGCTTTTTGGTATTCGTGATTTTCGCTTCACTACAATTCTTCCAGTCCGTCCAAATGCAGTAGCGCAGGCGATTGCGCAACCAGCCATCAATATCCCGTAACTTTCCTTGAATACTCGTCCCCCGAAAATAGTTTAACCATCCTCGTTGGATTTGCTTCGCCTGTTCGCCTATTGGCTCGGGTCATTGATTTTTCGGATGCGTTCCTCGAAACTTCTCGGTGCAGTTTTGCGGGTTACTTCTTTTTACTTTACATAGTGGGAAAATTGTTTTAATTATAGTTTAAATCGCATATATTTACTTTAAATTAATTTCGAAGGAACACTATTTGAGTTTTTTAGCCCTAGTGAATTTTAAAGCTGACAAGAACATCGCCTTTCGCCCAGAATATTTTTTTAATGGAATTACATAAACACTATCAATATGAAATGGAAATTATCATTTTACTTAATTATAAGTATCAGCATTTTAGGTTACAGTCAAAAAATTGATGAATCTGAATCAATAAAGAGTCTACTGGAAAAAGAATCAGCCACATGGAGAGCTGCTGATAGTAAAGGCCATACGGAATGTTGGTACATTCAGCCGTACAGCAGGATATTGGTTTCGACCGCAGAAGGTGTTACAATAGATGTGCCTCCAACTGCGATGATCGATACAAATCCCAGTGCAATGGGTAACGGTGGCTTTTCAGTGAATACCAACTACAAAATGAGTATCCACGAGAATAATGCCTGGGTAAGCCATGATGAAGAATCAACCGCAAAGGATGGCAAAAAAACATTCTCTTATGAAATCAGGCTATTAGAAAAAATAGAGGGGCAATGGAAATTAGTGGGCCAGTCCATTCATATTTACAAGCCTAAATAAAAATGTTGCTGACTGGCAATTGAGCGAAGTAATCCCTAAACCAACAGTGGTAAATATTAAAAACTCCTTCTTGTTATTTAAACGAAGAAGGAGTTTTTAAGTTTCTATTTTAATAACAGTCGCTTGATTCTAACGATTAACTCATTAGGACTAAACGGTTTTGTTATAAAATCATCCGCACCTAATTCAAAAGCTTTTAATACGGTTTTTTCTAAACCTAAAGATGATAATATAATTATTGGAATATTTAATTTTAACTCTACTTTTACTTTGTGAACGATATCTAATCCAGAAGCAAAAGGCATTTCGATATCTGAAAGTATAAGATCCGGATTCTCAGAAACTATTTTATCTAATGCAACACTACCGTCCGGACATGAAATAACTTCATACCCCTCACGGATCAGCTTAAACCCCATCGTTTTTAGCATCATCTCATCATCTTCTGCTATTAGTATTTTCATTTATTATAATTGTTACTATTTATAATAGCATTTACGTTTTTTAGTCTGATTTGGTTTTGCGGATATGCTATATTTTAGAAAAACCATGGATTATTTCCAATTCATTGAAAACAAGCTGACAGATTTCATAAAACTTCTCAACTTCTGCTTTTCGCTTTTGTCCCAAAGGATTTATTTCAATTTCGCTTTCAATAATTTCAATACATTTGGATGCTTTTGTTATGCCTAACAAACTGATGGAAGATTTTAATTTATGTACTTCCGCTTTTAAAACTTTTATATTATCAATCCCGTTTGCCTCGAGTATAGTTTCTAAAGCTACAGGAGTATTATGCAAAAATAAGGATACCATTTTTTCGATAAAAGTGGCATCTTCGTCAGCAAATTCATTTAAATATTTAAAATTGATTAATTTTTCGGTTATTACTTCTTCATCTTCTGATAAATCAAAAGATTTAATTCTATCTCCATTCATTAAATTATGGTGTAATTTTTCAAGCAATACATTAAAATCAAAAGGTTTAGACAGATAATCATTCATGCCACTTTCTAAACTTCTTTTTTCTTCAACTAATGTAGCATGCGCAGTTAATGCTATTATTGGGATATTCGATTTATATCCCATATTGGTTCGTATGTATTTTGTAACTTCATTTCCATCCATTTCCGGCATTTGAATATCCATCAGAATAATATCGTAATCATTCTTCTCTATTTTTTCGATGGCAATTTTTCCATTATCGGCTATATCAATTTCTTTTTCCCATTTTGCAAATACTTTGATTGCTAAAAGTTGGTTCAGTTCATTGTCTTCAACCAAAAGTATTTTTATGTCTTTTAAGAAATTAGATGATAATTCTTCTTTTTTAACTTTTATAGGTTCTACAATTCCTTTTTGAGCCTTTTTATATTGTATTAAAAAGGAGAATTCACTCCCTTTTGAAACTTCACTTTCTACTGTTATTATTCCGCCTTGCAATTCAATGAGTTTACGGGTAATCGTGAGTCCTAAACCCGTACCTCCAAATTTTCTCGTCGTTTCATTTGATGCCTGATTAAAACTTTCAAAAATGGAATCAATCTTATTTTCAGGAATACCAATGCCTGTATCTATAATAGTAAATCGGATAAAAGTATCAAATTCAGATTCTTTCTCTTGGGTAACGATTAACTCAACATACCCTTTCTCCGTAAATTTTAAAGCATTTCCAACCAGATTAATCAATATTTGTGATAATCGTGTTGGGTCTCCAATTAAAAAATCATTTATTTGAGAATCTATTTCACACAATAATTTTATTTTTTTCTCTTTTGAAATCGGAGAAAGCAATTCAATTACTGAATTTATATTTTTTGACAAGGAGAAATTTACATCTTCAAATGTCATTTTATCAGCATCTATTTTAGAAAAATCTAAGATGTCATTAATAATAACCAATAAGTTTTTACTGGCTCTTTTTATGGCTTCCACACTTTGCTTCTGATTGCTGTCTAAATTTGTGCCTTCCAGAATTCGTGCAAACCCTATTATTCCATTCATTGGAGTACGAATTTCATGACTCATGTTAGTCAGAAACTGTTCTTTTACCCTAACAGATTGCTCTGCTATATCTTTAGCATTTATTAATTCCTTTTCAATGCGTTTTTGCTCACTAATATCCTGAATGGTGCCCAAAATCTTGAATGGTACATTATGTTCATCATTCAAACATTTTATAAACTCATTAATGTACTTAATCGTTCCATTTTTACACAATAAACTATGGCTAAACTGTACTTCTGAATTACTATTTTTGACATAATTGAGGTTGTTTTCAAAAAGTTCAATATCGTCAGAATTAATTAAACATGATTTAATGAGCGCTGTGGAAGGAATACTATTTTTGTCAATTTCAAAAATATTGAAAACTTCTTCCGAGAAAAAAACTCCCCCATCATTTAGATTTATTTCCCAACTCCCAATCTTGGCCAATTTTTGAGCTTCATAAAGCCTGTTGGCATTAATATTTAAAGCTAATTCTGTTTTTTTACGCAGTTCAAGACTATCATGAAGTTTAATTGCATTTCTGATACTTTGCGAAATGCCATCAGGAGTTAGTAATGTTTTTGGAATATAATCAGAAGCTCCGCCTAGAATAGCCTGACTGGCAATTTTTTCATCTCCTTGTGAAGTGACAAAAATAACCGGAGTTTCTACCCCTAAATCCCGTAGTTTTTTTAAAAAGGAAATTCCATCACTATCGGGCATCACGTAGTCTAAAAAGATCAAGTCATAATGAAATGATTTAATCTTTTCAATGCCTTCTTTGGCTGAAAAAGCACTTTCAACATCCGCAATAATTCCTGAGTGAGATATCGAACGAATTATGGTAATCGAATCAACTCTATCATCATCAATTATCAGTATTTTTAGAGCAACAGCCATATTATTTTATTTTTTTTCACTTGAAAATTCAATGATATTCCAATAGTCATTAAGTATTGAAAAAAAATCTGTCATTTTTTTGCTATCGTCTGGTTTATGCATATATCCGGCTATGTTTAGATTCAAAGCAGCTGCTTTATTTCTTTCATTATCAGTTCTTGTGATAACAAACACTAAAATTGATTTTAAATCCGGATGAATTCGTATCTTATTTAATAAATTTATTCCGTTTACACTTTCCTCATTAATATCGATCAATACGATTTTAGGGATTGGTGATATTTTATTATCTCCCTGCAACATTAACCAAGCTTCCGTATCGTTTTGAGCCACATGCAAAGTGAATTTAACATCAATTTCGTTAAATGCTTTTTTTACATTTTCGAAATCAGCTTTACAACTGTCTACTAATAAGATATTTGAATTCCTCATAACGTAAATTTAAGAAAAAAACTTACATTTCACACAATTGCCAGAAATTATTAAGTGTAGAAACTGAAACAACAAATTTTTCAAAAGACAATGGCTTTAAAATATATCCGGCTACGTTCAAATTATAGGCTTTAATTTTGTCACTGTCCTCATTTGAAGTAGTCATGACAAACACAGAAATATTTTTAAGCCTTTCATTCTCCCTTAAAACTTTCAAGAATTCTATTCCATTCATCTTTGGCATGTTAATATCCAAAATAATAATTTTTGGTAAAGGAATAATCTTATCATCAAGCATTTCCAATGCTTCAACTCCATTTCCTGCTACATAAAGCGGGTTTTTAATGTTATTTTTAGAGAATGCTCTTTTAACATTCATTACATCAACCTCATCGTCTTCAACCAATAAAATGTTTACCAATCTTTGTGTCATAATTTTAATTTTTTATTCTTATTGCTTTGGCCAATTAAATGTAAAAATTGAACCGCTATTTACTGCTGGAGTATATTGAAATGCTCCTCCTACCATTTTAATTATTTTACTGCTAATTGCTAATCCTGCACCGGTTGAATCTACAACATCTTTCGAATTTACCGTATAGAAAATGGAAAAAATTTTATCTTTTACTCCTTCTGGTATTCCTGGGCCATCATCGGTTATTTTTATTTCATAATCAGTTTCATTTTCGTTTACTTCAACAAATACATTCTTTTTTTCTTTATCATGAAATCGAACTGCATTATCCAGTAAACTGAACAGTACTTTTTGCAATTTCTTACCCAAAGTAACAATGTTTTCCTTTTTCAGATGATACGTAAAATGAAATTCAGCATTTGACTTATTATCTAACATTTCAATGCAATCATTAACTAATTTTGGAATATTTACTTCATATAATTCCATCTCACTCCTGCTAACACGTGAAAGTTCAAGCAATGCATTCATCATGTTTTCAAGACGTTCCACTCTGATTTTTAACAATCTAAAATTATCTAAAACCTCTTTGTCTGCATTACCCCCTAAATCTTCTTCAATCCAGGTTGTAATGTTTGAAATGGCTCTCATTGGTGTTTTTATATCGTGTGATACAATGTAAACAAACTCTTCAAATTCTTTTTTAAGGGCAACTAACTCCTCCTGACATTTTTTTTCTGACTCGGTCATATTCATTTATTTAGGAAGGGTAAAAACAAAACTTGTTCCATTATCATTTTCAGATTCTATGGAAATACTGCCTCCTTTTTCTTCAATTATCTTTTTAACAATAGACAAACCTATACCCGTACTTTCTTTTTTATCTCGTGCTTCAATGGTTTGGAAAACTTCAAATACTTTTTTATGGTATTCTTCAGCGATACCGGGACCATTATCTTTTACGGTAAACTGATGAAAATCAGGTAATGATTCATATAAACATTCTATTTTTCCAATGGGTTTATCATTATACTTCACTGAATTGCTTATAAGGTTGCTAAAAACCTGTTGTAAAAGTATTTTTTCAGTTTCAATAATAGGCATATTATCAGCAATTGAAATTTCAAATCCTTCAATGGGAACAACAAAATCAATAATCTGATTCAACATCTTTTTTAAATCAGTTGTTTCTTTTTCAATTTCTGTCCGTCCTATACGGGAATATTCCAAAACGCCATTAATCAGGTTTTCCATCCGCTGTATGCGGCCACGCAATAATTCAAAATTAGCGCTAACGGCATCCGGCATTTCAGGCATGTCTTCAACAATCCATTCCGAAAGATTATTTATGGCTCTTAGTGGTGCTTTAAGGTCATGTGAAACGATGTAAGCATACTGATCCAGCTCCTTGTTCTTCTTTTCGAGATTAGCTAATGCATTATTTAAATTTTCCTGTGCTAATTTTTGTTTTGTAATATTTGAACTAATGGCTACATATTGATACGGTTTTCCTTTTTCATTTAAAAAAGGGACTATTGTGGCGCTTTCCCAATAATAAGAGCCGTCTTTTGCTTTATTCATTACTTCTCCTTTCCAAATATTTCCATTAGCAATGGTCACAAATACATCTCTTCTAAATTCTATTGAATTATAGCCCGTACTAATAATTTGTTGATCTTGCCCTATTAGTTCTTCTTTCGAGTATTTAGAAACCGCACAAAAATTTTCATTAACGTAAGAAAAAATGCCTTTTTGATCCGTAATGGCTACGATTGCCGATTCATCCAATGCCGATTTAATATCGTTTATTTCTTTCGCTTTTTCTTGTATTTTTTGTTCAGCTAATGTTTTGTCAGTAATATCCTGAATGGTTCCTTGAATCCCAACAACCTCTCCTTTTCCATTTTTATGAGGCTTCCCTATACCTACAACATATTTTGAACTTCCGTCAGGAAATAGAATCCTATGATTATAATGTAAATCAGCACCAGTTGTTAGTGTGTTTTCAAGTACTTTGTCAAGATTTAACAAATCATCAGGGTGTATTCTATTGCGATAAGCATTAAAAAGTTGATCTGATGGTAATTCCTCAAAATCAAAAATCTGATAATGACCCTTAGACCAAATAAGGTCATTTGTAATTAAATCAAATTTCCAACTCCCTATTTTAGCTATACTTTGTGATTCGTCTAATAATTTATTGCTGTTAATCAAATTTAGCTCCGCTTTTTTCTCCTTTGTTATGTCTCTACCTATACAATATAAATTTCCTGTATCAGGATCTGGAGATGCATTCCAACTCAATAATATGCACTCGCCATTTTTACAGCGGTAACGGTTTTCAAAACTGATGGTCTTCTCTCCTTTTGAAAGTTTTTCTACTTCTTTTAAAGTTTTATCTAAATCATCCGGATGAACAAAATCTATAAATGGCTTCCCTTCTAATTCCTTTTTAGTATACCCTAATACATCGGTAAACGCAGAATTAACTTTATAAAAGAAACCATCAACGTTAGCAATACAACCCAAATCTTTAGAAAGTTCAATAAAATTCTGGAATTCTTTTTGAGATTTAAGAAGATCCGCATTTTTTTTCCGGGAATCCAATAATAAAACGACTTGATTGGCAAGCAATTTTAAAGCATTTTTCTGTTCAATGCTTAGTATTCTGGATTCCGTGTCTATTACACATAGTGAACCTAAATTAAAACCATTTGCATCCTTAAGTGGCGCTCCTGCATAAAATCGAATATTAGGATTTCCTGTCACTAAAGGATTTTTAGCAAATAACTCATTTTCCAGAGCGTTATTGACTTCATAAACGTCTTCACCCATAATGGCATATTGGCAAAAAGACAAGTCTCTTGTAGTTTCAGCAACACCTAACCCAACACTTGATTTAGACCACTGTCTTCGTTCGTCTATTAAACTTACCAAGGCTATAGGAGTTCCACAAATATAAGAGGCCAGTTGAGTAATCGAATCATATTCTTTTTCCGGTAAAGAATCCATAATTAAATACTCTTCCAGCGCTTTGAGTCTTTCTATTTCATTTTCCGGTTTTGGATTTATTTTCATCTTTGGGGCTTTTCTTTAAACAGATTAGACTCCAGAAGCTGTAATTTATAGCCTTCGAATAAATATTTATTCGAAATTTTTATAGCTGTACTTACTATATTTATAATAAATTTACAAATCTGGTATCCTTACAAAAATAAAATTATTTTTGAATTATAAATCTTTTTCCAAACTTAATATCCCAAAGAATTACATTTATTTTTCTTACCCATTATTTACACACCTCTCATTCAAACAATACCAAAAAACATTTCGAATTTAATCCCAAAAAAAACAGTATTCTCCGCTGAATTTCCATCTGTATCATTTTTAATAAAATAAAATACAAACTACTGTTTTTTAATCACTTAAATAAGAATAAAAATAAAAAAAAACATTTTTTTTGTACCAATAAAAAAATTATTTGTTTAAATTTACAGTATTGGTTTCAATAAGCAGGAACACCTACTACCCTCTTTTTTAAACCAAAAGAAATGATATGTAAATTTCAAACCTACTTCTGAATTACAAAAACTTACTATCCGATTAACTAAAACATTCTGCCTCAAATATTTTTCTATTGTTACTATTCTAATAGACTAATAATGGTCTGTTTCTATTTAAAAAAATACGAAATGGCAAAGTACAAACACATCCTTTTTTTCGACCAAATTGGCATTGAAGCCATTGGTAAAGTTGGCGGTAAAAATGCCTCTCTTGGCGAAATGTACAATCAACTCAATCCAATTGGCATTAGCATTCCCAACGGATTTGCAATTACTGCAGAGGCATACCGCATTTTCCGTAAAACAAATAATCTGGAGAAACCTCTGAAAGATTTATTATTTTCATTGGATACAAAAAAGTATTCCAATCTTTCTTCCATTGGAGAAAAAGCAAGAAACCTTATTTTATCAGCAGTCATTCCTTCAGCAATTCGGGATGAAATAGATACTGCCTACCAATCGCTTAGTGAACAATGTGGCATAAATAATCTAGATGTGGCGGTACGAAGCAGCGCTACATCTGAGGATTTGCCTACAGCGAGTTTTGCGGGACAAATGCAATCGTTTTTGAATATCAACGGAAAAGAACAATTAATCGATGCCGTACACCGCTGCTATGTATCCTTATTTACGGACCGCGCCATAAAATACCGTCATGATATGGGCTTTGCCAAATTAGACATTGCGATTTCTGTGGGCATACAACAAATGGTACGAAGCGACAAAGCAGCTGCAGGCGTGGCGTTTACCATTGATCCCGATAGCGGATTCGAAAACACCATCATCATAAATAGCATTTGGGGATTGGGTGAAAATATTGTTCAAGGCACCGTTACACCAGACGAATGGGTTGTCTTTAAACCCACTTTAGAAAATACAGATTTAGATCCTATTCTAAAAAGACAATGCGGCAGAAAAGAATTTACGATGATTTATGCCGATAAATCCACAGGTTCATCCGCAGAAAATACAATTGTTAATACTGATACTTCCTTAGAAAAACAAAACCAGTTTTCGTTAAGCGATAAAGAAGTAATTCAACTTTCTCAATGGTGTTATAAAATTGAAAAACATTATAAAAAAGCAATGGATATTGAATGGGCTAAAGATGGGTTGAATAACCAACTTTATATCGTTCAGGCACGTCCGGAAACCGTTCATGGGAAAGCAAATAAGCAAGTTAGAGAAATCTATAAACTCAAAGAGAAAGGCAGGCTTTTAACCCAAGGAATTGCTCTTGGCGATAAAATTGCTTCTGGAAAAGTGCGTATTTTAAATAGTCCACAAGAAGGACATTTGTTGCAAAACGGAGAAATTATAGTTACTGATTTAACTAATCCCGATTGGGATCCTATTATGAAAAGAGCTTCAGCAATTATTACCAATAAAGGCGGACGCACCAGCCATGCCGCCATTGTAGCTCGGGAATTAGGAACCGTTGCCGTGGTGGGCTGCGGAAACGCAACTTCAACGATAAAAAATGGTCAGGAAATTACGGTATCCTGCGCCGAAGGTACAGCAGGAAATATTTATGATGGACAATTAAAATGGGAAATAACGGAACAGGATTTCAGCAAACTTGAAATGCCAAAAACGGACCCGATGCTTATTCTTGCCGACCCGGAAAGAGCGTTTGAATTAAGCCATTATCCCAATCAGGGTGTGGGTTTAATGCGAATGGAATTTGCCATATCGAATACCATCAAAATTCATCCGCTGGCGTTGTGTGAACCTGAAAAAATTACCGATGAGAACATTGTTGCCGAAATCGCCGCGTTAACCAAAGGCTATGAAGATCCTAAAATTTATTTCGTTGATAAACTAGCCGAAGCAGTATCCATCGTAGCTGCCGCTTTCTATCCTAAAGATGTGATTGTGCGAATGAGTGATTTTAAAAGTAATGAATATGCCAACTTAATTGGTGGAAAATATTATGAACCTGATGAGGAAAATCCCATGATTGGCTTTCGTGGTGCTTCCCGTTATTACAGCGATTTTTATCGAAAAGGTTTTGCTTTAGAATGTGAAGCCATGAAAAAAGTACGGAACGAAATGGGACTCCATAATGTAAAACTGATGATTCCTTTTTGCAGAACATTCGAAGAAGGAGAAAATGTCCTTAATGAAATGGCTAAAAACGGATTAGTACAAGGCGTCAACGGACTGGAAGTATATGTGATGATTGAAATCCCAAGCAATGTATTAATGGCCGATGAATATGCAAAACTCTTTGACGGTTTCTCTATTGGTTCCAATGATTTAACACAACTTACATTGGGTTTAGATCGCGACTCCGCATTAGTAAGTTATTTGTTTGATGAAGAAAATCCAGCTATAAAATATTTAATTAAGGAAACGATTCGGGTGGCGAAACGTTTTGAGATAAAAGTGGGATTGTGCGGACAAGCACCAAGCGACATCCCAGAATTTGCTAAATTTTTAGTGAATGAAGGCATCGATAGCATCTCGTTTAATCCAGATGCATTGATAAAGGGAATTGAAAATATTTTGGAAGCGGAAAAGAAAACAAAAAGAAAAATTCTAATGTAAAAAATAATCATGGAAACAACATTCAAAAATAAGGTGGTCATTGTGACTGGCGGCTCATCTGGGATTGGTAGAGCCACGGCACTTGCTTTCGCCAAAAAAGGAGCTAAAGTGGCCATAGTGGATTGGATCGAAAGCAATGAAACGGTAAACGGCATCAAAGATTTGGGAGGTGAAGCTATTTTTATCAAATGCGATGTGTCCAAAACCGCAGACGTAAAAGCAATGGTAGAAAAAACCATTGCCGCTTTTGACCGATTGGATTATGCGTATAACAATGCCGGTATTGAAGGAAAATCCGCACCTACTCACGAATGTACAGAGGAGAATTGGGATAAAACCATTGGTATAAACCTAAAAGGAATTTGGCTTTGCATGAAATATGAAATCCCCGAAATACTGAAACAAGGCAAAGGCACTATTGTAAACTGTGCTTCGGTAGCCGGACTGGTTGGATTCGCTGGTTTGCCTGCTTATGTAGCGTCTAAACATGGTGTAATAGGATTAACAAAAACTGCGGCTCTAGAATGCGCTAAACTCGGAATCCGAGTGAATGTCGTTTGTCCCGGCGTAATACAAACGCCAATGATAGACCGTCTTACCGGAAAAACGAAAGAAGCAATAGAACAATTTACAGGTCTGGAACCTGTTGGGCGTTTTGGTCAACCCGAAGAAATTGCTAACGCGGTCGTGTGGATGTGCTCCGATGAAGCCTCTTTTGTAACCGGTCATGCCATGGCAGTAGATGGCGGCTTTGTGGCACAATAATTTTTCTGAATTGAAATTCTCACTAAAAACCTTATATAATGTATACTTACGAAGTAAATCTGAAATGGAAAGGCAAAAGAAAAGGACTTTTAAGCTCTCCAGTTTTGCCACAAAATATTGAAGTGGCCACACCTCCTGAATTCCCTAAAGGAATGGAAGAAATTTGGTCGCCTGAACATCTGTTTGTTGCATCGATAAACAGCTGTCTGTTGACTACTTTTCTATCGATTGCCGAAAATTCAAAACTGCAATTTATAAGTTTTGATAGTAAATCCATTTGCAATGTTGATATGATTGATGGTAAATATACTATCACCGAAATTATTCTGCAACCAAAACTCGTAATCCCCTATTCCCAAAAACTAGAAAGGGCAAGACATATTTTGGAGATGAGTGAAAAGGCCTGTTTAATTTCCAGTGCCGTCAAAACAGCCATTCGATTAGAGCCGGAAATAATTATTGAGTATAATCTTGTTCCGGTTGGCAATTCATTCTAGCGTATTATTATCTAACAGTATTTTCAAAAAATAAAGAATTGTTTATGTTCTAATTAGTTTCATTTGAAAATAGGAAAAGTATGATTTTCATCAAAAATAAAATGGAACACCACCTTTTGGATTATGAAAAAGTGCAGGCTTCTTTTTCATGGAAAAACATCCTAAAACATTTTTAGATACGAAAAACTAATTTTTCATTAAAATCCATTTCAGTCATGACACTATCTAAAAAAATGAATTCGAAAAGTCAAATGATTTATTTGTTCATTATCCTTCTACTATTTCAAGGATGTCAGGCACAGGATAAGAAAAATGAAAAAGATATAGAAACTATTCAGAAAAATGCTGCTACCATTTCGGATAAAGTTTCTTATACGAGTAATGTAGATTTCAGATTAGCCGCCAAAATAGCCACACCTGGAGTAGTACACATCAAATGTTATTTCAAACCACAAATACAACAGTATCAAAATGAAGACAGTAATGAATTTCATAATTTGCCTGACCCTTTAAAAGAATTTTTTAAAGATGATTCTTTTTTCAAACAGTTTAAATTCCAACTTCCCCAATCCCCACAATATGATTCTGAACCTTTGATTGGCAGCGGATCCGGAGTAATACTGACTCCTGACGGATACATAGTTACGAACAACCATCTGATAAAAAATGCAGCTGAAATTAATGTCACTCTATTTGACGGACGCTCCTATCCGGCCAAAGTTATTGGTAATGATCCACAAACGGATCTCGCACTTCTTAAAATTGATGAAAAGAAACTTTCCTTTATTATGTACGGTGATAGTGACAACATAGAAGTAGGAGAATGGGTAGTTGCCGTGGGGAATCCCTTTAATCTTGCCTCAACTGTTACAGCAGGAATTGTAAGTGCTAAAGCCAGAAATATAAACATCTTAAGTGATCAGGGCGCCATCGAATCATTCATACAAACTGATGCTGCGGTGAATCCCGGTAATAGCGGTGGTGCATTGGTAACATTAGAAGGAAAACTGATCGGAATCAATACTGCAATAGCAACACCTACCGGGGTTTATGCGGGTTATGCTTTTGCCATTCCTGTAGATATTGTAAAAAAAGTAGCCAATGACCTGATGAATTTTGGATCCGTTCAGAGAGGCATTTTAGGAATAAGTATCCGGGACTTAAACAGCACAATTGCAAAGGAAATACATATTGACCGTGCCAATGGAGTTTATGTTGACAGCGTAGCGGCAAAAGGAGCGGCAAAAGAAGCCGGTGTCATGGCAAAAGATGTAATAATCAGTATTGATAATATTGAAACAATGACTGCATCTAAATTACAGGAAGTTATTATGCGAAAACGTCCGGGAGAACAAGTAAAAATTGTGCTGATCAGAAATGGTAAAGAAAAAAAAGAACTTACCGCGACACTCAAAAAACAGGAAGCAACCACTAAAATTATAAAAACTAAAAGTTTGGATTTACTTAAGGATTTGGGTGTTGAATTGGTTGAAATCCCCAAGGAAGACCAGAAAAATTACAATGTTAGAAACGGACTAAAAGTCACAAAATTGTATGATGGGAAACTGAAAAGATACACCAACATACGCGAAGGATTTGTAATTACATCTGTCAACAATAGAGCCGTTTCTACGATTAAGTCCTTTATGGAAGCCGTTGAAGCACAACGAGGCGGCATAATGCTGGAAGGAAAATATGCCGGTGACCCTTCTTACTATTATTATGCATTTGGTATGTAAAATAAAACTAACTAAAAAAGACAACATTATGGAAAACATTACATTTTGCCAAAGTTGCGGGATGCCACTTAACACTGACGAAGTAAAAGGCATGGAACAAAACGGTGTAAAAAACAATGAATATTGTAAGTATTGTTATGAGAACAGTAGTTTCAAAAACCCAAAAATGGGTTTGGAGGATATGAAAGAAACTGTAAAAAATAAAATGGAGAAAATGAAACTTCCCAATTATATGATACAAAAAGCTGTGAATGTTTTACCTGCTTTAAAACGTTGGAAAACCAAACAACAATAACATTTCAATCAATGGAAAACAGTAACGGCTGTTTATAAATGTCTGGAGGCTGCAGCGGAAGTCATTGATTTACAGTGGGTACTCATCGTAGAAGATGCATGGCGTTCGGTTAGTATTTCTTCGGAAATTAGTGCACGGATTATGGAAAAGGGATTTCATGACTTAGACGCTCCCGTACAACGATTGTGTGGCGTTGAAGTCCCAATTCCCTACCCTGCTCATCTGGAAGAGGCTGCGATTCCCTAGAAAAATGATATTGTTAATGCGGTTAAAAAATGATCCGCCATGATTAAATTTCTAATGCCCAGTTTGGGCGCTGATATGGAAGACGGCACATTGATCGAATGGAAAAAAAACCAGGCGATACAGTGAAACGCGGCGATATTATTGCCGAAGTGGAAACGCAAAAAGGACTGATAGAAATCGAAGTTTTTGACGAAGGAACTATCGGAGAATTGCTGATTAAAGAGGGAACCAAAGTTCCGGTAGGAACCGTCATGGCATTGATTAATCCTACTGGAGTTACTTTAGAAACAAAAGAAGAAAAAATTCCTGAGAAAGAATCAATACCATTACAACCAATAGAAGAAAAAATAATAGAACCAATCACGGTAAAAAAAGTCGTAGAAATGCATATCAAAATCTCTCCATTGGCGAAGAGAATTGCTGACGATAATCATATTGACCTTTCGCAAATAAAAAGAACCGGACCTGATGGTGCCATTACCAAAGAAGATATAGACAATGCGACAGCCGAGCAAGAAAAAATTGAAATATAAAAAACAATAAAAATACCTGTAGAAATAGAAAAACGAGGAACTTCTGCTGAAGTAATTCGTTCAGCTGTGGCGTGCTGCCATGAGGAAATCCAACAAGAAAATTCCACACTATTATCGGGAAAAAAGGATTGATATGACAAATGCATTGACATCGTTGCACTGAATGAAAAATTAGGAATAGAAATTCCGGAACAGGATTATGGAAAAATCACAACATTAAAAGCTTTAGTATCTTATATTTTGGGTAAAAAAGCAATCTCGGCGCAATAACAGCATTAATATGAGTACATTTATTCTGCATATTATCGATTATTTTTTTATTGTATTTCATACCGTTCTCATCTTGTTCAATGTATTGGGCTGGATTGTTCCGCGATGGCGATTTGCAAATTTGATTACTTTATCACTTACTGCATTTTCGTGGTTTATACTGGGAATTTGGTACGGCTTTGGTTATTGTCCGTTTACAGATTGGCATTGGAAAATACGCCAACTTTTGGGCTATACCGATGACAGCAATTCTTATATACATTTTCTAATTCTAAAAATAACGGGGATTAATTTTTCGGAAAGTTTTGTTGACGTCTCAACAGTAATTGTTTTTTTTACAGCCTTTTTTATCAGCGTTTATTTTGCCGTAAGGAAAAAAATGTTGAATCGAAAGTTAAAAAACGAATAGCTGTAAAAATCTAAAAATAGATTCCTTTTAACAAATTGTATTTTGTCGTAAACAAATCCAGAATTAGAATAAATAATTTTTATTTTCAAGCCCAAATTATTGCTATACATAAAATTTTTGGTTTAAATTGACGTAACTTTACATAAGTTCTTTCTTCATAAAAGAAATTACAATTTGTTGATTTTTAATTGTTTGAATGCCCCTTCTTTTTTACGAATGCGCTTTAGTTTATTGATATTAAAAAATTCAAAAAAATGAAAGTATTAGTATATAGTATATTGGGATTTGATAAACCTTTCCTGAAAAAAGCAGCCCATGGCAATCACGAATTGGTCTTTACGGGGCAGTCTTTGAATAAAAGTACTGTAATCTTTGCCAAAGGCTTTGATGCCGTTTCGCTTTTTACTTCTGATGATGCCTCTGAAGCAGTTTTAGAAAAACTATACAGCTATGGTGTTAAGTACATTGCCCTGCGTTCTGTAGCCCATGATCATGTTGATTTGGCAAGAGCAAAATCCTTGGCAATGAAAGTGGCAAATGTACCGAATTATTCCCCTCATGCCATTGCTGAACTTGCAGTAGCTTTAGTATTGGCATTAAACAGAAAACTGGTTTTAGGTCAGACGTTAATGCAAATAGGCGATTATCGTTTAGATCATTTAGTAGGTTTTGATCTGTATGGAAAAACAGTAGGTGTCGTAGGAACCGGGAAAATTGGTGCCGCTTTTGCAAGAATTATGCATGGCTTTGGATGTAATATTTTGGCATTTGATATTGAAGAAAACAAGGAACTAATGGATGAAATTCCTGTTACCTATGCTTCGCTGGAGGATGTATGCAAAAATTCTGATGTACTATCTGTCCATTATATGCCTAACAGAACAACGGACCATTTGTTTAACAAATCCCTTTTCTCGATAATGAAAAAAGGAGTCCTCTTTATTAATACGGCTCACGGAAGACTCGTAAATACAGAGGATTTATTAGAAGCTATAGAAAACAAAACCCTTGCCGCAGTTGGTTTAGACGTTTATGAAAAGGAAAAACCGATATTTTTTCAGGACCATACTGATGCTCCCATAAGTGACGCCTTATTTCTAAAACTCCGCTCCTATCCTAATGTGCTGATTACCGGACATCAGGGATTTTTAACAAATGAAGCATTGGAGGGAATTGCCCATGCCACCATTGCTAATTTAAATGCTTGGGCCTACAATGGTATTTCTGAAAATGAAGTACACTGATTGAAGCTTTGTGTTCATTTCTAAACGAATACAATATATTGATTTTTATTATTTGCCTATTTTTTTTCTAATCATACTATGATTGATAGTATTAAAAATTCAAAAAATGAAAGGATCTTTTAAACTTGGAAAAGTAGCAGGTATTGGAATATTTATTCACTGGACCTTCTCCTTACTTATTCTGTTTATCATTTATATTAACTACAAATCAGGTCAGAATACGGAGCAAATAATATGGTCTGTCGCATTTATTTTATGTGTTTTCATTACTGTTTTACTACACGAACTCGGACATGCTTTAGCAGCAAAAAACTATAATATAACAACCAAAGACATCACGCTTTTACCCATTGGCGGTTTAGCCCGATTAGAACGAATACCTGAAAAGCCTTCGGAAGAATTAATAGTCGCTTTTGCAGGACCTTTAGTAAATATCACCCTGGCATTTATAACCGGAATTTTCATTACGATTCCAGATACTTCGGAGCAATTAATGGCTGAATTATCTCATGGTATTAATGCAAATAATTTCTTTCTCAATTTCTTTTTAATCAATTTTTGGTTAGCCCTTTTTAATTTAATTCCTGCGTTTCCTATGGATGGCGGTAGAATTTTACGTGCGCTATTATCCTTTAAATTACAAAGGCATGTTGCCACAAGAATCTCGGCACGAATTGGTCAACTATTAGCAATGGCCTTTATTCTTTTTGGTTTTTTCACCTCCCCTTTTTTAATTTTTATAGGTATATTTGTTATTATAGGTGCTCAAGTTGAAGCCGATTATACCGAATCGAAATTCATGCTGAAGGGTTTTAAAGTCCAGGATGTTGTAATGAAAAATTACCCAACGATAGATGCGAATGAAAAAATAAAAACAGCGGTAGCATTAGTACTGGACAGCCAAAACAAGAATTTTTTGATCACGGAAGATACTGTTCCTGTTGGAACACTCAATCGGGATCAAATTATAACAGCACTGTCTGAAAAAGGAGCCAACGAATTCATTTATAATGTCATGGATCGAAATTTGGTTTATCTTGACAGTAGTTCCCTTTTGGAAAACATCTTTGAGCTCATACAACTCAATAAATCAAGATTAATGCTGGTTATGGAAAACAATGAACTTGTAGGCACTTTGGACATAGAAAATCTTATGGAATTCATTTTAATTAATGAGGTGAAAATAAATAATGCCCATGACGAAAAGAAAAAATAGCTGCGATACCCCTAAAAACCTGGAACTTGTTTATAGTGGCGAGGATTATTTTTCTCGATTAGAAGCTATTATCCGTAATTCTCAATTTGAACTCGATATTCAGATGTATATTTTTGAAAACGATTCAACAGGAAGAAGAATTATTACCGCATTAAAAGAAGCTGCTGCACGTAATGTTAAAATTTATATCCTTTTAGATGGATTAGGCTCTTTATCCTTCCCTTCAGAAACAATAAACGAACTGAAGCAATGTGGTATTAACATTCGTTTTTTTGCACCATTGTTTTCAGCATACACCTTTTATCTTGGCAGAAGATTACATCACAAAGTAGTTGTTGCTGATGCAAAAATTACATTAATTGGCGGAATAAATATAGCCGATAAATACCGCGGCACACCCACAGAAGCGCCTTGGTTTGACTATGCCGTTCAATTACATGGCGAAATCTCTGAACCACTTCAGGAACTTTGCAGAAATATTTATTTTAAGAAAAGACGATTGGGCAGCAAAAAAATCAAGTCAGTCTTTCATGTGCAAGAGGATGCATTAGTGCGCATCATTCAGAATGACTGGCTAAAAAGGAAAAATGAAATTTGTGATGGGTATATAAAGTCCATTCGTAATGCGAAAAAAGAAATAATTATAGTGGGAAGTTATTTTCTTCCCGGCATACGAATCATTCGGGCCTTGAAAAAAGCATCCAAAAACAAAGTAAAAATTAAATTAATTCTATCCGGAATATCAGATTTGCCAATGACAAGACGCGCTACTTGCTTTCTCTATGCCAAACTGCTTAAATACAACATCGAATTATACGAATGGGACAAATCTATTTTACATGGAAAAGCAGCAGTAATAGATGGTTGTTGGACAACTATAGGCTCTTTTAACCTGAATAATTTAAGTTCTTATGGAAGTATGGAAATGAATGTTGAAATAAATTCTATCACATTTTCTAAAATGTATCAATCCCACCTCAACCAAATTATCGCACAATGCCAAAGAATAACTCCAGAATCTTTGAGAATTAAAACCAATTTATTCACAAAAATCATCAACCTGCTTTCCTATTTATTTACCAGAATAATAGAAATAATCGTCACGTACACACCTTATAAACGATTCAATAATTGACACTATTCCATGGCGATAGCAGCTTTTATTCCAAAAATAGAAAAAGGTTATTCTATTTAGTGAAGGTAAATTTATTGGTGAAAAAAATTATGATTATCAGTACTGTTAATTAAATATTTTTCGTAACTTTAACTCTATCATTTAAACCCATAAAACATTATAAATAAGCATTTTACAATTTTTAAAATACTAATTTAGAATTTAAAGAAATGGAACCTCATCGAATAAAAACTAAAAAAAAAGAGGACTGGATTCAAAAGGATTTCAAGAATAAAATCCCGAAATTAGACAGAAAAACACTATTTGTTCCCAGTCAGGATGAATTGTTTTTCTAGTTCATTTCTCAAAGAACTTTGTTAGCCCAGGTTAACGACGGAGCCGTGAGTCACTGTTCTGTAATTGAATGCTCTTTCAAGCACCAGGTTTAAAAGATTCTCCGCGGAGCTCCAAACTTTTAAACCGGTATTCTTAATCGGGGTTAGGGACAAAATAGTCCCTACTCCATTAACGATTTAAACCCTATGGATTTTGCCCAATACAAAGAAGCCTTTATCAAGGAAGCCCGTAAAATAGGATATTCCCTGCCCAATATTCAACGCTGTCTGGATTATGCTGAAGTTTTATTTTCACATGATGTCCCTGTAATTTACAATCCTACCCACTTATCAGCTCATGTAGGATATAAAAAAGAATACCTAAAAAAAGCGTCTATTTTCCCCAGATATTTTTATCGGGATTTTGAGATTACCAAAAAAAACGGCACCAAACGTCTTATTTCCGAGCCACTTCCCAGTTTGAAAGAAATCCAAATCTGGATTCTAAAAAACATTCTTTATAAAGCACCCATTAGCCCTTTTGCGAAAGCATACAGACCCAATGTAACGTTGCTGGAAAACCTGAGATTCCATAAAAACCAACCCAAAGTTTTCACGCTGGATTTGGAACATTTCTTTCCATCGATTACCATTGAGGCAGTTGAAAAAGAGTTTCATCAATTGGGGTATTCTAAGATGGTATCCAGATTGCTTTCCAAATTATGCACCCGTGACAAGACTTTGCCACAAGGCGCACCCACGAGTCCCTATCTTTCGAATTTAATTTTTAAAGATGCCGATGCTGCCATTGCTGCGTATTGCAAAGAGCAAAAAATAAGATACACCCGTTATGCAGATGACATGAGTTTTTCTGGCGATTTTGATGAGAATAAACTGCTTCTTAAAGTAACGGAAATCGTTGAAAAATTAAACCTTCGAATCAATAAAAACAAAACCAAACTCATGACGTCTAATACACGCCAAGCCGTTACAGGCATTGTGGTCAATGAGAAACCGCAAGTGGTTTTTCATAAACGTAATGAGTTAAGACAGGCCATGTATTACATTAAGAAATTTGGTTTTGAGGAACACCGCGAATATAGAGAGATTAACCAGAAGAATTATCTGGAACATTTGCTGGGAAAAATAAATTTTGTGTTACAAATAAACCCAAAAGACACGGAATTTATTGGGTACAAATCTATACTGATTGACCTAAAAAAGAAACACGATTTAAAAGCATTGGAAGACGAATTGTTGCCAATATAAAAAGAAACACTCCTATTTATACAGATTGAGTGTTGAAAACTCTTTTTTGTGCCATTGGGTACTAAATATTGGTAGAGAACATCAATCGGAAGGAATTTAGCATGCCGTAGGTATGCAACATTTATTATCTTGTCGCGTACCTACGGCACGCTGAAGAAATTTCAATCCAATTACTACTACCAATATTTAGTGCCTGATGGCACATTTTAACCCTTGATTCGCATTAATTATAAAAACAACTAAGAAGCTCCATTTTGGGGCTTTTTACATCCCATAACTACCTGAAATAAAATACTTTATTTCATTTCAGCATTAAATAATTGATTAAATTTGATAAACAAAAATCTGAAATTTTTAATCATTTATATTTAGGACCTGGCCTATTTTGAACATCAGAAAACGATTGACTAAAGTCCGATTTCAAGTTCTGAACATCTTTATAACAAATCAAATAATTAAAAAAGTAATAAGCCATGAAAAAAATAACGACAATTATCGCATCACTATTTTTCTCTACTTTTCTATTTGCACAAACAGCATGGAAAGCAGACCCAATGCATTCTAAATTATCTTTTAGCACTGTACATCATGGTATATCGGATATTGCAGGATTATTCAAAACCTTTGAGATAACCGCCACAACCAACAAAACCGATTTTAGTGACGCCAGCTTTGAACTTTCAACAGAACTGGCATCAATCGATACCGAAGTAGAAATGCGAGATAATCATTTACGAAGTGCTGAATTCTTTGAAGTGGAAAAATATCCAAAAATGACTTTCAAAAGCACATCAATAGAAAAAATTGAAAAAGACAAATACAAACTAATGGGCAACCTCACACTTCATGGAATAACAAAGCCGGTAACTATCAATATGTGGTACAGAGGAACTATAGAAAATCCACAATCAAAAGCAATCACAGCCGGTTTTCAGTTTAGCGGAATTCTAAAACGTTCTGATTTTGACATCGGTCCAAAATTTCCTCCGGCAATGATTAGTGATGAAGTGAAAATTAAAGTAAATAGTGAATTTATAAAACAATAATCTTTTATCATTGATTATAGAAACCCTGTCATTGATACAGGCTAAAATGATTATAGGAAACAAGTTTTTTATCTTTATTAGTCCTAAAAAAGGCAATCTTTTTTAGGACTAATCATTTATATACCAATGAAATAATATAATTTATTCCGTTTTAACAACGAAAAATTGATTAAATTTGATAGTTGGAATGCTCCATTAGACAGGATGAATTTTGGTGTCTCATACTGTCATAAAAATATAAAACTAATCATAGTAACAGTAATTATAAAAACAATCCAGGATGGCATTTATAGACTATTACAAGATTCTTGAGGTGGACAAAAAAGCAACCGAAGCCGATATTAAAAAGGCGTATCGAAAACTCGCCCGAAAATACCATCCCGACTTAAATCCCAACGACAAGGAAGCCGAAAGAAAATTCAAGGAAATCAATGAGGCCAATGAAGTATTGAGCCATGCCGAGAATCGTAAAAAATACGATGAATACGGTGAAAACTGGCAACATGCCGAAGAATTTGAGAAATCAAAACAACAACGACAATACCATAGAGGCGGTCAGCAGGATGGTTTTGGCGGATTTGGCGGCGGCGGTGGAGATTTTTCTGATTTTTTTGAATCGATGTTTGGTGGTCGTTCATCAGGAGGCGGAGGTCGTCGTAATGCGCAGTTTAAAGGACAGGATTTTAATGCTGAACTGCATCTTGATCTAAAAGACGTATACACGACCCACAAACGAACCTTAACCATCAATGGCAAAAACATACGAATCACTATTCCTGCCGGAGTGGAGAATGGTCAGCAAATAAAAATCAGCGGTTTGGGTGGTGAAGGTTCCGGCGGTGGACCTAAAGGGGATTTGTACATCACTTTCACCGTTGAAAACCATACGAATTTTAAACTGGACAAACATAATCTATACTCCACTGTTGATTTAGATTTATATACCGCCGTATTGGGTGGTGATATCACCGCCGACACTTTTGACGGAAAGGTAAAACTGAGCGTAAAACCCGGAACTCAAAACGGAACAAAAGTAAAACTGAAAGGAAAAGGATTTCCTATTTATAAAAAGGAAGGGGAATTTGGTGATTTATATATTACCTATCAAATACAAATACCCACAAATCTTACCGAAAAAGAAAAAGAATTATTTACGGAACTTGCTAAGTTAAGAATGTCATGAACATAGAAAACCTCATCCCTATACCTGCATTATGCACCCATTACAAAGTAGAAATGTCTTTCTTTAACAATCTCAGCGAAATGGGTTTGATCGAAATAAAAACAATCGAAGAAACGCAATATATCCATCCTGATACTATCTATGAAATAGAAAAAATGATACGAATACATCAAGAATTAGCCGTTAATATCGAAGGAATCGATGTGGTATTTAATCTGTTGCAAAAAATAGATGATTTACAGAATGAACTAATCTCCGTTAAAAACAGATTGCGTTTGTACGAAAGTTGAATAGTACTTAAAATTGTATTAATCCTTTAAAAAAAAAATCTTAAAATCTAAAAAGTAATACTTTTTAGTAACCAATAGCATCACACGTTCTATCCCCAAGTCACTTCTAAATCAAGTCCTCATCATTAGAATAAGCATCAAGTGCCTGCTAATTCAGGATATTTTTCTTTACGATAAAAAGAGGGAACGATCATTAAGAAGAAAGAAAGCAATCCTATCCCCCTGACCTTAAACAAGTAGTTATTAGCTATTCTATGAATGCTATTATTTTGGTGGTAACTGCAATGCTTCTATCCTATTTTAGCGAACATTTTGCTCATGCAAGCAGTTTAGGACAAAGTTTTTTTCGGTACCCGTATCATATAAAATAAAAAACTAACGCGATGAACTGGCATTTACTCCCTCTTTCGGAGATAGTCCAATTGTTGAATACAACTCCATCCGGTATTGATGCTGTAACGGCATCAGAACACTTGCGCGAACACGGGAAAAATCAAATCGAGGATAAAAAAAAGAAAACTATTTTGCAGATGTTGCTACATCAGC
Source organism: Flavobacterium gawalongense (assembly GCF_007097265.1). GTDB lineage: Bacteria > Bacteroidota > Bacteroidia > Flavobacteriales > Flavobacteriaceae > Flavobacterium > Flavobacterium gawalongense. The sequence continues at coordinate 110,192 of NZ_VJZP01000009.1, read as the reverse complement.
TATTAGACTTCATGATACTCATCCTTATTACAGCAGCAGTTATTTCTGGAATATTAGGCGATGTAACAGATGCGGTAATAATTCTTGCCATTGTTGTAATAAACGCTTTTGTAGGGTTCATACAAGAATACCGTGCAGAAAAAGCAATGGAAGCATTAAAGAATATGGCCGCAAACCATGCCCGTATTTTACGTGAAGGAAAGATGATTGATACTCCTGCTTCCGATTTAGTGCCAGGAGATGTCGTGGTACTTGAAGCTGGCAATATTATTCCTGCCGATGTCCGTTTTTTTGAAACACATCAGGTAAAAGTGGATGAATCTGCCCTAACAGGTGAGTCGAATAATGTGGAAAAAAATCCGGAAGAACTTTCCGCAGGAGACTATCCGCTTGGCGACCGGGCAAACATGGGTTATAAAGGAACATCCATTACCAGCGGACGAGCACTTGCTTATGTGGTGGCAACAGGAATGAATACCGAGTTGGGAAACATCGCAAAAATGATCCAAACCGATGAAACCACCACTCCCTTACAAAAAAGGTTAACCGCTTTTGGAAAACGATTATCGGTTACCATTCTTATAATCTGCACCGTAATTTTCCTTATCGGATGGTTGCGCGGAGAATCTGTTTTAACGATGCTGATTACTTCCATTTCGCTTGCTGTTGCCGCCATTCCCGAAGCTTTACCTGCACTGGTGACTATTGCTTTGGCTTTTGGCGCTAAGAAATTAGCAAAAAGTAATGCACTTATCCGGAAATTACCGGCTGTGGAGACATTGGGTTCCGTAACTTATATCTGCTCAGATAAAACAGGAACCCTTACGCTGAATAAAATGACCGTACAGGAAATTTTTGAAACTTCAGATACAAAATATGATGCTGTTTTTGCAGAAAGCAATATGCTTCTCCATATAATGGCTTTAAATAATGATGTCTCCAAAGAGGAAAACGGGAAATGGCTTGGAGATTCAACCGAAGTGGCACTAGTTCAATATGCTTTCGATAAAAATTTAAACCGCGCCGATTTAGAATTAAAATTTCCCCGAATTGCAGAATTGCCTTTTGATTCTAAAAGAAAATGCATGACTACAATCCATCAAATCGAAAATCCTGCTGCTGACCAGAGCACAGCCATTATTGTGATTACAAAAGGTGCTGTAGACGTGCTTTTTGACAAACTGAATGTCGATCAAAAATCGCTTATTCCTGAATTTGAACTCAAAGTCAACGAGATGGCCGAGAAAGGATATCGGGTGTTGGGATATGCAATGAAAATTCTTCCCTCGTTGCCGGAAAATTTGGATGCTGATGAAATCGAAACGGAATTAACCCTTATTGGTTTTGCCGGAATGATTGACCCTCCGCGTGAAGAAGCAAGACAAGCTGTTACTGAATGCAAAGAAGCAGGCATCATTCCGGTGATGATTACCGGTGATCATAAGCTAACCGCTAAAGCCATTGCCGAAAAACTGGGAATCATTTCTACTGATGAAGATCTGGTACTGACAGGTCCAGAACTTACAGCATTAACACAGATTGAGTTTATAAATATCGTGGAAAAAGTAAAAGTATATGCACGGGTAAATCCGGAACAGAAATTAAGAATCATTAACGCCTTGCAATCAAAAAACCACTTTGTCGCCATGACAGGCGATGGTGTGAATGATGCACCAGCGCTTAAAAATGCCGATATCGGTATTGCAATGGGAATTAATGGAACGGAAGTTTCCAAAGAAGCCTCGCACATGATTTTGCTTGATGATAATTTTGCCACTATTGTAGTTGCAATAAAACACGGCAGAAAAATATTCGATAATATCCTCAAATTTATTAAGTATATCATGACCGGAAATTCAGGCGAAATATGGGCGATATTTTTAGCTCCTTTTTTCGGATTGCCAATTCCGCTGTTGGCCATACATATTCTTTGGATCAATTTAGTAACTGATGGTTTGCCAGGGCTAGCGCTTGCCTCAGAACCGTCCGAATCAAACATAATGAAACGACCACCAAGAAATCCGAAGGAAAATATTTTCTCAAACGGCATGGCGATACATATTTTGTGGGTAGGATTTTTGATGGGTGCAGTAACCATTGGCATGCAAGCATGGGCAATACACAGCGCAAACACCCACTGGCAAACGATGGCATTCACAGTGCTATGTTTCAGCCAGTTGGGACATGTTATTATCATTCGTTCCGGAACACAATCCATATTCAAAATAGGTTTTTTTTCTAACAAGCCTATGTTAGGTGCCTTAACAATCACTATTATTCTTCAATTTACGATTATTTACACGCCCTTTTTTAACGAGGTTTTTAAAACACAACCCCTAACTATTTATGAGTTGCTACTAACCTTAGCGGCATCAAGTATTATATTTTGTTCCGGTGAATTTGAGAAATGGATTAAAAACAGAAATAAATAAACTGCAATAGTCTTATAATTCTTTATTTCATTTTAGTATAAAATATTCAGTTAATACATTCCAACCTTTTTCACAGGAGCCTTTTTAAATAATATAATATGACAGTCCGCAATATGTTCCAAAGGATAAAATATGGCACACAGATAACACGGATTGAACGGATTTTGCACAGATTTAAATAACTGTTTGATTCACCAAGTAAAAAAATCCGTGTAAATCGGTATAATCTGTACAATCTGTGGGCTAATATTTATACTTTATAAATGTACAAACGACGAAAATTGTATTCGAAATGATTTTAGTCCGCATTACGGATAGTCATATAATATAAAAAGCCATTGATGCAAAATTTTCCTCTTTACATCAATGGTTCTTTCCATTCGCTTCTTAAAGAAAAGTTACTTTTTGTGTTCGTTTGTTTCAGGACGATCGTATTAGTTAAAATAAAAAAAACTGTTCCATAAGTGTCCATATCTTTCCATATTTTTCTAAATTTATTTTTTCTCGACAAAACTATCAAAAAAATAGACGAACAACAAGTAAAACATCTGACAATCAGAGAAATAATCGTATATTTGAGTAGCCATTTTCTGTTAAAAATTAATTCATTCGCTTATGAATAGTATTTTTAAAATAATCGAATTGTTCAAAGTTTTTTTACTTGAAATTGGTGAACTTTCGTATTTTGCCGGCCGTTTTTTTAGAGAAGTTTTTAAACGCCCTTCAGAGTTCAAGGAATTTCTTCGCCAATGCTTTTATATGGGAAATCGTTCCCTACTGCTTGTTGCCGTTACGGGATTTATTATTGGTTTAGTTTTTACCTTACAATCACGTCCCACGTTGCAGGAATTTGGCGCAGTTTCTTGGATGCCATCTATGGTGAGTATTTCGCTTATTAGAGAAATTGGACCTATTATAACGGCCTTGATTTGCGCGGGACGCATCGGTTCCGGAATTGGTGCCGAGCTAGGTTCTATGAGGGTTACGGAACAAATTGATGCCATGGAAGTTTCAGGTACAAATCCCTTTAAATACTTAGTGGTTACACGAATATTAGCGACCACTTTTATGCTTCCTATTCTGGTTTTTTTTGGAGATGCTATCGCCATTTTTGGTTCTTTTCTGGTGGAAAATATCAAGGGAAATGTGTCCTTTTTATTGTATTACAATCAGGTTTTTGATGCATTGGAATTTGGTGATTTAATCCCCGCAACGATTAAAACCTTCTTTTTTGGATTTGCCATAGGATTAGTAGGTTGTTTTAAGGGGTATAATTGTAAAAAAGGAACTGCAGGTGTGGGTTTAGCAGCCAACTCTGCGGTGGTTTTTACCTCGATGCTGCTGTTTATTATTGACTTTATTGCTGTTTTTGTTACCGATATTTTTTATGATTTATAACTGATTATGAGTACTCCAATACAAAATCAAAAACCTATTATAGAAATCAAAGACTTAAAAAAAAGCTATGGTGATAATCATGTTTTGGATGGTTTTAATATGGTTTTGTATGAAGGTGAAAATCTGGTTATCATGGGAAAATCAGGTTCCGGTAAATCCGTAATGATTAAATGCCTAATTGGATTGGAAGAGCATGACAGTGGTTCTATCGTAGTGATGGAAAAAGATATTAGTGAACTCGACCACGAAGAATTAGACGAGCTTCGGACAGAAGTTGGATTTCTTTTTCAAGGAAGCGCACTTTATGATTCCATGACAGTCAGAGAAAATCTGGAATTCCCATTAAGACGTCATAAAAAAAAATTCGGAAAAATAAAAGACACTACTCCATTGGTTATGGAAGCATTGGAAAATGTAGGTTTGGCTCATACTATAAATTTAATGCCCGAAGAACTTTCGGGGGGAATGAAACGTAGGATTGCTTTGGCAAGAACTTTAATTCTCCAACCTAAAATTATTCTTTATGACGAACCAACTACTGGGTTAGACCCCATCACTGCAAAAGAAATTTTGCTATTAATGATGTCCATCCAGAAAAAATACAACACTTCGGCAATTATCATCACACATGATGTGGATTGCGCCAGAGTGATTTCGAACAGAATGATTTTATTGGTCGATGGTATCAATTATATCGAAGGCACTTTTGAGGAATTATCAATCTCAACTGATCCTAAAGTACAAGCATTTTTTAAATAAGAATAAAAATGGAAAAAACGACATCACAAAAAATACGCCTTGGGCTTTTTGTAATAATCGGGTTAATAATTTTTATACTAGCCGTTTATTTCATTGGCGATAAGCAACAAATGTTTGGAAAAACCTACCACTTAAAAGCTATTTTCAATAACGTGAATGGCTTACAAATAGGCAATAATGTGCGCTACTCAGGGATAAACGTAGGAACCGTTGAAGGAATCGAAATGGTTAGTGACACGATCATTCGAGTGGATATGCTTATTGAAAAAAACATTTTTTCCTATATCAAAAAAGATGCAGTTGCCATTATAGGTTCCGATGGTCTGGTGGGAAACATGATTATAAACATTCTTCCGGGGAAAGGCAAATTTCCGCCCGTTAACCCCGGAGATGAGATTAAATCCTTAAATCGCGTTCGTACGGATGAGATGCTTAATACGCTTGGGGTGACCAATAAAAACGCATCGCTTCTTACCGCTGATTTACTTAAAATCACAAAGGAAATCACTGATGGAAAAGGGACTGTGGGTTTATTGATTAAAGATTCTATTTTAGCAAAAGACCTGAAAGAAACCGTACATTATTTAAAAATTGCAGGAAAAGGAACCTCGGAATCTGTTACAAAATTAAACCGAATCATTTCTTCATTGGATAATAAAGACAATGTAATAGGTGTTTTGAAAGATACGGCCGTAGCCAATAATATGAAAACAATTGTTCAAAATTTAGATGAATCAAGTTATAAAATTGACGAAGTTGTAACCAATCTCAACTCGACAATTACAAATATTAAAGACGGAAAAGGCGCTATAAATTACCTTTCAAATGACCCTGAATTAGTACGGAAAATAGATTCTACGATGACTAACATTAATGAAGCCAGTTTTCGTCTAAATGAAAATATGGAAGCTTTGAAACACAATTTCTTATTTCGAGGTTATTTTAGAAAACAGGAAAAAGCAAAATTGAAAGAGCAGAAAAAATAGATTTATGAGATTAACATTGTTGCATTAGAAATACATAAAAGAACATCAAATCATGGTTACAATAGAAAAACTTGGAATAATTTTAAGCCCCACCGACAAAGAATTTGAAAATAATGGTGTATTTAATCCCGGGATTTATCAGGAAGACAATACGATACATATTTTATACAGAGCGGTGCAGCATGGAAATTATTCCACCATTGGCTATGCAAAAACGGAGGGACCGCTTAAGATAATTGAGAGAAAAGAGCAACCATTAATTAGTCGTGATTTTGATTACGAAAAACATGGTGTGGAAGATGCACGAATTGTAAAAATTGAAGACACCTATTACATTACTTATACAGCATATGATGGCATCAATGCGATGGGAGCACTTGCCACTTCAAAAGATTTAATCCTTTTTGAAAAACACGGAATAATAACTCCACATGTAAATTACCAAGAGTATGAAAATTTTGTGAATTGTTGTAGTGAGGCCAAATTAAATCCAAAATACCATCAATATTATAATCTTTTTGCGCAAATAGGATTGGTAGATGATGAGTTTCGACTGCTTAGGGATAAAGATGTGGTATTATTTCCTAGAAAAATAAATGGAAAATTTGTTATGCTGCATCGCATCTGGCCCGGAATTCAGATTGTTCAATTTGATGACTGGAAAGATTTAACTGAATCCTTTTGGGAAGAGTATCTTAAAAATCTTGTCAATCACATTGTCCTTGATCCTAAGGATATATTTGAGGTAAACTACATTGGAGCCGGTGGCTCGCCTATTGAAACTGAATTTGGCTGGCTATTAATTTATCATGGTGTACAAGAAACAACAACAGGAAAAATATATCACGCCAAGGCGGCTTTATTGCAATTAGACAAACCGGAAATTGAAATAGCAAGATTGCCCTATCCTCTTTTCTCTCCTACCAAACAATGGGAAATAGAAGGAGAAGTAAGCAACATTGTGTTCCCAACTGGTCACGCTTTATTTGGAAATGATCTTTATATCTATTACGGTGTGGCAGATAAACATATTGCTGTTGCAAAATTAGACCTCAACGAATTGCTTCTTGAATTGAGAAAACAACCCTAAAGAAGAAGCGTCATGAAATTTGAAAAAGGAATAAAAATGCTAATTGTAAGTTCTTATCCGCCAAGAGAATGTGGATTGGCGACTTTTTCAAATGATATTGCCAATGCAGTGAGGATTGTTTTTGGAGACACGCTTCCCGTTGAAGTGTGTGCTTTGCAAAATAGTGAGCAACAATTTGAATATAATGATGAAGTAACCTATATTTTACCTGTTGACTCATTGGAACATTATCGGATGATTGCCGAAAAAATAAATGAACGAAATGATATCGCATTGGTTTGTATTCAACATGAGTTTGGCCTTTTTAGAGGAGAATATGGCGATTATATCCTCTCCTTTATATTAGCGCTAAACAAACCAATTGTTACTGTTTTTCATACAGTACTACCAAATCCGGATGAGAAGAGAAAAAAAATTGTATATGCCATTGCTGATTTATCAGATCGTATCGTTGTGCTCACCAAAAACTCTCAGGCTATTTTGACTAATGATTACAATGTTCATAAGACGAAAACAATAGTAATTCCTCACGGCAATCATAGTGTACTCTGGGAACAGAAGGATAAATTAAAAGAAAAATACGATTTCTCCGATAAATTAGTGATGTCAACATTTGGTTTAATCAGTAAAAATAAAGGCATAGAAACCGTATTGCGTGCTTTACCGGAAATTGTTAAAAAACATTCTGAAGTTATTTATTTAGTAATTGGAAAAACACATCCTGAAATAATTCATCATGAAGGGGAAAAATATCGAGATAGCCTTATTGATATTGTGAAAGAACTTCATCTCGAAAACAATGTCATTTTTGTCAACGAATACCTTCAATTGCCACAATTATTGGAATATTTAACTTTATCTGATATCTATTTATTTTCTTCCAAAGATCCCAATCAAGCTGTGAGTGGCACCTTTGCCTATGCCATGAGTTGTGGTTGTGCGGTTATTTCTACTCCGATACCGCACGCTGTTGAAGCCCTTGTGGATGGAAACGGATTACTCTTGAAAAATTTTGATAATCCGGCAGAATTTGAAAAAGCAATATTATATCTAATCGAAAATAAAGAAGATCGGATAACCATGGAAAAAAACGCGTTTTCTTTGTCACATGCCACAAACTGGGAAAATATTGCTATTCAATACCGACTCCTATTTGACCAATTAACCAATAGAGAAGACGATTTAAGATTCAATTTTCCACCGATAAAATTGGATCATATTAAGAAACTAACCACTGATTTTGGAATACTTCAATTTTCAAAATTTAGTCAGCCAGATCCAGAATCAGGATACACATTAGACGACAATGCAAGAGCGTTGATCAATATGGTGCTGTATAACAAAGCTTTTCCAAACATAAATACCTTAAAATTAGCCAATACTTATTTGAATTTTATAGAAGGTATTCAGCAAAATAATGGATGGTTTGATAACTACAAAGGTTTTGACAATCAATTAACAAAACAAAATGAAGAAGTAAATCTTGAAGATGCAAACGGGAGAGCCTTATGGAGTTTAGGAACCGTAATTGCACATAGAGAATCCTTACCTGCAGAAATGATTTTACGGGCAGAAAAATGTTGGGATAAAGCAATAAAAAGAATTGACGACATTAAATCCCCAAGAGCCATAGCCTATGCTTTGAAAGGACTGTACCATTATTATTCAGCTTATAAAGAAGAGGGTATAAGGCAGAATATAGAAAAATTTGCTGATGAACTTTTGCATCATTATCACATCAATTCAGCAGAAAACTGGTGTTGGTATGAAGATTATATGACTTATGCGAATAACGTTTTGCCAGAAGCTATGATGTACAGTTATTTAGTTACAAAAAATCCTAAGTATAAAAAAATTGCGGTAATCACATTTGATTTTCTCCTTTCTCATTATTTTATGAAAGGACAATTAAAAGTAATCTCAAACAGAGGTTGGTTCAAGAAAGAAAATGAAAGGGTCTTCTATGGAGAACAGCCTATCGAAGTAGCCACTACCATTATTGCATTGGATTTGTTTTATGAAGTAACCAAAAATAAAAAGTACAAAGACCAGCTAAAACTGGCTTTCATCTGGTTTTTAGGGAACAATCATCTGAAACAAATCATGTATAATCCTGAAAATGGTGCATCTTATGACGGATTGGAAGACAAACACATCAACATTAATCAAGGTGCAGAATCTACCTTATGCTATTTCAAAGCGAGATTAATTATGGAAAAATATTCCGAAAACTAACCTTTAAAACCTTAGATAAAAACTATTTTATTGTGTTTTTTGAAACCTAAAATAGATAATTAATGTTTAAGATTTATTTGTCAAGCCAATGTTCCATTTTTACTTTCTTAGAATATGAATCCTGGTTTTACGAATTTGTCTTTCGGCATTGTGACGCAATTGTTCGTGATGTAAAAACCATCCTGCAATCGCTCCAATAACACTTCCAAGAGGTAACCCATCTGTCTTTTGAAATTATCACTCATTTTGATTATTTGTTCTTTCTAAATACTTTTTAATGCTGCAATGAGTAAATCAATGTCCTCTTTTGAGTTATAATGACTTAAAGAAATGCGCAAACTTGGTTTTTTCAAATCTTCATTAGAAAGCATTTCCGCTAATACATGCGAGGGTTTTATGCTTCCGCTTTGACAAGCGCTTCCGCGGGAAACTGCAATTCCTTTCATATCTAAATGGAATAAAATCATGGCTGTTTTATCTTCTGAAAAAGGCAATAAAACATTCAATATATTGTAAAATCCATCGGGGCTTCCGTTGATTACAAAAGCTGGAAATTCAATTTCAAGTTGGTCTATCAAGTAGTTTTTCAACTCCGAAATATGATTTCGTTCTGTTTCCAAATTACCATACGAAAGTTCCAAAGCCTTAGCCATTCCAGCGATTTGGTGCAACGCCTCAGTTCCTGCCCGCAATCCTTTTTCCTGTTCACCACCGAAAAACAGAGGTTGCAAACCGGAATTTTTTCGAATAAAAGCAAAACCAACGCCTTTTGGACCATGAAATTTATGAGCACTTGCTACAATAAAATTAACGGGTACTGTTTGTAAATCAATTGCTGTTTTTCCAATAGACTGCACGGTATCGGAATGAAACAAAGCATTGTTTTCTTGACAAATAATCCCTGTTCTCTCCAAATCCAAAACAATTCCTGTTTCGTTATTCACATGCATCAAGCTTACCAATGTTTTCTTTTCCTGCGAAAGTAATTCCACTAAATCAGTGATATCAATTTCCCCATTTGGTTTAACAGCCACATAATCCACCTGAATACCGTATTCTTTTTCCAAAACTAAAACCGTATACAACACGGCATGATGCTCGATTTTACTGGTAATGATTCGTTTTACTTTCAAATCTTTAACGGCAGAACGAAGAATCCAATTATTGGCTTCGGTACCGCAGGAGGTGAAAATTATTTCTTGCGCAGTCCCATTCAAATGTTTCGCGATTGACTTTCTGGAAAGCTCCAATATACTTTTGGCATTACGTCCAAAACTATGCGTTGACGATGGATTTCCATAATCTTCCGTCATTACTTTGGTCATTTCCTGGATCACTTCAGCACGAATAGCAGTTGTAGAAGCATTATCGAGATATACTTTTTTCATTTTTTGAAAATTATAAATTATTTTAAGCCTTCCATTTTTGATGATACCGCTTTCAATTTTCTGGGAAAGATCAGTTTCTCATTAAAAACAGCTATCGAGACCAAAATCAGGAAATACGAAAATAATTGAAGGTAAGTTGCTTGTTCATTGTAATAAAATATGGCCAGTAAAAAACCAATAATTGGATTAATATAGATCATAATCCCAACCGCTGACGAATTAATTCCATTTAGGGCGTACAAGTTTAAAAACAAGGGAATAATAGTAAAAAAAACAACAATAACTAACAGACAGCCATAAAACAAAGGCTCAGTAGGAATTGCTCCACTATAATTTGGATAAAACGGCAGAAGAATTATTGCGGCAAACAGTAATTGTATGGTCAGAACCAGGAATTTATCCAGTTCACTATTTTTTCGCTGACTGACTAAATACAAAGCATAAGTAGCCGCTGTAATAAGACTATAAAAAATATCCTCAAAATGATTGAATGATAATAAAATGCAACTAAAAACACTTATCGTTACTGCAATCCATTGCCATTTACTCAGTTTTTCCTTCAGCATAAAAAAAGCAAAAACAGTGGTTAGAATCGGACAGATTAAATAGGCTAATGATGCCGCTTTTACACTAACATGATTCATCACATAAATAAAAACGAACCAATTAGAGGATAGAAACAGCCCACCTCCCAAAGTCAAAACAACAACATTTTTTCGCTTTTTTGTAGTCATATTTTTAAAATGATTCCAGTTTTGCTGCATTACTTTTCGTCGGAAAGCAACATTAATAAGCACCATCACGACAACACTAAAAAAAACGCGGTAAAATAAAATGTCTAAAGACGGGTAATTATGTAACGGTTTTAATGCTAAACTGAAAAACCCCCAGATAAAAAAGGCAGAAAAAGCGGCTAAATAATATTTATTAATTCTCATATTCAGTATTAAATTCAGGCAAAGATAATGATTTCTATTCGCTTTAAATTCCCGATGTCTTCCATTTAAACAAAGCTTTAATGGTCTTTATTAGAAATTTAAAAACCCAATATGCTGTTAAATTCGATGATTTTGAATAGGAATGTATTTGGAACAAATTAAAAATTCTATTTTTGTTTCAAATATTATAAACATGAAACGATTACTAGGATTATTGGTTTTTACATTGCTGCTAAACGGTTGTGATGATGGTGATTTGACTTTAGAGACCATTAGTTTTGAAGATGCTACAACAGAAAGCTGCACTACGAAAAATATCATCTATAAACTGAAAGATAAGGAATCGTTGCTTCTCGAAATTCCTGAAAATTCCTTCAAAAACGAACCCAGTTTAGCTGACACACCTACGATAATAGACATTAGCGCTACCAATAGGGTTGTATATCGTTTTTATGACGGAACGGTTTCCTCTTCAACCATTTGTGAATCTATTCCTCCGGCAACTCCTATTGTAACGGATCAATGGACTGCTACAGACGGTAAAATTCAAATATTTACTACTGCTGTAAAAACAACAAACACTACTGATAATAGTACCAAAATTACCGGATACAATCATAATATAGTTTTCAAAAATATCACTTTTGCAAAAAGCAGCGGTACTCAGGTTTATGAAACGTTTGCTTTTGGAGATTATGTCACCTCAGCAACCCCATTGCCTTTTCTATTTGATGAAACAGTAGAACAATGCAGTACTTCGAAACAAATTTATAATTATACCAGTAGTGAAGCACTCATATTGGACATTGATCCTGCTTTGATTGTTAATGATGCAACGCCTTTAAATGCTCCAAGAACCGGACTTATAAGCGCAACTGCTAACAAGCTTACCTATCGATTGTTTTCTGGATTGCTTACATCAAGCTATTTTTGCAACACTACTTTTCCAACAACTCCTGCAATAAGTGAAGAATGGATAGCTGTCTCAGGGGTATCAAATGTGAGTGGAATTGTTGAAGTAACTACCACTACTTTTGGCACTGGGTTTAAACATACTATCGTGCTTAAAAATGTTACTATGAAGAAAGGGAACAACGATTTCAAACTTGGAGACAGCTATATTTATGGCGAACTTTTGACAACAATTTAAACCCAATTATAAGCCTAAAATCAGGCTAATTTTATATTCAAAAAAACGTCCCATTTTAAGTAAAATTTTCTAATGAAAATTGGCTTAAAATGGGACGCTTTTTTTGTTATTACAAACTAAAAAAAAAAAGACCTTACTTACTATTTTGTTTGATAAAAACTTCTGTTGCTCCCTGGCCGTATTTTTGATAATTGCCTTCTTGAAAAGCAATATTATCATAACGACCCAATAAAAAATCCAGCTCTGCTTTTAGGATTCCTTCACCCACACCATGAATAAAAACAATCTTTGGAATGCGATTGCGAATGGCAAATTCTATGTGTCTTTTTGCCGTTTCAGTTTGCAAGGTCAGAATATCATAATTAGACATTCCGCGCTTATTAGAAACTAATTTTTCGATGTGTAAATCGAACTCCGGAGCTGAAATCTCATGTTTATCTTTGCGTTCTTTAACAAAACTTCGTGGTTTTGGGATTTCTTTCTCTTTCGAAATTTCATCTACATTAATTCTTCTAATAGAATCCATTAAGTTACTGGAATCGTTTATTTTAAGTAATTCATTGACAAAAAATGTCATCGTAAAACCATCCTCTGTTTCTATCGTAACTTGGTTATCTTTCACTGAAAGCACTACTCCGTTCATGGCTTCATCAAGCACTGAAACTTTATCTCCTTTATTAAACATTTTCATCTTCTTTATCTTGATTCTTACTTGGCGTCTTGGCACTCAATTGCATCATTCCAAACATAAAAACAACAATTGCCACTACCATCACATATATATTTTTCTCTACTTTTACTTGCTCGTATAAAGCTACAATGATTGCAATAATCATTATGGGAATTAAAAACTTTTTCATCTCTTTAGGTATCAGTTTCCAAAAGTAATGAATTTAAAATTGCATCAATTTATTATCTCAACCGTTTCTTATTTTTTCGTAAAATTGTAAAAACAAAAAACCATTGGATTTAGAAAAATATATGCTCCCTTGTTTAAGCAAAACACTCTTTGGAATAGAGTGTTTGGGCTGTGGTTTTCAGAGAGGATTATTGTTGTTTTTACAAGGCAATTTTACAGCTGCTTTCAAGATGTACCCTGCCCTATTTACAACGCTATTATTTTTAGGAATTGTTGGTTTGCATTTCGTTGATAAACGAAATAATTATCAAAAATACATCATTGGAATGGCAATCATTAATGGCCTATTTATGATTGCCGGGTATTTTTATAAACACTATTAAGTGATGATTTTATTTTTTCGAAACAGAGAGCAACTTATCACGAATCAAAAAATTGATTTTTAGATTGTTAAAAAAGTAACCTATAAATTAAATAATTTAAACTTCCTCTAAGTCATAAAAATCATTATTTTTGAATTTATGACTGTATTAAATTCATCCGATTGTAAATAATATTGTGGTCATATCAAACCCAAAACTCAGTTACGCCTACACTGATTTCAGCATCTATGAAAGAAATTAACCTTAAAAAAGCACCATTACAAAGAATCGTTTTTTTTCTCATTCTTATTTTGGGAATGATTTATCTCTATTATACCTGGACAAGATTTAAAGAGGAACGAACTGACAGCGTATTACAAATTGCAAGATCTATTGAAGCAGCCTTACCAAAAGGAGCTTTAAAAACACTTGAAGTAAATCCGTCAGATATTAACAAGCCCGATTACCAGACTTTAAAAAATAGTCTGAAAGCAATAATCCGTGTTAATCCCAAGGCAAGCTTTGCGTATTTATACACCCAGAAAAATGGCAAAATATACTTCATGGTTGATTCAGAACCTGAGAGTTCTGAAGATTATTCTCCTCCCGGACAAGAATACACAGAAGCAGACGAACCTACTTTCAAAGCCATCAATAACGGAAATGATATTATCACAGAACCTTCTACTGATAGATGGGGAACATGGGTTAGTGCTTATATCCCCATAAGAGATAAAGTTTCCGGTAAAACCATTGCTGTATACGGTATGGATTTTGACGCAAAGTCATGGAATAATGCCTTACTATTCGAAGTATTTCAATCCAGTTTATTAGTACTGCTATTTCTAATCACATCACTATTTTTATTTAAAATAATGGACAAGAATAAAATCCTTAATTATGACATTATTAACCGAAAAATAGAAGAAAAAAAATTACAAGATGCCTTATTAGTCCTTAAAAAAAAGAATGATGAATTGGATCAATTTGCTTACATTGTTTCTCATGATCTTAAGGCTCCATTAAGAGCAATCTATAGTCTTTCGGAATGGATTATTGAAGATTTAACCAATATTTCTGACGAGACAAATTCAAATTTCAAATTATTACAGGGAAGAATTCTAAGAATGGAAAACTTAATTAATGGCATTCTGGAATATTCCCGCATTGGAACAACAAATATCGAACTTGAAAGGGTCGATTTACATAAAATGCTGGAAGAAATAGTTGAAACAATTGTTCCTAATGAAGGATTTGAAGTTAGTATTGACAACAATTTCCCCATTATTAGTACAGAAAAAATATTAATGCATCAGATTTTCAGTAACCTGATAGGCAATGCAGTGAAATATAACGACAAACCTATTGGAAAAATTGAATGTACTTATGTTTCATTACCTGACTTTCATCAATTTACCATAAAAGACAATGGACCCGGAATTCCTAAAAAATACCAGGAAAAAGTATTTGGTGTTTTTCAAACCATTTTAGCCCGAGATATTAAGGAAAGCACCGGTATTGGCTTGTCTATTGTAAAAAAAATCATCGAAGGAAAATTGGGAAGTATTCATATTGAATCTGACGGAAACTATGGTTCGAGTTTTATTTTTACCATTCCTAAAAAACCAAAAACGATAGTTTAATAAATTTTAGCCTTTTGTAAACGTGCAAAACAACAAACGGATAATCCAAGACAGCTTCGTTTTTTTGTTATATTTTTTTAGAATTTGTTCAAATATGTTACCAATCAAAAAAAACATTCCATTCTCATTCAATCTGCCAATTTCTTTGCATTATTGTTGCCACTGTTTCTAAAAAACGCCTTACTTTTATCCTTTTAAATTAACAATTCAAACCTATAATCGTGACAAAAGATCTGATTATCAAAAATATTAGCGCTTTAAAGAGCCACTTTTCCATCAACTACGGAATCAAGACAAAAACGGAAGCCTTTGCTGAAAAATTATTCTATACGCTATTTGATGCCAATGCGCCTTTGAATGAAAGCGTCGATGAGCTGGAACAACAATTCAAAGAAATCTCAGCAATTGCCTGCAAAAAGCCGCATGCATTATGCGATTCAATTTGGGACAAATACCTTGAAACCTTGCCTTCTGTGCTTGAAAAACTGAATCAGGACGCTGCCTATATTCTAGAAAACGATCCTGCTTCAAACAGTATTGAGGAAGTATATTTGGCTTACCCTGGGTTTTACGCAATCGCCATTTACCGATTAAGTCATGAATTGTATTTACTAGACCTACTACTATTCTCCAGATTGATGAGTGAATACGCGCATCGTATTACAGGTACAGACATTCACGCAGGTGCAACTATCGCATCACCTTTCTTCATAGACCATGCCACCGGAATTGTAATTGGAGAAACCACTGTCATTGAAAAACATGTGAAAATTTACCAAGGGGTAACTCTAGGCGCGTTGAGTGTAAGCAAAGACATGAAAAATGCAAAAAGACATCCTACCGTGGAGAAAAATGTTTGTATTTATGCCAATGCAACTATTTTGGGCGGAGAAACTACCATTGGTAAAAACAGTATAATTGGAGGAAATGCATGGGTTACCAAATCTATTCCGGTAAATTCAATTGTACTTAATACCACTACCACAGAAGTAAAAATAAAAGAGATAAATTAGCATGAAACCACAAAAATTATTAGACCTGATTGGAAATACCCCTTTGGTGGAGACTACTAATTTGATAAAAAATAAAAACGTAAAACTTTTACTAAAGCTCGAAGGAAACAATCCCGGAGGCAGCGTAAAAGATCGAGCGGCTTACAATATGATTAAATCCGCACTGGAAAGAGGCGAAATCAAAAAAGGAGATAAACTCATTGAGGCAACCAGTGGAAATACCGGAATTGCTTTGGCGATGATTGCCCAATTATTCAATATCGAAATTGAATTGGTTCTGCCGGAGGATTCTACCAAAGAACGAACTCAAACCATGCGCGCTTATGGTGCCACCGTGATTTTAACGCCTGCTGACACCGGAATTATCGGTTCCAGAGATTATGCTGATAAAAAGGTGACCGAAGGTGGTTATATCATGTTAAACCAGTTTGCGAATGAGGACAACTGGAAAGCACATTATAAAACGACAGGCCCAGAAATATGGAATGATACTGACGGAACTGTAACGCATTTTGTTTCCGCTATGGGAACTACAGGAACGATTATAGGAACTTCTACATATTTGAAAGAGAAAAATTCGGCAATTCAAATTGTAGGTGCACAACCAAGTGATGGTTCCCAAATTCCGGGAATCAGAAAATGGCCTCAAGAATATTTACCTAAAATTTTCGATGGCTCAAAAGTAGATACGATTATTGAAGTCACCGAACAAGAAGCACGTGAGATGACCAAACGTTTGGCTCTCGAAGAAGGCGTTTTTGCGGGAATGAGCAGCGGTGGTTCGGTTGCAGCAGCCATAAAAATAGCCAATACTTTAGAATCGGGAGTGATTGTTGCTATTATCTGTGACCGTGGCGATCGTTATTTATCTTCGGATTTGTTTGATTAAATCACTTTGACCTTATAAAACAGCCTTCCTTTTAAGTATCTTTCCGATATAAAAGGAAGGCTGATTCAATTTCAACAAGAGCATTTTTTTATTTTAATCCAATGAAACTCCTCTTCTGAATTACAACTTTATAATTTCGTTACAAATGAAAAATACAACATTAATATACTGCATTCTATTTTTATCAATCTTTATGGGAGGAAAAGCACAGGCTCAGGACTGGCCAAATTTAAATAAATACCAAAACGAAAATATGAATCTCAAACCAGCAGAAGCAGGACAAAAAAGGATTGTATTTATGGGCGATTCGATTACCGAATTTTGGGCAACGGTAAATTCCGAATACTTTTCGGGGAAACCGTATATAAATCGCGGAATTAGCGGACAAACCACACCCCAGATGCTAGTTCGTTTCAGAGCCGATGTTATTACATTAAAACCAGCCGTAGTGGTGATTTTAGCCGGAATAAATGATATTGCCGGCAATACAGGTCCTGCAACATTAGATATGATCAAAAACAATATTTTTTCGATGGCCGAATTGGCAAAAGCAAACCAGATTAAAGTGATTCTATGTTCCGTGTTGCCTGCTTTTGATTTTCCTTGGAAACCCAATCAAAATCCTGCTGAAAAAATTGTAGCCCTAAATGAACTATTAAAAAATTATGCCAATGCCAATGGCATTGTATATCTTGATTATTATTCGGCAATGGTAGACGGAAGAAAAGGGCTGCTGACCTCCTATTCAAATGATGGCGTACATCCCAACAAAGCAGGCTATCAAATCATGGCGCCACTTGCCGAAGAAGCAATAACATTAGCATTGAAATAAATCCTCTTTTTTTTAAACCTACATATTAACGAGCTATTGTAGCAAAAATAGATTCTTGTAAAAAATAAATACTAAAAAATGAACTATCGCAGACTGGGTAAAACAGATTTTGAAATCTCCGAAATATCGCTTGGCACTTGGCAAGTTGGCGGAAAATGGGGTTCTCCTTTTAATGATAAAACCGCAGATGAGTTAATCAATACTGCTATTGATAATGGCGTGAATTTTATTGATACTGCTGATGTTTACGAAAACGGATTGAGTGAAACCGCCGTAGGCCGAGTGGTTCGTTCTCGTTCTGAACGAATCTATTTCGCTACCAAATGTGGCCGACACATCAATCCGCATGTCAATGAAGGCTATCAACCAAAAGTGCTACAAAAATTCGTAGAAGACAGTCTGAGAAGAACCGGATTGGAAACATTGGATTTAATACAATTGCATTGTCCTCCAACCGAAGTATTTTACCGTCCGGAAATCTTTGAAATGTTTGATCGTTTGAAAGAGCAGGGAAAGATTTTAAATCTTGGCGTTAGTGTCGAAAAAGTGGAAGAAGGACTAAAAGCTATTGAATTCCCAAATGTAACAACGGTACAGATTATTTTTAACCTTTTCCGTCAGCGTCCAACCGAACTATTTTTCAAAGAAGCATTAAAACGTGATATTGGTATCATTGCAAGAGTTCCACTAGCCAGTGGACTTCTGACAGGAAAATTTAATGCTAAAACAACTTTTGACACTCAAGATCACCGTAATTTTAATCGAAATGGAGAAGCTTTTGACAAAGGCGAAACATTCTCTGGAATAAATTATGAACTGGGATTAAAAGCAGTAGAAGAATTGAAAGTTTTATTTCCTGAAGCAACAAATCTGGCTCCTATTGCTTTGCAGTGGATTTTGAGTTTTGATGAAGTGAGTTGTATTATTCCTGGCGCATCAAACGAAAGTCATGTATTGTCCAATTTATCGGTTTATGATTTACCAAAATTGACCTATGAAAAAATTGCAGCGATGAATGAAATTTATGAGCGTTATATCAAGCCCGAAATACATCAGCTTTGGTAATGAGTTGTTACGAAAGAAAGAAAACCTGTGTGATTTATAAATTCATAAAAAAGCTCGATTTAACTTAAATTGAGCCTTTTTTATGAATTAGCCGTCCGAAAATAGCGACACACCAAAAACATCGTTATGAAATAAAATTCATAGTTAGATTCAAAAAAAAAGACAATAAATTATCAAATTTCGGAAAACAGTTTACTAAGCCAATAATGGAAAATATATTTTATCTCAAATATCGTTTCTTGTTCGTTAGCAAAGTATTAAAGAATTGCAAGTGTTATTTTGTTAATAATTATCATTAGATTTTAGTAAGGAAAATCACTATGTTTGTAGAGTGCTAAAAATCAATTAGCACAACTATAGAATCCTTTACAACGCTATCGGGACAATCATCACAGTACCGTATAATTAAATAAACGATAATCTTAGGTGTTTATGAAAAAAATTAAACTAAAAAAAGTAACCTTACAAAAAACAGTGTTATTCCTAATTCTAATTTTAGGTGTGATATATTTCCATTACACTTGGAAACAATTTAAAAATGACCAGGCTGACGAAGTATTGCAAATTGCAAGATCCATTGAAATAATGTTGCCAAAAGAGAATTTAAAAACACTTAAAGGAAAACCAAGCGATATTGATACCCCGCAGTATAAGGTTATAAAAAATACCTTGAAAGCAATAATTAGCGTCAATACCAAAGCCCGATTTGCTTATATATATACCAAACAAAACGGAAAAATATACTTTATTGCAGATTCCGAACCTGCTGAATCAAAAGATTATTCACCTCCTGGACAGGAATATACTGAAGCTGACTTGGCTTATAGCCTACCTTTTGACAATGGAAAAGAATTTGTTACAGATTCCGTTACCGATAGATGGGGAACATGGATAAGCGTGCTTATTCCTATAAAAGATGAAGTTACAGGAAAGACCATTGCCGTATTTGCGATGGATTTTAACGCAAAGGCATGGGATACTATCTTATTATTCAAAATAATTGAATCCGGTGCGTTAATTGTGTCATTGCTATTGGCATTCCTTTTTTTATTTATAATAAATGCTAAAAATGAAATGCTTAAGTCTGACAACACAAAACACAGACTCACTGAAAATGAGTTAAGAGAAAGCGAGAAAAAATACCGCACCATTTTCGAAAATATACAAGACGTATTCTATCAAACTGACCTTGCAGGGATTGTTCTCGAAATAAGTCCATCAATTAAACATTTCTCTGAATTCGTCAGGGATGAAATCATAGGCACCCCCGTGCATAATCTCTATTATAACCCTGACGACAGAATTATACTGCTTAACGTAATAATGAAAAATGGAGAACTCCGGGATTATGAATTAAAACTTAAGACAAAAACCGGCACAACAAAGCATGTCTCAATTAACGCCCGTTTAGTTTTCGATGCCAATGGCAATCCAAACCATATCGATGGGGCAATACGGGATATCACCGAGCGCAAACATGCTAAGAAGAAGCTCATCGAAAGCGAATACCACCTGCGAACTATCATCGAAGCGGAGCCCGAATGCATCAAGATAGTGGATGCAGAGGGTCGATTGTTACTCATGAATCCGGCTGGGTTAGCTATAATCGAGGCTGATTCAATGGAACAGGTAGCTGGGCAAGAGATCTTTGGTCTCATCACCGCTGAATACCGCAGCGCCTTTATCAAAATGCATAAACGGGTAATTGCCGGCGAATCCGTACAAATGGAATTCGAATTGGTGGGTCTTAAGGGTGGCCATCACTGGCTGGAGACCAACGCTGTGCCTTTGCAGTACCACGGCAAGACGGTACACCTCTCCCACACCCGTAACATTACCGAACGCAAACTGGCTGAAGAGAAGTTAAAGAACAGCGAAATGTTTTTAAAAGAAACACAAACAATTGCACGTCTTGGCACTTATATTATAAACATTGAAAATGGTACTTGGACAAGTTCAGATATTTTAGATGCTATTTTGGGGATTAATTCTAATTATGATAAATCAACACAGGATTGGAATTCGATTGTTCATCCGGAATGGCTACAAATAATACTGGATTATTTTAGGAATGAAGTAATTGCACATAAATGCAAATTTGATAAAGAATATAAAATTATTCGAAAAAACGATAAACAAGAACGATGGGTTCACGCATTAGGTGAAGTGCTCTATAATGAAAAAAATCAGCCAATAAAAATGATTGGTACCATTCAAGATATTACCGAGCGTAAGCGGATTGAAGAGGAACTTATAATCGCCAAAGAAAAAGCCGAAGAAAGCGACCGTCTAAAATCGGCATTCCTTTCCAATATGAGCCATGAGATCCGTACTCCTATGAACGGTATTCTGGGCTTTGCCGAATTGCTTAAAGAACCTAGCTTAACGGGTGAAGAACAGCAAGAGTATATTGGCATTATAGAGAGAAGTGGTACTCGTATGCTCAATATCATCAACGATATTATTGATATTTCGAAGATAGAATCGGGATCGATGAAAATTTTAATTTCAGAAACAAATATCAACCAGCAGATTGAATACATCTATACCTTCTTTAAGCCAGAGATTGATGCTAAAAACATGCAGCTTTCCTTTAAAAACACATTACCATCAAAAGAGGCCCTGATTAAAACAGACCGTGAGAAAATCTATGCCATTCTTACCAATCTGGTTAAAAATGCTATAAAATTTACCCATAGCGGTTCTATTGAATTTGGCTATAATTTAAAGCCTGCCAAACCAAGGGCAGCGGGCATGTCTGGCTATCTTTTTGAACCCTTTGAACTGGAATTTTTTGTAAAGGATACAGGTACTGGCATTCGGCAGGAACAATTGGAAATCGTTTTTGAAAGGTTCAGACAAGGTAGTGAATCGCTAACCCGAAATTATGAAGGAGCCGGATTAGGCTTATCCATCTCAAAAGCTTTTGTGGAAATGTTAGGCGGGAAAATTTGGGTAGAAAGCGAAATTGGAAAAGGTTCCATATTTTATTTCACCATTCCTTACAATTGTGAACAGGAAGTAAAAGAGGTGGTAAAAATTACTGATTTGGTGCGTGATGAAGAAAAGCAAATTAAAAGCCTGAAAATATTAATTGCCGAAGACGACGAAATATCAGGAAAATTACTTACACAAACAATAAAGAAATTTGGTAAAGAAATTTTAAAGGCAAAAACCGGAATTGGAGCGGTTGAAATCTGTCATAATAACCCTGATATCGATTTGGTATTGATGGATATTCAAATGCCAGTAATGGACGGTTATGAAGCCACCAAAAAAATACGAAAATTTAATAAAGATGTAATCATTATTGCACAAACAGCCTATGCGCTAACTGGCGATAAAGAAAAGGCAATAACAGCAGGATGTAATGATTATATCTCAAAACCTGTCAAGAAGGACGAATTAATGGCGATGTTGTATAAGTATTTCAAAGAAGAGGAAGTGAATAACTATAATTAAACGACCGAAAAAAGCTGTAACATAAAAAGGCTCGATTTAATTGTAAATCGAGCCTTTTTATGAATTCTTATTTTTACACTAATGTAGCTGTAGTAGAAATTGCTGCATTCAATAATTTAGAAATGGGACAATTTTTCTCTGCTTTTGTAACCAATTCCTGAAAAACTTCATCCGTTATTCCTTTGATTTTTGCATTTACCGTTAAGTGTGAAGTTATAATCGTTCCTTCGACCAAATCAATATCGCATTTGGTTTCGATGCTTTCAATTTCAAAACCGGTTTCGGTAATATAAGCAGAAAGTTGCATCGTAAAACAACCAGAGTGCGCTGCAGCAACCAGTTCTTCTGGATTAGTCCCTACTCCTTCTTCAAAACGGGATTTGAACGAATATTGTGTATTTTCTAAAGTTTTACTTTGTGTTGTAAGTTTCCCGGCTCCTTCTTTCAGTGAACCAATCCAAACTGCGGTTGCATTTCTTTTCATAATTATAGTTTTTTAGCTTTCTCAAATTTACTTTATTTATCAAAAAATACTTTCAAGAACAGCGTTTTTTTTTACGAAAATTTAAAAAACAAATTCAGAAAAATATAATTTAAACTATACATATAGAATTGCGAAAATGATTATGAATAAAAAAGCAAGAATTTTTTTATAAATAACTTTAATTTATTGTAGTATTTTATTTATGTTTGCGTCAATAATTTATTATTAAAATTTTAAAAACCTAAACCAACCAATGAAATTAACAAAAATTATTTTTTTTGTATCGATTGCAGTACTACTAAACAGCTGTGCTTCTGGATACAAAATGATTAAACCGACAACACTGAATTATATTTCTAACAACACTAGCAATGGAGTTACGATGGAATACAAATACGATTTGTTAAGTAAAAAATACGCAAAAAAGGAATCTAAAAAAGGACTCCGATTAGTAGCGATTAAAATAAAAAACAACACCGAAAAAGATTTAGTTTTTGGAAGAGATATTAAATTGAGTTTTGAAAATGGAAATGAATTATATCTATTGGAAAATGAAAAAACTTTTAAATCTTTAAAACAAAGCCCAGCATCCTACTTATTTTATTTACTGTTATCACCAATTAATTTTTACACTACAGAAACTAATTCATACGGAGTTGCTGAACAAACGAGTTCAACTCCAGTTGGATTGTTACTTGGACCTGGTTTAGTCGCTGGAAATATGATTGCCGCGAGTAATGCTAACAAAAAATTTAAAACAGAGTTGAACGATTACAACATTAATGGTAAGGTCATTAAAAAAGGAGAAACTTCTTTTGGATTAATTAGCTTTCAATCCGACAACTATGACGCTATTAAAGTTACAGTAGACCAAGAAGCTGTAAAGCTAAATGAAAAACAGCCCGAAGTTGCTAAAATTTGATTTTTTAATGAATATTTAAAGCTCAACTGGAATCAATTTAATCTTTTTACTTGCCAGTTTTTGTGCGACTTGCTCGGCTACAAGAGATAAAACAGCCGATAATTGTACGTTTTTAGTATCAAGTGCTTTTTTTGAAATTTCATCTTCATCCTTAATCAGTTTGATAAACGTTTCAATGAAAACAAACTGTTGATCGGTCGATTGACAAATCAAATCTGCAAATTCCCTAATAGAATCTGAAGGGTTTTCTTCTAAAATAAGTTTAGCACAAACCAGAAGTTTGTTCTTCCATTAATATTTCTAACTTGCAGACAGGTCATCAAGTCGCAAAGCGAGTCTAGCCGATAACGTAACCAAAAATCAAACAAATTACAAAATTGTGAGCATAGAAAAAGTAGAAACAATGGTAGAAATAAGCATTGATAATTCCGATAATAAAATTGGATTATTAAATTTAACTGTAATAATCTTATCAATATACGTTTTGGGAGCCTTAATAATTGATACTATTTATGTTCTTCCTACTGAAACTTCGCTCCTATTAAACGTTATTGACAACACTATTTGTGTATTTTTCTTTTTTGAATTTTGCATTCGTTTTTACAAGGCTGAGAACAAATTAAAATTTATGCATTGGGGATGGATTGACTTAGTTTCAAGCATTCCAATGGTTGGTTTTTTTCGAGCAGGTAGACTATTACGGCTCATAAGATTACTTCGTGTGGTAAGAGCATTTCGTTCGACAAGACAAATTGTAAATCACATTTTTGCAAACAAAGCAAAAGGAGCATTGACTTCGGTATTTATTATTGCTGTTTTGCTTGTAATCTTTTCATCCATTGCAATCTTACAAGTTGAAGATGACCCTAACAGTAATATTAAAACTGCTGAAGATGCAATTTGGTGGGCTTATGTTACAATCACGACAGTTGGCTATGGTGACAAATTTCCGGTTACAAGCGAAGGACGAATAATTGCAGCAATCTTAATGACTGCTGGTGTTGGACTTTTCGGGACATTTACAGCATTTATTGCATCTTGGTTTGTAACAGAAAACAAAAAATAAAACAAGTGACGACAAATAACAAAAGAAGTGCAGCTTGAAACAGCGGTTTCCCCACAGGCACGAGCCCAATGCCATTCAGTTAAGGATTCGTCAGTTCGAGTTGAGTAAAAATTTGCGATAGAAAATTTATACGAAGTATCGAGAACCTTTTGATATTAAAGACTTCACGATACTATTTTGAATAGTAAAGCTATCGCATTACTATTCAAAATCACTACCATTGACGTTTTTTCAAAACTAATATAAAACCTATCGTATGGACACAAATAGTAAAGGTTAAATTTGAACACGAATTCCACTAATTTTCACAAATCTATGCGGCTAATACAGTTCGTGAAATTAATTTCACGAATGAATTCGTGGCAATTTGTGAAATTCGTGTTTATTTTTAGACTTATGTCCAGACGATAGGTATAATACGTCATTATATATTGCTTTTTTTTTTGTAAAAAAATTAAGCCTCGAAGTGACTTGTAAAACCTCTTAACTTAATGACATTGGGGTCGGGGTTGCAGCGGAAAGCGGAATTGGGCTCAAATAAAAAACACTTGATATTAAAAATATTTCCCAATTTGAATTTATAAAACCATTCAAACGCTTATTTTTGCGCTATGGCAAAGAAAAATACAGACAAAGTTGTCTTTCATCAGATAAAAGTCCTTGATGCTGGTGCAAAGGGCGTATCGGTAGCAAAGGCTCCCGACGGAAAAGTAGTTTTTATCCCGAATGTGGTTCCGGGTGATGTGGTTGATGTGCAGACTTTCAAGAAGCGCAAGGCCTATTACGAAGGAAAAGCGGTTCATTTTCATGAATATTCAGAGCATCGTGTAGAACCTATTTGCGAGCACTTTGGTGTTTGTGGCGGTTGTAAATGGCAGAACATGAAGTACAGCCAACAGTTGTATTACAAACAAAATGAGGTAAAAAACCATTTGCAACGCATTGGAAAAATAGAACTTCCGGAATTTGAGCCAATCTTAGGTTCGGAAAAACAGTTTTTTTACAGAAACAAAATGGAATTTTCGTTTTCGAACAGTCGTTGGTTAACCGAAAAAGAAATTGACAGCACCGAAGATTTAGGAAACAGAAACGCACTTGGTTTTCACATTCCGAAAATGTGGGACAAAATCCTGGACATCAACAAATGTCATTTGCAGGAAGACCCATCGAATGCGATTAGAAACGAAGTAAAGGATTTTGCCAATGCGCATGGTTTGACTTTCTTTAATCCAAGAGATCACGAAGGATTGCTTAGAACTTTGATGTTGCGAACGGCTTCGACCGGTGAAATTATGGTTTTGATTCAGTTTTTTGAAAACGACAAAGCCAATAGAGAATTACTTTTAGACCATCTTTACGAGAAATTCCCTCAGATTACTTCGCTGCAATACGTTGTCAATAATAAAGCTAACGATACTTTATACGATACCGACATTAAATTATACAAAGGAAGAGATTACATCTTGGAAGAAATGGAAGGTTTGAAATTTAGCATTAATGCGAAATCTTTTTACCAAACCAACTCGGATCAAGCGTATGAATTATACAAAATAACGAGAGATTTCGCTGGACTTACAGGAAATGAAATCGTTTATGATTTATATACCGGAACGGGAACGATTGCACAATTTGTTTCTAAAAACGCCAAAAAAGTTATTGGTGTGGAAAGTGTTCCTGAGGCGATTAAAGATGCTAAATTAAATGCAGAACGCAATGAAATTACCAATTGTGAGTTCTTTGTAGGAGATATGAAAGTCGTTTTTAACGATAGTTTCATTGCACAACACGGTCATCCTGATGTGATTATCACGGATCCGCCAAGAGACGGAATGCACAAAGATGTAATTGAACAAATTATGAAAATTGCTCCTGAAAAAGTGGTTTATGTTAGTTGTAATTCGGCTACACAAGCACGTGATTTGGCTTTGATGGATGAAAAATACAAAGTAACCCGGGTACGTCCGGTAGATATGTTTCCACAAACACACCATGTTGAAAATGTAGTACTTTTGGAAAGACGATAATTGATTTTTGATTGAAGATTACAGAATTCAGATTGCAGATTGAAAAATTGTCATTGATATTGTGATTGATATTAATATTGAAATTTTTCCTTCAGTTATCTTATTGCGCACCGGTTTACACAAAAACAAATTGTAAATGAAAAAAATAATTTTATTGGCATTCGCTTTAGCGCTATCGTTCTCCAGCTGTGAGAAAGATGATATTTGCGATGCAAATACAGCTACAACGCCCAGACTGGTCATTACCTTTTATGATATTACGAATCCCGCGGTTTTGAAAAACGTGACGAATCTAAAAGTGGTTGGTGCAGGAATGACCGATGGAATTATTTTTAATACGAGTGCAACCGGTGAATCAAAATACCTGACTAGCGGAAACGCCATTTCTATTCCATTGAAAACCAACGAGGATACCACCAGTTATAATTTTACACTGAATTCAGGAAATGCAAATCCAGCATTGGTAAACGAAGACAATATAAAGTTCGATTATACCAGAGCCGATATTTTTGTATCAAGAGCTTGCGGTTTTAAGACGCTTTTTACGTTAAACACTTCAAATCCTTATACCCATACAGATGCAGCGGTTCCTGATGAAAAATGGATACAATACATCTCGGTTGAAAAAAGTAATATAGATAACGAAAATGACACACACCTTAAAATATTTTTTTAGTTTTTGCTTCATGTTGTCTCTATTTTTGGCACAAGCACAAGATACTGACACCATCCAAAGAAAAAAAATGGATGAAGTGATTCCTGAAGCTCCAAAGCCAATAACTAAAAAACTTCCGGAAGAAAAAAAGAACGATACCATTGTAAAAACAGATCGTTACGGTTTTCGTGTAGGTGTTGATTTATACAAATTGACTCGTGCCTTATATGACAAAGATTATAAAGGTCTAGAATTAGTAGGTGATTATCGCTTGACAAAAAAATATTTCTTGGCAGCCGAAGTTGGAAATGAAAATAAAACGACGGATGATGACCGATTGAATACTACAACCAAAGGTTCGTATTTAAAAGTCGGTTTTGATTACAATGGCTATGAAAACTGGTTGGATATGGAAAACATCATTTCCATAGGCATGCGATATGGCGTGAGTACTTTTAGCCAACAGTTAAACACTTATAAAATTTACAATGCCAATCCATATTTTGGTGAAGTCCCTGTAATTACATCAGGTAACAAATATAACGGTTTAACCGCAAGTTGGATTGAAGTCGTGGCAGGAGTAAAAGCCAAAGTATTCAATAATGTATTTATGGGTTTCAGTCTTCGCTTGAATCGATTAGTAACCAATAAAGAACCCGATAATTTCAAAAACCTATACATTCCTGGATTTAATAGAACCTACGATGGAGATTTTGGAGTAGGATTTAATTACACTGTTACCTACTTTATACCTTTTTACAAAAAAAAAGTTACTCCTAAGAAAGTGGAGATCAAAAAAGAAGATCAAAAAAAGTAAAACTTACTCGAGTTTCAAAATAAAAAATATCGCAAAGGAAACAACTGTTCTCTTTGCGATATTTTTTGTTTTGAGTA
This sequence comes from Flavobacterium gawalongense, assembly GCF_007097265.1. Lineage (GTDB taxonomy): Bacteria > Bacteroidota > Bacteroidia > Flavobacteriales > Flavobacteriaceae > Flavobacterium > Flavobacterium gawalongense. The sequence goes on along the minus strand of NZ_VJZP01000009.1, from coordinate 81,646 downwards.
AAACGAACTAAACATAGAGTATACCGTAATACTTTTTAAAACTTAAATGATCTTACATTTCTTATATGGTTTTTATTTCTCAACATATAAGGAATATAAGTCCATTTAAGAAATGGTGCAATTATTCTATTTTATCCAGCAAAAGCATAACTTTTAATTTGAATAATATTTTCTTTCATAAAAGCTAGTAATTATTATTCCTCGATTCTCGTAATTATTAATTTGTAATTCGTAATTTATAAAATTACATTTCCTTTATTTCTTTTATAAAAATCCATTTCATAAATAATTTTTCGCCGTCTTTAGTCTTTACTGCCTGAAATTTAGGTGATAAAAGCGTGCCAACTGCAAAAGCAGTCAACGGAACCCAATAACCGATTAAATTGGTATAGTGATCCACTAAATATCGGAATGACGTAAATAATATTGCAAAACAACCCAATTGGTATATAAATGCACGTACTTGTAATTTGGTCATAATAAATTATGAGTTTTGAGTTATGAATTATGATTTTTTTTAATCTAATATCTTAAATCTGATCCTGATCTCCACTTTCTGACACCTGAAACTTCGTTCTCTTGCTTCCTTCGTACATTTCGTATTTTACCAAACGTGCTTCTAAACCAGCGTTGAAAAGTTTAATTTTTCTCGAAGGTTTTAGTCCAACATATTTCAAAGCTTCAAGATTAGCCGTGATAAACCAAGCATTTGTTCCCGGGTAATTTTTCTTTAAGGTATCTCCAATACTTTTGTAGAATTCTTCCATGTGAATGTCCAAACGCTCATCATACGGCGGATTGAAAACCATGTGTAATTTTCCTTCAGATGTTTTTTCCGTATCAAAAAAGTTCTTTTCCTCGATGGTTACGTACTCATCAAGATTGGCATTTTTGATATTGTCTTTGGCTTTTTGAACCGCACTTGGTGCTTTATCATAGCCTTTTATGGTGTAATGAAATTCACGAACACGTTTCAATAAACTGTCTGAAATAGCATCAAATAAATCATTGTCCCAATCGTTCCATTTTTCGAAAGCAAATTCTTTACGGTTGATGTTTGCCGGAATATTACAGGCAATCATAGCGGCTTCGGCTAGAAATGTTCCAGAACCACACATAGGATCCAAGAAATCACCTTGACCATCCCAACCCGAAAGCAAAAGAATTCCTGCAGCCAGTACCTCGTTTATAGGAGCAATATTGGTAGCGGTTCTATACCCACGTTGGTTCAATGAATTCCCGGAAGTATCCAGTGCAACTGAAACCTGGTCTTTATCGATGTGAATGTTGATTCTCAAATCAGGATGCACTTTGTCAATACTTGGTCGTTGCCCTGTTCTTTCTCTAAATTGATCGACAATCGCATCTTTACATTTCTGGGAAACAAATTCCGAGTGATTAAAATATTCCGAATGTACCGTTGTATCAATCACAAAAGTCTGATTGGCATTCAATAATTTAGACCAATTCACTCCCGAAATACCTTTGTATAAAGCCTGTTCATTATTTGCCTTGAAAAAATAAATAGGTTTCAGGATTTTCAAAGCCGTACGTAACCCTAAATTCGCTTTGTACATAAACCCTTTATCTCCTTTAAAACTCACCATTCTCACACCTTGCTCCACATCTTGTGCGCCCAGCATTTGCAATTCTTTCGCTAATATTTCTTCAAAACCAAAAAAGGTTTTGGCAACCATTTTAAAATTATTTTCCATTGTAAAATCAAGTATTCGTTGCAAAAATACACTAAATTTGCATCAATCGAATTAATTGAAAAAGAATAAATGTCTGCAGCACAAAATCCGCCAACTGAAAATCAACAACAATCACCAGCAAACTGGTATACCTCTTGGTTTGACACTCCGTATTATCACATCCTTTACAAAGACCGAAACTATAGAGAAGCCCAGGTTTTTATGGATAATCTTACACATTACCTTAATCTTCCTGAAAAAGCAAAAGTATTGGATTTAGCTTGTGGCAAAGGCCGTCATTCTATCTATTTGAACCAATTAGGATTTAATGTTATTGGTGCTGATTTATCTGAAAATAGCATTGCTGAAGCCCGTAAAAACAGCAATGAAACCCTTCATTTTAAAGTACACGACATGCGTGAACCTTTTGAAGAGAAATTCGATGCTATTTTCAATTTATTCACCAGTTTTGGCTATTTTGAGAATGACGAAGACAATCTAACCACATTAAAAGCCATCAAAGAAAGCCTTTCAGAATATGGTTTTGCCGTGATTGACTTCATGAATGTCAACCAAGTCATCGACACACTGGTTCCTGAAGAAACGAAAACAGTAGAAGGAATCGATTTTCATATCAAGCGTTATGTAGCCGAAGGCCATATTTACAAAGAAATTGACTTTGAAGACAAAGGACAAAAATTTCACTTTACTGAAAAAGTAAAAGCCTTAACCCTCAAAGATTTTGAAGAATTAATGGAAGAAGCCGGAATTTACTTATTGGATATTTTTGGCGATTACAAATTGAAAAAATTCCACAAAACAGATAGTGAACGACTAATCATGATTTTTAAATAGATAATTTCGGTTAATCGGTTATTTGGTTAATCGATAAAACATGTTAACTATTCAACAAATAAACAGTTAAACAAAAAACATGAATTACCTTTTACCATTACTTTCCGTACTCATAGGGTATATCGTCGCATTGGTTTTAAGACCAAAAAACAAAACCAACCTAAAGTTATTATTAGCCTTTAGCGGTTCTTTTTTACTTTCTTTGACGGTAATGCACTTATTACCGGAAGTGTACGAAAGCGCCAATCCTAACATTGGAATCTTTATTATGTTGGGAATCCTATTCCAAATCATATTGGAGTTTTTTTCAAAAGGGGCGGAACACGGTCACGTACACGGACATGAAATAATAACTCAAATCCCGTGGTTGCTGTTCATCAGTCTTTGCATCCACGCCTTTCTGGAAGGATTTCCCGTAAGTCACCACCATGATTTAGCCATAGGAATTGCCATCCACCATTTGCCAATCGCCATCATATTGACCACCTTTTTCATCAATGCAAGTCTGGATAAAAACGCCATTCTTTTCTTCATGGTAACTTTTGCAATTATGACGCCACTAGGAACCATTTTGTCTGATTACATGCCCATCTTAAACGTATATTATACTGAAATTACAGCCATTGTAATAGGGATATTATTCCATATTTCATCCACCATTATTTTTGAAACCAGCGAAGGACACAAATTCAATATCGCCAAAGTTTCAATGATAATTTTAGGAATTGCCTTGGCGTATTTTATATAATTTTACAATTTGGGCGTGACCCGCTGAAAAAGCGGGTCGGGCTATTCGCTACAATCTTTTTTCTCCTTCCGCTGTCGCTACAGGAGTAAAAAAGGATTTCCGCTGCTATCCCTCACGCATGAAACGTACAGATAACTCGCAAGTTGTCCCTTCAAAAAAATAAAAAAAATGACTTTTACTAAAACCACCGAACAATCCTCCAAATACGAACATTTAGAAAAAATGTCGGTTCAAGAATTACTTTCTAATATCAATCAGGAAGACAAAACCGTTCCTTTAGCCGTAGAAAAAGCCTTGCCGCAAATAGAACCTTTAGTAACCGAAATCGTTGCCAAAATGAAACTCGGCGGACGATTGTTTTACATTGGAGCAGGAACTTCAGGACGTTTGGGAATTCTGGATGCTTCGGAATGTCCGCCAACCTTCGGCGTTCCTTTCGACTTGGTAATCGGGATTATTGCCGGTGGTGACACCGCCATTCGTAGAGCCGTAGAAAATGCCGAAGATAATGCCCCCCAAGCCTGGATTGATTTGCAAGCTTTCGATATAAATGAAAATGATGTCGTAGTAGGAATTGCCGCTTCAGGCACAACTCCTTATGTCATTGGAGGATTACAAGCCTGTAACGAAAATAATATCACCACAGGAAGCATTTCTTGCAATGCAGGAAGTCCGCTTTCACAAACTGCAAAATTCCCTATTGAAGTAGTTGTAGGACCTGAATTTGTAACCGGAAGTTCCCGTATGAAAGCGGGAACAGCCCAAAAATTAGTGCTGAATATGATTACCACCACCACCATGATTCAACTCGGGAAGGTGAAAGGTAACAAAATGGTTGATATGCAATTGAGCAATAGCAAACTGGTAGATCGCGGTGTAAAAATGATTATGGGAGAAATTCCTGTTTCCTACGAGGAAGCTGCCGAATTATTGAAAAAACATGGCAGTGTGAGAAAAGCTGTTGATAATTACAGTGGCCAGTAGGCAGATTACAGACGAACCCTTTCAGAGTTTAAAACTCTGAAAGGGTTATGACAAAGTAACATAACCTTAAACTTTAAACTAAAGAAATGGCAACCAACAAAGAACTATTATCCAAAGGAATCAAATATTTAGCGGGTGCTTTACCGCTACTTTTTTTAGGTCCTGCAGTGATTTATAATGCCTTTATGAATCAGCAAAATGTGTGGCATTATTTGGTTTTAGCAATAGGAATTATAGCTTGTCTTGCCGCCATGTTTCTGATGTATTTGGGATTAAAAACAATTATGAAAAGCTTATTTAACGACTAATTCGTATCTTTACTAAAAATTTCAATCATGGATATTCAAGCTGAAATAAATTGGATTCATCAAGAAATTGATAAAGTAAAAGATCCTTCTTTTGTTGAAAAACTCAAACATCTTTTACAATCACTCAATTCAACAGTTGATGAAACTAGTATTGACTATAATAATGATATTGACAATGCATTAGAAAGTATCAAAAAAGGTAATTTTTATTCTGATGAAGAAGCAAGATCAATTTCAAAAAAATGGGGAAGAAAATAATTTGGTCAAATAATGCTTTAGCCCAACTAGAAGATATTCATTTTTATATTTTTTTTGAAAGCAAATCAATCCAAATTGCTGACAAAGTAATCGAAGCTATCTTTGATAGTACAGAAATTCTAAAAACCCAACCCGAAATTTTTAAACTCGACAAACAAAAGACCAATAATGATGGAACTTTCCGTGTTTGTCTAATTTATGATTATAGCATATCCTATCAAATTACTGAAACTACAATTCTAATTCTCCGTGTGAGACATAACGCCAGAAAATCGAAAAAACTCCCATGGAAAACCTAATTCACGTTCAAAAAACATTTGAAAAAGTCGTTTACATCGATAAAAAAATTAACAATAGAGAATTTGAGGATTGCGTTTTTAAAAACTGTGATTTCTCCAATAGTGATTTCTCCTATAATATCTTCATGGATTGTGAATTCATTGATTGTAATCTGGCCATGACAAAATTATCAGGAACAAGCTTAAAAGGAGTACAATTTAGAAACTGCAAATTGCTGGGCATCCAATTTGAGGAATGCGATGATTTCTTGTTCAACGTCAATTTTCAGGAATGCGTTTTGGATTATTCGTCGTTTGCGAATAAAAAAATGCCAAAAACAAAATTCAATTCCTGTTCGTTGAAAGAAGTAACTTTTGTTGGAGCGAATCTTACGAATTCGGTTTTTGACAACAGTAATTTGGATGGTGCTATTTTTAATAATACCCAATTAGCAGGAGCTGATTTTTCAAAAGCATCTAATTTTAAAATTGATCCCGAATTCAATCCGATGAAAAAAGCCAAATTTTCTACTCAGGGAATTGTTGGACTACTAGACAAATACGATATTAAAATACAATAGTTATAATTGCCCCAGATGGAAGTGAAAACCCCGCAACGTACAGCTGTATTAGGCCTTAAAAAACAGTTTGAAAATAAATCCACTTAAGAAATGAAAAAAATAATACTCCTCCTCCCACTACTGCTACTAATGTCATGCTATGATGCGGAGCGCAATTGTGCAGCTTTTAAAACTGGGAAATTCAAATTTGAATATGAAGTTGACGGTGTCAAGAAAACTACTGTTTTTGAACGCAATGACAGTATCGAAATTGAAACTTTTGAAGGCAAAACAGACACTGCTTCGATACGATGGGTAAATGATTGTGAGTACATTCTACAAAAAATACATCCAAAAAATATGGCCGAAGAAAAAGCAATTGGTATGAAAATTTTGACAACCTCAAAAAATTCCTATACCTTTGAATTCGGAATGATTGGTGTCGACACAAAGCAAAGAGGAACTGTTACTAAGATTGCCGATTAAGTATTTTTAAACTATAAATTATAACTAAATAAAAATGGAAGTATTTTTAAATCCTGACGCTTGGATTGCCTTGTTAACATTGACATTTTTGGAAATTGTATTAGGAATCGATAATATAATTTTCATATCGATTGCCACAGGAAAACTACCTGCCGAAAGTCGTAAAAAAGCTACCAAAATAGGAATGTTCCTTGCCATGTTCATGAGAATTGCGCTTTTGTTTGGTATCAATTTATTGATTCAAATGAAGAAACCTTGGTTTAGCATTGATTTTAGTTGGTTTACTGCAGGAGTGACAGGTCAAAGTATCATTTTATTACTCGGGGGTTTATTCTTGATTTATAAGAGTACGAATGAGATTCGTGAAAAAGTAGACGAAAAAGGACATGAAGAAAAAGAAATAAGCAAAGCGGCCACAAAATCATTTCAAAATGTACTTTTTCAAATTATCATGATTGATTTAGTTTTCTCTTTCGATAGTATTCTTACGGCGGTAGGTATGACAAATGGAGTTGAAGGTGCTTTATATATTATGATTACTGCAGTGATTATATCCGTATTAATAATGATGCAATTTGCTGTTCCTGTTGGAAGTTTTGTAAACAAACATCCTTCTATTCAAATTTTGGGTTTATCATTTTTGATACTAATTGGATTTATGTTACTTACTGAAAGTGCTCATTTATCGAATGCCTTAATCTTTGGAAATCACGTTACACCAGTACCAAAAGGATATTTGTATTTTGCGATATCTTTCTCATTATTAGTTGAAGTATTGAATATGAAAATGAAGAAAAACAAATAAACGAAACTATTTTTTGATAAAGAAGCTCCTTTTCGGGAGCTTTTTTTTATTCTTAAAATTTATTCCCTCCTTAAATAAGGAAACACTAAAAAGACCGCAAATTTGGTCTTTTTTCTTTTTATATATTGTTTTATAAATTAACTTAGACGCAAATAAGCGTCATGAAAAATACCATCTCCCATAGAGTTGCAGACTTTTTAAAAAACTTCCCTCCTTTTAGCTTTTTACAACAAAAAGATATCGAAATCATTTCTGAACAAATATCCATCATTTACAAAGAAAAGGATAGTGTTGTGTTTGCCGAAAACGAAGAAACGCACTCCTGTTTTTATGTAGTCCATAAAGGAGCAGTAGCACTTAGAACAAGCCTCCAAAACGATATTTTGGATATGTGTGATGAAGGAGACATTTTTGGGTTGAGGCCACTTATCGCGAATGAAAATTATAAGATGGAAGCCAAAACCCATGAAGAAAGCATCCTTTATGCCATTCCCATTGCCATTTTTAAACCTTATGCACTAGAAAACAGAGCTGTAGGAAATTTTTTAATAGAAAGCTTTGCCTCTAATACACTCAACCCCTATTCTAAAAGCCACAGCGGAAAACTATATGGTGAAACAACCGGGAGCGAATTCTTGGACAATGATAAAAAGCTATTGGACTTACAGCCTGTAAAATATTCTAAAAAGCTCATTACCTGTTCTTCTATAACCACAGTAAAAACCATTGCTGAAACCATGACCAAAAAAAATGTGGGCGCCATTCTCGTTGTAGAGGATACGCTCCCCATTGGTATCATTACAGATAAAGATTTAAGGAACAAAATTGTGACCGGAAAATATCCAATCACCACAACTGCTGCCGCAATAATGACTTCTCCTGTTATTACTTATCCAAGGAAAATGACCGTTACTCAGGCTCAAATGGCAATGATGAAAAGTAACATTAGCCATTTATGTCTTACAAAAGATGGCACAACAAATTCCAAAGCTGTCGGGATCCTATCCAAACATGATGTTATGGTGGAGCTTGGCAACAATCCGGGCGTATTGATAAAAGCGGTAAAAAGAGCTAAAAAATTCAAACAGATAAAGCCGATACGAGCCAGCATAATGCAATTGTTACAAGGATATTTAGACCAAAATATTCCTATGACACTGACTTCAAAAATAATTACAGAATTAAATGACGTCTGTATAAAGCAAGTCATAGCAATAGCGCTAAAAAAAATGAAAACGCCTCCACCTGTAAAATTTGCATGGTTGGCACTGGGAAGTCAAGGAAGAAGCGAACAATTGCTACATACCGATCAGGACAATGCCTTAGTTTATGAGGATGTTCCGGAAGAATTGAAAATAGAGACCAAAAATTATTTTTTAGAATTGGCTACCCATGTAAATAAAGGACTCTTTGTTATTGGATATGATTATTGTCCCGCAGAAATGATGGCTTCTAATCCAAAATGGTGCTTAAGTCTTGGCGAATGGGAAAGTCTGGTTTACCATTGGATTACCAACCCAGGAAAAAATGAAGTATTATTATCCTTCATATTTTTTGATTATAGTCTGTCATATGGAGATAGTGAACTCGTAAACAAGTTGTCCGAATTTATTTTTGAAAATGTAAAAGCTAATCCTGTTTTTTATATTCATTTGGTAAGCGGCGCGCTACAAAGCCCTTCTCCAACCGGATTCTTCAGACAATTTTTATTAGAACAAGACGGCGCCCACAAAGATTTTTTTGACATAAAAAGACGGGCTTTAATGCCACTAACCGATGCCGCAAGAGTTTTGATTCTCTCTCATTCTGTGAAATCTATTAGCAATACTCCGGAACGTTTTGAAAAATTGGCAGAATTAGAACCCCATAACAGAGAGTTGTATTTAGCATGTTCCTATTCCTATAAAGCATTATTGAAATTCAGAACTAAACAGGGCCTTTTACATCATGATTCTGGTCAGTATATTGCGTTGGAAGCGCTTTCCAAATTAGAAAAAATAAAGTTAAAGCGAACTTTTAAAACCATCAAGGAATTACAAGAACTCATCACTATCCGATTTAATCCTTCAAATATATTATGATGATGAACTTTTTAAAAAAAAGTAAAGCTATTCTATTTGAATTTTGGGGCAAATCCGAAAAATCATCCGATGACGAACAATCAAATGACATCGACGCTATGCGTTTTGTTGTGTTGGATACAGAGACCACTGGTTTTGATTATACTAATGACAGGATACTTTGTATTGGAGCCATCATCTTGCAAAATGGCATGATTCCCATTCATGATAGTTTTGAAGTTTTTATTCAACAAGAACATTACGATCAAGCAAGTGCACAAATTCATGGAATCCTGAAAGAATGTGTCATAGATCGCCCCACTGAATTAGAAGCCTTACAACAGTTTTTGGAGTTCTTAGGAGACTCCGTTATAATTGCTCACCATACTATATTTGACATCACCATGATTAATAAGGCATTGGAGAGAAATGGATTGCCGAAATTAAAAAACAAGACTTTAGACACGGCGGTGCTGTATAAAAAAACGTTATTGGTTTCTAATTTATTGGAACGTAAGGAAAACTATAGTTTGGACGAACTTGCCGATAAATTTGATATTTCAAAAAAGGATAGACATACCGCAATGGGTGATGCCTATATTACCGCAATTGCTTTTTTGAAAATCCTAAACAAATTGAGAAATAAAAAGGAACTTAACTTAAAACAATTGTTTAAATAAAGTCAGAATATTAAAAATAGTTCTGGAAAGCCTGCAGAAGTTTTTATAGGTATTAAACATAAAAAAGTTCCTTTTCAAGCTACCTTGTGGAAACAAATATAAAGAACACAGATTGTACTGATTAAGCAGATTTACACTGATTTATAAGCTAATATAAAAACAGTTAAACACGAATTTCATTAATTCCCACTAATTAATTCGTGCAAATTCGTGAAATTCGTGTTAAATATCCTATTCAATATTATGTCAAGACGGTAGTCTTTTCAGAAGCTTTTTTTAGTCTAAAGACAATGTTATTTGACCATCGTCATCCAATTGAATGTCAATATCATCAGCATCTGTTTCTCCTTGAACTTCTATTTCTTCCGGAATAATTTCCTCTGGAATTTCATACGGCAAAGATTCCAAAAGATTTACTTGTTTCAATTTATCAGTTGTCAATTGATTACCGAGCGCTTTAAACCCTTTTAAAGCAATAAAGGATTCAATATCAACCGTCATACTCTCTTTCTGAACTCCTTTTACTTTTGCAAAAACCAATTCGGCAACAGGACGATAATCCGTAGCTACAATTTCAAGATGTGAATTAGAATGTTCCGTGATGAAACTTTCCTCTTTGTTCTCTGTTTCTACCAAGAAACGTTTGATATAATAGCGCTCTTTTTCACCATCATAATAAATCGCTGAAATTGGTTTTTTAGGAACCCATTTTTCCAAAATTACCATATCTTCATCAAAATGAGTCGATAATTCAGGCGTAATTACTTTTATTTTTCCGGATTGAGATATAATCAAAATCTTATCACTTGGTCTGAATTCTCCCAATAGCTCTCCTCTCCCATCGACGTTTAATCGTTGGACAGTATCGTCAAACCAAACTTTTCTTGGTAATAAAGTCGAAATCCCTTTTTCTTTCAGTTCGATTTTCTTGATTGGATATTTAGTTACCAAATTTCCTTTGGAAGCACGCCCTTTTATGGCTAAACTGGCAAAATCAATATCGAATTTCAATTTTTTAACACTTCCTACCTGACGTAATAGTATCGTAATTACCTCCGCTTCACCATTTGGATTACAAGAGAAATACACTACTTGAGAACCTGCAGTTTCATTGGTTAAATCATAGGCTTTGTCACGGGTTACCCCAGAAACATTGAATCTTTTTATATAGGAAGGACCAGATTTCCCGTCACGGTAAATCATATTGTAAATCGTACGCTTATCACTTTTGTCAAAAATAGCAATATGGATAATATCTTTACCTACAAAAGTTTTAGCATCTACTTTGGTAATCATCATTTTACCATCTCGCAGAAAAACAATTACATCATCAATATCGGAACAATCCGTAACGTATTCGTCTTTTTTCAAACTCGTTCCTACAAAACCTTCTTCTCTATTTACATACAGTTTCGTGTTTCTTAAAACCACTTTGGTAGCTTCGATATCATCAAAAATACGAAGCTCCGTTTGGCGTTCGCGTCCTTTCCCGTATTTCTCTTTTAACTTAGTAAAATAGGCAATTGCAAAATCAATCAGATGTTCTAAGTTGTGTTTTACTTGTTCAATATCGCCTTCCAATGATTCGATTTTGTCCTGTGCTTTATTGCTGTCAAATTTAGAAATACGCATGATTCGGATATCCAATAAACGCAGAATATCTTCTTCGGTAACCGCACGTTTTAAGTGTTTCGTATGTGGTTTCAAACCATCATCAACCGATTTGATTACGCCTTCCCTAGTGGTTTCTTCTTCAATGTCACGGTATATTTTATTCTCAATAAAAATACGTTCCAAAGAAAGAAAATGCCATTGTTCTTCCAATTCGCCTAACTGGATTTCGAGTTCGCTTTTTAAGAGCTGAACAGTCCTATTTGTTGAAATTCTCAACATCGCAGAAACTCCAATGAACAACGGTTTGTTATCCTCAATCACACAACCCAAAGGAGCTACCGAAGTTTCACAGGCCGTGAAAGCAAACAATGCATCAATCGTTTTATCTGGTGAAACTCCTGGAAAAAGGTGTATTAATATTTCTACCTCAGCAGCGGTATTGTCCTCAATTTTCTTGATTTTGATTTTCCCTTTATCATTCGCTTTCAAAATACTGTCAATCAAAGTGGTCGTATTGGTCGAAAACGGAATTTGGGTAATCACCAAGGTATTCTTGTCTAGCTGTGCAATTTTGGCACGTACACGTACACGTCCGCCACGCAATCCATCATTATAATTAGACACATCAGCAATACCTTGTGTCAAGAAATCAGGATATAGGGTAAATGGTTTTCCTTTTAATATTTTTATCGAAGAATCAATTAGTTCATTAAAATTATGAGGTAAGACTTTCGTCGAAAGACCCACAGCGATTCCCTCTGCTCCGGAAGCCAATAATAATGGGAATTTTACAGGCAGATTATTGGGCTCCGCACGACGACCATCGTAAGAAACTCCCCAGTCAGTAATCTTTGGAGAATATAAAACTTCCAAAGCAAATTTAGACAAACGCGCTTCGATATAACGAGAAGCCGCAGCACCATCTCCTGTTAGGATATTCCCCCAGTTTCCCTGACAGTCAATCAGCAGTTCTTTCTGACCAATTTGTACCATCGCATCACCAATACTCTGATCTCCGTGAGGATGATACTGCATAGTGTGTCCAACAACATTAGCTACTTTATTATAACGACCGTCATCTAATTCTTTCAAGGAGTGCATGATACGGCGTTGTACCGGCTTAAAGCCATCTTCAATCGCAGGAACTGCACGCTCCAGAATTACATAGGAAGCATAATCCAAAAACCAATCTTTATACATTCCTGTAACTTTGGTTATGGTATCATTTTCATCTTCTTGGTTTTCGTAAAAATGCTGTCCCTCAAAAGATTTTTTATCTACATCAATAATTTCATCCGAATCATTTTCTTCTAGATTTTCATCAGTAGAATGATTGTTAGAATTATTTTCTTCTTGACCTTCTGGGATTGTATTTTCGTCTTCTTCGTCTTTCATTTATTGAAATCGATTTTATTTTTTACTTGTTACAAACTTAACTAATAATAACTATTATTCAAAAGTTATGTTTTTTGTATACACTAAACCCTATTCCAACTTCCCCAATAAAACACAATCCTGTTCCCATTTTTTGAGTTCCACTTTATAGGCATTGGTGTTTTTGGTGAGTCGTAGGGTATGTGGAGATCCTTTTCGGATGGTTTCTAAATCTAAATCTATGGTTACATTTCGGATGGCAGACTCCATTTCGCTTCTATTGGCTTGTAAACTTTTAAAGTCATATAGTTGCTCTGTTGGCGATTGTAAAAAATTATTCAAAATAGCCCAAACCTTTGAATAGCTACTTTTTTGAGGCACTGCTCTTGACCAGTTTGCAGGAATTTGTGGTTTATTGTCCACTCTGTTTTCTAAATGTTTTTTGGCAATAGTTAAAATAGCATTCCCTAATACCGTATCTTTTAAATTGTTAACCAAAATTGTATCTATCAAATAATCATTCACAAAATCCCTGTCCAAGTTTTGTGTGATGGATTGCGCCACACTTTCTATCCACAACGTATCCTTTTCTTTGTGCTGGGCTATTTGTATGCAATTGGATAGTAAACTTTTTAAAATAGTCCCCTTATGTTCTAAAAAGTTAAAACCAGCAAGAGAATTAGGTAATTTTTCAAGAACTTTTTCTGTTAATTTGGAAAACTGTACTTGATTTAATCGATTTAAAATTGTCAATAAATGATTCAAATTTTTACTGTTCTTCAATATTGCATTATCCAATACAACATCATCAAAAGGTACTGTCGAAAAACGAGTCAATAATTCCATCCATTTATCGGTTGAAATATTCGAAAAATAGTTGATTAAAATATTTTTTGACTCTTGATTGATAAAATCAGCATCGTTTACAACCTTCAAAAAATCAACGATTGCATCAAAAGATTCCGTTTCTTCATCTCTCGAATTGTAGGAGCCTGCCAAATTATATTGAAAAATTTCTTTGCCCATTTCTTTTTCAAAATCGGTTATGGAATCCCATCTTGAAGCGTAATATTGCAACCATTTTAATTTTGTAAAAATAGTAGCTCCTTTCAAAATTGCCAAATGATTTTCTTTTTTCCAAAACACAACAGCTCCATAATGGTACCAAAACATCATTTCCATTCCAGCGTTTCCGGTATAACCTTCGGCTTCTTTTTCTATTGGATCGCCATCATTTATTTCAAAATTACAGATTAAATCTTCTATTTCCACGCTTCTTACATCTATTGAAGGAAAAGACGAAGAATCCCAATGATTAATTGATATATACTCCTCATAAATTTCGCCCATTTCGGCTGAATCCACATCAATTTCATCATCATCATCATCATAATAATAACTTCTTCGGTTACCATAATCATAATCCATCTCCAGCGAACCAGCTTGGTAGGAAGTCACAAGAGCCAGTTTTGCATAATAACCCGCTTTTTCTGCAGCTTTCAATAAAACTTCCGCCACGGGTCTGTCCTTGAGTTTTAGCTGTTCTAATGAAAAATTTGTTGGAGTATATTGATGCCCTAACAGATAAACGTAAGGCATATCAGTACGCTCTGTTTGGCTTTGAAACAAATTTTCAATTGCATCAATTTCAGGAAGTAATGAGGTTAATTTTATATTATTTTCTACTTGCAGGTCAATTAGATTATAAACCAAACAAACTCTGTATCCAGAAGTCGTGGGTTTAATTTCGTGTTGACAATCGGCATAAAAAGCAACATAAGGGAGTGTATCGTTAGAACAATTTTCGGCAAAAGAAACGCTATGTTCTTCTCCATCGAACGAAAGCACTAATTCTCCACCTGAATGTTTGGAAGGTAAACCTATAATCAGTGTTCCAAACATCCCTTTTTCTTTTTCAGAATCTTTGTGTGGAAGAAAAAAATCGCCTTCTTCATAAATAAGCATTTTGTATAAATGGGCTTCTGTTTTTTTATCTTTAATACCTAAATCGGGTTTGATTTTAGTTATCGTTTTATCGATTAAATTATTCCAATTATTGCCTTCAAACTCAATTTGAGAAGCATCAATTTCCCAACAATTCCGAACATTTGTATCAAGAATAGTTTCACTTCCTTTTCCAAAAGGGGCTTTATGAGCCACTGAAATAAGGGCTTGAATTTGTATTTTATTCAGCGGAAATGCAATTTCATCTAAATTTTTGACGCTCATTTTTGGAAAACAAAAATCATTTACGCCTGCGCTAAAAAAAGTACCAGAAGTTGCAATTTTATCAAGTGCTTCAGTTAGTTGTTTTTTAAAATCTATCATTTTTTTATAATCCGAATTAATTCAAACAGCATTTTTTGAATTTCTTACCACTTCCACAATGACATGGGTCATTTCTGCCTATTTTTTCGTGTAGTTCTTTTACAATTGGTTTTTCAACAAAACTTGCTCCCGAATTGCCAAAAAGATAATTCAATCTTTCGTCTGCGTTCTTTTGTTCCTCAATAATTTTCGCTTCGCCTTTAAGTATAGATACTGAAAGTTCCCCAATAGTTTCCATTTCTGATGCTATCATTGGTTTGAAATCTGAAAAACGATGTTTAGCAAATGTCAAACTTTTGTTGAAAATTTCCGCCTCTGTTTCAAACTCAATTTCCGAAATACCGTCTGGTTTTTGCCATTTATGAACAAAATTAAATTCCCACAATGAAGCAGGTTCATTAGCAATTAAAACTCCTTTAAGTTCTTGAGAAGTGGCTATAAATTCGCTGTAGGTTTTGGAATCTATTAGTTCTTTTTCAAACAAAAAGTCATACACATAAACACTTCCCCAGAGTATAGCATACTTATCTGATGTATCATTCGAGAAAAACCCACCCGATATTTCTTGAAGAAATTTATAGAATTCCTGCGTTTCGATTGCAAAGTGTTTTTGGGATTTTTCGTTATTTACCCTCCAATAACGCATCAAAAGCTCCCAAATTTTTGAACTTACGGCAAATCGAATATTCTTTTGCAACATTGTTTTAATAAACTGTGCTTGAAGAATATGGTAGGCGTCCGATTTATTTTCTAAAAATAATTTTTGAATTGATTTTGCATCCCAATTGTCCTCGAAAAGTCCTTTTTCAAATAAAGTTATACTTTGTTCTATTTCTACAAAATCAAAAGTGTATTTTTGAATGTCTTGTACTACTTTTTCTTTTTCAAAAACGATTCCTGCTTGACTTGCCAAATAGTGTTTTTCTAAAGAATTAAATAATTTTATTATAATCAAATCATATTCAGAACCACAAATTAAAGTATCGCTATTGCTAACAGCTTCAAAATTCGGGTCAACTGCTTTTTCAATAATATCGATATGTTGGTAGTATAATAAGGTCTTAAAAAACGATAAAAATTCATCATAGTTTTCGGCTACATTGACTGAAGCATCTGCAAAAATTTTTTCTGTTTCGGCAATATTATTTTGATAGGCGTAATAATTTACTAAAAAACGATTGGAATAAACAGAGCTTTCTTTATATATTTCTGGGTGTTTTTCTTTTATTAAATTTACAAAATCAATAACTTTTTCAAACTTTTTTGCGGTTTTGTGATGCCCTTGCACCTCCAATACAACTTCTAGCGTATCATATTCTTGGTTGAACCCATCAGGCAATTCTTCCGAGAAAAACACCATTGCTTCATCATAAATATCTAATGTATTCTCGGTTGAATTCATATAAACATCCCAAAATTCTTCTGCTTTCATATTTTTAATTATTTACAAATAAACCATTTAACCCATTATTGTCTAATTTTCAATCTATTTTTAACCTGTAAAAATAGCCCTTTCTTCAATACTTTCATTATCAAAATCCGATGAAATTTGCTTTTTTATTTTGGACAAAATAATAAGTATCTATATTTTGATTTTCATTTATTAACTTATTGCTTAACGAATAAAAATGGGGATTTGATTTTAAGGAATGTATTAAATCTAAATTTCGTTTAATCCAATCTAACTCAATATCTAAAGGAAAATGCGCCGATACTATATCACTCCAATCATCATTATAAAGATGCAAAGACATCATTTCATTCTTTAAACATTACTCAAAAATTCCTTAACTCTTTTATCCAAAGGATTGTAATGTAATTTTAAAACCGGATTCTAAAATCATTTGAAATTCGAAAACATAAATTTCCTCACTCAAATTTAGCATTCTTAATTTGAAATCTGGAGGACGATTAAACTCTTTCTGACCAAATCCGAAACAATCAAAAAGGTCATCATTGAGTAAAACCATCAAACCTGCTATTTCTTTTTTTAACAACAAACAATTACAGAACAAAGCCGTATTCAATTCTAACTTGGCTAATTCTTTGTACACCTTTTTTGGTAAAGTATAGTTTTTATTCACTTGGTTTTTATTTTTAGGTCTTCCTTTTAGACTTTTTATCCTTTAAGAGCCGTTTGGTTTTGCGTGAGGGATGGCAGTGGAGCTCTTTTTTTGAATTGCACCGCCTTTAAAGGCGGTGCAATTCAAAAAAAAGCGGGAACGGAAAGCCCGACCTGTAGTTTTTACGAAGGGTCACGCCCACACACTGACGAAGTAAATTAAAATCTACCCCGCTACAAACAACTCCCTCAACTCGGTATTACTAAGATTCCCAATCCAATTTTCGCCTGTGGAAACGGTCAATTCGGCTAGGGCTTTTTTGGATTGAATCATATCGTTTATTTTTTCTTCGAAGGTGTTTTTGGTAATAAAACGATGCACCATTACGTTGCTTTTTTGTCCAATTCTGTAGGCTCTGTCCGTTGCTTGGGCTTCTACGGCGGGGTTCCACCAAAGGTCAAAATGGATGACGTGATTGGCGGCAGTAAGATTCAAACCTGTTCCTGCGGCTTTGAGCGAAAGGATAAATACCTTATCGGCACGGTTGTTCTGGAAACCATCGACCATTGTTGCACGCTGTTTCAAGTTACAGCCTCCGTGGTAAAACAGCGGTTCTTCTTTGTATCTTTCTGTGATAAAATGCTTTAGCAAATTACCCATTTCTGTAAATTGGGTAAAAATCAATACTTTTTCACCACTTTCAATAATACTGTCCAATCGATTAAATAATAATTCCATTTTGCCACTTAGCGAAGCGTCAAGAATATTGTTTTTTAAATATTGTGTGGGATGATTGCATATTTGTTTGAGTGCCAGAATCATCTGGAGAACCAATCCTTGTCGGACAAAAAGGGCTTTATCATCGCTAAGGTCTAAACTATCGATGTCTTCCATAGCCTTTTGTAGCGTTTTTTCATACAAACTAGCTTGCTCATTGGCAAGGGTCGAATAACAATCCATTTCGATTTTATCCGGTAAATCAGAAATAATAGATTTGTCCGACTTTAATCGACGCATCATAAAGGGAGCGGTCACTTTCTTTAGATTTTCGGCAACAGCCACGTCATTAAACTGCTGAATCGGGTTACCATACGTTTCGTTAAACTCTTTGAGGTTACCCAAAAAACCACGATTGCTATAATCCATAATACTCCACAATTCGCTCAAACGGTTCTCGACCGGCGTTCCGCTCATCGCTATAAAATGATTGGCACCAATGGTTTTAATGGCTTTGGTTTGTTCGGTATTGGTGTTTTTTATGTTTTGTGCTTCGTCAATTACGAGCGAATGCCATTTTTTCTTTTTCAATTCCTTGGCATCACTACGCACGATTCCATAAGAGGAAATTAACACGTCAAAATCATCGTCCTTATCCAATTTCCGATTCCCACCGTGGTAAATTTTGGTTTTTAATGTTGGGGCAAATTTGGATATTTCGGTTTCCCAATTCGTCAAAAGTCCCGTTGGGGCAACGACCAAGGCTTTTTCATTTTCGAGCAATCCGTCTTCTTTGTATTTCAATAAAGTGGTAATCACCTGCAAGGTTTTCCCCAATCCCATATCATCGGCAAGAACGGATCCAAAACCAATTTTGGCATTGCGGTACATCCAAGAAAACCCGCGGTGTTGATACGGACGCAGCTGGGCGTTGATCCCTTTTGGCAATTCGATTTCCGAAAAATTAGTCAGTTCGGCAATCAAATCCCGTACGTCATCAGTCAAGCCAACTGTAGCACCTTGGTATTCGCCACTCAAAGCAGCTCGCAACATTTCGAAAGCCGAAAGCTCTTTGGTGGACGTAAAATGTTTGTGTATTTTTTCTAAATCGTTTTGATTGACATAAATATACCTGGATTTGTATTTGAGTAATCCATCTGATTTTTTGAGTAATTTATTGAACTCCTCTTCGCTCATCAAGGTATCTCCAATGGCAATCTGCCAATCAAAATCGAATAATTTTCCGAGCGTAATAAACGATTTTCCTTCCGTTTTTCGTTTAATTTTAAGGCTCGCTTTGGGTTTTAAAATCTCTTGCAATGATTTTGGAAGCAAAATATCAATATCCAAAAGCTGAATCGCTGGAATCATTTCCATCAAGAAAGGTGTAAAAACAGCATTGCCCATTACTATCTTATCTGCTCCTTGACTGTTTATATAACCATCTAAACCATCAATAAACGGGCTTAATTGAGTCAGGCTTTGCAGAATTTCGTAGCGATTTTTATCGAATTTTTCTAAATTTAAAATATCGTGCAAGCCATAAGGTGCTTCATCAGGTTGTTGTTGTTTCTCCTTTATATTTAGCGTAATCAAAAAATCATCGGACAATTCACTGACTACAATTTGCGGTTTGTAATTGCCTTGCGTAATAAAATATTTTTGAGTCCAAGCCGAAATACCGCCACTCAAAGCGTCCTCACCCGGTTTTTTGAATCCGTAAATTTCATTTCTGAAAAACAAATTCAAAAACAAATCGGGATTGGGTACATCTTCCAGAATATGAATCATTTCAGTCAAAAACAACGAAAGCAGATTGAATGCCTGATTGTTGTTAATGGCTTTTTGACCTTTTTTTTCTTCCCAAAGAAAAATGGCTGGTGGCAAAATTTCTTCTAATTTTTCGACCAAATCTCTAACATCCTTACTCAATAGAGCAGGCAACCAGCGTATCGCGAATTCCTTGTTTTGCAATTGCACAATTTGAGGCACCACCGCACCATTTGCCAAAAGATGCACCGAAAAATGCAAAATCGTGTGCAACGAAGCCGTCGAGGGTTGGTAATCCAGTGTTTTAGACGAATGAATTTGGGCTATCTGTTGCAAGAAATGAAGAAATGAAAACTGGGTTTCATTCACAAAAACTTTCGATTGATAGGTTTCGTCAATCGTGATTTTATTCTGGCTGTGTGGATTTATTTTTTGTTCCTGAAGACTTGCCTTTAGAAACAAATTCTCTAATGATATTTTACCCTGAACTACTTTTTGTGCTGCCTTTACCGTTCTGGCAATTTTAGAACTGTATTTTTCCTTAAAATTTCCAGTACCTTGATAGAACGCAGGAAAATCAGCCAACAAAGCGGTTAACGGTTCGTGTATGGGTGATAGTTTAGAAAAAGATAATTTCTTGTATGCATTCTCAGGATTATAGTCCGTTGTTTTTTTCTTTTTGGAATCAAAATACAAATCGGTAATCTTCGGAATTTCAGAAGTCGGGGCATTTACAAAAATTCCTAATTTATTGAGTTCGGCAATCAAATTCACTTGGTGTAGCTCAAATACCAAAAACGGGTTATTATCAATCTCGGCACTCACTTTATACACCACTGCAGCCAAGTGTTTGCAAGGCACTGCCCAATCTGGACAACTGCATTGCATCTTGAAATCGGTCCATTGTTTGGGAAACACTTTCATGCCTAAATTTTCGGCAATGGTCAATACTTCGGGATCGAGCTCTCTATTCAACAATTTAGAAATAATGGTTGGCTTTTTTGCCAAAGCACTAATAAACTCCCCCAATTGCGGTTCAAAAAACGGAGGCAAAGTAATATCTACATTATAGGGTTTTGGCCTACTTCCTGCTACTTTGGCTTCTATTCTATTGCCCTTGAAAATAATTTTTGTAACCGCCCCTTTCTTGGCATAACTTTTTCCCCGATCCAACCTGTTTTCGTAATCAATATTACTTAACGATTGAAGCCATTGCTGACCCCACCAGGTTTTTCCGAAATTACTTGACATATTTTTATTTTTTATAATTTATGATTGACAAAACACAAATTCTATTTATTATTCTTTCCCTAATTTCCCCTTCAAAAACGCAATCTCCTTCTCTAATTTCTCTACTTTTAATAACTTATTTCTAGAGTTTTTTTCTTTTGTAATTCTTCCAAGAATTTTTCGTGTGAATTTTATCTACTACATAATCTAATAAATACTTTTTTGCAGTAATGTTTTGGTTTTCCCTAAACCGGCGCTTGCCCTTCTATTTGGCTGTCATTGAGCATTGAGAAAAGCATAGAAATTTCCAAATTATTTATTTTCGATTAATTGTTTCCAGACTTCGTTAATTTATTTTTCTTAAAGTTCAAGAAATTTCAAATTTTTTTATAAAAAATTTTCCCTACTCGGTTGATATGGTCTTTTAAACTTTCGGAAGTTAATTGATTATAAATTGAAATGTCAAATAAATAAGGAGTATTCAAATCATCAATTTCGAAATTTATTTCTCCAACTAAACCATACTTCAATTCATTTCCAAAAAGTGTCAGGTCAACATCCGAGCCATTTCTAAAATTCCCTTTTGCTCGGGAACCATAAATAATTACCTTCTCGATTTCAGAATGTTTAACAAAAACTGAATTTATTTTAGAAATCGTTTCTTTATTTAAGCCAAATTTCATCATAAAAATGTTTTCATTCTTTCATTAAAATTAATAAAAGCTAAAAAATAAACCTCTTTTATTTTATGAGCTATTTTATCGACTGTTTCCTCATTATAGGTATGAACACTTTCATTTCGGCTTTCTATCATGTCCATCCAAATTTGTCCTTCTTCAAATAAACCTTTATTAAAAGCTTCTCTTGTAGCGCTTCTTGATCCAACAATATTTTGAATTCCTTCAAATATCAAAAAGTCTTTCATCACGTTCCAAGCCAATTCATGTGTATATTCAAAACTTTGAATCAAACCCTGCTCTTCAAGTTCATTAAGTTCCCCTTTTTCAATAAATTTTGTTAATTGAGAAAGAGCTTTTCCAAAATTCTGAAACCTCTGCTTCCATCGAACATCTTGATTTTCCATATTATTCTATATCAGTTTGAATTTTAAACTTTCTCAATCACGTCCAATTCTACCTTCAAATTCTTGATGATAAATTCTTGGCGATCTGGAGTATTTTTACCCATATAGAAAGACAATAATTGTTCGATTGAGGTATTTTTATCCATCATAATAGGATCTAAACGAATGGTTTCTCCAATGAAATTTTTGAACTCATCTGGAGAAATTTCTCCCAATCCTTTAAATCGAGTGATTTCCGGTTTTGGTTTTAATTTTTCGATTGCTGCTTTTCGTTCGTCATCAGAATAGCAGTAAATCGTTTCTTTCTTATTTCGAACTCTAAAAAGTGGTGTTTGTAAAATGTACAAATGGCCTTCTTTTATTAATTCAGGAAAAAACTGCAAGAAAAAAGTAATCAATAATAATCGAATGTGCATTCCATCGACATCGGCATCAGTTGCAATTACGATGTTGTTGTAACGCAATTTTTCTAATCCATCTTCAATATCTAGTGCCGCTTGCAATAAATTGAATTCTTCATTTTCATAAACAATTTTCTTGCTCATTCCATACGAATTCAAGGGCTTACCACGTAAACTAAAAACGGCTTGTGTATTTACATCCCGCGATTTGGTAATTGACCCAGAAGCCGAATCTCCCTCAGTAATAAAAAGTGTACTCTCCAAACTTTTAGGATTTTTAGTATCCGGAAGATGGGCACGACAATCCCTTAATTTCTTGTTATGCAAATTAGCTTTTTTGGCTCGATCTGTCGCTAATTTTCTAATACCGGATAATTCTTTACGCTCTCTTTCGGCTTGAAGAATTTTTCGCAACAATGCTTCTGCAGTTAGAGGATTCTTGTGTAAATAATTATCTAACTTCGTTTTCACAAAATCATTTACAAAAGTACGAACCGATGGCATTCCTGGTTCAGAACCCATATCAGTTGAACCCAGTTTGGTTTTGGTTTGTGACTCAAAAACCGGCTCCATTACTTTGATGCTAATAGCTGTAACAATAGACTTTCGAACATCTGATGCTTCGAAACTTTTATTGTAATACTCCCGAATGGTTTTCACAATCGCTTCACGATACGCTGCCAAATGTGTTCCTCCTTGCGTTGTATTTTGTCCGTTTACGAAGGAATGGTATTCTTCGCTGTATTGTGTTTTACTGTGCGTTAAGGCAATCTCGATATCCTCGCCTTTCAAATGGATGATTGGATATTCTAAATCATCTGCATGAATGGTTTCTTCCAATAAATCTTTCAGACCATTCTCTGAAAAGTATTTTTCGCCATTGAATAAAATGGTCAATCCATTGTTTAAGTAACAATAGTTTTTGAGCATTTTGATTACATATTCGAATCTGAATTTGTAATTTTTGAAAATCGCCTCGTCAGGAGTAAAAGCTACTTTGGTTCCTTTTCGCTTAGTAGTTTCAATAATATCTTCTTCAAGAACCAGATTTCCCGCAGAAAACTCAGCTGCTTTTTGTTTGTCGTCCCGAACGGATTCTACACGAAAATAATTGGACAAAGCATTCACAGCTTTTGTCCCTACTCCATTCAAACCAACGGATTTCTTAAATGCCAATGAATCGTATTTTCCACCCGTATTCATTTTGGAAACTACATCAATCACTTTTCCCAATGGAATTCCGCGACCGTAATCCCTAACAGTAACTGTTTTGTCTTTGATAGTTACCTCAATAGTTTTTCCTGCACCCATGACAAACTCATCGATACAGTTATCGAGCACCTCTTTTAGAAGAATATAAATACCATCATCTGGAGAGGAACCATCGCCAAGTTTCCCAATATACATTCCGGGACGCATGCGAATATGTTCTTTCCAGTCGAGCGACCGAATGTTATCTTCGGTATATTGATTTTGTTCGGACATTTTAAAATTTGTGGATTTTGTGCTAATGTAGTATAATTCGATAAAATTTAAAATAGGAAGCCATCAAAGTTATTAAGAATGATATTGACAACGGAAAAAGACTACAGATTTGAGAATTCAGATTACAGATTTTAGAAAAAGAAATAAAAGGTTGAAAAACTCAAAAATTCTTGATAATCTCTTTCAACTGATTGTCCAATTCTGGATTGGAAATTTTACCGTTTACAACATCAAAATTAGCGTCAAAACTGGGAAGTGAGAAAGTTGCTTTTATATTACCACCATAAAAAGGAAAAGCGTTTTTTGCTATTCCCAAAACGCTTGCTCCCCCTTTGGCTCCGGGTGATGTTGCCATAAGTAACATTGGCTTTTCCTGAAAAACCTTAGCAGTTATTCTGGTACACCAGTCAAACACATTCTTGAAAGCCGCAGAATAATTGCCATTGTTTTCTGCAAGCGAAACGACTAAAATATCAGCTGTGGCAATTTTAGCCAAAAATGCTTTTGCCAATTCATGCTGACCAATTTCTTTTTCTATATCAACACTAAAAATTGGCATTTGAAAATCGTTTAAATCTAAAACCTCAATATCTGCATTTTCAAAAAGATGAGCGGCATAAGTTGCTAATTTTTTATTGATGGAATTTTTACTGGGACTTCCGCCGAAAGCAATGATTTTCATGGTGATTTATTTTTATTAAAAGTAATAAAAATTAAAAGATCTATTACACAGAAAAAGGTAATTTAAAATTACAAATGATACTGTTCCACCAATATTTAAAGAAATTACCGACAATACTTTCTCAATTTCATGTTTAATTCTTTTGGGTTAAATGGCTTTATAATACATTCATTTATACCAATCTTTATCGCTTTTTCAAGATAACTATAAGAAGAGGAGGCTGTCAATGCAATAATTGGAATCAATGTATTTGTACTTCTTATGATTGCTGTTGCTTCATAACCATCCATTACCGGCATTGACAAATCCATTAAAATAATATCATACGCGTTTGATTTATATTTTTCAATGGCAATAAGTCCGTTCTCTGCAGTATCAACATTCACATTCCATTGCTTCAATATTTTTTCGGCAATTTTGATATTTATCAAATTATCTTCAACCAAAAGAACTTTTAATCCGTCTAGATTTTCTTCTTTGTAATCATGATATACAATGTTGTTTTTTAATTCTAAATTTGTTGAAAAAATCGGTAATTCCAAAACAAAACTAAAGTTAGAACCAATTCCTATTTCACTTTGCAATTCGATATCTGAATTCAATAAATGGAGTAGTTTTTTTGTTATTGCTAACCCCAAGCCCGTTCCTCCAAATTGCCTAGTGATTTTTGCTTCTGCCTGTTCAAACTTTTGAAAAATCAATTTAAACTTTTCGATGTCAATTCCAATTCCGTTATCGATAATTTGAACTTTAAAAATAGAAATGCCATCCCTTTGTTGAATTTGATCTATTTTAATTTGAATCAATCCATTTTTAGTAAATTTTATAGCATTTGAAACTAAATTTGTAATGATTTGACCAATCCTTAAAGGATCGCTGATTACGTTCGTAATAAATTTATCATCAATAATTACCTCAATCCTATTTAAGTTTTCTGATGCTTTTGTCTCTAAAGATTTTTCGATATGTAAAACTAATTCCTTAAAATCAAATGGGATTTTTTCAAGGTCAATTTTCCCTGCTTCTATTTTATTAAAATCTAGAATATCATTTATGAGCATGTATAAATTTTGTGCTGAATACTTTAAAACTTCCAGATTTTCCTGAAAACTATTTAACGTATTTTCTTTTTCCATAATATAAATCAAACCAATAATTGCATTTAAAGGAGTTCGAATTTCATGACTCATGATAGAGAGAAAATCCGACTTAGCTTCATTGGCTTTTTCAGCATTCGATTTTGCTAAATACAATTGATCTTGAAATTCTTTCTTAGATTCTATTTCATTACGTAAGATTTGCAGTAAATCAATTGAGCCGTCCTCATTCTCAAATTTTATTTCATTGTCGTTTAATTGCTTTATGGCTTGAATTAACTTGTTCTGTATGTTTTCTTTTTTTTCTAGTTCTGATTTTAATTTTTGATTTATTTCATAATATTCTAAATCATTCAAACGTGAAGATTGTTCAAATAATTCAGCATCTTTTTCAAAATTCAAATAAGAGAGATTTACAACTTCAATAAAATTTTGGATGGCTTCATTATTCGCAATGAAGCCATCCGAAAAATACTTTTTTATTTGCCTGTTAAGCTGCCTGTGTATATTTTCTTTCTCCATTACAATTCTTCATAAATAGTTGCAATTGTCATCGTTTGGTTATGTAACTCACAGGCTACTTTTTTAAGTGTTGGAGAAATTTCACCATAAGAGTAAAAACCACAAACTAGTGTATCTTCGCCAAAAACCTCTTTTACAACTTCAAGTTCTTCTTCAATTCTATTGCCAAGAACAATTTTTCGTCCCACACAACTTACCAACAATACTAATTCCGGTTTAGCAGATTGTTTCGAAAATATTTGCAAAGCGGCGCTGTAAGAAGCATCTATTATTTTGTCTAAATTTCCTTTCATCAATCTAACGAAAGAGCCTTGAGGAATATTTCCGGCAAAAGTCATTGATTTTTTTTCTTCATCTATAGACAAAATAGTTCTTACAATTGGTTCGGCATTTTTATTTTCTTTCATAGAAAGCGGGAAATATAATGACGAGCCGGGTAATTCTTCGGCATATTTCCCAAGATATTCTTTGTATAAATCTAATGCAAACCTATCCCCTATTTTGTACAATACATTCTTTTCTGAAAGCATAACTTCTCTTTCCGGACCAAAATCACTCCAACCACCTTTAGAGCTAAAACCAAAATGAATAGCATTTCCATAAAAGCCAACAGCTACAATTTTACCTTGAGAGGCATCGCTGTTTAAACCCACAATAGTTTTTTCAAATTTATATTCATCCCCAGCCAGTCCTCCAAAAATAGGGATTGCTCCTTTAGTTTGTTTTACTAATTCGTTTATAAGTTCCGTTCCATTAATAAAACTACCTTCCGAAAGAATAAGTATCGATTTTAGATCTTTATCAAAAAAGTCTCTTTCAATTATATTCCCTAACTCATGAATATCAGAATTTTTAAAAATATCAATTTCAGAAACTTTTATAGCTGTTTTTTCAAAATTTATTGCGGTAGCTACAATATTATTTTCAACTAAATTGGTATTAGAAATTTGCCCTGAAGTAGAACAAATAACAATATGTGCTTCTGGGTATAAATCTTTTATTTTTTTATAGGGCAGTATATCATCTAAAAAAACTCTTTCACCAAAAGCCAGTACCAGATTTGCTTTTCTTGAGTTAAAACCATTGGAAGAAAAAAGAATCTTATCTTTCTTTTTATCATTAATAATGATTTGTTGAAGTTTCATGGCTAAAAAATTTTCGATTGGGGCACATAAAGTAACAAAAATGATTTAACAAAAACAAAAAAAACCTACAAATCACTTTGTAGGTTCCTTTTTATATTCTGATAATTAACTAAATACAACTATACATTAAAACGAAAATGCATTACATCACCATCTTTCACGATGTATTCTTTTCCTTCCACTTTGAATTTTCCTGCTTCTTTACATTTTGCTTCTGACCCATAATGAACGAAATCTTCATAAGCAATAACTTCGGCACGGATGAATCCTTTTTCGAAATCAGTGTGGATAACTCCCGCAGCTTGTGGCGCAGTTGTACCAATATTTATAGTCCAAGCACGAACTTCTTTAACTCCTGCTGTAAAATAGGTTTGTTGTTTCAATAATTTGTAAGCAGCACGAATCAATACAGATGCACCTGGCTCTTGCAAACCCATGTCTTCTAAGAAAACCTGACGTTCTTCATAGCTCTCCAATTCCGTAATATCAGCTTCAGCACCTACAGAAAGCACAATAACTTCAGCATCCTCATCTTTAACCAATTCGCGAACTTGGTCTACATATTTATTTCCGCTAACTGCTGAATTTTCATCTACATTACAAACATACAATACTGGTTTTGCCGTAATCAATTGGAAACCTTCCATCAAAACTTCCTCATCATTGTTTTGTGGAGTTATAGTTCTGGCCGATTTGGCTTGAAGTAAAGTCTCTCTAATTCTGTTTAACAACCCTTCTTCAACAATTGCTTCTTTATTTCCGGTTTTTGCGGCACGTTTCACTTTTTCTAAACGTTTTTCAACATTTTCAAGATCTTTCAACTGCAACTCAATATCAATAGTTTCTTTGTCACGAATTGGATTTACATTTCCGTCAACGTGAACAATGTTATCGTTATCAAAACAACGCAAAACGTGAATTATCGCATTACACTCTCTAATATTTCCAAGAAATTGATTTCCTAAACCTTCTCCTTTACTGGCTCCTTTTACCAATCCTGCAATATCAACGATATCAACAGTCGCCATTTGCACGCGCTCTGGTTTTACTAATTCTTCCAGTTTTTCCATTCTGGAATCCGGAACATTTACAACACCTATATTTGGTTCGATGGTACAAAAAGGAAAGTTAGCACTTTGCGCTTTTGCATTTGATAAACAATTGAATAATGTTGATTTTCCAACATTTGGTAATCCTACAATTCCTGCTTTCATATGTAGATAATATTTGTTTTTTAATGGAATATGGCATCGCCATTCTTCATATTTTTTTATTACGGAATCATGACGATTTCATGATATTTTTGTTTACAGATAACGGTCTCCCGTTAAAAGTTTAGTATTTACTTTAAAAGTTTGCAAATATAAGATTTAATAAATGTTAGACAGCATAATCATTACATTAATACTCTAGCTCTATTTTTTTGTAACAATTTATCGATGTAATAATTTTTTTTATAACAATTTATTGATGCAATAATTTTCGCATGTTTTTTTAATGATATGATAATTATTTTGTGATTTTTTAATGATATACTAATGTTATATTAAAAAAATATTATATTGCATCCGATTTCAAACCAAACAAAAACCAAAATCAACTATTTATGAAAAAGTTTACATTATTATTTTTTTTGCTAAACGTCACGTTTCTTTTTGCGCAAAAAGAAATCTCTGGTGTTGTAAAAGATAACACTGGCGCTGGGTTACCAGGAGTTAACATTATCGAAAAAGGGACAAACAACGGTGTCTCAACTGATATCGATGGGGCTTATAAAATAAAAGTTAAAGACGGAGCCACTTTAGTTTTTAGCTATGTAGGATTCAATAAAGTAGAAAAAGCAGCTACTAGTTCTACAATAGATGTAGTATTAGCGGAAGAAGGCGGACAAGCCTTGGATGAGATTGTAGTTACGGGAACCAGAACTGCGCCAAGAAGTAATACCACAACTGCCTTACCTATTGATGTATTGTCTGCAAAAGATTTAGCTTCTACTGGTCAGGCTAGTTTTGATAAAGCATTACAGTACAAAATTCCTTCATTTAATACGGTTCAAACACCGGTAAACGATGCGACTTCTTTACTAGATCCTTATGAAATCAGAAATATGGGACCAAGTAGAACCTTAATTCTTATCAACGGGAAACGTAAAAACTTAAGTTCTTTACTTTATGTACAAACCTCTCCGGGACGCGGTGAAACAGGTGCTGATATTTCTGCCATTCCTACTGACGCCATCGAAAGAGTAGAGATTCTTCGTGATGGTGCATCTGCTCAATATGGTTCTGATGCGATTGCCGGGGTAATGAACATCATCTTGAAGAAAAACACAGGTAATGGATCTGTGACTGTAAGAAGCGGGATTACTTCTGAAGGTGATGGCGAAATGCTAGGGGTAAGTTTGAACAATGGTTCTACCGTGGGAGAAAAAGGATTTGTAAACTATACTGTAGATTTCTCTAAAGTCAACTTATCTAACAGACCTGGAACAGTAGATGCCGCTGGAGATGCTGGAGATTTTGGAGCTTCTCTTTCTGATGTCCAAGCTTTTCTTGCAAAAAAACCAGACGCTGGAAACATCAATGGTTCGCCGGAAACCGCTGCTGCAAAATTCTTGGTAAACGGTGGATTTGATTTATCCGATGAAACACAATTGTATTATAATGCTGCTTATGTTTACAAAAAAGTAAACTCATTTGCTAATTATAGAACGCCGTATTGGAGAACATTAGCGAGTTATCCTTACTTAAACGATTTCTTTGGTAACGGTGATTCTGCAAATCCTTCCTATAATGGTTATGTACCAACATTTGTAGGTGATTTAGGTGATTATAACGCAACCTTGGGTTACAAATCAAAAAAGAATGGATGGAATACTGATGCCAGTATAACTGCAGGCGGTAACAAACAAACCTATACCGTAGAAAACTCACACAATAGATCTGACTTAGTTGATCCTATTAGTGGAGAACATATTTATCAAGAAAATAGCCCGATAACTTTCAAACCTGGAGGAACTTCTTTCAATCATATCGTAGGAAATATCGATATTTCTAAAGCCGTATCTGACAAAGTAAGTATTGGTATTGGTTCTGAGTTTAGAACAGAAAATTTCGAGGTGGTTGAAGGGGATAAAGCGTCATGGGAAGGAACTGGTGCTGATTCATTTGCCGGAAACAGACCTGAAAATTCAGGCAAATGGAACCGCTACAATCTTGGTGCCTATTTTGACTTAGCTTATGATATTACAGAAAATTTCTTAATAAACGGAACCGTTCGTTATGAAAACTACAGTGATTTTGGTGATGCAACCGTTGGAAAATTGAGTTTAAGATATAAATTCCTTGATGACAAAATTACTTTAAGAGGATCTGCTTCAACTGGATTTAGAGCACCAACTTTACATCAAATTTATACCCAAAAATCACAATATTCATTTGTACCGGGTCAAGGAATCCAAGTTAGTGGTATTATAAACAATGTTTCTCCACAAGCACGCCAATTGGGAATTCCTCAATTAGACGCTGAAAAATCAACTAACATTACTGTGGGAATAGGTGCAAAACCTATAAAAAACTTTAATTTTACTTTAGATTATTATAACATTAAAGTAGAAGACCGAATTATTTTAAGTGATGAAGTAGCTACACAATTCGGAACAGTAAGTTGGTTTGCTAATGCATTTGATTCCAGAACATCAGGTTTAGATGTCGTTATGAATTATACTAATATAATGTTAGGTGATGGAAAATTAGGATTCAATTTATCAGGAAACGTAACATTCCAAAATGAAAGAATCTCTGACGTTACGAATGCCAGTTTTGGACCAGATCAAGAATCTTTAATGTTTACCTCTAGACCGGAAACAAAATGGATTTTGGGAGGCAATTACGAAATAGGCAAATTTGGTTTCTCCCTTAACAACACTTACTTTGGAAAAGCTACATTTCATCAAAAGGGAATGAGTCCTGATTTAAGAACTGAGTTTACACCAAAAGTGGTTACCGATTTAGGAATTAATTTTTCTGCAACAGACAAGTTAACATTAGCGTTAAACGTGAATAATTTATTAAACGTTTTACCAGAATGGGAATTTAAAGCAGAAAATGCGGCAGGAACTGCACTTTTGAACAACCCTGCACAAGTAAAATCACAATTTAACTTAATTACATTCAACGGTCGTTATTCTCAAATGACGTATGATGGATATCACTTTAGCCAATTAGGAACTATGTTTAATTTATCTTTAAACTATAAATTCTAATTCGGTTATCAAATAATTTCAAAAGGGCTATCGAAAGATAGTCCTTTTTTTATTTCGTTTATTTTCCTTAAATTTAGTACTTATATAAACAAATATCATGACAAATCTTTATGACGGAAAAATGGCAGCAATTTTTGATGCTATGTACCAAACCTTCATTGATTATGATGAGGAATATCAGTTTTATAATAGTCTAATACAAGAATACCATTGTAAAACTATTCTGGAAATTGGGAGTGGCACAGGCAATCTTGCCAAACGATTTCAGGAAAATCATCAAGATTATATCGGTCTGGATTACAGTCAGAGCATGATTGCGATAGCAAAAGAAAGGAATAAAAACTGCACTTTCATTCATGGCGATATGAGGGAATTTGAACTGGAAAAACCGGTAGATTCGATCATCATCACGGGACGTTCCACCAGTTATTTAATATCAAATGATGATGTAAACAGCACTTTTGATTCTATTTATAAAAATCTTAATAAGGATGGAATGCTCATTTTTGATTTTATAGATGCCAATCGTTTTATTCCCTTTATCAAAGAAAACGAAGTAATAATACACGAAGCCGAATATGAAGGAATAAAATATTACAGAAACAGCAACTGGAAGACAACTTTATCAGATAATTTTATGCTGGAATGGACAGCGCAATATTATACCTTGAAAGACGGTGAAAAAGAAATAATTGCAGACGATTTTTCAACAGTTCGCGTATTTACCTTAAATGAAATCCAATTGTTTTTATATTTAAATGGTTTTGAAATCATTAAAACAATTGATAGAAAAACGTATGCTTACGATACGTATGTTATAGTCGCGAAAAAAAACAAAGCCATTTCGAAATAAATCACACATAGTTTTTTATGTAAATAATGTAATTTTTTACAATAATTATGCAACAAATTTACAATCAGACAACTGTAACTTTGTTATATACAAATTATTAAATTAAATATCATGAAAACTATAATTTTAGGAATGTCTGTTTTTTTATTATCATTAACTATTCAAGCGCAAAATGAAAACGTAAAATCAGAAGTCAAAACTACCGTTACAACGGTTAAAGATTCAGAAGGAGAAAAAAAATCAATCAAAACTCAGGAAGTTAAGGAAGTTCAAACTATTGAATTAAAAGATGCTGATTCTAATGTCCTGAATAAAGAAATGAAACAAACTCCTATTCAAGTTACTGCAACTACTCAAGTTACCACAAACGGAATTACTAAAGTAATTGATATCGACAGATCTGCCTATTACAATTTAAACGGCAAAAAATATCAGGTTTCAACTGACAATAGTGGTTATACCATGTATTTTCCTGACGGTAAAAAAGCAGCCATTTTAAGAAAAACATCAAATAATAATTATATTTATAATGCAAAAAATAAAACTTCATACGGTTATTTTGATGCAAATGGAAATCTAATTTTAGAATCTTATGACTACAAAACAGATAAAGTAACTGTTACAACTTACATTATTGTTAAAGAATAAGAAGTAATTGTCTAGATCGAAAAAAAAAAAATCCTGAGTAATGCTCAGGATTTTTTTTCGTCAGTTTTTATAAGAATCTATTCATTATGCAGAAATGCTTGTCTGTTTAACAAAGTTTCTTCGCTTTCTACATGATTCTCATCCGGAATACAACAGTCAACAGGACATACTGCCGCACATTGTGGCTCATCATGAAAACCTTTACATTCTGTACATTTTCCCGGAACAATATAGTAAATTTCGTCAGAAATTGGAGTTTGAGCTTCATCTGAATCTACTTCGGTACCATCAGGTAAAATCACTTTCCCTTTAAGTTTTGTTCCATCTTTATATCTCCAATCATCGGCTCCTTCGTATATTGCAGTATTTGGGCACTCTGGTTCACAAGCGCCACAATTGATACATTCATCTGTTATTATAATTGCCATCTTTATCTTTTTATGAGTTAAAAGTTATGAGTTATGAGATAAAACCATTTAACAATTTTTCTCTTTTGACTTATAACTTATTATAGCTTATTTTTGTGCAAAATTACAATCAAAACTATTCATATACAAGTTACTTATGTTACAAAACGAAAAAAAACGAAGTTTTATCGAATTAGGAAAGTTTTTAAGTCAATTTTCCGAAGATAATTCGTCTAAGAAATCAACTGTTTTGCATAACGATCTATTTTTTGATGATTTTATCGAATTAATAAAATTATCTCAATCCCATAATGGATGGTATACGCCTGAACAAGTTTATTTTTCTATTCAATCTTGGGCAGAAGCACTAACCGAAGAAAATTTAAATCAATGGCTTTCTGCTTACGATTTTCAAATAAACGAACCTAAAAACATAGCCTTAATTCTTGCCGGAAATATTCCACTGGTGGGTTTTCATGATTTCTTGTCGGTTTTAATCACAGGACATAATGTAGTAGTAAAAACATCCTCAAATGACCAACATTTATTACCGTTTTTAGCTAAATATATCATAGCCGTTGACCCTGGATTGGCTAATAAAATAACTTTCGTTGAGGGGAAACTAGAAAATTTCAATGCAGTTATAGCAACAGGAAGTAACAATACAGCCCGTTATTTTGAATATTATTTCAAAGACAAACCTTCCATAATCAGAAAAAGCAGGAATTCGGTTGCAGTTTTGAACGGAAAAGAAACTAAAGAACAACTAACCGCTTTGGGTGAAGATATATTCCGATATTTTGGTTTAGGATGTCGCAATGTTTCTAAACTTTTTGTCCCAAAAGGGTATACTTTCGATGCCTTTTTTGAAGCCATATTTGAGTACCAGGATGTTATTCATTACGAAAAATACGCAAACAATTATGATTACAACAAAGCCGTTTTCCTGATGAGTAATTTTAAATTATTGGACAATGGATTTTTGACATTAAAAGAAGATAAAAGTCATGCCTCACCTATTTCTAGTGTGTTTTATGAATTTTACGATGACATCAATGATTTACAAATACGATTACAATCTGAAAACGAGCAAATTCAGTGTATTGTAAGTAATAATCTGATAGAAAACAGTATTGATTTTGGACAAACGCAAAAACCTAAATTGTGGAATTATGCAGATAATACCGATACTATTTCATTTTTGTTAACAATATAGTCAAAAATTGTTTAATTTTTTCGAATTATTTAACGCTTTTTAAACTCCTATTACCGAAATTTGCACTTTAATTTTTTGGACTTAAACTACACCATGAAAAAACACAACTACAGCGCAGGACCTTGTATTTTACCACAAGAAGTTTTTGAAAAATCAGCACAAGCTATTTTAAATTTCAACAATTCTGGGTTATCCATTTTAGAAATTTCGCACAGAAGCAAAGACTTCGTTGCCGTTATGGATGAAGCAAGAGCTCTTGTTATTGAACTTTTAGACCTTGAAGGAAAAGGGTATCAAGCATTATTTCTTGCTGGCGGAGCTAGTTTAGAATTTATTATGGCTCCTTACAACTTAATGAAAGAAGGTGGAAAATCTGCTTATCTTGATTCAGGAACTTGGGCAACTGCTGCAATAAAAGAAGCAAAACTTTTTGGAGAAACTGTTGTTGTAGCTTCTTCGAAAGAACAAAATTACAATCATATTCCAAAAGGATACACTGTACCTTCAGATGCTGATTATTTCCACTGCACCAGTAACAACACTATTTTTGGTACACAAATGAAGGAATTTCCATCACTTGATATGCCAATTGTATGTGATATGAGTTCTGATATATTTTCAAGAGAATTGGATTTTTCTAAATTTGATTTGATTTATGCCGGAGCACAAAAAAATATGGGCCCAGCAGGAACTACTTTGGTTGTTGTGAAAGAGGAAATTTTAGGTAAAAATGGCAGAATAATCCCAAGCATGTTGGATTATACTAAACATATCAAAGCAGAAAGCATGTATAATACTCCACCTGTTTTCCCAGTTTACGCGTCTTTATTGACTTTACAATGGTTGAAAAACCTTGGAGGTGTTGCTGCAATCGAAAAAATAAATAATGCTAAAGCAGCATTGCTTTATGGAGAAATTGACAGAAACCCATTATTCAAAGGAGCTGCTGCTGTTGAAGATCGTTCAAATATGAATGCTACTTTCTTATTAAATGATCCAGCTCATGCTGAAACTTTTGACGCTATGTGGAAAGCAGCTGGAATATCTGGATTACCCGGACATCGTTCTGTAGGTGGTTACAGAGCTTCTATGTACAATGCGCTTCCATTAGAAAGTGTTCAAGTATTGGTTGATGTAATGAAAGAATTAGAAAAAAGCACACAGTAATCAGTCGCAGTTTTCAGTTTAAAAACATATAAATTAGATTTACTGGGAATCCTAGCCCCGATAGCAGTGAAAATCCTTTCTAGTCCTGAATTTGTTTCAGGATCCTGAAACAAATTCAGGACTAGAAAGATTGTAACGGATAGCGGGAAATAGCTCCAGAAAAATAAAATAATAAATAATATGAGGATGAGATTGCTTCGTTCCTCGCAATGACATAAAAAATGAAAGTATTAGCCAATGATGGAATTTCTAAAAGTGGAATTCTAGCTTTAGAAAAAGGTGGATTTGAAGTTATAACTACAAAAGTAGCGCAAGAACAAGTAGCCAATTTTGTGAATGAAAACAATGTAAGCGTAGTATTAGTGCGTAGTGCGACTAAAGTACGTAAGGATATTATTGACGCTTGCCCAGGATTAAAAATTATTGGTCGTGGCGGTGTAGGAATGGATAATATTGATGTAGATTATGCCAAAAGCAAAGGGATTCACGTAATAAACACTCCTGCTTCTTCATCAGAATCAGTGGCAGAATTGGTTTTCGCTCATTTATTTTCCGGTGTTCGTTTTTTACATGATTCTAATAGAAATATGCCTCTTGAAGGAGATACAAACTTTGAAGGTTTGAAAAAAGCATATGCAAATGGAATCGAATTAAGAGGAAAAACGCTTGGAGTAGTAGGAATTGGACGTATTGGTCAAGCTACTGCTAAAATGGCATTAGGTTTAGGCATGAAAGTAATTGCTGCAGATATGTTTATTGATAAAGTTGATGTGAAAGTGGAGTTTTTTGACGGTCAATCGATCACAACAAATATCGTTTCTCAATCACTTGAATCTTTATTCAAAGAAGCTGATTTCATTACATTACACGTTCCTGCTCAAGATGGTTACATCATTGGAGAGAAAGAATTGGCTATTATGAAAGATGGTGTAGGTATTGTAAACTGTGCTCGCGGTGGTGTTATAGATGAAGTTGCTTTAGTAAAAGCATTAGACAGCGGAAAAGTATTGTTCGCCGGATTGGATGTTTTTGAAAACGAACCAACTCCTGAAATGACTATTTTGATGAACCATAAAATCTCAATGACTCCTCATATTGGAGCCGCTACAGCTGAGGCGCAAGATAGAATTGGTACTGAATTAGCACAACAAATTATTGGTTTATTAGGCTAGTATTTTTGCATTAAATAGTGAAAAGGGATTTATTAACGTTGTTTAATAAATCCCTTTTTTTATTCCGTTTCGTTTTTAATCTAAATCATATTCCATTTACAAACAGCCCATTCCTTATTAGAACTCATTGAAAATTAATTTTTTAGAACAAATATCATAAATAAATTTTTATTTTTTGTAACTTTATAATTCATTTTTTAATCATGAAAAATAGTTTTTACATATTACTCTTAATTATTTGTTTTATTATTGGTTGTACTACTTCTAAACCTATAATCTCAGGTAAAGACGAATCAACTATTACTCAAAACGACACTGTCAGAATTGCCAATGATGAGCTTAAATATGAAGTCATAATAATCGACCCAGGCTTTAGTACTTGGCTTCATTCAAGAGCTTTTCCTAGGGGATACCATTCTCAGTTCTATTTGGAAAACAAAAATCAATTTTACGTTAGTGAATGGAACAGTCGTGTTTTACAGCCTCAAAGGTATAATCCCAATCTTTATGAAATGACCATTAATTATGATTCTAACATTGACTATGGCTATGAAGTAAATTATTTAATTTACAATTACATGATTTATTTTCAAAATTCCTATAAACAAAAACTCTTTGGACATGTTCCCTCAAGATAATGTCACTATATTTGTAATCATTATAAATAAAGATGAGCGATTTAAAAAAACGTTGGGGAATTGAAACCAATTTACAACTCACAATTATATTTATTGTTTTTGCAATTACAGGTTCGGCTTCGGCTTGGTTATCAAAACCTTTTTGTTTTTGGTTGGGAATTACAAAATCAGATTTAGGCTATTGGTTCACTCCTGTCCGATTATTATTGATTTTCCCATTATACCAAGTACTTTTAGTCTTAATAGGATTTATTTTCGGACAATTTAAATTCTTTTGGGCATTCGAAAAGAAGATGCTAAAACGAATGGGATTAGGATTTCTTTTTAAAGAATAAAAAAACGCCTCAATTATAAGCTTCCGTCTGGACACAAATATTCAGATGAAATTTTAGCCACGAATTTCACTAATTTTTACGAATTAATTAGAGTAAATTAGTGAAATTCGTGGCTATCTTTTTTATAATATCATAAAATCTCTGTAAATATTTTTAATCTGTGTCCTATTTTAAACTTGTGTCCAGACGGTAGCAATTATGAGTCGTTTTTGTTTTTTATCCAATAATTATAAATCCATGTCAATGTAAATGTGGGAATAACATCTGAAAATGGTAAGATTTCTTCCAGAAAAGTAAATACTCCTCCTACCCTCCCTACAGTTCCTTTATACATTGTTGTCATTAAATAACCTGCAATTGGCGCCCAGACAACATCCGAAAATTCTCCGACGAATGGGACCGTAAACGATAACATTCCTATCGCATCAAACAATATCCCCAGAAAAAGATTTCTGTTTTTAGTATCTGTTTTGCCAACTTGCACTTTTTCTATCATTATTTTTAGAATTGTTTTTTACAAAAACATACAAATCTAATGCCAATTAATTTTTAAGCTTGTCTTTATAAACTTTTTTCAATTTTTCGACTTTTGGCGTAATTACATAACTGCAATATCCCTGTAATTTGTTTTGATTGTAATAATTTTGGTGGTAATCTTCGGCTTCATAAAATATAGAAGCGGGTGAAATTTTGGTAACGATTGGTTTACCAAACGTGTTTTCTCTCGTCATCAAATCAATATACGCTTCGGCTAAATCTTTCTGATTTTCATTATTGTAAAATATTTCGCTTCGGTATTGTGTCCCAATATCATTCCCTTGACGGTTTAAAGTAGTAGGATCATGCGTTGCAAAAAATATTTCCAGCAGTTCTCCATAACTTATTTCACTGGGATCAAAAGTAATTTGTATGGCTTCTGCATGACCCGTATCTCCATTACAAATGTCCTTATATGTTGGATTAATTGTCTCTCCACCTATATATCCCGAAACCACGCGTTGCACTCCTTTTAATTCTAAAAAAACTGCTTCGGTACACCAAAAACAACCTCCGGCGAACGTGGCAACTTCCATTCCTTCTTGTATTTCCATATTTATAGTTCTTTAGTTTGTGACAAAACAACTCTTTCTACTCTTGAATAACATGAAAAGATACTATTCTAATGAATAAAAAACTAAAATCAAATTTAATCTATTAAATGGAAGCGATTATTCCATATTAACTAAAGTTTATAATTTGTGAAGGTAAAATATATTGTGAACCAATTAATAATCATTAAAATCTTTGTTTCTTTGTGAAAATAGTTTCAAAATGATACACGCCAAAAATCTACATAAATATTACGACCAACTACATGTACTAAAAGGAGTTGATTTACATATTCAAAAAGGGGAAATTGTCTCTATCGTTGGAGCTTCGGGAGCCGGAAAAACAACGCTTTTGCAAATCCTTGGAACTTTAGACAAACCTACAGTCGAAAACGAAATTGAATTGCGTATCAATAATGAAGATATTCTGACCATGAATGATAAAACCTTGTCTAAATTCAGAAACTTGAATTTAGGTTTTATATTTCAATTTCATCAATTATTACCTGAATTCACGGCGTTGGAAAATGTTTGCATTCCCGCTTTCATTGCCAATAAATCTAAAGTGGAAACAGAAATAGAAGCCGAAAAACTCTTGACCTATCTTGGTCTTTCCCATCGTTTGAACCACAAACCCAATGAACTTTCCGGCGGGGAACAGCAACGTGTGGCTGTGGCAAGAGCTTTAATCAACAAACCCGCAATCATTTTTGCCGATGAGCCTTCGGGAAATCTTGATACTGCATCTGCTGAAAACCTGCACCAATTATTTTTTAAATTGCGTGATGAATTGGGACAAACTTTCGTGATTGTAACCCACAATGAAGAACTAGCAAATATGGCCGATAGAAAATTAGTGATGATTGATGGACAAATTAGTGGTCAGTAATCAGTGTTCAGTTTGCAGTAATTTAGTGGTCAAAAAAGTAGAACGATGATATTTCTTAGAACCCTTATGATACTATTTTTTTTGTTAATTAATTATCTTGTCCGGGATATAAATAATCAAACAAAAAATACTTCAAGTGCTCTTGGAGGAGGTATTTACATCCTTTGTTATTTTGCTTTATCAATAATTACAATGATAATAATTGCTTATTTAACCAACTTTAAAAATTTCAAAAAAATTGATTATTTTTTATTCGTTTTATGTAGTCCTATAAGTTCAATAATTACTATTTTACTATCAAAAATAATATAAATAGGCTGATTAAACAGCTGTGAGAGTTTGTTGCTCAGTATTAAGATAAAAACAAAATCCGCACAAATCTGTTCAATCCGCGTCATCCGTGTCCCAATTATGAATTTCTCCGAATTAAAATCCTTCCTCGACGAAAAAGTTATACAGTACAATACACTCGACTTCATAGAAAGTGATCCTGTCCAAATTCCACATTTGTTTTCACAAAAGGAGGATATTGAAATTGCTGGTTTCCTAAGTGCTACAATTGCTTGGGGAAATCGCAAAATGATTATCAAAAACTCTCATAAAATGATGGGTTTGATGGGAAATGCTCCTTACGATTTTGTTATGTCGCATTCCGAAAATGATTTGGAACGATTAGAATCATTTGTTCATCGAACTTTTAATGGACAGGATTTTGCGAGTTTTATAAGAAGCTTAAAAAACATCTATCAAAACCATAGCGGTTTAGAAAATGTTTTCAGCAAACATCAAGAATTGGAATCGATGCAAAAAAGCATCCACGAATTCAAAAAGACATTCTTTGAAATTCCACATCAGTATAGAACCCAAAAACACATTTCGGATCCTTTGAATAATTCGGCAGCGAAACGAATCAACATGTTTTTACGATGGATGGTGCGCCAAGACAATAAAGGTGTCGATTTAGGAATCTGGAAAAGTATTTCCCCTGCTTCTTTATCCTGTCCTTTGGATGTGCATTCCGGTAATGTAGCACGGAAATTAGGATTACTTACAAGAAAACAAAACGATGGAAAAGCATTAGCTGAATTAGATATAAAACTTCGTGAATTTGATGCAAATGATCCAGTAAAATATGACTTCGCATTATTTGGATTGGGCGTTTTCGAAGGATTTTAATTTTTACTCCAAAGTTTACCTAATCAAAAATCGATTATCCCCTTTTTTTAGAAACAATAAAGAAATTGATTGAAACAATATTTTAATTTTTATAATAAATCCATTTTATATAATTAAGGTATATAGAGCAACTTTTTTTAACATATTATCGTAATACTTATCTTACTTTTAATTGTTTTTATGCATTTTATCTGTTTTTTTTGCACTTTGTCGAGTATTTTAAAAAAAAATTGCATTACATTTGGTTAATAAAATTACTAATAAATTAGAGTTAAAAAAACACAAAATTTAGAATTAAAAAGGGTAACAACCAGATAAAAAATTCAAATTTTAAATAAGTCGAATCTAATTTAGAAGAAAGTAAAAAATGGAAATCATTGAAGCTATTAACAAATGATTTTATGCTATTTTAAATCTGAATTATTAACCTAATTCAAACCAATAAACAAATGAATAACACTAAAAAAATTGTTCTAGCCGAAGATAATTCGGTCCTCTCATTGCTACTGAAATTTAGATTAGAAAAAGAAGGGTATAAACTTCTTATAGCTGTGGACGGAAAGCAAGCAATCGAATTAATAGAAGAGCACAATCCGGAATTAATTTTAACCGATATCATGATGCCTTTTGTCAGCGGATTAGAAGTAATCAGTCATGTAAGAAACAAATTGAATACACAAACTCCAATTGTCGTTTTTTCGTCAGCAGGACAGGAAGAAATCGTACTTAAAGCATTTGACTTGGGAGCTACTGATTTTATGAGTAAGCCTTTTAGTCCACATGAATTAGTAATCAGGGTAAAACGATTGCTGATTTAATATTTCAAACGAATAACTTAAAGCATCTAGTTATGAACGAGAACCTTTACCTTTTAGAATCTTTAAAACACTCTTCACCAATAATCCAATTGGCATGGGGCTTAAGCAGTATTTTTTTCATAATTATTCTAATGCTGATAATGTATCTGAAATATTTAAGAAATCATTTAAGGGAGAATGAAAAGATTAAGGCTAAATATCAAGAGGATTATGAATCTTATCTTGTAACCTATTTGTATTCCGGAAATGAAGATGATACCTTTAGTTCAGAACAACAATTAATTATCAATGAATTAAAAAAATGCGTAGCTGATCCTTTTAAAAGAAAAATTATTATTTCAACATTATTAAAATTAAGAAATGAGATATCTGGTGAAATAGCTGAATCTATAGACAAACTCTTTATTAAATTGGGGCTTTTACGTTACTCATTAGCCAAACTGAGAAATGAAAAATGGGATATTATCGCTATCGGAATTAGAGAACTTACACAATTTAAAATAAAGGGAGTTCATAAAATAATAATGAATAACATCAACCATCCGAAGAGAGAAGTTCGTAAAGAAATGCAATTATACCTGGTCCATTTATATGCTTTCAAGGGACTTGATTTTTTGAATGTTTTAGAAACCTCCTTATCTGAATGGGATCAGATTCAATTGTTGGAAGTCCTTCAACTTAACAATGACACAGAAATTGCAGACATCAGACCATGGTTGAAATCTTCAAATGATTCTGTAGTCATTTTTACTTTAAAACTTGCTAAAGTTTACAATCAATTTGAAGCAAAAGAAGAGCTTATTGAACTGTTAAATCATAAGAGTGAAGACGTAAGGGTTAATGTAATTTCTGCATTAAGCCATTTGAATATCGTTGAAGCCAAAAACATTTTGAAAAATAATTTTAATGAACGCAGTCATGAAGAACAAATCGCTTTTCTAAAAATGATGGAAAATGTGTATGAGAATAGTGATAAACCTTTTTTACTGGAACATATACATCACAAAAAATTTGAAATTAAATTATTTGTAATGGGGATCTTGAAGAATATTAATTTTGAAGAATATGCTTTATACGAGGTCGAATTAAAAAAAATGTTAACAGCCTAAAACCAATTGACTATGAATACAACTACTTTACAAATTATAATGTCAATCGTTCATTATTTCTTTTTTATTTTTTCTGCAGTTGCAATTACATCTTATATTATATTAGCAGTAATTTCAGCTATCGAAACAATTGAATATGTAAAGAAAAATAGCTTTGTTAATTATAAAGAAATATTATCTTCAACTTTCTCTCCTTCAATTTCAATTATAGCGCCTGCCTATAATGAAAGTTTAAACATTGTTGAAAACGTACGTTCCTTATTATCGAGTCATTATGTAAATTATGATGTTATCATTGTAAATGATGGAAGTAAAGATGATAGTTTAAGCAAACTTATTGAAGCCTACGACCTAATTCAAATAAGCCATCATATCAATGAACATATTAAAACAAAACCACTAAGAAAAGGCATTTATAAATCTACAAATCCTGCATTTGATAAATTAACTGTAATTGACAAAGAAAACGGAGGAAAAGCTGATGCTTTAAATATGGGACTGAATATAAGTAAAAACAAATATGTTGCTTGTATAGATGTGGATTGTTTGTTATTGGAAGATGCACTTCAAAAAATGATTAAACCATTTCTGGAAACAACCGATGCCAAAGTAATTGCAGCTGGTGGAGTAATAAGAATCGCCAATTCATGCATTGTTAAGGACGGTAAATTACTCGATATAAACTTTCCTAAAACATGGCTGGAACAAGGTCAAATTTTAGAATATTTGAGAGCCTTTTTATTAGGAAGAATGGCATGGAGCAGACTAAACGGTTTGTTAGTGATTTCAGGTGCGTTTGGTTTATTTGATAAAAAAATAGCCATTAAAGTGGGCGGTTACGATACAAATACCGTAGGGGAAGATATGGAAATTATTGTGCGGATGAGAAGATATATGGAAGATGAGAAACAAAAATATAAAGTAGCTTATATTCCTGACCCACTATGCTGGACAGAAGCTCCAGACAATTATAAAACATTTATTTCCCAAAGAAACAGATGGACTCGTGGAACTATCGAAACACTTAAAAAACACCGCAAAA
Source organism: Flavobacterium gawalongense (assembly GCF_007097265.1). Classification (GTDB taxonomy): domain Bacteria; phylum Bacteroidota; class Bacteroidia; order Flavobacteriales; family Flavobacteriaceae; genus Flavobacterium; species Flavobacterium gawalongense. Next base: position 37,596 of record NZ_VJZP01000009.1, on the reverse strand, counting down.
TAGGGTTTAATCCAAAATATAAATCCTTGGGACTTCTCAGCTATCCGTATTGGTTCTTTTTCGAAAGAATGGCTCCAGTTATAGAAGTTGCCGGTATAATTTATTTTGGAATTCTTACAGTTCTTAATGAAGTAAGATGGGATTATACATTTGCATTTGTTATTTTAGCCTATTTATTTTCGGTTCTATTTTCTATAGTTGCAATTGTTTCAGAGGAACTTACTTATCATCAATATAAAAAGAAGTCTATAGGCTTTAAATTAATAATGATAGCTTTCCTAGAACCTTTTGTTAATCATCCATATATCCTATATTCAGCCATTAAAGGAAATATAGACTACTATTTTTACAAAAAAATAGAATGGGGAACTATGACACGAAAAGGAATGACCAAAGCCTAATACTATAAAACATCCAAATGAAAGAAAAATTCTCTTACTATAACAGTTTAGAATATATTTATGCTACCATTTCATTGATAATTATTTTTTGTCTATTAAGCTTAATCGAATTATTCAAAAATTTTGATATACAGTTATTTACCTATAAATTATTAAATGATTTTTTTACGGGATTACTAATCGGATTATTGTTTTTTCCGCTGTATTTATTATTAAAATACATTAAAAATCCTTTAGGAATAATTGTTATTAAAGTACTATTCTCAATTATCGCAATCATCCAACTTGCATTGATAGGATACAGCCTTACCACTCATATCAATCTTGGAGCAGATCTTTTAGGTTATTCTTTGAGTGACATGTACACGACTGTAACTGCATCTTTATCTATATCATTTTTGATGTTTTTACCGTTTATAGTACTACCAATTGTTTATCTGGGATTGATTTGGCTATTCAATTCATTTGGACATAAAATCAATACCAAAATTTCACTTTTAATTATATTCCTTTTTGGGAGTTTAACTTTTGTAATTGCCAATACAAAGAAAATTGCTTCTCAAAACAAATTAAATTTCTTGTTGAGTGACATTATAAGAGCTGAAAATGATAAAGCTTTGGCTTCTGAAGGTAATCTGACTTTCAAGAAAGAATTTCCTCTGGAAAAAGCATCCGAAAGCACGAAAGATGTATTGGCTCCATTTTTCAATATTCAAAAAGAAAAACCAAATGTCGTTTTTATTATTATGGAAGGACTTGGGAGCGATTTCACTTATAATGGTGAATACAAAGGGTTTACTCCTTACTTAGACTCATTGGCAACAAAATCGCTTTATTGGGAAAATTTCGTGAGTAATGCCGGACGAACATTTGGCGCACTACCTTCTTTAATGGGTTCGTTGCCGTTTGGAGAAAATGGATTTATGGAATTGAATCCAATTCCTAAACATAATTCATTAATCAGCATTCTAAAATCAAACGGTTATACTACCGCTTATTATTCTGGAGATGAATCAACATTTGATAGAAAAAGTAATTTCCTAGAATATAACGGTATCGATAAAATCATTGATATCGACAAATTCGGTCCCGGGTATGTTAAGACAAAGGAAAATTCAGGCGGATTTTCCTGGGGTTATCCTGATGCTGAAATATACCGAAAAACATTATCTGAATTAAAAGATAAAAAGGAACCTCGATTGGATATCATAATGACACTTACCAATCACGAACCTTTTGATTTCCCTTCTAAAAAAGGGTACTTACAAAGGGTCGAACGAATTTTAAATACCAAATCTTATTTTGAAAAAAACAAGATGAGTGAATATAAAGATATATTTGCCTGTCTTCTTTATACCGATAATTCGATCCAAAGTTTCATGAAAGCTTATTCTAAAAGACCCGATTATGAGAATACTATTTTTATAATCACGGGAGATCACAGGTTAATTCCAGTTCCCCAAAAAGACAATTTATCCCGTTTTCATGTTCCTTTTTATATTTACAGCCCTATGTTGAAGAAAACTGCTAAATTTAAATCCATTTCTTCACATAGTGATGTAACGCCAAGTTTAGTTTCCTTTTTAACGAATAATTATACATTCAATAAATTAGAAAAAACGACTTGGATAGGTCAAGGTTTGGATACCGTTAGAGAATTTAGAAATATCCACAACATTCCATTGATGAGATACAAAGGCAGCATTAATGACTATATTTATAAGGACTATTTTTATTCAGATGGCAGCCTTTTTAAAATTGATGAAAATTTCAATCTTAGTGAAGCAGACAACGACATGATGGAAACGATAACAGGTTCTTTTAATGATTATAAAAAATTAAATGCTTACTTAACCACCAAAAATAAAATTACCAGTACCGCTGCCAGCTTTAAAAAACCAACTTATGTCTTTACACCTGAGCAACTTTCACTAATAAAAAAATTAACAAAAGGATTAAATTCTGGTCAAATTTTCTTTCTCGCAAGAGATTTAGCATTAAAAAAAGAGCATGAAAAAGTGAGATTATTATGTAATTATATCTTGAATGAACTTCCTAATAATGGTGACGTAAGAACTTTGAAAGGCAGAACATTAGCTTGGGATAGTGATTATAAAAATGCGGAAATAGAATTACTGGAAGTCATAAACAGGACTCCCTTTTATGCTGATTCTTATTTAGCAATAATGGATGTCTATTTGTGGTCAAAACAGAATAAAAAAGCAATTGAAATTGGTAAAAAAGGATTAGCAAATCAAATCAACGATGCCGAATTAGGTTATAAATTGGCACAAGCCTATGAAAGGATGAAAAATAAAAATCAGGCTAATAAAACTATCGACAGCCTTATAAAAATATATCCTGAGAATAATAATTACCAAATTTTAAAAAAATCCCTAAAAAAATGATTTCAAAAATAGTCATAAAACTCATTTGTATCTGGACATTTTTACTTGCCTTTGAAATGTCAGGTCAAGAAAAGAAATACAATGGAGATCCGGATGCTTCCTTTGAGATAGCCCGTAATTTAGCTTTTAATAAACAACGCAAACAGGCGCAGGACACTTTGCTTTCTATTCTAACTAAATATCCAGATTATCACGAAATCCGTTCTTTTTTGGCAACAACCTATTCTTGGGATGAAGAATATAAAAAAGCACGAAAAGAGTTTGCTTATGTCTTAGAAAGAGATGTTAAAAATAAGAGTAACTGGATAGCAGCAATAAAAAATGAGTCCTCGGCAAATATGCCATTTGCGGCTTTAGAAATGACAAATGAAGCTTTGAAAAAATTTCCTGACGATGCGGAAATATTGTATTTAAAAGCAAGTGCTCAAGAAAACACAAACAATCCAATAGAAGCATTAAATACAGTTCAATTTATATTGGATAAAAATCCGGATGATAAAAAAGCCAAAGATTATAAAGTCAGTTTAAATAAAATACTAAGCCAAAATTCTATTGGAATTAATTCAACTGTTGATTTGTATTCGGACGTATTTGATCCAATGCAATATCATACTTTTAAATATGGCCGACAAACAAAATACGGAAGTATAATAGCGAAAGTAAATTTCAATAGAAGATTCAAGGAAAATGGGTTACAGTATGAAGTCGATTTATACCCAAAAATTTCAAAAGGATTTTATGCCTATGTTAATGTTGGTTTGTCAAATTCTTTTCTGTTTCCAGATGTTAGATTTGGTGCAGAACTATACAAATCTTTACCTAAAAGCTTTGAAGTTTCCTTAGGGTTCCGAACTTTAATGTACAGTACCACCACAACTATATATACCGGCTCTGTAGGTTGGTATTATGGAAATAGCTATTGGTCATTTCGCCCTTATATAACGCCTGGTGGTACCGGAACCAGCAGCTCTGGAACTATTGCATATCGCAAATACCGTAGCGATGCCGATAATTATTTAGGACTTTCATTAGGAATTGGATTTTCACCGGAAACAAATCAGTTTAATTTTAATCAAAATGAAGCCTCAATCATAAATTTAAAGTCGCAAAAAATTAATTTGGGATATTATTTTTCTTCGTCAAATAAACAAAATGCTTGGGGAACTCAATTTGCAGTTACTCACCAAGAAATAATATTTGACCCAGGCAAATACTTTTGGATTTATTCACTTAATTTATCGTGGGAAATAAGATTCAAATAAAGGGTAGATTATTGAAGTTTAGTATCAAAACTTAACATTCCTTTCAAAAAGACTATCTTTGCACAAAATTTAAGCAAATGAGTACTTTCGAACAATTCAATCTCCCTAAATCTGTACAAAAAGCAATAGATGATTTAGGATTTACTTCTCCAACTCCCATTCAGGAAAAAACTTTTTCTGTGATAATGTCTGGAAGAGATATGATGGGAATTGCGCAAACCGGTACTGGTAAAACATTTGCATACCTATTGCCTTTATTAAAATTATATAAATTTACTCCGGGACATACCCCTAAAATAGTAATTCTGGTTCCTACACGTGAGCTTGTAGTGCAAGTAGTGGAAGAAGTAGAAAAATTGACAAAATACATGTCGGTTCGTACCGTTGGTATATTTGGAGGTGTCAACATTAATACTCAAAAAACAACCGTTTATAAAGGTTGTGACATACTCGTGGGAACTCCAGGAAGAATCATGGATTTAACACTGGACAATGTGATTCGTTTTGAAGAAATGCAAAAATTGGTAATCGATGAGTTTGACGAAATGCTTAATTTAGGTTTCCGTACCCAATTGACTGCTATTTTGGCTATGATGCCTAAAAAACGTCAAAACATACTTTTTTCGGCAACTATGACCGATGACGTAGATGCTATTTTGAATGACTATTTTGATTACCCAGAAGAAGTTACGCTTTCAGCATCAGGAACACCATTGGAAAACATCAAACAAATTACCTATAAAGTTCCCAATTTTAACACCAAAATAAACCTTCTAAAACACTTATTGCAAAACAATGAAGACATGAGTCGTGTTCTGGTTTTTGTAAACAACAAGAAGATTTCAGATATGGTTCACGAACGTATAGAAGAAGATTTTGAAGGTCAGTTTGGAGTGATTCACTCTAATAAATCACAAAATTATCGTTTAAGTACGATGGCTTCATTCCAAGAAGGAAATTTACGTGGTTTGATCACCACAGATATTATGGCAAGAGGTTTGGATATTTCAAATATCACCCACGTTGTCAACTTTGAAATGCCTGAAATGCCCGAATTGTATATGCATAGAATTGGTAGAACCGGTCGTGCCGATGCAACAGGAACCGCAATAAGTCTTATCACGCCTCGTGAAGAAGAATCTAAAGTGGAAGTGGAAGTGTTGATGAATATGGAATTAGAAATTGAGCCTTTCCCAGAAACAGTTGAAGTTTCATCGAAATTAATCGAACCTGAAAAAGAGAGACAACCGATTAAGTTTATGATGAAAAAACAAAAATTGGAAGGTGACGGTGCTTTTCAAGAGAAAAGTAAAAAGAATAAGAAAGTCAATTTGGGCGGGCCTGGTGTAACCAAGAAAAAAACGCATGGCTCTGTCAATAGAAATATGCTAAAAACCAGAGACAAAAAGAGAAAAGACAAGAATAAATAATAGATTTAAAAAGGCTAAAAAATGACAATCATTTTTTAGCCTTTTTTATTTTTCAATGCTATGAATTTTAATTTAATTCTTTGTGAAAACTAAACAAACCGGAGAACACAAAGCGATTCTTTTTCCTGTATCCGTTAGCACTCCCGTGGTTGCATTTCTTTTAAAAATGACCACATCATTCGTATATTGATGCGCTACCAAAAGAAATTTCCCAGTGGGATCAATAGCAAAATTTCTAGGCCCTTTTCCTAAAGTACTCCTTTGTCCTTTCGATTGCAATTTTCCATTTTTTAGAATTTTAAAGATCGAAATAGTATTCGCTTCACCCCTATTTGTAGCATATAAAAATTTTCCGTCCGGTGAAATATGAATATCTGCAGAACTGAAAGTTCCTTTGAAATCTTTTGCTAAAATGGTGGTTTCGTCTATTTTTTTTAATATTCCGTTTGAATAACTAAAAACCGTTAATGCTCCGTCTAATTCTTGCAATAAATAAACAAATTTTCCGTCATTACTAAACGTTAAATGTCTTGGCCCACTTCCTGATTTTACTGCAACACTATCTTTAATTTTCAAAATTTCAGTTGCAGCATTTGGATTGTATTGATACGAATACACTTTATCATTCCCTAAATCATTAGATAAAATAAACTTTCTATCCGGAGAAAAATGAACCATGTGGACGTGAGGACCTTCTTGTCTTTGCGCATTAACTCCTTTTCCGTAGTGCTGTACCACTTGCTTAGCTTCAGCAATGCTTCCATCGCTATTTTTACCAAAAACTGCAATGTTCCCACCAGAATAATTGGCAACAATTACATTTTTATCATCATTAATAATACAACAAGGATCAGCTCCTTTGGAACTTTGTTTATTGATTAAGCTTAATTTTCCACTTGAAGGATTATAACCAAAAGAGCTTACCGTACTTTCGGGACCATTTTCATTTACTGAATAAACATAATTATTATTTTTGGAAACGGTCAAATAACTTGGATTTACAATATTTTCAGTAGCACTTTTAAGATTAAAACCTCCAGTATTTGTATCAAAATCATAGGTGTAAATTCCTTTACTTTCGCAGCTATTGGTGTAGGTTCCAATTAGCAAATTAAATTTATTTTTTTGTGCTTGCACGCTTGTAAAAATGAAAATTAAAAAAAGAACAACATATGAATTTTTCATGTTTTTAAATTTTATTGAAAAGCTAAAATACATAAATATTTTATAATCAATGCCAATTGTTTGTTCCTTTGAAAAATTATAGCAACTTCAAACAAAACTGTCAACTAATTTGTATTTTTGACTACTAAATTCAATGAACTCCATTGAAAATAAAATCCAGTGAAGTAAACTTGAAATCAAAATGCATTTTAAACATCCCGAAATTTTATACTTTCTATTCGTATTGATTGTACCTATTTTGGTTCATTTATTTCAATTACGTCGTTTCAAAAAAGAACATTTCACTAACGTTCGTTTCTTAAAAGCACTTTCGATACAAACCAGAAAAAGCTCCAAAATTAAGAAATGGCTGCTTCTCACCTGTCGTTTATTATTACTCACTTGTATTATTCTAGCATTTGCGCAGCCTTTTTTCGATTCAAAAGACAGTAAAAATGCCACTAATGAATTGTATATAATCTTGGATAATTCCTTTAGTATGCAAGCCAAAGGCAAAAAAGGGGAATTGTTAAAACGAGCTATTCAGGAATTACTGGAAGAAACACCTGAAAATGTAAATTTCTCTTTGCTCACCAATTCCGAAAATTATTGGAATACAGATATAAAGTCGGTTCGAAGTTCGTTACAAAACCTTAAATATAGTGCTGCGCCTTTTCAGTTGGATAATACAATGGCAAAAATAAAAGCGCATAAATCGGATTTTAAAAAAGACATTGTTATCATTACGGATGCCGTAGGACTTGATGAAAAACAATTAAAAAACAGTGACGCAACTGACTCTCCCCAATTCATAATTCCGAAAGCAGAACAAAAAAACAACGTTTCCATCGACAGCGTTTTCATCAATAAAACACTCGATAATTTTTATGAAATTAGTGTGCAATTATCCGGTTATGGCGAAGATTTTAATCCAATTCCTATTTCTTTATATAATGACAACAAGCTTATTGCGAAGACGATAGTAGCTTTAGAACCAAAGAAAAAAAGCCTCAATTTTACGATTCCAAAACAAGTCTTTCATGGTTACGTATCCATTGTTGACAATGGCTTAAGTTATGACAACACTTTATATTTTAGCATTTCAAAAACGAAGAAAACGAATGTTATCAGCATTGGTGAACCAGAAAAAAGCAACTTTCTTTCCCGAATTTATACCAATGAAGAATTCAATTTCAATAATTACACTTTAGGCTCACTGGATTACAATAAATTGGAAGAGCAAAATGCGATTATTTTAAATGAATTGGATGAAATTCCACAAGCGCTCCAAACCACTTTAAAATCTTTTGTGGAAAAAGGAGGGAATTTAATTGTGATTCCTTCGGCAGTGGCTTCGGTTCCAAATATGAATTCATTTTTGATGAATTTTGGAAACCTAAAATTCAACGCTTTAGATAATAAAGAAAAACTGATTATTAAAATCAATTTTAATCATCCTATATTCAATACTGTTTTCGAAAATAAAGTTACCAATTTTCAATATCCAAAAACAAAAAATTCGTTTGGTTTATCCAGCTCAAGTCCAGCCGCTCTATCCTATGAAGACCAAAGTATTTTCTTGACTTCATTAGCAAATTCGGTTGCTGCTGTTTATGTTTTCTCGGCACCAATTAATACGGTAAATTCAAATTTCCAACAATCTCCATTGATTGTGCCTACTTTTTATAAAATGGCGATGAACAATCAAAACAATGGCATCAATGCTTTGATAATAGGAAATAATAATCCGCATTTAACAGACGCTTCTTTAAACAAAGACGACATTTTAACTGTTAAAGGTTCAGAGGAACAATTTATTCCTATCCAACAAATTCTGAATAATAAAGTGAAAATAATTTTCAATGATTATCCGGAACAAGCTGGAAATTACAGCATTTACAATAAAAAAGAGTGGTTAGAAAACATCAGTTTCAATTACAATAGAACCGAAAGTAATTTGGCTACAGCCAATGAAAACATTCTCTCTGACTATAAAACAACGGAATCCATAACATCATTTTTTGACACTTTACAAACTGACAGGACCGATAATCAAATTTGGAAATGGTTTGTTATCTTTACACTGTTATTTCTAATATCAGAAATAGCAATTATAAGATTCGTAAAATAAAGACGACGTTCAAATAATTAAACAATCATTATGAAATGAGCAAAACGAAAATTCGATACAACAACGATGACGTTTTATGCAAATTACATATGCCCATTTAGAAAACAATAAAAAAGCTACATATGAATATAATCATCAGAGAAGCAAAAATTATCGATTCGAAAAGTCCTTTTCATAACAAGACAGTAGATATTTTAATTGTTGATGGTTTTATAAAAAAAATAGGAAGATCTCTTCCTAATTTAGAAAAGGCAGACGAAGTTAAACTCGATAATTTGCACGTATCGCAAGGCTGGTTTGACAGCAGCGTTTCGCTTGGTGAACCTGGTTTTGAAGATAGAGAAACGATATCAAACGGACTTGCTGTAGCTGCCAAAAGCGGTTTTACCGCAATAGCATTACAACCTAACTCCTTCCCTATTATTGACAATCAATCCCAAGTGAATTTTGTGGTAAACAAAGCGCATGGATTCGCCACACAACTTTTTCCTATAGGGGCGCTGACAAAACAAAGCGAAGGAAAAGACATGGCCGAATTGTATGATATGAAAAAAGCGGGTGCAATTGCTTTTGGAGATTACAATAAAAGTCTGGACAATGCCAATTTGCTAAAAATCGCCTTACAATACGTTCAGGATTTTGATGGATTGGTCATTGCATTTGCTCAAGACGAAAATATAAAAGGAAACGGAGCAGCTAATGAAGGTGTTATTTCTACGCGATTAGGCTTAAAAGGAATTCCAAATCTTGCCGAAGAATTACAAATTGCAAGAAATTTATTTCTATTAGAATATACTGGAGGAAAACTACACATTCCAACTCTTTCGACAAAAAAATCAGTTCAATTAATCAAAGAAGCGAAAGCCAATGGATTAAATGTTACTTGTAGTGTTGCCGTTCATCATTTGGTTTTAACCGATGAGAAACTGGAAGGATTCGATACCAGATATAAAGTTTCACCACCGCTCAGAACAGAAACGGATAGAAAAGCTTTGTTGAAAGGAATAAAAGACGGAACGATTGATATGATCACATCCGACCATAACCCAATTGACATTGAGCATAAAAAAATGGAGTTTGATACTGCAAAAAATGGAACAATCGGTTTAGAAAGTGCTTTTGGCGCTTTAATGACGGTATTACCATTAGAAACAGTGATAGAGAAATTGACAGCGGGAAAATCGACATTTGGTATTGATGTACAAACCATTAATGAAGGTTCAAAAGCTAATATTACCCTATTCAACCCGGAACCAAAAAGCATTTTTACAAAATCATCAATTCTATCGAAATCAAAAAACTCTGCTTTTCTGGGAACAGAAATTAAGGGTAAAGTTCACGGGATTTTGAATCAAGGAAAATTAATTCTAGTATAATAATATGAATAATAATATTGAAGAAGGAAAGACAGCCGCAATAACAAGCTATATTTTAGGAATTGGCGTATTTATAGCGATGTCCATGAATGCCGAAAATAAAAATGCGTTTGCTTCCTTTCATATTCGCCAAGGATTGGGACTCACTTTAACTTTTATATCATTAGGATTAATAATCAGTAATTTTGACAGTTTAATGATTTCAGCTCCTATGTGGATTTTCGTGTCCGTATTATGGTCATACGGTATTTTCAGTGCTATAAAAGGCGAAACAAAACCAGTTCCTTTATTAGGTACTTATTTTCAAAAATGGCTTAAAAACATCTCATAATTAAATGAATTTATCTTTAGAATATAAAATACGAGACCCCAAAATAAAATTAGACAAAAACCCCCTTTTACTTTTACTGCACGGGTATGGCAGCAATGAGGAAGACTTATTTTCTTTTGCAACCGAACTTCCGGAAGAATATTACATTATTTCAGCACGGGCACCTTATAACATGCAATACGGCAGTTATGCTTGGTATGCGATAAACTTTGATGCAGATGAGAACAAATTTTCAGATCACGGGCAAGCCAAAGTATCAAGGGATTTAATAGCTCAATTTATTGATGAATTAATTCAAACTTATCCTATTGATTCTAAAAATATTACTTTGGTTGGCTTCAGTCAAGGTTCTATACTAAGCTATGCAATAGCATTATCGCATCCTGATAAAATTCAAAGAGTAGTTGCGTTGAGTGGCTATGTCAGCGAACCAATTTTAGAAGAAAATTATCTGAGAAATGATTTTACAAAACTTAAAATATTCCATTCACATGGAACTGCAGATCAGGTAATTCCTGTAGAGTGGGCTCGAAAAACAAAACCATTTTTGGAGAAATTAGGTATAAAATCCACCTATAAAGAATATCCTGTAGGTCATGGCGTAGCACCACAAAATTTTTATGATTTCAAGAATTGGCTTCTTGAAAATTAATATTCAGTTTTCAGTCGCAGTGAACTAAGAACTGCGACTGAAATATACTTTATTTTTGATACAATAATGATTGATTTACTTCAAACGTAATGCTATCATCATCGTTGACAAAGTATTTCAATAATACTTCTCCCCAAATTTCACCATCACTAAAATCAGCAATAATCCATCGATGGTTTAGAATTTTAACTTTATTAATGATGAATTTATTAGCCCCAATTTTATCCTGACCTACATAAGGATTTCCATTAGGATTTGAATTATAATCCAATAATTTCTCGGTTACAAAAGGAATTAATTTTTCATATTGAATTATCTTTCCTGAGTTTGAAGATTCAAAATAGTTTTGGGCATTTTCATTTTTTTCCAAAGAAAAATAGTTGGCGTCCACTAATTTATTTTTAACCGAATTCAAACTGTCTTTCAACTTTGTAGTTACCTTTTTATATCTATCCTGTTCAAAAGTTACTTCCTTACTCAAAAACATATAAGTGTAAACATTAAATAGTAAAGCTAGAATAAAAGCGTAAAGCAATAATGATTTTTTCATTTTAAGACTGATTAAATTGTAATTTCCAGATTATCATATGCAAGGAAAACGTTTTCCGGAAGTCTTTTTTGTACTTCCTCATGAAAACCAAGAATATGACTGATGTGAGTAATATAGGCTTTTTTAGGCTGAACCAAAGTTATAAAATCTAATGCTTCCTGCAAATTGAAATGCGCAAAATGAGATTCTTCACGCAAAGCATTTATCACCAATACCTTTAGATTTTTTAATTTTTCTATTTCAGCATCTTCAATTGTTTTCACATCCGTCAAATAGGCAAAATCATCTATTCTATAACCAAAAACCTGGAGACCCGCATGCATCACATCTATAGGAATGGCAGTTTTATCACCAATAGAAAATGGCTGATTATTGATTACTTCAATCGTTTTTACACAAGGTGCTCCTGGGTATCTGTTTATGGTTTCAAAAACATAATCGAAACGTTTTTTTAGATTATCAATTACCCTTTGATGCGCATAAATTGGAATCTCACCTTGTTTAAAATTAAACGGACGAATATCATCCAAACCAGCGGTATGATCGGAATGTTCATGGGTAAATAAGATTCCGTCTACTTTTTGGCAATTTGAAAAAAGCATTTGTTGTCTAAAATCAGGTCCGCAATCGATTACGAAAGAATGATTTTCCCAAGAAACCCAAACTGAAACCCGTAGCCTTTTATCCTTAAAATCAGTACTTTTACATACTGGATGATTACTCCCTATAACGGGAATTCCTTGTGATGTACCGGTGCCTAAAAAATATACCTTCAATTCAATTAGATTTTTTTACAAAAATAGGGTTAATTATCTTTCATTAGAAACCTATTTAATTAACTTTGTAACATATTAGCCATATTTAAAACAAAATGGGTACTGAAATAAAATTAAAAGGTGACAAAGTCATCGAGCAAATTCCTTCCATAAAAGACAAGGCACTTCGTATCAATTTGAATGAAAATATTTACGGAACTTTCGCAGAAATTGGTGCTGGACAAGAAACCGTAAGACATTTTTTTAGATCGGGTGGTTCTTCAGGTACTATTGCAAAAGCAATGTCGGCCTATGACAAAGATTTTAGTGATGCCGTATATGGTATAGAAAAAGACGGCCGTTATGTAACGGAAAGCCGACTTAAAAAAATGCTCACCTTTGAAGGACAATTAATCGAAGAACGTTTAAGTCGAGAAAAACATCCCAATAAAATGTTTTTCAGCTATGCCAATACAGTTGCTACAATAGACTTTGCCAAACAGTTTAAAGGACATGGTTGGGTTGGTATTCGCTATCAAATTGAACCGGATGAGGATTATAATGAAATTATTATTCACATTCGTTTTAAAGAAACTGATGTCCGCTTACAACAAGAAACACTTGGTATTCTTGGCGTAAATTTAATTTATGGTGCATACTACAAATACAATGACCCTAAACGTTTGTTGCGTTATTTATACGACCATTTAGATAAAGATCAGCTAGAAATAGACACTATTAATTTCTCAGGACCACGTTTTGCAGATGTAGATAATCGTTTGATGAGTTTACAGCTGGTTAAAAATGGAATGACCGATGCGGTTATGTTTAATCCAGATGGAAAAAACATACTTCCTGCAGCCATATTATACAAAAAAAACATTCTTGCTTTTAGAGGTAGTTTCCGTCCGGTTACTAAAGTAAACATGGACATGTATGAGAAATCATTGAAAATGTTTCTGAATGAGAATAAAGTGGAAGTTGATAATACACTTGTTGTTTTTGAAATTACACTTTCGAATTTACGATCTGATGGTGAAATAGACGAAAGAGATTTTATGGATCGCGCCGAATTACTTTGTTCGTTGGGACAAACGGTGATGATCTCTAATTTCCAAGAATATTATAAAGTGGTCGAGTATTTTGCCAATTACACCAAAGCCCGAATGGGATTAGCAATGGGTGTAAATAATTTGGTTGATATTTTTGATGAAAAATACTATCGTCATTTAAGTGGTGGAATTCTGGAAGCTTTCGGAAAATTATTTTACCGTGATATGAAAGTCTTTTTATATCCAATGATTGGCGAAAACGGTGAAATTATTACTTCAGATAATTTGAAAGTGCATCCTAGAATGAAAGAATTGTACAAATTCTTCAAATTCAATGGTAAAGTTGTCGATATTGTAGATTATGACCCTAATATTCTGGAGGTATTCTCTCGTGAAGTACTTAACATGATAAGCCAAGGAAAACCAGGATGGGAAACTATGCTTCCTTCCGGTATTGCTGAAATAATCAAGGAACATCACCTTTTTGGGTATGACCCAAGTAAAGTGTTGAAAGAAAGTAATTAGTGAATAGTATTCAGATTTCAGATAGCAGTTATCAGAAATATTGAATTCGATATTTTAATCAAACAAAAAAGCCAAGAAAGAGATGATTTATCCTTTTTTGGCTTTTACTTTATCTTCAAATTCTGATAATTGTGTCTAAAATCTGTTATCTGAGACTGAACACTTACTTCAATATCTGTGCAGCATGCGCTTTGGTTTTTACATCAGAAATTACCTCATCAATAATTCCGTTTTCATCGATTACAAATGTGGTTCTGTGAATCCCATCATATTCTTTTCCCATAAATTTCTTTGGACCCCAAACTCCAAAAGCTTGAATTACAGATTTATCTTCATCTGCCAATAATGGAAAAGGGAAATCATATTTTTCTTTGAACTTTGCCTGGGCTTTTTGCGCATCGGCACTTACACCCAGAAGCTCATAATTATTGGCTTTGAAACGCTCAAAATTATCTCTTAGATCACAGGCTTCGGCAGTGCATCCCGGTGTATCGGCTTTTGGATAAAAGAAAACGACCAATTTTTTCCCTTTATAATCGGCTAATTGATGTGCTTTTCCGTCTTGATCCAGACCAGAAAAATTGGGTGCTTTATCTCCTTTTTTTAATGTTGTCATTATTTAGATTTTTTGTTTGTTAAATTCTTAATTTTTTATTTTTGTGTAATTCTAGCAATTTACTTCTTGTTTCTATTCTAAATGCCCCAGGGTGAAGTGAAAACCCCGGAATTTTTATAACTATTTTTTTCTTGTAATAGCAAATCGACCAAAGGAAGCTCTTGCAATTACTTAGAAAAAAAGCTATAAAAATGAGTCCCGAAGTTTCGGGATTGTAACGCAAAACTGGATTAGGCACCTAATAGAAATTATACTATTTTTACTCTTTATAAAAATACAAAAATGAATAAACAGGAACGTGTAACATTTGTTATAAATACGTTAAAAGAATTGTACCCAACGATTCCTATTCCGCTAGACCATAAAGATCCTTATACTTTACTGATTGCGGTTTTACTTTCGGCACAATGCACGGATGTTCGCGTGAATCAAATTACACCTTTACTTTTTGCCAAAGCGGATAATCCGTATGATATGATTAAAATGTCAGTGGAAGAGATTAAGGAAATCATACGACCTTGTGGCTTGTCGCCAATGAAATCGAAAGGTATTCATGGTTTATCCCATATTTTAATTGATAAACACGGCGGAAAAGTCCCGCAGAGTTTTGAATATTTAGAAGAATTACCGGCTGTGGGACATAAAACCGCAAGCGTGGTGATGTCTCAGGCTTTTGGAGTTCCTGCATTTCCCGTTGATACGCATATTCATCGATTAATGTATCGGTGGAATTTGACTAATGGGAAAAATGTGGTTCAAACGGAGAAGGATGCAAAACGCATTTTCCCAGAGGAATTATGGAATGATCTGCATTTACAAATCATTTGGTATGGACGGGAATATTCACCAGCTCGAGGTTGGGATTTAGAAAAAGACATTATCACCAAAACAATTGGAAGGAAGACAGTTTTAGATGACTACTACAAAAAACAGAACTCCTCCTCTAAATAGGAGATTCCACTAATTTTAAAATAAAATTAGTGGAATCTGGTTATTCAAGTCCTAAAAAACAGAACCTTGATTTTTTTCAATACAATACCATCCAATACTTAAATTGACTGTTTTTAATTAGCTATAATTTCGAAACTTTTATCTTCTATTTTTATTATGCTCAACGCTTTTGAATAATTCAATAAAAAAGAAACGATTTCTTTCTCGGGCTTCATCTTCTTAGTGACTAATGATTTTTTGGAGTAAATTTTTGCCATATTGTAATAAATTTGTTTTTATATTACAACGCAGCAAGTTTCGATTTATTATTAATTAGTCAAAACAATTTGATGTTTATCTATAACTTTTCTTAAATTCATTAATGCATAACGCATTCTTCCTAAAGCAGTATTGATACTGACTCCAGTTGTTTCAGAAATTTCTTTAAAACTCATATCTTGATACATTCTCATGACCAAAACTTCTTTTTGATCTATAGGAAGTTCTTCGATAAGTTTTTTCAAATCCATTTCGACCTGTTCCGATATTATTTTGTTTTCAATTGTAAGAGAATCATCAGACATTATTGAAAAAATAGAAAATTCTTCCGTTTCTCTAAACATCGGCATTTTTTTATTTTTCCGATAATGATCAACAATAAGATTATGAGAAATTCTCATTACCCATGGTAAGAACTTTCCTTCTTCATTATAGGAATTTGATTTTAAGGTTCTTATTACCTTAATAAAGGTATCTTGAAAAATATCATTCGATGTATCTCTATCAGAGATTTTAGAATATATAAAACCATAAATTTTTGATTCGTGTCTTTTGATTAATGAAGCTAAGGCATCTTCATTACCTGCAACATAATCCTGAACCAATAATGCGTCTGGAAGTTGTGTATTAGCCATAGTTATACTTTTTAGTTTTTAATTAAAATGGAGAATTTTCTCTAAAAAGTAGTTTTATACTATAGGCTGATGATTAATTAGGGTTATTTTAATGCTCAAATTTAGCGAATAATTATTTTAACAAACAAATTAAATTAAGAAAAATTAACATCTATAGAATAAAAATGTTAAAATTCAGGCTAAGATTTTACGTTCGGGTGATATAAATATACGCAATAACAAGATGAAAAAATATTTTTTTAAAACTATTATGTTTAAAAAATTAAAAAATACATCTATAAAACTATTTAACAAGAAATTTAATAAGCATAAAGAATTTCAAGAATTGCTTTTCTGATTTCATTCAATTAAAAATCCCAATTTGTGATTTGTGATTTCTCAACTTAATTTCTCCGATGAAAATTGATTACTTTTGTGAAAATTAATTGTTTTTATGCAAGTTGACCTTTCTAAATTAGATTCTAAGAAAAATATTATTATCAAAGGCGCACAAGTACATAACTTAAAAAATGTAGATGTTGCGATTCCTCGAAATAAATTAGTTGTTATTACAGGACTTTCCGGATCCGGAAAATCAAGTCTGGCATTTGACACTTTGTACGCCGAAGGACAGCGCCGATATGTAGAAAGTTTGTCATCGTATGCGCGACAATTTCTTGGTCGATTAGACAAACCAAAAGTTGAATATATCAAAG
Organism: Flavobacterium gawalongense; assembly: GCF_007097265.1. Taxonomy (GTDB): domain Bacteria; phylum Bacteroidota; class Bacteroidia; order Flavobacteriales; family Flavobacteriaceae; genus Flavobacterium; species Flavobacterium gawalongense. Next base: position 20,404 of record NZ_VJZP01000009.1, on the reverse strand, counting down.
GTATTGCACCTGCAATTGCTATTGAACAAAAAGTAAATACTACAAATGCCCGTTCTACAGTAGGAACTTCAACGGAAATTTATGATTATATAAAACTATTATTTGCCCGAATTGGACGAACCTATTCTCCTATTTCAGGTCGAGAAGTAAAAAAAAATACGGTTACCGATGTAGTTACCGATGTGAAATGTTTCGATATTGATAGCAAATGGCTACTCCTTGCTCCTGTTCATCTGGAAGATGGCAGAAAACTGGAAGACAAACTAAAAGTACTTTTGCAACAAGGATTTGCACGAATTTTAGTTAATAATCAAATGGTTCGTTTGGACGAAATAGACCAACATTCTTTAGACAATAAAGATATAAAGCTCATTATAGACAGAATTGTAGTTAAAGACGAAGAAGAATTTTATAATCGACTTGCTGATGCAGTTCAAACCGCTTTTTTTGAAGGCAAGGGAATTTGTTATTTACAGGAATTAAATTCGGATAAAAAGTTTTCTTATTCTAATAATTTCGAATTGGACGGTATTACCTTCCTAGAACCAAATGTACATTTATTCAGTTTCAACAATCCTTACGGAGCGTGTCCTGTATGTGAAGGTTACGGAAATATTATAGGAATTGATGCCGAATTAGTGGTACCAAATACGACCTTATCTGTATACGAAAACGCCATTTTTCCTTGGAGAGGCGAAAGTATGAGCTGGTTTCGGGACGAATTGGTAAACAACGCTTACAAATTCGATTTTCCCATCCATAAACCTTTTTATCAATTATCTGAAGATCAAAAAGAATTGATTTGGAATGGAAATAACTACTTCCAAGGCTTAAATGATTTCTTTAAGGAATTAGAAGAAAAAAATTATAAGATTCAAAACCGTGTGATGCTTTCTCGTTATAGAGGCAAAACCAAATGTTATTCCTGCAAAGGCAAACGCTTGCGAATAGAAGCCTCCTATGTAAAGATCAATTCCAAAACTGTTTCTGATCTAGTTGACTTACCTATTAAGCATTTGGTTACTTTTTTCGAAAGTATTGACTTAGATATCCATGAAAAACAAATCGCAAAACGATTATTAGTGGAAATCAATAATAGATTATCCTTTTTAACCGAAGTAGGATTAGATTATCTGACATTAAACAGAAACTCTGCAACACTTTCGGGTGGGGAATCACAACGTATCAACTTAGCAACCTCATTAGGAAGCAGTTTAGTCGGATCCATGTATATTCTTGACGAACCCAGTATTGGTTTACACCCAAAAGATACGGAACGTCTGATAAAAGTATTACTGTCGCTTCGTAATTTAGGAAATACTGTTATTGTTGTAGAACATGACGAGGATATCATGAAAGCGGCCGATATGATTATTGATATTGGTCCAGAAGCGGGAACCCTTGGTGGTAATTTAGTCGCTCAGGGCACATTTGATGAAATCCTAAAATCGACTTCGCTTACTGCGAAATATTTGAATGGCGACTTAGAAATTACCGTTCCCAAGAGACGAAGACCTTTCAAGAATTTTATTGAAATAAAAGGAGCCCGAGAAAACAATCTACAAAATATAGATGTTACGTTTCCGCTGGATGTATTGACAGTTATCACAGGAGTTTCAGGAAGCGGAAAAAGTACGCTAGTCAAAAAAATTCTATTTCCTGCCATGCAAAAAAAGCTGGAGAATGCAGGAGAAAAAGCAGGACAATTTACTGAAATGACAGGTTCATTTTCGCAAATCAAGCATATTGAATATGTAGATCAAAACCCAATTGGAAGAAGTTCTCGTTCTAATCCGGTGACTTATATTAAGGCTTATGACGATATCCGAGAATTGTATGCCAAGGAAAAATTATCAAAAATAAGAGGCTATCAGGCCAAACATTTTTCTTTTAATGTTGATGGCGGAAGATGCGAAACCTGCAAAGGGGAAGGTTCCATAAATGTAGAAATGGTTTTCATGGCTGATGTGCAATTGCCTTGTGAAACCTGCAATGGAAAACGATTTAAGAAAGAAGTCTTGGAAGTCGCCTTTGAAGGTAAAAACATTCACGATATTCTTACTATGACTATTGACGATGCAATTGCCTTTTTTATAGCTAACAAGCAAAGTAAAATTACTCAAAAACTTCAACCGCTGCAAGATGTGGGATTGGGATATGTGCAATTAGGACAATCGTCTTCTACACTTTCCGGTGGAGAAGCCCAGCGTATAAAACTGGCTTCATTCTTGGTAAAAGGGGCCACAAAAGACAAAGCACTTTTTGTTTTTGACGAACCAACAACCGGATTGCATTTTCATGACATTAAGAAACTATTGGCTTCATTTGATGCTTTGATAGACAAAGGGCATTCGATACTTGTAATTGAACACAACCTTGATCTTATAAAATGTGCCGACTGGATTATTGATTTAGGCCCTGAAGGAGGAGAAAATGGAGGACAATTATTAGCTGTTGGAACTCCCGAAGAAATCGTAAAAATAAAAAAATCAATCACTGGAAAATACCTAAAGGATAAATTATAAGGAATCTATTCAGAATAGCATTTTTCTTCAAATGTATTTCCATCTTCATCGATTGCTATCACTATATTTTTTTCTTTGGAAGAAACATAAGTTAAATAAATCCAACCAACAGACCATATACCTAATGTCAAACAACAAAGTAAAAAATTAAACCCGTGATCTACTTCTTTTCTACCTTTTGATAAAACCGCAAAAGGCAAAGTATCATTTCTTTCTATAATAGTAAATCCATGATGGATTTTATTCGCTAAGATGTTAGAAAACTTTTGTAAACTTTCTTCGTTTATGTATTGATGGCTTTTCATAATCATTGGGGTAAATTACTTTAGCTATTTATTATTGTCTTTAAATATTTTGTAAAAATAATATCTGCAAAAATAAGGGCTATACCTCGTTTCCACAATACCCACTTTTAGTGATTTTTATACTTTTTTCAACTTACTTACATAGATACTAATCTTTGTTCTAGCTATAGCAGAGATTCAAAGTTTATTGACATATCAAAAAGGGTAATCTAAATATCTTTGACTTTAAGCTTATCTCTTTCATCTGTTCCAGGGCAAACGCACCAGTATATATTTTTTTAAACCATGTTTAAACTCATGCGTTTGCCCTGTCATCTGTTCACTTGATGTTGTCGTTGTTTATTATGTAAATAAGTCTAAATTATTATTTTACATTTGATAACTAATTTACAAAATAATCTATGAAGCAACAAACAAAATCGATTAAAATCATTTTTAATAAAGTTAAATAATCTAATACTTACAAAAAAAAATTACATTTTAAAAATCTGCAATGAAAAACCAGAAGAATGCAAAACAATAAACTTGTATTGTCAAGATGAGAGCCGATTTGGAATGTTTACTCGTAATGGGAAAGGACTAACGGCACAAGGTGTTAAACCGGTGTGTACTTTTCAGCAAGTTTTTAAAGCTATTTGGCTCTTCGGAGCTTATTCTCCATTCATTGGAGATCATTTTGAACTAGAATTGTCGCACTGCAATTCTGCTAATTTTCAAGCTTTTTTAAACGAATTCTCAAAAGAAAATACAGAAGAGTTTAAACTCATCATTCTCGATAACGGAGTATTCCACAAAGAAAAACACTCATTATTCCAAACAATATAGCACTGCTTTTCATTCCGCCATATTCGCCAGAACTCAATCCTTCAGAAAAAATATGGTGGAGAATAAAAAGAGCATTTACTGGAAAAGTATACAAATCACTCAATGGAGTTAGTGATTTTATTGAAAAAGAAGTACGAAAACTAACCAATGAAATTGTAAAGAAAACCTGCGAATTCGAATATATCGTCTCAGCTCCTTTTTTGGACTAAAATATATAAGTTATGGTATTACTATTCTCTTTCATCTGTTCATTTGATGTTGTCATTGTTTATTATGTAAATAAGTCGATACTTTTTATTTTAATAAAATGATTGGATGTCGGGATAAGTACAAAAACAAAACAATCTGTTTTTATTCCATTTAGAAATATAAAACAATCCAATCTTTAAAGAGGGCTGGGATGAGAAAAAAAGACTGTTTTATATTTCTAAATGGTATTATTTACATTTTTTTCCTGATCAAAAAGAAGATTCCAATTGAAAAATTATTTCAACTTTTTCAATACTTTATCCATAACTTGGTTTATTTCAGTAGAAACAACTAATTTATAATTGATATAAACATATAAAATGGTCACCAAAACAGATTTTAATCCAATACCAATTATAGGATGAAAAGGAAACTGCCAGAAATAAAACAGTAAGAACAAAACAAACGTAATTGCTATAGAATACAATGTTTGACTTGTGAAAGGATATAAATCCAAGCGCTTAACCACAAAAAGCAATTTGGCAAGACTATATAAGGTTATCGATAATAAAGTAGCAAAAGCAGACCCCATAATACCATATATAGGGATAAAAATCATATTCAAGACTATAGTCAAAACAACTAAAAATACACCAAGAAACAATACTGCTCTGTAATATTTTGTATTAAAAATGATAGCATTATTATTCCCTAAAATCAGGTCGAAATATTTGGAAATCCCAATCATAAAAACCACCAAAATACCTCCACTATACTCTTTAGGCACTAATTCATACAACTGATTGATATTAACAAAAATACATAACATCACAAAGCCGCCAACTATTTGGAGATTAATGGATGTTTTTTTATAGAGATCATTTAATTCATCATGTTTATTCTCGTGCATTAACCTTGCGGTAATTGGATAAACAATTTGGTGCATCGCACGACTGGGAACGGATATAACTAAGGCAATATATGTCGCTACTGAATAATAAGCGATATTTTCAATAATCATATATTGATTGAGCATCATTTTATCACCATCCAAAAGTAAATTAGCAACACTTCCGGATAAAATAATATAAAAGGTATACTCCATTATATTTTTTACATTGTGTGGAATGGCAAATTGAAAAACTGGCTTTTTAATATTAAATGCATATAGCATCGTAATCATTAAAGCCAAAAAATAAATTCCTGCAGTAACATAAACAAATTCTATAACCGAAATCCATTTATAATACACTCCTATCAAAGCAAACAACGAAAATAATCGAAGTCCCACTTCCTTGATAAAATTACCAAAAACAGAATGCATATGAACTCTTGCCCAAGCGTAAAAAATTTCAAAATAAGCCATACACAATCCTATGAATGGAATAAGCCAAATAAACTCTTTAACAACCGGATTTTTCTTGGATAAAAAAATTGAAATGTCATCAAAGAAAAACAAACCAATCAGCAATAATGGAATACACAAAAACAAAGGGAATAATACCGTAAAAGATAAAAATCGGGATCTTTCCTCATCGGATTCGTATTGTGAATAAAACTTCACCAAAGTATTTTGCATTCCTATGGCAAATAAAGGCATGATAACATTAGCTGCCGAAAGAATATAATTTGTCAAAGCATAATAGGTAGCTCCTAAAAAAATAGGATACAAATAGAGTGTGTTTATGGCTCCAATACCAAAGCCAATATAGGTTATTATGGTGTTTTTTAAAGACTGATTTAATACTATTCCCATTCTAGGAGTTTAAAGTTTAAGATTTAAAGTTGCAAGAACTTCGGCTTTTTATTGAATCAATTGTACTAATTCTTTGGTAAGGTTTTTTCTGGAATAGCGTTGTAACCCTACTCCATTTGCTTGTAATTTCCCTTCCAAAAACTGATTATAAAAGTCCAAAATTACACCTTTTAATCTCATCTTTTCTGAATAATTAAAAAACACGCCTGTATTGGTTTCAGTTATGATTTCAGCAAAATCAGAACCACTTGGCCCAATCGCTATAATTGGTCTGTTAGAAACCATATATTCGAATAATTTTCCCGGAATAATACTCTTTGTATCTTCGGAATTGATTTCGATAAGTAATAAAACCTGTGATTTTCTTTGATGTGCAATCGCTTCCGCATGGGAAACATAACCTAAATTATTCAAATACGGATTTAAGCCAAATTGAGTTATGGCTTCCAATACTTCCTGACTTACTGCCCCTATCAGTTTTATTTCTAAATGTGATTTGAAATCCGGAATCTCATTAATTAATTCAACCAAACTTTCCCATAAAATCAAAGGATTTCTTTCGGAAAGAAAAGAACCAATGTGGGCTAAACTAAATTTTGAATCCAAGGTTTGTTTCACGACATTTTCCGTATCATACCCATTCGTTATAACTGTAATAGGTTTGTTTGTAATGGCTTGAAATTCTGTTTTTGTGGTTTTGCTCGTTACTATAATCGTGTCTGCCGTATTTAAAACCTGATGTTCTAATGCTTTGTGTTTTTTGGCGGCATAATCTGATAATCGCAACGATTTGTGATAGCCAATGGTCGTCCAAGGATCCCGAAAATCAGCAAACCATTTTAAATCTAATTTTTGTTTTAGCTCTAATCCAATGAGATGCAAACTGTGTGGCGGACCCGAAGTAACAATGGTATCAATATTATTTTCTCTAATGTATTTTTCTAAATAAGAAACGGATGGTTTTACCCAAAAAACACGGGCATCCGGAATAAAAAGATTGCCACGAATCCAAAGAAACGTTTTATCTAAAAAAGATTGTTTTTTTTGATTTGGGATAATTCCAGAACTGATTTTTTTGGTTTTATTCTTCGAAAAAAACGAAGCTAATTGATACGGTTCAAAAATTTTATGCTTTAAAATAATTGCTTTATCGGAAACCTCTTTTACTAAATTTTCATCAACAATTGGATACGTTGGGTTCTCAGGAATATATACGATGGGCTGAATTCCAAAATCAGGTAAATATTTCACAAATTTCAACCAACGTTGAACGCCAGGTCCCCCAGCCGGTGGCCAATAATAGGTAATTATTAAGATTTTCTTTGGTTCTGGTTTCAATTTATTTGTTTTATGATAGAGACGCACTGCAGTGCGTCTCTAGCTAATTACCACGATTTTTTTTTCTTTCAAAATAAATTCCACCAACCAAAAGCAATAACATACCTATAGAACTAAACAATACAATGGTACCTCCAGTTTTTACAACTTGAGGTTCAAATTTAAATTCTATGGTGTGTTTTCCAGCTGGAATTTGCAGTCCTCTTAAAACGTAATCAACTCGGAAGTGGTCTGTTTTTTTGCCGTCTACATAGGCATTCCAGCCTTTTCCATAATACATTTCAGAGAAAACTGCCAAACCTTCATTTGAATTGATTGATGTGTATTTCAAGTCATTGGGTTTATGTGAATCTAAAGTTATTGTCGCAAGACTGTCTTTGGCGAAAGCCTTATTTTTTATTTCAAATTCTTTTTGATTGACTACTACCACATTTTTAGAATCTAAACTATCCAATGCTTTCATTTCTTCATCAGCAGAATTCACTAATTTTACTTCACTCACAAACCAAGCATTTCCGTTAGCATTCGGATTCGAAGTTGGGAATTCTTTTCCTTCTTTATCCGTTTGAATTACATATTTCACATTAAGCATATTCAGAATTTCCATATTACTTTTGGCAATTTGGTAATCAAATAATTGCTGCATTCTCCTTGGTTTAACCGCACTATAACCTCCTATAGATTTATGGAAATAAGAAGTTCTGGCGCTTGATAAATTACCACTTACTTCAAAAACTCGGTAATGAGTCGTGTCTTTAAGAATCTCAACATCCGAAGGTTTTTCCTGAAACGGAGCTTCAACTTCTCTTCCGCTCATAAAATCTTTACCTGAAACATATTTTTTATCTACAAAAAATAAGTCAAAAATCATTAAAAGACCCACAAAAATTATAGCCGTATTTGAGGCCAATCTATTTTTTATAAACAACCATAAAACCCCAGCTGAAAGCAAAATAAAGAAACCGGAACGTAACAAATCGGCACTATACAAACTCCTTCTGTCTTCCTTGAGCGCATCAACAAAACCAGGCCCATAACTTTCCAGAAAATAACTATCACTTCCGCCGGAAAAACTAAACATGCTTTTAGAGAAAAACAATATCAAAATAGCTCCTAAGGCTACAGTTCCAGATTGCCACAAGGCTTTCCATTGCAGCTCTTTTTCTAATTTGAAAAAAGATTGTAATCCCATAATCGCTAAAACAGGAAAACATAATTCTAAAATTACTTGTATCGAAGAAACCGCTCTAAACTTATTGTACATAGGAACGTAATCGATAAAAAAGTCTGTCAAAATAGGGAAATTTTTACCCCAAGAAAGTACTAATGCTACGATTGCCCCAGAAAGAAATACATATTTAATTTTTCGCTTATCAATAAACAAAGCTAAGATTCCCAAAAAGAAAACGACTGCTCCAATATATGCTGGCGCAGCTACAATAGGCTGATCACCCCAATACGTTGGCATTCCCGAAACAAAATCGTTCGCCTGTGCTTCAGGTACTCCTTGACCAATCATAAAATTATACATCTTACTATCTGTCCCAAGAGCTTCATTATTAGAACCTCCAAAAAGTCTTGGAGCAATAAGATTGAAACTTTCAGCTATCCCGTAACTGTATTCCGTAATATAATCCCGAGTCATTGCACTATTACTAGTCGTTTTTGAACCGTCAGGATTAAAAGTTAATTCACTTTTACCGCGAGTACTAAAATCCGCATACTCTGCTGTGGCCAATAAATTTGTTGCATTAGCACCCAATGCAAAAATTCCTGCTACCGCAAGAACTCCAAACGAATATAATAGTGATTTATATTCCTTCTCTTTTACAGCCGGAAAAATAAAATAACCGGAAAGTATCAATAAGAAAAGCAACAAATAATAAGTCATCTGGAAGTGGTTCGCATTAATTTCTAATGCAGTGGCAAACATCGTGAGTAAACCACCTAAAATGTATTTTTTTCGAAACACTAAAATAAAACCGGCAATAACTAGCGGCATATAGGCAATGGCATGCGCTTTGGCATTATGCCCAACACCAAGTATAATTATCAAATACGTCGAAAAACCAAAAGCCAATGCACCAAAAAAGGCTTTCAAAGGATCAATTTTTAAAACCAGCATTAATCCATAAAAGCCAAGAAAATACAGAAATAAATAATCGGCGGGACGAGGTAAAAATCGTAACACATCATCAATCATTCCAATATAATCATGAGGATATTTTGCTCCTAATTGATAGGTAGGCATTCCTCCAAAAGCTGAATTTGTCCAATAAGGTTCCACATGATCTGAGGCTCTAAAGTCGTTTTGCTCTTTGGCCATTCCCGTGTATTGGGCAATATCCGATTGAAAAATTTGTTTTCCCTGCAATACAGGATAAAAATAGATTAGAGATAGGAGTACAAAACCAAGTATGGCCAGCGCGTGCGGATAGAACTTATTTATTATTTTCAATTTTTGAAGGTTTGGTTTACAGTATGAGAGCTATGTTTTACGACAAATTTAATCTATTTCTTCGTAATCAACATATTCTCCTACTTTTTTGGTTTCACGCGGATTTTTGGCATTCGCAGTATTATAAATCACTTCGTCTTTACTTTGTGTTGTATTCCAAGAATTATCCTGCGCATTTTGTTGCTGTTGCTGAAAATTTTGCCCCGCTTTCTCCACTACTTTTTTAACTAATAAAGGCAGGAATAACTTCGCCAAAAATTTAAAAATGTAATAGAAAGCAACCATATAAAAAAGTGCTTTTATAAAACCGGAAAAAGAAGCAGTTTGCATAATTAAAATATTTTTTGCAAAATTAACAAATCCAACATTCAAAATTAAAATATCATTCTTAAATAAATAATAAAATATAGTACATTTGAAAAGCGTTATTACTTTTTAACCCAAAAAAAATAATATGTTCAAAATCAAAATCTTACTTGTCTCTGCCATTTTTATGATTCCATGCATTCATTATGGCCAGCATACGGATCAAATCAACTCCAATAGACCCGGTGAAACAATGTCAGCTTTTGCAGTTGGAAAATCTGTTATTCAAATAGAAACCGGCATTTATGGCATAAAAGAAAATCATAGTTTATTGAATTATGACGCTAATGGTTTTGGTCTGGATGTCACATTAAGATGGGGGTTATTTATGGAAAAATTAGAATTAATAGCCGATTTGCAATACCAAAACGAGAAATTCACAACATTGTTCAGTAACACCAATAGATCAGCACTAAAACAAACCATTTTAGGAGCTAAATATTTGATTTACGATCCTTTCAAAAATTACGAAAAAAAAGTAAATGTATACAGTTGGAAAGCCAATCGAACTTTCAATTGGCATCAATTAATCCCTGCCGTTTCGGTATTTGCAGGAGCTAATTTTACTATGGCCGATAATCCATATTCTTTTTCTCCTGAATCCAACATATCACCAAAAATTATGTTGATTACCCAAAACCATTTAGGTGACGGAAGTTGGGTTTTTGTAACTAATATCATAGCAGATTATGTCACTACTGATTTTCCAAGTTATGGCTATGTGTTGACCTTAACAAGAGGATTCAACGATAAATGGTCTGGATTTATAGAAAACCAAGGTTTCAAAAGCGATTTTTACAGCGATGCTATTGTGAGAGGAGGCGCCGCTTATTTACTGAATAAAGACATGCAAATTGACGCATCCATAAGTACCAATTTCAAAGACACTCCTTCTGTTCTTTATGGAGGCGTTGGATTTTCTTGGCGCTATGACGCTAATTATAATGAAGTCAGAATTAATTTAGACAATAACGATTCCGATAAAAAAGCTAAGAAAAGAGCAAAAAAAACAAAAAAGGGATAGAAATCACAAGCCAAAACTACCATGATTACAATAAAAGAAGCCAAAACCAAAAGCGAGCTAACGGATTATATCAAGTTCCCTTTTTCTTTATACAAAGACAACAATTATTGGGTTCCACCGATCATCGCAGATGAACTGGAAACCTTTGATAAAACTAAAAATCCCTCTTTCGAAAATGCCGAAGCGTATTTTTATATGGCATACAAAAACAATGAAATTGTAGGCAGAATCGCTGCCATAATCAATTGGAGCGAAGTAAATGACCAACAAAAAAAGAAAGTTCGTTTTGGTTGGTTTGATGTCATTGATGATATTGAAGTGACAAAAGCATTACTTGAAAAAGTCTATGAATTAGGTCGAAAAAACAATTTAGAACACGTTGAAGGTCCAATGGGATTCTCAAATTTAGATAAAGTAGGTGTTCTTACCGAAGGTTTTGACGAAATAGGAACTATGATTACGTGGTACAATCATCCGTATTACGCCAGTCATTTTGAGCAATTGGGCTACGTTAAAGAGAAAGAATACATTGAAAGTAAATTTCCATTTGCAAATGTAAAACCGGAATTTTTCGAAAAGGCTAATGATTTGGTAAAAAGAAGATACCAATTAAGTCCGCTTAATTTTAAAACCACCAAAGAAGTGATGCCTCATGTGGATAAAATGTTTGATTTATTCAATAAATCGTATGCTTCTTTATCCTCTTTCGTAGCCATTTCAGACACACAAAAAGAATATTTCAAGAAAAAATACATCAGTTTTATCAATCCTGAATTCATCAAATTTGTAGAAGATAAAGACCATAATATTATTGCTTTTAGTATTGTGATGCCTTCTTTTTCGGAAGCATTGCAAAAATCAAAAGGAAAACTATTCCCCTTTGGATTCCTGCATTTGCTGAAAGCAAAAAAGCATAGTAAAGATGTGATTTTTTATCTTATCGGTGTTCTCCCGGAATACCAAAACAAAGCAGTTACAGCAATCATATTTAAAGAATACTACGAAACTTTTAAAGAAAAGGGAGTTATTAATTGTTTTAGAACGCCTGAATTAGCTGAAAATATGGCCGTTCACAACTTGTGGAAACATTTTGATCCTGTAATTCATAAACGCAGATGCACTTTTTTAAAGAATTTGTAACAACCATCTAAAACTAAAAAATCCATCGGCCGTAGCTAATGGATTTTTTAGTTATAGATGGTTGCTTTTTATAACAAAAATCACATTTTACAATCCACTTTTGACAAAACTATATTCCCTTCAAATTTTAATTGTATTACATCTTTAAAAATTACTTTCCCTTTATTATCATCTGTAACATCCCCATAACCTTCAACATATGTATTCCCTTTTTTCAAGAAAGCAACTTGGCGAACGGTGGCAATACCCTCAGACATGAATGCATAATCCGCAAAAAGCGTATCTCCTTTTATTTTTCCAACTAATGTTCCAAAACTTTTGTCTTTCTCATAGAAATTATAACTCAATTTCCCCGAAGTCAATTGATCCCCCTTTATAGTCAAAGTCATTGAAATCGTATCCTTTTTTATAATTGCGCTGTAACATTCTTCGGATACAGGTTCTTCAACAGCTATTTTTTCTGATGCAGCCGGAGCTTCTTCCATTTCTTTTTCTTTTTTACAAGAAACTAGAATACTCATAAAGACAACCCCTAATAAAATTACTTTTTTCATAAACTTCCCATTTTAGTTTTATAAATGTACGGATTCATAGCTAAATTCATTCCAAAAAAAATCCATCAGTCAAGACTGATGGATTTTTTATATAAAACTTCAACACTGAACTAAGCGTCCAAATCAACTTTAGTTCGTGATGCAATTTCTTTATACGTTCCGTTTTCTAATTTTTCACGGATCGCTTCAAAAGCAGTTAGTGTTTCATCAATATCAGCTAAAGTATGTGAAGCAGTAGGTGTCATTCTTAACAAAATAATTCCTTTTGGAATCACAGGATAAATCACAATCGACAAGAAAATTCCGTAATTTTCTCTCAAATCATTTACCATAACCATCGCTTCTGGCACACTTCCTTCAAGATAAACTGGTGTAACACACGTATTAGTATCACCAATATTGAAATTTCTAGAACGTAATCCGCTTTGTAAAGCATTAACGATTACCCAAAGTTTATCTTTTAATTCTGATGAATTTCGCAACAATTCCAATCGCTTCAACGAACCAATTGTTTGAATCATTGGTAATGCTTTAGCAAACATTTGCGAACGCAAATTATATTTTAGGTAGTCAATGATTGCTGCATCAGCCGCCACAAAAGCACCAATATTAGCCATAGATTTTGCAAAAGTTGAGAAGTAAACATCAATATCATCCTGAACACCTTGCTCCTCACCTGCTCCAGCACCTGTTGCACCAAGTGTTCCAAAACCATGTGCATCATCTACAAGCAAACGGAAATTATATTTTTGCTTCATAGCAACAATCTCTTTCAATTTTCCTTGTTGCCCACGCATTCCAAAAACACCTTCGGTAATAAAAAGAATACCTCCACCATTTTCTGCAGCCAATTTTGTAGCACGTTGAAGATTTTTCTCCATGCTCTCCAAGTCATTGTGCTTGTAGGTAAAACGTTTTCCCATATGCAAACGAACTCCGTCAATGATACAAGCATGAGCATCAACATCATACACAATTACGTCATTTTTAGTAACCAAAGCATCAATAATTGACACCATTCCTTGGTACCCAAAATTCAATAAATAAGCCGATTCTTTCATTACAAAAGCAGCCAACTCATTCTCTAATTGTTCATGATATTTAGTATGCCCACTCAACATACGGGCACCCATTGGATAAGCCGCGCCATATTGTGCAGCCGCATCAGCATCTGCTTTACGAACTTCCGGGTGATTTGCAAGACCTAAATAGTCATTCAAGCTCCAGTTCAAAACATCCTTTCCAGCAAACTGCATTCTTGGACCCAATTCACCTTCCAATTTAGGAAAAACAAAATAACCTTCCGCTTGCGAAGCCCATTTTCCTAATGGTCCTTTATTGTTTTGAATCCTTTCGAATAAATCTTTTACCATAATATATCAAGTAATAATTTTAATTTTAAGAAGTTGCAAAAATAATTATTTAAATTTTATAAAGGTATTGAAAGCAAATTTATTTTCGTACCCACTTTGTGTCATGTAAAAAGCAAAGTTTGTCATCCTGAGCGAAGTCGAAGGGAGGAGCTATTTCCTGCTCTACACTGTATCTTTTGTGCCGAAGAAAAATCGGCACAAAAGGATGCCGTTTCGATCAGGGCTAAAAAGCGTATTCAGGAATAAACTTTGTATATTTGAATAAATATTTCAACATTAGAAATTTATGTCACAAGATACAAAAGAATTAAAATTGGCCGTTCTCATTGATGCTGACAATGTTCCTTACAGTAATGTGAAAGGAATGATGGAAGAAATAGCCAAATTTGGAACACCAACAACCAAACGTATTTATGCCGATTGGACCAAACCAAATGCCGGAGGTTGGAAAAGTGTTTTATTGGAACATGCCATTACTCCTATTCAACAATACAGTTACACGGTGGGTAAAAATTCTTCGGATTCAGCGATGATTATTGACGCCATGGATCTATTGTATTCGGATAAAGTAGATGGTTTTTGTATTGTTTCCAGTGATTCTGATTTTACACGTTTAGCAATCCGACTGAGAGAATCCGGAATGAAAGTCATTGGAATTGGAGAACAAAAAACGCCCAATTCATTTATTGTTGCCTGCGATAGATTTATTTATATTGAAGTTTTGGATGGCGCCATTAAAAAGAAATTACCAAAAAGAACTGCCTCAGATGCAAAAAAAGCAACACCTAAAAGCTTAAACAAAGTCGATGTACAAACCATCGAATTGATAGAATCAACCATCGAAGACATTGCTGATGACAGTGGCTGGGCTTTTCTTGGAGATGTAGGAAACCTCATTGTGAAGAAAAAACCTGAATTCGACCCAAGAAATTATGGCTTTGCAAAATTAACTCCTATGCTTAAATCTCTTACTGATATTCTTGAAATCGATGAAAGAGATTCGGATAAAAAAGGAATTAAACACGTTTATGTTCGATTGCGTTACAGTTAAATTAACCTTTTAACTGCCTCATATAAGGTTTCTTTCTTAATTGGTTTAGACAAATAATCATTCATTCCTATTTCCTTAACACGCTGCTTTGTGGTTTCCATCACGTCAGCGGTTACCGCAATGATTGGAATATTGCTGTTATCTGCTCCTGCTTCACCATTTCTAATTGCGATCGTGGCTTCATAGCCATCCATAACTGGCATTTGAAGATCCATTAATACAATATCAAATTGATTTATTTTAAATGCTTCCAATGCTTCCTGACCATTGCCGGCATAAACAACAGTCGTATTTAGCCATTTTTTGGTGATCATTTTTATGACCATTTGATTGATCGGATTGTCTTCAACTACTAAAAGGGATTTCCCTTGTAAATCTTCAATAACAGTTTTAACCGGAACTTCCGTCTTTTTCTTTTCTGGCGAGATATCAAAATCTATTGTAATAACGCAGCTGGTTCCTTCATTGATTATACTATCCATTACAATAGTTCCGTTTTGCATATCGACCAAAGTCTTAACGATGTAAAGTCCTAATCCAAGTCCGCCAAATTTTCGCTTATTATCGATATTATTTTGAGAGAAAGAATCAAAAATACTGTCCATTTTATCTTTGGAAATTCCTATACCAGAATCCGAAACAGTCAAAATCAGACTGGCTTTATTGTTAGGTTTCAACTCGCTATCGATAGTAAATTTCACAAAACCGATGGCTGTAAATTTAATGGCATTATTCAATACGTTGTTCACCACCTGTACCAATCGGGTCACATCTCCAATTAAAAAATCAGGAATAGTATCTGATTTTGAAAACTGAAATTCTAATCCTTTATCTTTAGCGATATTGATTGCATTATTCTTCAAATGCTCCAAAACCTGTACCGGATCAAATTGCTCATTTTCCAGCCTTAATTCTCCTTTTTCAATTTTAGAAAAATCTAAAATATCATTGACAGAACTCAATAAACTATGCGAAGAATACTTTATAATCTGGCAATTTTTTCTGATTTTTTCATCCTGAACCTCAACAGAAATAGAATCAATCATATTCATAATTGCATTCAAAGGTGTTCTTAATTCATGACTAATATTCGATAAAAAATAAGATTTTAAATCATTCATTTCTTCCGAACGAACTAAAGCAAGACGATTCAGTTCATTTTTTTCATTTTTAAGATTTCGAATTAAATTTGACATCGAAAGAGAAAGAAAAATAATCTCTAAACCAGTACCCAATTTAGAACTATTTTCAGTTAAAAAATTATTAGGAACCTGACCGAAGTTATTCAGAATAAAGACTCCAAATCCTAAAATTAAAAAGAAAATTCCAATAATAAACAAAGAGTCTATTGGCTTCTTTTTATAATAAAGGTATCCAATGGAACAAATAATCAAAATCAAAAATATCAATGCCAACACATTGACCATCATATAGCAAAACAACAAAGCAGAAGGAAAAAGTATTGCGCAAAATAATAAAACAAACAGTAATGCATAACTAGTGTTAAACAGCGCATAAAATATTTTGCTGTGTTGTTTTATTTTCAAAAACACTTCACTGTATTTCCCAGATAAAAAAGCTGCAATTATCGCAAAAAACAACACCGCATGATTTGAAAACCAGCCGCCATGAGGTGTAACGATCTGAAAGAAAAAACCATCTAAAGAAAATTGCAATAAACCAACAAAAACAACATATAAGCTATAATACAAAAATGTTTTATCGCGTAAACCAAAAAAGAAAAAGAAGTAAATTATCGCTACAATAACCAAAATTCCATAGAAAATTCCATAAATCAATTGCTCCTTTGAAAGCATTCTTATAAAACTTTCAGATGAATACAGTTTTATTGGCATTTTTAGTACTTCACCATCACTTTTTAGATGCAAAAACAATTTCAAGCTGGATTTTGGTGCTATTTCAATTTTAAAAATGGTTTTTCGATTATCAAAACTACGTTCATAATACGGCATATTATCACCACTAACAGTTTTGGTGATTTTTCTTGAAGCTACATCAACAATATATAATTCTACCAAATCTGTAATTGGTCTAGCAGTCTCTAAGTAATATTTTAAGGATAAATCTGTAGGGTTTTTAAGTTCCGTTTTGGTCCAAAAATTATTTTGAGTAAAGCCTAAATCATCATTTTCAGTTTTAAGCTTTTTAGGGCTCAATGAATTATAATTTTCAATTACAAATTGAAAATTATAATTTCTTTGGCCAACATCCGTAATTGTAGTATAGTTGTGTAAAGAAATTTTTTCAGGAATCGCATCACTCCTAAATACATATTGTGAATAAGTATTTGTGAAAAACAACATGAGAAACAATAATTTCAAAGTAATAGAAAGTCGAATGTATTTTTTCTTAACCATGTTTAATAAATTACAATTAGACAAAAACACTTACGTAAAAAAGAGTACTTTAGTTTTTCTAACTACTCTTTCTAAATTGTGTTTTTCTATTTTGTGAAATAAAACAATTCATTTCAAATAATAGCGTTAAAAGCCCAAAATCTTCAATCTTCTTGCTAATTTAGTAGTTGAAATAACTTTCATTATGAGACAAAAATTTTTCGTTTTAGGAATCACTGCATTTATCATCACTTCCGTTCTTTATTTCTATTTTAACATCGGACTATTTTTGTTAGTTATTTTATCCATTCTATTATTAGTTGGATTAGCCAATAGCATGCAACACAAACATGCCATTTTAAGAAACTTTCCTGTATTCGGCTATTTTAGATATTTATTTGAAATGATAGCACCTGAAATTCAGCAATATTTTATCGAACGTTCCACCGATGGGAAACCTTTTTCCAGAAATCAGCGAACGCTGGCCTATCAAAGAGCAAAAAATATTGATTCAACATCTCCATTTGGAACACAATTAAACCTCAATCGATCAAGTTACGAAGGGATCAAACATTCTATTTTTCCTGCAACAGTCAATGAAGAACTTCCTCGAGTTTTAGTTGGCGGACCTGATTGTACGCAACCCTATTCCGCTTCATTATTAAACATTTCTGCGATGAGCTTTGGTTCCCTGAGCGAAAATGCCATCATGGCTCTAAACAAAGGAGCTCTCAAAGGGAAATTCTATCACAACACAGGAGAAGGTGGTTTGACCGAATTTCACCAACAAGGTGGCGATATTACTTGGCAAATAGGAACAGGTTATTTTGGTTGTCGTGATGATAGAGGTAGTTTTGACGGAGGGAGATTTGCAGAAAAAGCAAATTTACCAGAAGTAAAAATGATCGAAATTAAATTATCGCAAGGAGCAAAACCTGGACATGGCGGTGTTTTACCTGCTGCAAAAAACACGGAACAAATAGCTAAAATCAGGGGCGTTCAACCACATACTACTATTCTTTCTCCACCAAGCCATTCGGCATTTTCAGATGCGAAAGGTTTGGTAGAATTTATTGCAAAATTACGGTTGCTGTCCAATGGGAAACCAATTGGTTTCAAATTATGTATTGGAGAAACCAGCGAATTTGAACTGATTTGCCAAGAAATAATGGTTCAAAATTGTTTTCCTGATTTCATTACTGTTGATGGTGCCGAAGGCGGAACGGGAGCCGCTCCTCTTGAATTTGCCGATGGTGTGGGAATGCCGTTAGAACCCGCACTTATTTTTGTCAATAAAACACTGGTACGTTTTGGCATCCGAGACAAGATACGTATTATTTGTAGTGGTAAAATCATATCCGGTTACTCCATTCTTAAAGCTGTTGCGCTTGGTGCTGATATGTGCAATTGTGCACGTGGATTCATGTTTTCATTGGGTTGTATTCAAGCTTTGCGCTGCAATACTAATGAATGCCCTACGGGAGTTGCCACCCAAAACAAAATGCTAATGAAAGGATTGGTCGTAACTGATAAATCAGAACGGGTCTTTTATTTTCATAAAAACACCCTGCATGCTGCCAACGAACTTCTGGCTGCCGCTGGTAAAAAAAGTTTTACTGATGTTGATATCAACATTTTTATGCGTGGTGATGAATTTACTCATTTATCTGATTTGTATTTTCCAGACAATTTAAAAAGTGTTACGAAACACTAAAAAGTTTACAACAAAAAAGGAGGACCTTTACGGTCCTCCAATTGTTGATTCTGATTTACCATTATCTAACTTATACTTTAACTTGTATAGCTGACTATTGAATTATCATATCTTATTGTAAGGTTGATATATCAAGTAATTAATCAAAATCACACTCAAAGATACAATTTAATTCCACCATAACAACTATAAATCAGATTTTTAACTAATCGTTAACGAGTCATTTTATAAAACTAAAACCACAGTTATTAAGACAGTATTACCCGCTAAAATTAGTTTAGTAAATTTTAATAAAAGAGGTTTCTAATACAATTATATTAGAAAAAAAGCAAAATAAAAAAACTAATATTTTGGCATCTAGTCCTAAAAAAGGAGGCCTTTTTAAAGGGCCTCCAATTCAGACCTTGGTTTGTCATTATCAGCTTATACCTTTCGATACAACTAACTATCAAATACGCTACTCTTTGCAGATGGCCATACTCAAGAACAAAGCAAAATCATACTCAAAGATAAGGTGAATTTCATTCCAAACAACTCTAATTATATACTTTAACTCGCAATTAACATGTTGATTTTTAATATTTTAAAAAAAGTAGAAATTACAACAAATTTACCAACTAATGCAGGTTAGTCCAATGAAATTCAATAAAGGATTCATGGTAATTATTTTGAAAATATCAAATTTTAAAAAGACTATACTTGAGAAATAACCATAAAAAAGGAGGTCTTTTTACAGACCTCCGATTTAGACTTTGGTTTATTATTATCAGCTTATATCTTTCGATACAACTAACTATCAAATACGCTACTCTTTGCAGATGGCCATACTCAAGAACAAACCAAAATCATACTCAAAGATACGGAGAATTCTATTTCAAACAATTCTAATATAGCACTTTAACTCGTAATTAACATATTTATTTTTAATGCTTTAAAAAGCAATACCTATACTAAAACGCATCAACTGATCTATGTTAGCCAAGTAAAATCTAATAAAAAGATTTATGGTAATTATTTTCAAAAAATCAAATTTTTAAAAAGTCCATACTGGAGAAATAACCACAAAAAAGGAGGCCTTTTTAAAGGGCCTCCGATTCAGACTTTGGTTTGTTATTATCAGTTATACCTTTCGATACAACTAACTATCAAATACGCTACTCTTTGCAGATGGCCATACTCAAGAACAAACCAAAACCATACTCAAAGATAAGGCGAATTCTATTTCAAACAAATCTAAAAGAGCAGTTTAACTCACAATTAACATACTGATTTTTAATGCTTTAAAAAAAACAAGTAATTATAACAAACCTATCAACTGATCCATGTTAGCCAAATGAAATTCAATAAAAAAATTTATGACTATCCGTAATGCGGACTAAAATCATTTCGAATACAATTTTCGTCGTTTGTACATTTATAAAGCATAAAT
>NZ_VJZP01000008.1 GCF_007097265.1 Flavobacterium gawalongense | reverse complement strand
AAAAGGAGCAGAAAAACTAAGATTTCTACTCCTTAAATTATTGTATTTATTCCTTAAAGGACTTTTTCAGTACCCTCCTTTTTTGGAGCAAGGTTTTTTTGCTGTTAAAGTACTGTATTTCAATTGAGTGAAAAGTGTTTTAAATTATTATTTATATTTAATCTAAATAAACTTTGTTAAATAGAAATCAGATTCTATATTTGCATCGTTATTTTTAATTATTCCAAATAAACAATCATGAGAAATATTTTAATACCCGCTTTAACCCTATTATTCAGTATGAGTAGCTTTGCACAAGAAACTGCAAGTGTAACAGAAAACACAAATACTATTGAAGCATTCGACACCGTTTCAGATACTATAAAGAATAAAAAAGGAGGAATACTTAAGGAAATAATTGTCACACAAAATCAACATAAAAAACCAGTATCAGCGATACGATCTGGATTAAAACCGATGGATGTTCCTCAAAGCATACAAATAATAGGAAGCGAAATTATTGAACAACAGCAAGCGATCAGACTAAGCGATGTTATCAAAAATATAAATGGTGTTTACGTGGGTTCAGCACGTGGTGGAGCACAAGAATCTTTTTTCTCAAGAGGATATGACATGTCTACCAATAATATGTTTAAAAATGGGTTTCGTTTTAGCAGTGGTTCTATTCCGGAAGTTTCTTCTTTAGAAAAAGTAGAAGTACTAAAAGGAAGTGCCGCTTTATTATACGGAAATGTTGCTCCGGGAGGAATATTGAATATGGTAACCAAATCACCATCTTTCCAAAAAGGAGGAGAAATAGCCGTGCAAATGGGAAGTTATTCTTTTTACAAACCATCTATTGATATCTATGGTCCATTGAATGATATTATCGCATACCGATTTACAGGTTCTTATGAAAACTCTGAAAGTTTTAGAGACAATGTAACCAAAGAACGTTATTATATCAATCCTTCTGTTCTTTTTAAAGCAAGTGATAAAACCGAAATTCTTTTGCAAGGGGATTATTTAAAGGATGATTGGACACCCGATTTTGGAACAGGAATCATTGGAAAAGAAATTGTGGATCTTCCTCGTAATACTTATTTAGGTGCGACTTGGTCAAATGGACAAACCAAACAAGCAACGGTTTCTGGATTAGTAAGCCATAATTTTAATAAAAACTGGAAACTGGATTTCAATTCTTCTTTTCAAAATTACAACAGAACTTCTAAAGGAACCGAACGTGTTCAACCAGCAGCAAATGGAGACTGGAGCAGACCACTCGGACAAAATAAAAACCTGGAGCAAATCATTGGAGAACAAATTAGTTTGCAAGGCTGTTTTACAACCGGACAACTAAAACACCAATTATTTACAGGTGTTGATTTAGAAAATTCATTTGCACAAGCCTATACTTTTACCTTTAACCCAACAACTTATGGTAGTGGTAATATTTTTGATTTCGAAAATTTTGATCAAGGCGGAGCGATACCAAATGCAACTAATACAAGAATTGTAAAAACAGACACAAACCGTTTTGGAATCTATGCACAAGATTTAATTTCATTGACAGAAAAAATTAAAGTTTTAGCCGGTTTACGTTGGTCTTGGCAAGAAGCACAAGTTAACACACACGACTTGATTAAAAATACGGTTACTGAAGCTGCAAAACGTAAAGATCTTGCTTTCACTCCAAAAGTAGGACTTGTATTTCAACCAACAAAAGACATGTCTTTGTTTGCCAGCTATTCTAACTCATTTACACCAAATACAGGAACAACGGTTGACTTAAAAGCGATTGAACCTTCTATTATCGATCAGTACGAAGTTGGAATGAAAAAAGATTTTTGGAAAGGAGTATTGAGTACAAACGTTACAGTATACCAAATTACAAATAGCAATTTAGCTCAAACTGCCGAATTTAAAGCGGATGGTTCAAGCAATACGGATACAACAATAAAAGTTTTGAGCGGAGAAACAACCAGTAAAGGAGTAGAATTTGATATTACTGCAAAACCTATTGAAGGCTTGAATATTATAGCAGGGTATAGTTATAACGACATGCGCTACACTAAAACTTCAGGTTTAAACGGAAGTTTTATAGAAGGAGATCGTTTAGCAAGAACCCCAGCAAACACAGCTAATTTAAGTTTTTTCTACACCTTGCCTTCAGGAATATTAAAAGGAGCGTCTTTTGGAGCTTCGGGTAATTATATTGGTAACCGAGTTGGTGGTTGGAACAATCAAATAGTAGCGAACTCTAATACAGGAGCCGTTACCATTAATGATAGAGAAATTCCACTTGAGGGATACACGACAATTGATTTATCAGCAGGTTACAATTGGAAACAATTTTCAATCCTATGTAAGTTATCAAATATTACGAATGAGTTGAATTATACCGTTCATGAAAATTACAGTGTGAATCCAATTGCACCACGACAAGTGATGACGAGTTTAAAATATAAATTCTAATTAAACCTTTTATAAAAAAAAGAGTCTTATTTTTTTAAACCACTTTAACGTCACTAACACATGAAAAAAATTGACTTCAGAAATTTACACCGCGATTTAGGCTATTTCTACATCGGACTAATTGTTTCCTTTGCCTTTTCAGGGCTTATGATGAACCACAGAGAATCTTGGCATCCTGATAAATATACCACCGAAACAAAAGCCATTGAAGTACAATTACCCGAAGAAAGCGAAATCAACGAAAAATTTGCTGAAGGCTTAGGAAAGAAATTAGGCATCGATGACAAAATGAGACGTCACATGGTAAAAAAAGGAACTTTTAAAATTTCTTTTGAAAAACACGACGTTGAAATTGATATGAAAACAGGAAAAGGTGAAATCGTATCTTTTATAAAAACGCCTATTATTAGTCAATCCATGAGCTTGCATAAAAATACTTCCAATTTTTGGATTTATTATTCGGATATTTTTGCTTTAAGTTTAATCACCATTGCATTAACGGGAACGATAATGATCAAAGCCGGAAAATTCAGTTGGAAAAACAGAGGCTGGAAACTGGCAGTAGCCGGAATTGCATTTCCGCTGCTATTTTTGATTTTATTTGGTTAAAATATACCTAATTACTATACTTAAATCCGTGACGACACGGATTTTTTTGTTCATGGCTATTACCAAAAACAAATAGTAAAACATATTAATTGATTAAAATTCCGTTCTCTTCAAGTATTTCAAAAAGACTGATACTTAGATTTGGGTCATATTTCTCAATACCACTTTGATACCATTTTTCTATCATATTAATTTGATGTGAAGTATACCCATCAGCTTCAAAAGGTAAGCCAAGTAAACCTGCGATAAGAAAATCTTCCAAAACTTTGTCTGTAATAATACGCTGGGGAATTCCTTCACTAATATATCCGTTCATTCTCTCATAATCTGATCTTCCGGAATTAAATCCGCTAATAAAAGCGTCATTTTTTTTTGCAGTATTAAATTGCTGAAATGGATTCAAACCAATTGAATATCCTTCAACATAATCTTGTCTATAAGCCGGACTAAATATTTTTTTCATTTCTTTATTAATGTGGTATTTGACAATTGTTTCCCAAACATATTAACAATATATCAGTAAATACACAAAAATCGTTTAAAGGAAGAAATACTCTTTAAATCGCAATAGCAGTGACGTTCGTCGATAAAATGTTGTCACGCAACTACCACAAAATCCACAGCTATCTCGGGCGCAATGTCATTAAGTTAAGAGATTTTTGAATGAAGATTAACGATTCTTGATTGCAGATTTCTGAAAACCCTCAAATATTACGATTGATGTTTAAATAAAAAACTATTTTCAATGAAATAGTGTTATTGAAAATCTTAAATCAAGAATCGTTAATCAAAAATCTTAAATATTTTTTAGATAAATTCTTAACTTAATATCATTGATTGCGAGTATCTCGCTCATAACAAAATACAAAATAATTAATTTTCTAACAAAAAATCCCAATCCTGAAATTTCAGAATTGGGATTTTTATTTTATAAAAAACTAGCTTTATTTCAATCCAGCCAAACTATGCTCGATAGTTTCAATTTTAGATAAAGCATCAGTTTCTTTTTGTCTTTCGTTTGCCAAAACTTTCTCAGGCGCACCAGCCACAAATTTCTCGTTCGCCAGTTTGCTTTGAACTGATTTCAAGAAACCTTGTGTATATATTAACTCAGCAGTTAGTTTTGTAATTTCTTCCTCCACATTTATATTTCCGGTAATTGGAATGAAATATTCATTCGATTTTACACGGAAAGACAAAGCGCCATCCACTTTATCCGAAACATATTCTAACGAAGTTATGTTTCCTAATTTAGTCACAACCGAATCAAAATAAGTCGAAACTTTATCATTGTTCACAATTTTCAATTCAATAGAGTCTTTGAACGGAATATTCTTGTCTTTACGAATCGTTCTTATTCCGGAAATCACTTCAATTGTATTTTCGAAATCAGCGATTAAACCCGCATTAAAAGGTTTTATTTCTGGCCAAGTTGAAACGATTAACGCTTCTTCAGTAGTTCTTTCGGCAAGAATTTGCCAAATTTCCTCTGTCAAGAACGGCATAAACGGATGCAATAATTTCAAGTTATTTTCTAACATTTCTATCGCTTTCGCAAAAGTCGCGCTGTCAATTGGTTGTTGGTATGCCGGTTTTATCATTTCGAGAAACCAAGAACAGAAATCGTCCCAAACCAATTTGTAAATCCCCATTAAAGCATCAGAAATTCTATATTTTTCAAAATTATCTTCAATTTCTAGAAGTGTTTGTTGCAACTTGGCTTCGTACCATTCGATCGCCACTTTTGAAGATTCCGGTTGCGGAATAGCATCCGAAACTTCCCACCCTTTTATCAGTTTGAAAGCATTCCAAATTTTGTTTGTAAACGCTTTTCCTTGGTTACACAATTCTTCATCGAACATGATATCATTCCCTGCAGATGCGCTCAAAAGCAATCCTACACGAACACCATCGGCACCAAATTTTTCGATTAAATCCAAAGGATCAGGTGAATTTCCTAATGATTTAGACATTTTGCGTCTTTGCTTATCACGAACTAAACCAGTCAAATACACATTTGTAAATGGTTTTTTTCCTGTATATTCATATCCTGCAATAATCATTCTCGCTACCCAGAAGAACAAAATATCTGGACCAGTAACCAAATCATTCGTTGGATAATAATATTTGAAATCTTCACTTTCCGGATCCATAATTCCTCCAAAAACGGACATTGGCCATAGCCAAGAAGAAAACCAAGTATCTAAAGCATCAACATCCTGAGTTAAGTCTGAAGTTGTAAGTTGTAAGTTATTGGTTTTTTCTTTAGCCAAAACTAAAGCTTCTTCGATAGATTCAGCAACTACAAAATCTTCCTTTCCATCTCCATAGAAATACGCAGGAATTTGTTGTCCCCACCACAATTGACGAGAAATATTCCAATCGCGTATGTTTTCAAGCCAGTGTCTGTACGTATTATCAAAACGTTTTGGATGCAATTTAATTTCGCCATCTACTAAAACCGCTTTTATAGCAGGTTTTACCAAATCTTCCATTTTCAGGAACCATTGGTCTGATAAACGAGGCTCGATAACTGCTTTGGTTCTTTCAGAAGTTCCTACTTTATTAAGGTGAATTTCTGTTTTGGTCAAAGCACCAATTGTTTCTAATTCTTTGACAATTTCTTCCCGAACTACAAAACGATCTTTTCCTTGATAATGCAATCCAAAA
Source organism: Flavobacterium gawalongense (assembly GCF_007097265.1). Classification (GTDB taxonomy): domain Bacteria; phylum Bacteroidota; class Bacteroidia; order Flavobacteriales; family Flavobacteriaceae; genus Flavobacterium; species Flavobacterium gawalongense. Next base: position 137,369 of record NZ_VJZP01000008.1, on the reverse strand, counting down.
CTATTCAAAGTCGCATCTTCGTTGAAAATATCAATGATTTCAAGATTATGCTTCTCCCCTAACGCTTTGTCATTCATATCATGAGCAGGAGTTACTTTCAAACAACCCGTTCCAAATTCGATATCAACATATTCATCTTCGATAATTGGAATAACTCTTCCGCAAATAGGCACAATCGCTTTTTTACCTTTCAAATGAGCAAAACGTTCGTCATTTGGATTAATACAAATCGCTGTATCTCCAAAAATAGTTTCCGGACGTGTTGTGGCAATAATAATCCCCTCCCCAACCCTCCCCGAAGGGGAGGGAGATTGTGCGCTAGCCTCGGTGTCGATTCCGTTACTGACTCCCCCTCCTTCGGAGGGGGTTGGGGGGAGGATTTCATATCTTATAAAATACAATTTCCCTTGTTGTTCTTCGTAAATTACTTCTTCATCGGACAATGTAGTTTTGGCTTCCGGATCCCAATTGACCATTCTATAGCCTCTATAAATCAATCCTTTGTTATATAAATCCACAAAAGAACGAATTACTGAAGCTGACATATCAGGATCCATCGTAAATTTGGTTCGTTCCCAATCACAAGAAGCACCCAGTTTTTTTAATTGGTCCAGAATTACTCCTCCATATTTATCAGTCCATTCCCAAGCGTGAGCCAAAAATTCTTCACGAGTTAAATCATTTTTATTGATTCCTTCTGCTTTTAATTTAGCTACAACTTTAGCTTCAGTCGCTATCGAAGCATGGTCTGTTCCAGGAACCCAACAAGCGTTGAACCCTTTAAGACGCGCTCTTCTAATTAATACATCTTGAATGGTATTGTTCAACATGTGCCCCATGTGTAAAACCCCAGTAACATTAGGCGGCGGAATTACAATGGTATATGGTGTTCTATGGTCTGGCTCCGAATGGAAATAATTATTCTTAATCCAGTAGTCATACCACTTATTCTCAATAGTTTTAGCGTCAAATTGTGCAGGAATTGTCATTTTATTGTGGATTCGTTTAATCATTAAATTCGATTGTTTGTTGGTTCAATTAAACGAATAACCAAATCAACAAATAACCGTTTAGACTTTGGTCTGATATTTGTAATTCTAATTGGGAACAAAAGTAAATAATTAAGTACACTATAAAAAGAGAAATAAATATTTGTGCATTAATTAAAAGAAAGTACATTTACTTAACCAAATCTAAAAAAATGAAAATGAAAAAAATAATTACTTTAATAGCAATTGTATTTGTAAGTAGTATTGGGTTTGCCCAATCTGGAGCCAAAATTGAATTTGCAGCTAAAGACAATACCATTGATTATGGAAAGGTTTCCAAGGGAAGTGATAATGGAATAAGAGTGTTTCAATTTACAAATACCGGTGACGCCCCATTAATTATTACCAATGTATTATCTACTTGTGGATGCACCGTGCCAACTAAACCAACAGAACCAATTTTACCTGGTAAAACTGGAAAAATTGAAGTTAAATATAATATGACTCCTGGACCTATCCGCAAAACAATTACGATAGAAACCAACGCAGTGAATTACGAAGGCGGAAGAGTGGCTCTAAAAATAAAAGGGGAAGTAATCGTCAACTAAAGTCTATTTAAAATAAGATTAAGCACTTTTTGAATCATTCAAGAAGCGCTTTTTTTATAAAATATTTTGTAGCTGAAACTTAATTTTATGGATTTGACCATTTCTTAGAATTTCTAATGTAATCCAATTTTCTTCTTCCGATTTAAAGAGGGAATTAATTTCCTGCAAAGAATATTTATATCCGGGATTTTTGTTAATTAAAATAATTACGTCCCCTTTTTGTAAACCGCTATTTGCTGCAGGTGAATTTTTTCTAACGTTAGTAATTTCATAAATAGGTTTTAAAATAAATTTATATTTAAAATCGCTACTGTTACTATTTGATTTAAAAGGGTCATCTACTGTCACCGTAGGAACCGTCTTAAGAGAAACCGTTTCTTGTACCCATTGCATACCATGGTGTTGAACTTCAACTCCGCTTTTATTATAATTAAACGGCGAGTAATATTCTTTGTTTTTCTTTAAATAAAAAAAACCATTAGTATAATCAAAAACAACTGAAAATCTTCTTAAAATTTCACCTCCAACTGAACCCATTCTGCCAAGAACCATTTTTACATTTCGTATTGAACTGGAATCAGGGAAAGCAACAAGTGGATTATGAAATTCAAATTTCGACATTTGAAATTTTGAAATTTTTGCTCTTCTTCCCTCTATGTCTCCACTAAATCCCTGCCCCAAATAATCCTCAAAATTTTTAGCAGGAATTTTTACTAATTCGGAACGATTTTCAAAAAGCCAAAGTGCATCACTATTGCCGATATCGATTAATAATTTGACAGGAAACTCAACAGAATCTATAGCTATAGTATTTATTATATACGGTTTTAGTCGTTCAATCGTAATAGCAACCTTTTCGAATTTTTCCTCTATTTTATTTCTATTTTTTTCAATATCCCTGTGAACGATTACTCTCTTTTTTTCGTAATTGATTTCAATCAGATTATTTTTAAAAAACTGATATCCAATAATTCCGTTCACTGGAATTCCTACATGAGAAGACAAGTTAAATTCCTGATCCAAAACAATATATAATAAGTGATTTTTGGATTTCAACGCTCCTATTTCCAAGATATTATTAGTCGATTTCAATCCTTCGATGGCATCTTCACTTCCTAACCCACGCAAAGTGATTTTTTCGACATTAGAAAATTCAATTTCTTTTTTATCTTCCAAACTAAACAGAATAGTCTCTTCAACACCAGAATCTAACAAAAAGTTTAATTCTACACCGTTGACCTTGATGGGAATAAAAATTAAATTATTAATGAATTTGAAGGGAATAGTCACTTTATCAACCTCTTTACTAAATTCAAAGCCATCTTGTGCTAAAATAGTCAAGGAGCTGAAAAGAAGAAAAAATAAAATAATTACCTTTTTCATCAAAAATTATTTGTATAAAGTTACTGAAAATACAACATAATTATGCGTTTTTGACACCAAATAGACTTATTAATTGCAGTAAGTTTGAAAAAAAAATTGCAAATTTGCATTTCAATAATTAAATCATGCCAGAAATATCAAACAGAGGCAAACAAATGCCCGAATCACCAATACGAAAATTGGCTCCTTTTGCTGAAATGGCTAAGAAAAAGGGTCATAAAGTATACCATTTGAATATAGGTCAACCCGATATAAAAAGTCCAGAAGCGGCCATCAAAGCCATTAAAAATATTGATTTAACTATTATTGAATACGGACCTTCTGCTGGTTATGAAAGTTATAGAAAAAAATTAGCTCAATTTTATACCAATCAAGATGTAAAAGTATCTTTTGAAGACATCATGATAACAACAGGAGGGTCTGAGGCACTTTTATTCGCTTTAGGAAGTATTATGGATCAGGGAGATGAAATTATTATTCCAGAACCATTTTATGCTAATTACAGTGCTTTTTCGGCAGAATCCGGTGCAACGGTAGTTCCCGTAAATTCTGTTTTTGAAAGTGGCTTCACTTTGCCTCCAATTGAAGAATTTGAAAAACTAATCACTCCAAAGACCAAAGCAATTTTAATTTGCAATCCAAGTAACCCAACTGGTTATTTGTATTCCGAATCAGAAATTTTACAATTGGGCAGACTAGCTAAACAATACGATTTGTTCTTGATTGCTGATGAAGTATACAGAGAATTTATATATGATGAAGACATTCATTATTCGGTAATGAATCTTGAGGGACTCGAGCAAAATGTTATCATGATCGACTCTGTATCCAAACGTTACAGTATGTGTGGCGCCAGAATTGGATGTATGGTTACAAAAAACAAAGAGGTAATTTCAGCAGCGATGAAATTTGCACAAGCCCGTTTGTGTCCTCCAACGATTGAACAAATAGCTTGCGAAGCGGCCATTGATACCCCTCAAAGTTATTTTGATGAAGTAATTACAGAATATAAAGAACGAAGAGACACCTTAATTTCTGAATTAAATAAAATAGAAGGCGTAATCGTTACCAAACCTAAAGCTGCTTTTTATTGTATTGCACAACTTCCTGTTGACAATACGGATGATTTTGCACAATGGCTTTTAGAAAGTTATGATTTGAATGGTGAAACCGTTATGGTTGCTCCAGCTGCCGGTTTTTATTCGACTCCAGGAATGGGATTAAACCAAGTGCGTATTGCTTATGTTCTTAAAAAAGAAGATTTGATTAGCGCCGTTCGGATTCTAAAAGAAGCAATTCCGGTTTATAATTCCACACGATTAAAAAAGTTAATTGAAGTAGAATAATTACAACTTAAAAAACACTTTTTATTATTCTATTGATAACCAAAAGATTTCAAATACTTTACAAAAGGCAGCAACCAAAAAGTTACTGCCTTTATTTTTTTAAAGTAATTAGAAAATCCTGCTTTGCCGATGATCGCTATAAAGTCATCATTAAATAGTATAAACGATAGAAATTCTTTAGTTTTTATTAATTATCTTTACCGCTTAAATTTACATACCCAATATAATAGTACCTTTTAATGATAAATAACGAAGAATTTCAAGACGAGATAGGAAACAATCATATTAGTACAAGTGCAAAAAATCCATTACGAGAAGATGCATTTGCTATTTCAGATGAAGAAAAAATAGAAAAAATTAAAAAAGACGTTCAAAATATTCTGATTACACTTGGAATGGATTTGACGGATGATAGTTTAAAAGGCACGCCCAATCGTGTTGCAAAAATGTTTGTAAAAGAAATTTTTGGAGGTCTGAACCCTGCAAAAAAACCGAATGCTTCCACTTTCGACAACAACTATAAATACGGCGAAATGTTAGTTGAAAAAAACATTATCGTTTATTCTACCTGTGAACATCATTTATTGCCGATTATAGGAAGAGCTCATGTGGCTTATATTTCTAATGGAAGGGTAATTGGACTTTCTAAAATGAACAGAATTGTTGAATATTATGCCAAAAGACCTCAGGTACAAGAACGCTTAACGATGCAAATTGTTCAGGAATTACAAATGGCTTTAGGCACTGAAGATGTGGCTTGTGTGATTGACGCCAAACATCTTTGCGTAAATTCAAGAGGAATCAGCGATATTGAAAGCAGCACAGTTACATCTGAATTTGGAGGTAAATTCAAAACAGATCAAACTCGTAGAGAATTTTTGGATTATATTAAATTAGAGACGAAGTTCTAGTCCTCTCCCCGACCCTCTCCAAAGGAGAGGGAGCCGAGTCTGGTATGATTGGAACAAGGAAATAACAATTATTAACAACACATTCACCTCTCCGCTCCCTCCCCTTCGGGGAGGGCTGGGGTGGGGGAAACAACAAACCACAAATGCCATTATATAAAAGTCAAACTCTAAAAATATACAATTCTCTTTCGGGAGAAAAAGAAACATTTACACCTATTCATGAAGGCAATGTTGGAATGTATGTTTGTGGACCAACGGTTTACAGTAATGTACATCTTGGTAATGTAAGGACTTTCATGTCTTTTGATGTTATATTTAGGTATTTTTTGCATTTGGATTATAAAGTCCGTTACGTTCGTAACATCACTGATGTAGGTCATATTGTGGATGACGTTGATGAAGGGGAAGATAAAATTGCGAAAAAAGCACGTCTGGAGCAACTGGAACCAATGGAAGTGGTGCAGCGTTATACGGTAGATTTTCATGATATTTTGAACGCTTTTAACTTTTTACCGCCAAGTATTGAACCAACGGCAACCGGTCATATTATTGAGCAAATTGAAATTATCAAGACTATTATTGACAAAGGAATTGGCTATGAAGCGAATGGATCTGTTTATTTTGATGTGGTAAAATTCAATGAAACCAACCACTATGGCAGATTAAGCGGTCGAAATATTGAAGATATGCTTGCTAATACGCGTGATCTTGACGGACAAAGCGACAAAAGAAATCCGCAGGATTTTGCGCTTTGGAAAAAAGCCGAACCACAACATATTATGCGTTGGCCTTCGCCATGGAGCGATGGCTTCCCGGGGTGGCACCTTGAATGTACCGCCATGAGCACCAAATATTTAGGTAATCATTTTGATATTCACGGAGGCGGAATGGATCTAAAATTCCCTCATCATGAATGTGAGATTGCACAAAATGAAGCTTGCACCGGACAAACGCCTGTTAATTATTGGATGCATGCCAATATGCTGACATTAAACGGCAAAAAAATGGCTAAATCTACTGGAAACAATATTTTACCAAGAGAAATATTGACAGGAGAAAATAGTATTTTGAGTAAAGCTTTCTCAGCATCAGTAGCTCGATTTTTTATGCTTCAAGCACATTACAGAAGCATTCTTGATTTCTCTGACGATGCCATTGTTGCAGCTGAAAAAGGATACAAGAGATTAATGGAGGCAATAGATGCTGCAAAAGATTTAGTTGCCAGTCCAAACTCTACAATCGATATTGCCGGCTGGAAACAATCGTGTTATGATGCGATGAATGATGATTTCAACACACCTATCATGATTGCACAATTGTTCGAAGGAGTTCGCTTTATCAATCTATTAAAAGAAGGAAAAGAAATTCTAACTGCCGAAGACTTAAAAACATTCACTGCTACAATTAATGGTTTTGTATTTGATGTTCTAGGATTGGAAGATGAGAAAGTTTCAGACAGTACTAATGACAAATTAGAAGGCACTGTAAATATGTTAATTGAAATGCGAAAACAAGCCAGAGACAATAAAAATTTCGCAATGTCAGATCAGATTCGAGATCAATTGATTGCTTTAGGCATTCAATTGAAAGATGGAAAAGAAGGCACAACTTTTAGCATCTAGACAACAGATTTCAAAGGACAGATTAAAAAACTAAAAAATTGAATATTGAAGTTTTAAATCCGAAAACCTAAATCATGCTATCAAGAATCCTTATTTTTCCATTTGTGCTACTTGTTCGGTTTTATCAAACCGCAATATCACCTTTTACTCCTGCTGCGTGTAGATTTGAACCTACCTGCTCTTCTTATATGATAAAGGCACTCCAAACACATGGATTATTTTATGGTGGATTTTTAGGCATAAAAAGGATTATGAGTTGTCATCCTTGGGGAAAAAGTGGTTACGATCCTGTTCCCGAGAAAAAGTGCAATCATAAACATTAACTTTTTTTAAATACGAAATTTACTTTAAATCTTTATTTTTACAACAAATAAAAAATTCAACAATAATGACACACGCTTTAAACATCGTTTGGAATCCATCAGAAGGTATCGATTTAGGTTTTTTCATAATTCGTTATTACAGCTTAATGTTTGTAATCGCTTTTGGATTAGGCTGGTACATTATGAAAAACATCTTTGAGCGTGAAGGTGAATCCATAGAAAAATTAGATTCCCTTTTTATCTGGACTGTGCTTGCCACTTTAATTGGTGCACGCTTGGGCCATGTTTTCTTTTATGATTGGGAATATTATCGCAATCATTTAATGGAAATAATTCTGCCATTTCGATTTTCTCCTAATTTTGAATTTACAGGCTATCAGGGTTTAGCGAGTCATGGTGCTGCTATATCAATAATAATTGCAATGTACTTTTATAGTAAAAATATATTAAAAAGACCTCAATTGTGGATTTTAGACAGAGTCGTTATACCTGTTGCCAGCGGAGCTATTTTTGTAAGACTAGGAAATTTTTTCAATTCGGAGATTGTAGGGAAAGAAACGACATCTGCATTTGGAATTCGATTTATCCGTGATAAATTTAGCCCAAGAGATGCTGTCAATGCAACTCAAATAGCGAATCCAAACGAGGCTTACCATGCTATTGCGACTGATCCAAAGTTTGCAGTATTATTAGAACAAGTTCCTGCAAAACACCCTACACAACTATATGAAGCATTTTGCTATATTTTTGTATTTGCCATATTATTTTTCTTGTATTGGAAAACAGAAGCAAGACTCAAATCTGGATATTTATTTGGTATGTTTCTAGTCCTTTTATTTTCTGTACGTATTGTAGTAGAATCCGTAAAAGAAAGTCAGGGTGGTTTTGAAAATGAGTTAGGTTTGCTTTCTACAGGACAATGGCTAAGTATTCCTTTTATTCTAATAGGATTATATTTCATTTTTACAGCCGAAAAGCCTGTTAAAGTAGAACATTAAACCCTTTTACCATATTGTCTAGTCCTAAAAAAACGATACAGGATTAATAAAAAAGCTTCCAAAATATCTGGAAGCTTTTTTATTTTATCTTTTTAATGAAAAATGGGACTTAAATTTTTTAGGAATGTTTAGTTCCGTATAATCAACAGTGAACCAATAATCATTTGCAGGCATTGGTTGTCCAATATACGTTCCATCCCAACCTGGACCACTCGGTCTAATTTCCTTTAAAAGTTTACCATAACGATCAAATATTAGAATTTTGGAATTGGATTGAGCCTGTAAACTAAAAATATTCCAAGTATCATTATAGCTATCATTGTTAGGCGTAAAAAATCTAGGATAATCAATCACCAAAACATTATACACCGTTACTGAAGAACTGCAACCATTTTTATCCTGTACCGTAATGGAATGTGTTCCCAAAGAAACATTTTCGAATACTGGACTTTCCTGAAACGGCCCATCATCTAATTGATACAAATTTTCTCCATTACCGACTACAACAACAGTTAGCACTTGATTTTCAACAAAAGCCTCTGTAACAGTCCAATTTATACTTGTAATAGTATTAATAGGATTTACTGCAATTGATTGTGTAACTGTTGTAGCGCATTGCCCTGGATTGGGCGTAAAGATATAATCACTAGTTCCTAAAATCGAAGTACCAACAGTTGCCGGACTCCATGCTCCCGTTATTGCAGGAATATTCGAAGAACTTGTTGGCAAAACCAGTACTGGATCATTTTCACAAACAGTCGTTGGAATAGTGGTAAAAGTTGGCGTTCTTAATAGATTCACCGTAATCGTTAAAGTAGTTGTAGTTGCACATTGACCTGAATTCGGCGTAAAAGTATAGGTTGTGGTAGCCGTATTATTTAAGGCCGGAGACCATGTTCCTGTATAACCATTATTAGAAATTGTTGGCAAAGGAGCCAAAGGTGTGCCTGTACAAATTGGAGGAACCGCAGTAAATGTTGGAGTAGCATTTGGCGTAACCGAAATAGTCATCGTAGTGGTAGTTGCACATTGTCCCGCAGTTGGAGTAAAAGTATAGGTTGTAGTAGCCGTATTATTTAAGGTCGGAGACCAAGTCCCCGTGAATCCATTGTTTGAAGTTGTTGGCAGAGCCGCAAGTGCAGTACCGGAACAAATAGCTGGAACCGCTGTAAAAGTTGGTGTTATATTTGGATTAACAGTAATAGTTACTGTTGTAGATGGACTTGAAACACATTGACCCGCATTGGGGGTAAAAGTATAAGTAGCAGGTCCCAAAACAGATGTATTAACAGTTGCAGGACTCCAAGTACCAGTTATTGGTGTGGCGTTTGAAGAACTTGATGGTAAAGTCGGTGCGGATACATTTTGACAAACAGTGGCTGGAATAGTTGTGAAAGTTGGTGTTGCCAATGGTACAACTGTTACCGGTAGTGTTTGGGTTGTAGCACAAGGAAATAATATTGGATTTGGAGTAAACACATAACTTCCGCTTGTTGTATTATTTATTATTGCTGGAGACCAAGTTCCTGTAATTCCGTTTGGCGATATAGTTGACAAAATTGGCGCTAAAGTTCCTGAACAAAAAGGTGCTATTACAGGAAAATTAGGGGTTATAGTTGAACTCCCACAAGGTACATTACAAGTTATAGTTTGTGATGGGACACATGGAAATGTTGCTGCCGATAATGTTAATGTTGCAGATTGCCCAGGCAACATTCCAAAAACTTGTTGATGTGATACTGTTGTATTTCCAGTGACAATAGGACCTCCCTGAATTGAGTATGAATAATTATAAGAATTATTATTAATCAAAGGATTATTTGCCCAATCAAACATAACGGAGCTATTTTTATCGGCTGGCAAAACTTGTGAAGGATCACACCTAAAAAGTAAAATAACTGCCCCATTATCGGCTACCACAATAACATCAATTTTAGAACGGGGGCTTTCAATACCTCCGACAGTTTCACTCACATAATACGATGTCGTTCCTACAGTAGCTGTTGAAGGTATTGGTGCAGAAGGAAATTCATTCCCTAATGTTAGTGCATCGTACCATCTAAAAGTTCCTCCAGCCGAAGGAGTCGCTGTTAATGGTACTGCGGGACTATTTTGACATAGATAAATAGGTGTAGTAACGGTTGGTGGGGCAGTAGCGAAATTTATACTTTCATTTATCAGATTGCCATTTTTTAAAGTATCTTTAATATTAAAAAAAGAATCTAAAGAAGCAAACAAGTAATTAGAATCCATTCCAATACTCTTACTTCCATAACTACCAATACTATCTTTAGCATAAACACTTATATTTGATAAAATAGTAATCAAAAAAACAAAGACGAAAGACCTGATAAATTTTTCCATTATTTCTGGGTTTTAATTTGATCTAAAATAAAGTAGTGTGCTTTAACAAATATTTAGTAAATATATAAAATTTGATACTTTGATAATATAAACTTTCAATAAATATCTAATTACAGGAACATTAACTAATTTTAAAATTCCGCAAAGATTTACAATCATTTTTTTTTCAATATTCCAATTGAGGAATTCTCATTGTATAATCCCAAAAAATTAGATACAATAAATAAAAATAATATCTAAATCGGAAAAGAAAAACCAAATTCAATATTCTTAGTGTTAAAACCAAGGTTTGGACTTTGAAATCCTGCATTAGAAACATGACGAATACTTGGCCTTATATCAAATGTGATTTTATCCATTTTTAAAGAAAAACCTAAGGCTAAAACATTTGAAAAAGCAAAACCTTTAGAAAGTCTCTCCGCATCCTTATCCATAATCATTGATCCTATACTTCCCAACAAGTATATACTAGATGTTTTTGAAATAGGCTTTCTTATAATAAAACCAGCATTCAAAACATATTCTTTTATATTTCTCTTCTTAGCATATGTTTCCCGCTTCTCTATATAATTCTGCTCACTTGGCTGAATAAAATAAATATTCAGAAGCTGATGAGTGGCAAAATTTAGCTCAGGCTGAAGTAATAGTTCGTACTTGAAATCTTTGTCTCCTTTTATAATATAATTGAAATGAATTTTATTATAACTATTTATGACAGTCCGCAATATGTTCCAAAGGATAAAATATGGCACACAGATAACACGGATTGAACGGATTTTGCACAGATTTAAATAACAGTTTGATTCACCAAGTAAAAAAATCCGTGTAAATCGGTATAATCTGTACAATCTGTACAATCTGTGGGCTAATATTTATGCTTTATAAATGTACAAACGACAAAAATTGTATTCGAAATGATTTTAGTCCGCATTACGGATAGTATATAACTATTTGTATGTGAGAAATCACTTTTCTTAATTTCGTTTCCAAACCCATAATAAAAACCAAGCTCCGTTTTATGCTTTATATCTTGAACATAAAAGATGTACAACTAAAAATAATAGTAAAAATAAAAACTGCTCTTTTATACATAAAAGGTGTTTTATTTTTTAATCCGTAAAATTTTCTAAAACTATTCTGTTAAAAATAATCATTTGAAATGAACCCTCCTATTCTGGAGCAAAAAAAAAGATCCAACTTTCGTTGAATCTTTTCTTAAATTATAATTACAATAAAAAAATATATCTTAAACTTCCAGATGTTGTTTTTCTATCAAGTTTTTATCTTCTCTTGAAATTGTATCCACTAATACTGGTGTTGCGATAAACAATGAAGAATACGTTCCTACAATGATACCAACTAACATAGCAAAGATGAATCCTCTTATCGATTCTCCACCAAAAACAAACATGATTAACAATACCACAATCATTGTCAATGAAGTATTGATTGTTCTTGACATTGTTGTATTAATAGATTGATTTACAATTTCAGCAAAAGAACCTTTAGTTTTACCTGCCAAGAATTCTCGAACCCTGTCAAATACAATTACGGTATCATTCATAGAATACCCAATAACGGTAAGAATCGCAGCGATAAAGTGTTGGTCGATTTCCATACCAAAAGGCATGAATTTATAGCATAATGAGTAAATCCCCAACACAAAAATAACGTCGTGTGCTATGGCGGCAATGGCTCCCAAACTGTATTGCCATCTTCTGAAACTAATCATCAAATACAAGAATACTAATACCATAGCACCTAACACCGCCCAATATGCATTGGTTTTAATATCCTCTGCAACTGTTGGTCCTACTTTTGAGGCTTGTAGAATTCCTAATTTTTTACCATCATAAGCATTTACAAATTTATCATAGGTTAATCCCGCAGAAAAATGTTGTTTCAAATTATCATATAACAATTTATTTACTTCTTCATCGGCTTGAACTCCATGCTCTTGTACTTTATACTTTGTAGTAATTTTTAATTGATTATCACTACCAAATACTTTTGCCTCAGCACTTCCGAAAACTTTAGTTAATTCTGCTTTTACAGTTTCAGCTTCAATTGGTTTTTCGAAACGCACTTGAAACGTTCTTCCTCCTACAAAATCCACACCTTCATCCAGACCGTTTGTTGCTAATGAAATTACACTAATAATAACAACAATACTTGAGAATATATAGGTCCATTTTTTCGCTCCTAAGAAATCAAAATGGAAATTATTAAACATGTTTTTAGAAAACTTGGTAACAAAAGTTAAATCATTCTTTTTACTAATATTCCAGTCAATAAATATTCTTGCGATAAAAATAGAGGTGAATAAAGAAGTTACAATACCTATCAATAATGTAGTAGCAAAACCTTTAATTGGTCCTGAACCAAAAATAAACAACACAGCTCCAGTTAAAATGTGCGTAACGTTAGCATCTGTAATTGATGACATAGCACCTCTCCAACTGTATGAAGTTTTAATGGCTTCTTCCAGCGTTTTACCCGCACGTAATTCTTCTTTTGCTCTTTCGTAAATAATGATATTCGCATCAACAGCTGTTCCCATTGTTAAAACGATACCAGCAATACCAGGTAAAGTAAGAACCGCTCCAATACTTGCTAAAATTCCGAATAAGAATAATAAGTTAACTGCTAATGCAAGATTAGCATACCAACCTGCTTTACCATAATAAATCATCATCCAAAGCGATACTAAAAGTAATCCGATAAGAGCTGAATTTGTACCATTATCAATCGCTTCTTGACCTAAGGATGGTCCTACCACTTCTGATTGAACAATATCTGCAGCTGCAGGAAGTTTACCTGCTCTTAATACATTCGCTAAATCTTTTGTTTCTGTGACATCAAAAGCACCTGAAATTTCAGATCTACCACCCGAAATTGGACCGCTAGATACACCGGGAGCCGAATATACAACATCATCAAGAACAATAGCGATATTACTTTTTTGAGTATATGCTCTACCTGTTAATTCTTCCCAAGATTTTGCACCTTGACCATTCATTTGCATAGAAACGGCTGGTTTACCCAATTGGTCAAAAGTATCTTTTGCATCTGTAACCACGCCACCACTCATTGAAGGCACATTGTCTCTATTTCCTTTTAAAGCATACAATTCTACAGCATCAATATCTTTTGCTTTAGCATCTTTAATTGTCATTGGTTTACCCCAAACAAATTTTGCATAACGTTGGTCACCTGCTAATAAAATTCTAATATCAGCTCTTTTCAAATATCCGTTTACAACAGCAGTATCTTTTGGAGAGAAAAGCCCTAAAACTGGACCTCCACCTTGACCGATAATTTTATCCAGTAAAGGATTGTTTCCTTTTTTAGTAGCTGCCGAATCTTTACCATCAGTTAGCAAAGCGCTCAATGAATCTTTTTCTACTGCTTTAGTTTCAACTTTATTGATTTCAGTTTTTTTCAATGACTCATTTGCAGCCATCAAAAAATTTCCTATTTCTTCAATTTTATACGTTTCCCAGAACTCTAATTGAGCGGTACTTTGCAATAATTTTTTAATCCTGTCTACATCTTTAGCACCCGGGAGTTCTACAAGGATTCTTCCAGATTCCCCTAATTTTTGAATATTAGGTTGTGTTACGCCAAATTTATCGATACGTTTTCTTAAAACTCCAAAAGCACTTTCTACAGATTCATCAACTTTTCTTTTGATTACTTTTTTTACCTCTGCATCAGTCATCTGAAAATCTACTCCACCTTCACCTTGCAAACTTCTATTTGCAAAAATATCAGGAGAAGCCAATTTCACAGTCCCATTAGAATTTGATTCAAAAGCTTCGAAAAATGCATCAATGTAAGTTTGATTTCCTTTTTGATTTGCAGTAGCATCAGCCAAAGATTTATTAAAAATTGGATTTTTCGAATTATTAGATAATCCTTTCAAAATGTCTTTAACAGATATTTGAAGTATAACATTGATACCACCTTCTAAGTCAAGACCTTTGTTGATTTGTTTGTCTTTTACTTCATTGAAAGTAAAATCAGTAAATCCAAGGTTAAATACTTTTTCTTTACCAATAGAATCTAAATATTTTACTTCTTTTTCAGGATTTCCACCTGCAAAAGATTTTGCATCACTTTCTACTTTACTAGAAATGAAAGTGAAAGAAAGTTGGTAAATACTTACCAATGCAAATAGAATTGCGAAAAATTTAATAAGTCCTTTATTCTGCATTATTACTAAAAATTAATTATTTTTTATTTATTTATTTTTGCTTTAAACCTTATAGAATAAGCCCTGCCATCGATTTTTGCAACCAAAAAAGAATATCAGGAATTACATCAATTTTTTTAAACCGAGCAAATATATAATTAACGTTAAGATTAACCAATTTATTTATTGATTAATCTCAAAAAAAAGACTGCAAAAGTGCAGTCTTCTCTATTTTATAATTAAAATATTATACCAAAATTGATTTTAAGGCATCATTCATTTGTCTAACTGCATCAGCACTTTTAGCAAACAAAGCTTTTTCTTGCTCATTTAGTTTAATGTCAAGGATTTCTTCCACTCCATTTTTACCAATAATACAAGGAACACCTATACAGATATCATCTTGACCGTATTCTCCCTCAACAAAAACTGAACAAGCGATCATTTTCTTTTGGTCATTCAAAATACTGTCTACCAAGAAAGCAACTGAAGCTCCGGGAGCATACCAAGCTGAAGTTCCTAAAAGTCCTGTAAGCGTAGCTCCACCTACCATAGTATCGGCAGCTACTTTTTGCAACACTTCTTCCGATAGAAATTGAGAAACCGGAATTCCATTATAAGATGCCAAGCGTGTTAAAGGAATCATAGTAGTATCACCATGTCCACCTATCACCATAGCCGAAATATCATTTGCAGGTTTATCTAAAGCCAAAGATAAATACGTTCTAAAACGAGAACTATCCAATGCTCCACCCATACCTATAATTCTATTTTTTGGTAATCCTGTAGATTTCAAAGCCAAATAAGTCATTGTATCCATAGGATTAGAAACCACCACTATAATAGTATCCGGTGAATGCTTCAATACATTTTCAGCAACTGTTTTCACAATTCCTGCGTTGATACCTATTAGTTCTTCACGAGTCATTCCTGGTTTTCTAGGAATTCCAGATGTAATTATCACTACATCACTTCCTGCCGTTTTAGAATAATCGTTAGTAACACCTGATACTTTGGTATTAAAACCGGTATTGGTAGCGCATTGCATGATATCCAAAGCTTTACCCTCAGCAAAACCTTCTCTAATATCCAATAATACTACTTCGCTAGCAATTCCTCTATAAGAAATTACATCTGCACAGGTTGCACCTACATTTCCTGCTCCTACAATGGTAACTTTCATATTTTAAAGTTTATTCGGTTATTTGTTAATTTGGTCAATCTCTAATTCAGCTAATCATTCATTTATTCGAACAAACCAATGATCAAACTAGGTTTATGCATCAATATTTGCATAAACTGCATTTTTCTCAATGAATTCTCTACGTGGTGGTACTTCGTCACCCATTAACATAGAGAATACCCTGTCGGCTTCCGCCAAACTGTCAATAGTTACCTGACGTAAAGTTCTAAATCCTGGATCCATTGTAGTTTCCCATAATTGCTCCGCGTTCATCTCCCCAAGACCTTTATAACGTTGAATTCCTGCACTACCTCCCATTCTTTCATTCGCCTGATCACGTTGTACATCATTCCAAGCATATTCTTTTTTGTTCCCTTTTTTAACCAAATATAAAGGCGGTGCGGCAATATACACGTGACCTTCTTCAATTAATTCTTTCATAAATCTAAAGAAGAACGTCAAGATTAAAGTAGAAATGTGACTACCATCGACATCGGCATCACACATAATAATTACTTTATGGTAACGTAATTTTTCAATATTCAATGCTTTACTATCTTCGGCAGTTCCAATGGTAACTCCAAGTGCCGTAAAAATATTTCGAATCTCTTCGTTTTCAAAAACTTTATGATGCATTGCTTTTTCTACGTTCAAAATCTTACCACGTAAGGGTAAAATAGCTTGAAATGCACGGTCACGACCTTGTTTTGCAGTTCCTCCCGCCGAATCTCCCTCGACAAGATATACTTCACATTTTGCAGGATCTTGTTCAGAACAATCCGATAATTTTCCTGGCAATCCACCGCCACCCATTACGGTTTTGCGTTGAACCATTTCACGCGCTTTTTTGGCTGCGTGACGAGCCTGTGCAGCTAAGATTACTTTTTGAACAATGATTCGAGCATCATTTGGATTCTCCTCCAAATAATTTTCAATCATTTCACTCACCGCTTGACTTACTGGCGAAACAACCTCTCTGTTTCCAAGTTTCGTTTTGGTTTGTCCTTCAAATTGTGGTTCGGCAACCTTTACAGAAATAATTGCTGTCAATCCTTCACGGAAGTCATCTCCTGAAATATCAAATTTCAGTTTATCTAACATTCCCGAAGCATCCGCATATTTCTTTAACGATCTGGTCAAACCAGTTCTAAAACCTTGCAAGTGCGTTCCTCCTTCGTGAGTATTGATATTATTCACATAAGAAAAAATATTTTCCGTGTAGCTTGTATTGTAAATCAATGCCACCTCAACTGGAATTTCTCCTTTTTCGTTATCCATAGAAATAACGTGTGCGATAATTGGCTCACGGTTTCCATCTAAATAGCGAATGTATTCTTTCAAACCTTCATCAGAATGAAATACTTCTGACACAAAATTTCCATCTTTATCTTTTTCTCTTTTATCTGTAAATGTAATTGTGATTCCTTTATTCAAAAAAGACAATTCACGCATACGTGCAGATAAAGTATCGTACGAATATTCAATTGTTTGGGTAAATATGCTAGGATCCGGATAAAAAGTAACAATCGTCCCTCTTTTTGTAGTTACACCGATTTGTTTTACCGGATATAGTGCCTTTCCTTTTTCATATTCTTGCTCGTATATTTTTCCATCACTACTGTGTACTGTAGCTCTCAAATGGTTTGACAATGCATTTACCACCGAAACCCCAACACCGTGAAGTCCTCCGGAGACTTTATAAGAATCTTTATCAAATTTTCCTCCGGCACCAATTTTAGTCATTACAACCTCAAGCGCCGAAACCCCTTCTTTTTTATGAATTCCTACTGGAATACCACGTCCATTATCCTCAACAGAAACAGATCCATCTTCATTTATATCAACTATTATCGTATCACAATGACCTCCCATTGCCTCATCGATAGAGTTATCTACCACTTCATAAACTAAATGATGCAGTCCTCGAACACCCACATCTCCAATATACATCGATGGACGCATTCTTACGTGCTCCATTCCTTCTAATGCTTGAATACTATCTGCTGAATAATTGTCCTTCTTGATTTCTTCGCTCATATATTTTATTCTAAAAAAATGTAATTTTTGTCTAACACGCAAATATATAAAAACGCAAATTATATTACCGTTAAAATCACTTTTTAAGCAGTTAAGTTATTAACATATTGTTAGAAATTTCAATTTCAAAAATCAATGGCAATTTCGAAAAGGACAAAACTCAAACCTTTATAAAAAACAAATTTTCAAAACAAACATTTTACATGTCGCTTTGAAAATTTGAAAATTCCAATTATTTTTTAATTGTTATTGCAATTGTTTTTTGAAATTGATATTGTTGTTTTTTTTAAACCGTAATTCCAGTTTTTGCAATTTCAGTATCTGCCTGAACGTGAGCTGCATTTGCTCTTCCGCTTGGGTCTTGGTTTTCTTGCCATTTTGGAATCCATTTTCTAACGGTTTGCGCTGCACTAAGCTGTGGATAATATTTGTTAAATATTGATCTGTAAAAATACGCTTCTTTTGTAGTTGGCGCATTGTATGGAAATTCTGCAGCCGCACCAGCTAATTGCTCATCCGTTACTTGCGAAGAACAATATTCAATCAATTCATCAATCCAGTTGTACCCTACTCCATCAGAAAACTGCTCTTTTTGTCTCCATAAAACGGCATCAGGAAGATAAGGGTTGTCCGGAGTATCAAATGCTTTTCTTAAAATATATTTTTCTTTTCCTTCGTACGTTTTAGGCATCTTTTCTTCTGCTTTGATACGAACTGCCATATCAAGAAAAGCTTTGTCTAAAAATGGAACTCTAGCTTCTAATCCATGAGCCATAGTTGATTTATCTGCTCTTAATAAATCGGCAGTAAATAATTTCTGAACTCTTTCAATCGTTTCTTTTTGAAAATCTTCTGTTGATGGCGCATTTCTGAAATACAAATACCCTCCAAAAATCTCATCAGCCCCTTCTCCTGAAAGCACCACTTTTATTCCCATATCAGTAATCGCTTTCGACAAAAAATACATTGGTGTACTCGCTCTTATCGAAGTCACATCATAGGTTTCAAGATGCCAAATCAATTTATCTAATATTTTTATGCCTTCTTCAATTGTAAAGTGAATTTCATGGTGTTCAGTACCTAAATAATCAGCCACTTTTCTCGCTGCTGCAGCATCTGGTGCATCAGCATCTAATCCAATAGAAAAAGAATGTAATTTTTTACCGCTTTCGGCCAACAATCTAGAAGCAATTGCTGAAGTCAAAGAAGAATCTAATCCTCCTGAAAGCAATACTCCAATTGGCACATCACTCATCAAACGCTTGCGAGTCGCTTCAGTCAAAGTTTCTCTGATTAAATCTAAATCTAAATCCTGATCTGCTTTTAAATAATCTTCATATTCCGGTTGGTAGTATTTTACAAAACCAGTTTTTTGAGTGTAATAATGTCCCGGAGGAAAAGTAGAAAATGTTCTACATTGATCAGCTATGGGTTTCATTTCTGATGAAAAATAAATTCTTCCCCTTTCATCTAAACCATAATATAAAGGTTTTACTCCCATTGGGTCTCTACCTGCAATAAAATTATCGCCGTCAACTATAACAAAAGCCCAGTCTCCATCAAGCATATTACAAAAATCATATCCAAATTCTTCATACAAATGAACAATAACCTCTGAATCTGATTTAGTTCTAAAAGTGTGGTGCTTCAAAACACCATCTCTCAAAGTTTGATGATTATATATCTCGCCATTATGAACCATATAGGCAGTTTTTGTGCCTTGTATCGGTTGCTTTCCTGAATGCAAATCGACAATAGACAAACGTTCATGACTTAAAATAGAACCCTTTTCCGTAACATGTAAATCACTTTCATCAGGACCACGGTGTCCCATCCTTTTAGAAAGCTCTCTTACTAGTTTTTCATCTTTTCCTTTTCCAATAATGGCTAATATTCCGCACATAACTATATAATTTTATTTTTTTTTCTTATTCTGGTAAGGCAAAGATGCATTAACAGTTACAAATACAAAACACAAAGCCGTATTTTAGTTTAAAATAACAACCAAAAAAAACTTTTTGCACGCAAAATGCAACTTACAAGTTCAAAAACCGAAGCATTACGTTATAAATTGTAAATAAGCACTTTAGAAAAAACCTTATTCCACTTTTACATCTTTCAAAAAGACGTTAAAAAACTTCATATAAAGAATTTTACCGTCAATATTTTTCAGAAAAATGCGGTTTTATTAAACACAAAAAACGCTCTCAAAACTGAGAGCGCTTTTCTATAACTAATTCTAAAAATTATTATTTATGCTTTAACATAAGCGTCATCATGCACACTGGCAACAGCTCTACCTGAAGGATCATTCATGTTCTTGAACGCTTCATCCCATTCTAATGCAATTTTTGTACTACAAGCCACACTTGCTTCCTGTGGAACACATAAAGCCGCAGCATCACTTGGGAAATGATCGTGAAAAATAGAACGATAGTAATACTCTTCTTTAGAAGTTGGGGTTTGCAATGGGAATCTATATTTAGCATTTGCCAATTGCTCATCTGAAACGGCCTCAGCAACTACTTCTTTCAAAGTGTCAATCCAGCTGTATCCTACTCCATCACTAAATTGTTCTTTTTGTCTCCATGCCACACTTTCCGGCAACATGTCTTCAAAAGCTTTACGAACCACCCATTTTTCCATTGGATGTGCTGCATTGATCATTTTATCTTGCGGGTTGATTCTCATCGCCACATCCATAAATTCTTTATCCAAAAACGGAACACGTCCTTCAATACCCCAAGCCGCTAAACTCTTGTTGGCACGCAAGCAGTCATACATATGCAATTTACTTAATTTACGTACGGTTTCTTCATGAAATTCTCTTGCGTTTGGCGCTTTGTGAAAATACAAATACCCACCAAATAACTCATCTGCACCTTCACCTGACAATACCATTTTAATCCCCATTGATTTAATAACTCTCGCCATTAACCACATTGGAGTTGATGCCCTAACAGTAGTCACATCATAGGTTTCCAGACTATAAATCACATCACGAACCGCATCCAAACCTTCTTGAATGGTGAATTTTATTTCGTGGTGAATTGTTCCAATATGTTTTGCTACTACTTGAGCCGCAGCTAAATCAGGAGAACCTTCTAATCCTACTGAAAAAGAGTGTAATTGCGGATACCAAGCATCAGCTACATCATCAGATTCAATACGTTTTTGAGCATATTTTTTGGCCACAGCCGAAGTAATTGAAGAATCCAAACCTCCTGAAAGTAATACTCCGTAAGGAACGTCACTCATTAATTGTCTGTGAACCGCTGCTTCCAGCGCTTCTTTAATGGCTGGAATACTGGTTTCGTTATCTTTTACCGCATCATAATCGGTCCATTCTCTTTTATACCATTGTACAAACTCACCATCTTTACTGGTCATATAATGTCCTGGAGGAAACAATTCGATTTTTGTACAATACCCTTCTAAGGCTTTCAATTCTGAAGCAACATAAAAAGTTCCGTGTTGATCCCAACCAATGTACAATGGAATAATTCCCATGTGGTCACGAGCAACAAAATACTCGTCTTTTTCTACATCATAAATAGCAAATCCAAAAATCCCGTTCATTTCATCTATAAAATGAGGTCCTTTTTCTTTGTAAAGCGCTAAAATAACCTCACAGTCACTTTCAGTTTGAAAGTTGTATTTCCCTTCAAATTGTTTACGCAATTCTCTGTGGTTGTAAATTTCACCATTTGCCGCTAAAACAAGTTGTTTATCTTCACTGAATAAAGGTTGTTTCCCTGAAGCCGGATCAACGATTGCCAAACGCTCATGAGACATAATAGCTTTATCATTACTAAAAATTCCGCTCCAGTCCGGTCCACGATGACGGATAATTTTAGACATTTCTAATACTTGCGGTCTTAAAACTTCCGCTTTTTGTTTCAAATCAAAGGCACATACTATTCCGCACATAACTATATATTTTTATTATTTTATTTATTTTGATAGGGCAAAGATGCGACAACAGTTACATTCCTAAAACACAAATAGTTATTTTAGTTATAAATCAAAAGAAAATACTGTGTTTTACACTTAAATTGTAATCGAAAAATAACAAAAATAGTTTTGAAGTTGAAAAATTTAATTTAATCCCAATCAAAACTGCTTTATTAAAACCTAACGTATCCAAAACAAGCTAAATCAATTGTATTTTATAGAATCTCTTCTATCAAATACTTTGTAGTATTAATCTCAAAAGTAAACCCTTCTTGATTACCCATTAGTTTATTTCCCAAAGGTGATTGTGGTGATAATGCAATAACGTTAATTCCTTCAATGTTAATTTTAGGAAGCGCCACACTCAGGTATAAATAGATTCCGTTCGCTTTTACTAAACTCCCCACGATAATTGTTTCGGCAATTGTGGTAGCATCTATTTTATTTAAAACAGCTTTTTGAGTCAACACTTCTCTAAGTTTACTATTGAGTTTCTCTTGTTCAATATGCATCATAGACAAGGCGGTTTCGTGTTTATCACCAGCAGAACCTTTGGCATCGTTCTTAGAGTCTTCGGTAAGCGCAACAATCATGTCCTTGAAAACATCGATTCGATCCTGAACTAATTGCAGATAATGGGTATGTATTTTTTGTTTGAAAGTCATAGTTAAATGAGAAAATAAAAAAATCACCACAAAAGGCACAAAGGAATTAAAAAAGGCACAAAGATTGTTTCGTTATTTTGAATTATCTTTTTGTGTCTTTTGTGTTAAACTTTGTGCCTTTTGTGGTTAAAAAAAAATTAAAAATCAAATTTATAGTTCGCTCCTATAATCACTTGAAAACCTTGAACCGGATAATTCAACCATTTTTCATAGGCTTTATTGGTAATATTATTAGCTCTTAAAAAAGCAGTCAATCGATCGCTGTATTTGAATCCAACATTTGCATTTACATCAAAATAGGAAGGTAAAATAAAAGGACTCGGCTGAACTAGATATACTACATCAGTATTCAACTTTTGATCTTTACGCTCGCCTACGTAAAATACATTTGCGCCAGTGAACCATTTTGGTGTAATATTAAAATTAATATTTGAATTTATTTTTACGGTCGGTAAATTCCAGGCTTCAGCTTGAAAATCATTCGTATAACTGTTGAAAGTCCCATTAATTCCAAAAGATACATTCTTGGAAAAATCAGCTTTTAATTCTCCATAGAAACTTAATGTTCTCATATCGTCATACACCACTTGAAAGGAATTTCCAAAAGCGTAATTCTGATTCGTTTGGGTTTCATTATAATCATTGCTTTTAAACAACGCTTTATTTCTTTCATTCACATACGAACCTTTGATATTATAACTTACATTGTTAGTTAATTTCCCTTTTAATCCTGCAAAAATATCATATTGCTTGTCCGTTGGTCCAATATTTAACGTTGGAGATAAAAATGGATTTTCATTGACAAAATCCTGATATGAGTTTTGTTCCAAGTTTCCTTCGGCTCCGGCGTAGAAAATCATCAAATCACCAACAACTTTGTAAGAAGCATTGAATTTTGGATAAACTAAAAATTTATTATTGCTGTTTTGATTGTCCAAACTATAAAACACAGCCGCGCCAATATTCAGTGTCCAATCCTCTTTTTGCATTACAAAACTTGGCGCAATACCAAAATTAGTATAACCATATTTCACAGGTTCCATATTCGTATTTGAATAATTCTCTTTGAAACTGCCACCAACATAATCAACAATTATATCTGTTTTCACAGCACTATCCATGATATCAAATTGCACTGTTGGCTTAGCATAAAATCTATTTTCTGAAGACTCAAAAGTATCCGAAAAATGACTGAATTTAAGGCTCATTTTATTAAAAATACTTTCGTTAAACGCTACATTCCCTCCTAATGATATTGTGCTATATACTTGCTGTGGTTTTATACCATTAACTAGAATCAACCTGTCCTGAGTTGACAAAGCACTACCAAAACCAGCTGGCAATCCATACCAGTTGTAAATTTGATTTTGGTATCCCAAATCTACATTCCAGGAAAGATCGTCTTGGTTTGAACCATACATCAAATCAATCGATGTGTCATAAAAACGATCATCTAATTCTACCTTTTTAATCCCTCCTTGTGACGAATGGTGACGAAACATTCCACCTACATAATCTGTATTATTAAGATCATGATTTACGAACAATTCACCGATAAAAGTTCCGTAATTTCCAACTCCAAAAGTCGCATAGTTTTTAAATAAATGTTCTTGTTTTTCTTTCTCCACTCCTTCCGCCTTTCCTTTAGACGGAGTAAAAGTCGAAGCTACCGGAAAAGAGAAAATGGTATATTTTACTGTTTCTTTTTTAGTGTTTCCTTCTTCATCAAGCGAAGGCGTTTCCTTCACTTTGAAAGCATCCGAAATAGTTGGCGTATAAGGCTTCACAACATTTACTGTTTCTGTTCCAATTTGATCCTTTTTTTGTGCAAACGAAAATTGAGAGAGTAAAAGAAATAGAATCCCTAACCTAATCCCCACCCCAACCCTCCCCGAAGGGGAGGGAGCCGAGAACGTTGATATATCTGTAAATGAAGATGTTTTTTTGATTGTCATTTTTATGTTTTTTTAAACAGAAAGAATTTCACTCCCTATTCTTTATTCTATTATCTATTTGTCTATTATCTAAATTCCGAACTTCAATTATCTATTTTGTAATCGATGAGTTTGTTTTAGATTCTTCGGATTTAATAGCGTCCAATTCTGTTTGCGCTTCTGAAATAACATCTGGAAAATCAGTGAAATTTTGAATCACATTTTCTAAAATATATGTGGCCTGATAACTGTCCTTCAGTCCGTAAAAGTTTTTCGCCATCAAGATTAATCCTTTGGCTCCAAAATATTTATAGCTCGAATAATTCTTTGCCAATTTTTGAACTGCAGTATTAGAAGCTTCAAACTTTTCGTCTTTATTTTTAAAATAGGCATCATAATACAAAGCTTCGGCTGCCAATTCTCCTTTGGCAATCGTCATAACTTTTGCGTAAGCAACTCGCGCTTTGTTTTCATCCCCCGTTTGCATTGCCGCACGTGCTATTATAATTTGCGCGTCACTTTTTACATTATCATCCGTTTTTGGATTCATCAAAACTTTCTCCGCATAAATTACCGAATTTGGATAATCTTTTTTATCATAGTATAATTTCATCAGATTGGATTGTGCAAATGTTTTATTCTGGGAAATATCAGCTTCATCTTCTAAACGAGATAATACCGGAATTGCTTTGTTGTAGTCTTTGTTTTTAAGAAAAATTTGCGCCAATCTCGACAAAGATTGTTCTGTAAATTCACTTCTGGGTTGAGCAACCACATATTCATAATTGGGAATCGATTTACTTTCAGATCCTTCAGAAAAATAGGATTGCGCAAGGTAAAAATTAGCATGTAAAGCATGAATTCCTCTTGGAAAACTAGAAATATAACCACTAAATCCTGCAATAGCCTGCTTGGTGTTATTTTGTTGAAATTGTTTTTCAGCAGCTTCATAGGTATCATTATCAAGTTCTGCATCTGTAACGGCAACAAAATCTAAAGTACGCACCCAATTAGCATATTCATCTACTCTTCCATTGTCTACATAAATCAATCGCGCGGTGGCAACGGCTTCTAATGCTTCCGGAGTTCTAGGAAAATCTGCGGCTACTTTTTTAAATTTCAATAATGCCTGATCATCTTTATCTGAATTATAATAAATTAATCCCTGACGCAAAATAGATTTTGAAGTAAAAGAACTCTTTTTAAATTCGAGATTCAATCGATCGTACGTTTTTATCGCTAGGTCATTTTTATTCTCAGCTACGTAAGTATTTCCAAGTTCAAAAAGCGCATCATCACGATAAGCTGACTTTGGATACAACTGTAAAAAAGCATTTAGCTCATCAATTTTCTTATCATTTTTAGAAATAAAACCATAGGAAATTGCTTTTTGGAAATACGCATAATCCGCATCAACACTTTTGGATTCAATCACTTTAGTATACGCATCCATCGCTGGTCCGTATTTTGAAGTTACAAAACGACAATCCGCTAAACGTAAATACGAATCATTCAAACGCGCTTTATTGTCCTTCACTTTTTCTATTTGGCTTTGGAAATAATTCCCAGCCTGATCGTACTCTTTCAATTTAAAATATGCGTAGGCAATATTGTAATTGTGATTTTTGTATTCTGGCGTTGTTGATCCCTGAGCCAAACCTGCAAATTGTTTAAAACTCAACAAGGCATCTTTAAAATCATTTAAAACATATTCGGTTTCTCCTTTCCAGAAAGTGGCTCGTGCAGTAAAAACAGCATCTTTTTGTTCGTTTATAGATTTGGTGAACATTTTCAAAGCTTCCGGATAATTTCCATCCGTATACAATTCCAACCCTCTGTAAAATGTTACTTTTTGATACGCTAATTTATTTTCGGGAGTTTTATTTTTTTCCAATAAAGCAAACGCTTCCTTGTAGTTTTTAGACGAAATATATGAATCAATCAACAATCTTTCAATCTCTGAACGGTTTGCGTTATCAGGATATTTTTTCAAAAAAGCCTGTAAAACTGCCGGTACACTTTGATAAGAATTCCCTAATTCGTAACTCAATTTCGCATAATTCAAACTCGCGTCTTCCTGAATTGCGGCGTCAAACTCCATTTCAGAAGCATTTTTAAAAGCATTCAAAGCTTGTTGTTTTTTATCAGTATTCAGGTAACTTTCTCCCAAATGATAATAGGCATTTTGCGCCACGAAATCTTTTCCGCCTATAATTTTATTAAACTGAGAAATTGCGTTTTCATAGTCTTTTTGTTTGTAATAAGCATAACCCAATTGGTAAAAATCAGTGTTATTCCATCTTCCTTTTTTCCCTTTATAAGCAACTAAATACGGAATTGCTTTATCATATTTGTTTAAATTAAAATAGCTTTCACCAATGATTTTATTCAATTCTGATTTTTCTAAAACAGTGGATTTAGCCATCGCTTTTTCGCCCAAATCAATTGCTTTTTGGAAATTTCCCAATTTGAAATTCATGTCGGCTTGATAATACGAAAGCTTTTCTTTGTACTTTTCTTCACCTGAAACTTCGTCAAAATATTTTGTGGCTCGCTTATAATCATCTCCTTCGTATGCCATGAATCCCAAATAATACTTGGCTTGTGAACCATATTCCGCTGAATTCACCACTTTATTCAAATAGACCGCGGCTTCTTTTTTCTTTTTGGCATTAAAAAAACTATACCCTTTCTGGAAATTGAATTTATTCTGGTCATTTCTGCTTAAACTGCTTTCGTCTACTTTATCAAACCATTGCAACGCTTGCGGATAATTCCCCTGATTAAAATGATAATGCGCTACTTCAATATAAGCTTGGTTTTGTTTTACACTCGTAGGATAATCCGAAACAAAACGTTCCATCAATTCATCAGCGTTGGATTGATTGGTTCGAATAGCACAATTAGCGGCATAATACGCACAATCCGATTTTAGTTCTTCAGTAGTCGCCGTCTCTTTTACTTTATTAAAAATAATTTGTGCTGATGCATATTGTGCATCTTTAAACAACGAAACTGCTTTATTAAAATCTTTTGAATCGTGAGTGTAAATGGTAGATTTTTGTGCCGAAATGGTAGCAGTTATAATAAAAAAGAAAAAGAAGTAGCCCCAGGAAATTTTACGCATTGCAATTTTATTTTAAGAATTCAAATGTATCATATTCTGAACTCTATAACGAATCGCAATTCGTTTTTATTATGAACATTTTTTTAAACACTGTAAAATTTAACTTTCATTGCAATACATTCATACAATATTTATCGTCGTAAACTATATGACTTACGTATATTATTTGTAATTACCCGAATTCTATTTAATTGAATAGAATTTATTTTGAATAGAACCGTTATCTTATTACTTTTACCCCATAAACAAATGCAAATTATGTCACAATCCGTACTGTCTTTAAAAAACGTTACCATTTATCAAGAAGAAAAAACTATTTTATCTGAGGTAAACTTGGATGTAAAACATGGTGAATTCCTTTACATCATTGGAAAAACAGGCTCCGGAAAAAGTAGTTTAATGAAAACCTTATATGGCGATTTACCTTTGACAGAAGGTGAAGGAAACATTGTAGATTTTGATTTAGCCACTTTAAAAGAAGATGACATTCCGTTTTTGAGAAGAAAGATTGGAATTGTTTTTCAGGATTTCAAATTACTTCCAGATCGTACTGTAAATAACAATATGTTGTTTGTACTTAAAGCAACAGGATGGACAGACAATGTAGAAATGCAAACAAAAATCGATGAAGTTTTAAATAAAGTCGGCATGAAAGAATTTGGCAATAAAATGCCACATCAACTTTCTGGTGGTGAACAGCAACGTGTGGCGATAGCCAGAGCTTTGCTTAACGATCCAGAACTAATTCTTGCTGATGAACCTACCGGAAACCTTGATCCACAAACGAGTGCCGAAGTATTGGAAGTATTAAAAAAAATTAATGCCAACGGAAAAACAATCATTATGGCAACGCACGATTACGCATTATTGATGAAATTCCCTTCAAAAACATTGAAATGTGAAGATGCCAAAATTTTTGAAGTAGTTCAAAGAACTGCATAATGATTTCCATTCTTGTTCCAATATACAATTGCAACGTTTATCCTCTTGTTTTAGAGTTGCACAAACAATGTTCGGATTGCGGAATAAATTTTGAGATTTTATGCCAGGATGATGCTTCACAATCGAATTTGAATATATTCAATAAAAATGTAAATGCGTTATCGGATTGCAGTTTTGTTTCATTAAAAGAAAACATCGCCCATCGCGAAAACAGAAATTCCCTTGCCGAACAAGCAAAATATCAATATTTACTTTTTATTGATGGCGACTCCATTATTATTGACAACAATTATATAAAAAAATACATCGACAATCTTCCTGATTTTGATGTTATTTATGGCGGCCGGTTGCATCCTGAAAAATGTCCATCCGAAAATCAAAAACTACGTTGGAAATACGGAAGATTCATTGAAGATAAAACTTCTGAAAACAGAAGAAAAAAGCCCTATAAATCATTACTATTCAATAATACCGTAATTAAAAAAGACTGTTTCAACAAAGTAAAATTTGATAAAAACATAAAAAAATACGGTCATGATGACACCCAACTTTCGTATCAATTAAATTTATTACAAGTCAAAATAAATCATATAGAAAACCCAGTTGAACACGGAGATATTGACACTAATTTGGATTATTTAAACAAAACAAAAGAGTCGTTAGAAAATTTGATTTCGTTATACCAAGAAGAGAAAATAGATGTTGAATTTGTACGATTGATTCAACTGTATTATTTTTTAAAAAAAACAAAATCAGTTTTTATTATTTCGAAATTATATGCTGTTTTTGAAAAATCATTATTAAAAAATTTGACAGGAAACAATCCTAATTTATTAGCTTTTAATATGTTTAGAGTCGGGTATTTGTGTACGATAAATTAGAAAATCTAACTCTTTTTGATTCCAATAAATAGTTGATTCCAGGTTTGCATAATTTCGTCAATATTGTATTTTTCGCTAGACAACTTTGCCTTTTTTCCCATTTCTTTTCTTAATGTCGCATTTTCGATTAAAGTCTCAACTGCTTTGATATATTCCGTTTCGTTTCTATTTTCAATTAAAAAACTGTCTTCGTTTTGAGACAAAACGCCTCTTGGTCCACACGGACAATCGTAAGCAACACAAGGTAATCCCGAAGCCATCGCCTCAATTAAGACCATTCCAAAACCTTCAAATCGAGATGTCATCAGATAAAAAGAAGCTTCTAAATATTTTTCGTCAATATTTTGGATCGGTTCGTGAAAAACAACATTATTCGAAACATTTAGGTTTTCAGCCAACAATCTTAAATCAATATTTTCATTTGATTTTCCGTAAATTTCCAATATCCAATCCGGATGTTTGGCAACTACTTTTTTCCAGATTTGCAACATTCTGTCAAATCCTTTTTCATACGTATGCCGTCCAACAGCAATTACTTTTTTACTTTCTAAATCACTGGATTTTTCTGAAGCAAACCATAAGGGATTCGGAATTACAATTGTATTATTTATGTTCCATTCTGAAATGCTTCCGCTCGTTTCAACGACAAATCGATCGTATTTCTTTATTCCTATTCTTTTAAAAAGATGAATACAATTAGACGCTACTTTCGTCAAAATATTTTTTTTTGATTCTCTTTCCTCGATAAATTTAGAACTGTGTATTTCTAAAATAAGAGGGGTTTTATTTTTTAAAATAAAAGGAATAGAATATGCCTTTAAACCATTATCACAAACAATAATAACATCCGGTTGTATTGTTTTAATTTTACTTTTTAAGGCTTTTGCAAAAGAATTAAAAAACTGAAAGACATTGCCTTTCAAGATCATATCGTGAAAAATAATATTGGAATTAAAAGAATAAAACAAAGGGGAAAAACCTTCATTTTGAGTCAAAATATGGACTTCATATCCTAATTTTTCAACTAGATAATTGGCTTTTATCGAAAGGACTCTGGCTACACCGCCTTCGTTATTTATATTTGGAACTATATAAAGAAGCTTCATTTTTTGGATGCCAAAAATTCATCAAAATCTCTGATGTAATCGTCTTCATTATAAACATCAGATGCAAAAACCAGACAAACCGAACCGGATGAAAAATTTTCTAACTCACGCCACATTCCTGTTGGGATATACAATCCAATATTGGGTTTATTCAAAAAAAATGATTTTTTTTCGAATCCGTCGTTTAGAACAACTTCAAAACTTCCACTCAAAGCAATTAGAACTTCACTTTGATTGATATGAGAATGACTGCCTCGAAAAGAATTACTGGGCACGTCAAAAAGATAATAAACGCGCTTAAATTCAAATGGCAAAACATCATTTTGAATAAATGCCAGATTTCCGCGAGTATCTTCTACAACAGGCAATTTAAGTAATTGTATATCTTTTAATGTTGTCATAATTCTAGTCTAAACTGATTTTCATTACATCCAACCATTGTTTCCCAATAGCTGAAACAGAAAATGATTGCACACTTTGCAACGCATTTTGTTTGCAATATCGATATAAATTCTCGTCTTCCACGAATAAATTCATTGCTTCAGAAAGTTTTTCAATATTTTGATTGGCAACCAGCAATCCATTTTCTTTATGTTGAATCATTTCACTTGGTCCTGAGGAGCAATCAAACGCAACAACAGGAGTTTCACAAGCCAACGATTCCAAAATAACGTTTGGTAAACCTTCATTCAAACTACTTAAAACAAAAAATCTTGCTTTTTTCAAATATTTAAATGGATTGTTTTGATACCCTAAAAAATGCACTTTATCTTCTATTTTTCTTTCTTTAACTACATTTTGGAGTATTCTTTTTCGTTCACCATCACCCAATAAAACCAGATGAATATTGTTTGCTGGCAAAACTGATTCCGAATATGCTTCGATCAGTTTATCGAATTGTTTAATGTTCGTTTCCATTTGGCCTACGCCAATAATATAATCATACTGAAGTTCATTTAAAGCTTTGCCTTTTACAGCAATTTCATCAATATCGATTGGATTATAAATTCGGACAACATTTTTCAGATGATGTTTATTTTCTATTAATGCTTTGGATTCATCTGTAATACTGACTAATTTATAGCAATTTCCGTAGATAAAACGGGTAAGAAAAGACCAATTAGGCATGTAATGATCAATCAAAAAACTATGAACTGTAAAAATAGTTTTCGTTTTATAAAGCCATTTTGCTATCAATACTTCTTGAATGGGTTTTATCCTGAATCGGAAATCTATAATGAAATCAAACTCATTTTCGTCAAGGTATTTTTTAAGAAACACAAACCGATTCCATTTATTAAAAAGGCCATTAGAAGCATTTTTCATCTTGCCTAAATTGACCAATTTCCCTGAATACGAATAAGAAACTTCATCGAGAACAATAATGTTGTGAACCTCTACTCCTTGTTTTTCAAAAAATTGAGACAAGACCGCCATAACCTTTTCGGCTCCACCACGACTTAATCGATAACCAACTAAAGCAATTTTAATTTTTTTGTTAGGCAATATCATTATCGATTTGTTATTTTCGTATCAAATATAACTCTTTTAAAAAATATGCAAGACAATCCACTGGTTACCATTATTTGCTTGTGTTACAACCAGGAAGAATATGTCTTGGAGAGTTTATTTTCTGTTATCAATCTGGATTACCCTGCTGTAGAGCTCATTATTGTTGACGATTACAGTACCGATAATTCTAAAATAGTAATCGAAAAATGGGGTATTGATCATCCCGAAATTCTGTTTATTGCGAATGAAACTAATTTGGGAAATACAAAATCATTCAACAAAGCTTTAAAAAGAGCTAAAGGAGAATTCATTATTGACTTGGCTGCCGATGATGTTTTATTGCCCAATTGTGTTACTTCACAAGTGAATGCTTTCAAGAATACATCGTATAAAAATCTTGGAATTGTATATGGAAATACCTCTTTAATTACTGAAAACGGCGCATTTGACTCTCATTATTTCCCTGTGGATCATTCTAAAAAAGTAATTACCGAGAGAATAACGGGTGACATTTATGAATCAGTTCTTTCTGGTGGAGATAGCATTTGTTCGGTTTCTTCGATGGTAAAAAAATCGGTATTTGATCATTTAAATGGTTATGACGAAACACTGGCTTACGAGGATTTGGATTTTTGGATTCGTGCTTCCCGAGTTTATGACTTTGATTTTATCGATGAAATCCTAATCCAGAAAAGGATAGTCATGAATTCTTTAGGAACGGATTTTTTTAAGAAAAATGATTCCAGAGCAAAAAAAATCAATCACTCCACGTATTTGATATTAAAAAAAGCCATTGGGCTGAATGAAACAAAAAAAGAGAATAAAGCTATTTTGAAACGCATTCATTTTGAGATGATTCTAGCATATAAAACTTCAAACAGCGCATTATTATTGAAGTATATTATTCTGGAAATTAAGCTGATATTCCATTTACTGATTTCATAAACTACACTATTAAATAATCATCTAACGCTGTTTTTTCCCCTTCCCAATCTCTAGAAACTGAATCTTTTATGAATTTTGCCGGAATACCTCCTATTAAAACATTCGAACCAAATGAAGTATAATCGGTATTACACAAACTATTAGAAGCTATCGTACAATAATCCGGCGTTTTAGTATTTTGCATGACAGTAACTCTGCTTGCTGCGTAATTGTAATTTCCGATTAAAATTGGATCTGTCATTTTAAACTTTTTGCCAGTTTGGGTATCAATCATTTGATGGAAATTAGTATCCATGATTTGAGATTCCGAACCAAAACGGGCATAATTACCCAATACAATTCGTTCCATGCAAATCAATTTAGCATTGGAAGCCAAAGAGGCCATGTGACCAAATTCACAGTACCCATTCTCGCCAATGTAGATAAAATAATCTTTACCAAATTGAACGTGGCCCTTGAAAACCAGAGTTCCTAAAATATTAATTTCGGCAATTCCTTTGTGAAGCGTGTTCATTTCATACCGTTGTCCAAAACCAATCATTCCTTTTTTAATTTCTCCTTTAATTTCAATTTTACCAGTTATCGAGGCAAATTTTACTTTTCCATAAAAAAAGACAGGAAGTTTTTTGGCAATACTCAAAGGGAATTTTTTGAAATTAAAACACAGCGTTTTTGTCCAGTTTACGGAATAATAAAATTTAAGTTTTTGATAACTTGACCTTGCTTTTCTATAGTTATTTTTTAAAATTTCAATCATTCTTTCTCTTAATTATAGCATTGAACAACCCCTTTAATTCCATCATTTTATTCATTTGAAATAAAACAAAAACAAACGAAATTAGTACCATTGCTGACATTAAACTGTACTTTAAAATTGGATCCGGAATGTATCGAAACAAAAAAGTCGCTATACACATTAGGATGCAAATTAAATATATTTTATAAAAATCATTGTCAAAATAAAAATCATATCTTTTTTTAGTAATTATTTTTAAACCAAAAAAATGAATCAAATAATAGACAAAAAAACTAAATCCAAGTCCTTCTAATCCATAATAATAATATCCTAAAACATTTAAAAATAAAGATATGATATTGAAACCAACAGCGGTTTTCATGAACATTTTCGAATCTCCTTTGGCAATCAAAATATAACCCATCGACCAGGAAACCGCTTTAAACAACATCGCCAATATTCCAAAACAAACCATTGGGATAATAGAAATGAAAGCTGGAGTGTAAATAATTTTCACGATAAGCGGAATCAACGTTAAAAACAGAATTATTATAGGTGTTATAATCAGAATCGAAATGAAAGATTGCTGAATAACACTGGTTCTGACTTTTTCATTCTCATCACTAATTGAAGCTAATCTTGGAAAATAATCGGTACTCATTGCCGTGAAAATTATTCCAACATAAGAATTCAACAAGGTAAAACCCGCATTATAAAACCCAACTTGTTCAATACCTCCCTGTTTTCCAACATAAATTTGAATTAAATATGTTGTCACCAAAGTCAACAAACCACTTAATGTCAATAGTATTCCTAGTTTAATTATGCTTTTTCCTGCGGTGGTTAATTGTTTATTGGAAACTATAATTTTTTCGAATTGTATCTTTTTCGAATAATAAAAAGAAAACAACAATGATGCTAATGAAGCGACAATAATTGAGGGAACTATTGCGTCAATTCGGTAATAATAGTACAATGGAATTGAAAATAACAACCCAAATGAATTTCCGTAAAAATTGGCTTTCGCCAAAAGCTTCATTCTCCTTAGACCCTGTAAAACGACCAATTGTCCTATCATTAATTGCCTAAATAACAAGGTAATCGAAATAAAAACAAACGAAAAGATATGATTTGAATTCCCAAAAGTTAATTGACTTAACCAACGAGAAAAAATGATAGCAACTATACATCCTAAAATTCCGGTTGCTAATGTCAGTTTTTTTACTATTGCAACAAGGGTCGAAACATTTTTTAAGTCATTATTTTTATAATTACTCGAAATATGTTTTACACCACTGGTTTCAATCCCTAAGTTTGTAACGCCACCAATAATATTGATAGCCGAATTCAATAAAGAAACAATTCCCATTCCCGTAGGACCAATAAAGACGGCAATTAATTTGGTACGAATTATAGAAATAATAATAGTGAGAAATTGAACTCCGCCAAAAAGCGAGGTCGTTTTTACAATTTGATGATATGACGTTTTACTATCAGACACTATTTAATATTTATTTAAAACAGCAATAACAAAACATACCTCATCCATTGTCAAAACTGGGCTTATAGGCAAACTCAACACTTCATCATGAATTTTTTGGGTAATAGGAAAAGACAAATGGTTCCATAATGACAAAGCTTTTTGATTGTGTGGCGGAATGGGATAGTGTATTACCGTTTGGATACCATTTTGATATAAATAGTCTTGTAAATTGGTTCTGTTTTGCGTTCGAATAACAAACAAATGAAAAACATGATTAGATTGCTTCGTTCCTCGCAATGACACTGTTGGAAGAATTATTTTATCATTATTAATTTCAGATAAATAGCGTTTAGCAATTACTCTTCGCTTTTCATTTTCAGTGTCTAAATTGGGTAATTTTACATTCAGAAAAGCGGCTTGTAATTCGTCCAGTCTTGAATTTACACCAATATGATCATTGTGATATTTCGTTTCTGAACCATAATTTCTAAGCGACTGAATGGTTTTGGCCAATTCAGAATCATTTGTGGTAACAGCACCGCCATCACCTAATGCTCCCAAATTTTTTCCGGGATAAAAACTATACGCTACGCTTGATTTTTGATTCTTGATTTTTGATTCTTGATTTCTGATTGTTCCATGAGCCTGAGCCGCATCTTCAATAACCAGTAAATCATTTGCAACAGCAATTTCATTTATCGCATCCATTTCAGCCAGTTGTCCGTAAAGATGAACCGCTAAAATTGCTTTTGTTTTCGAAGTAATTTTTTCTAACATTAAATCAGGATTGATGTTGTAGGTTTCCAGCCTTGGCTCGACTAAAACAGGAATTAAATCTGCTTGTAAAATAGCTAGAATACTGGCAATGTAAGTGTTTGCTGGAACAATAACTTCATCGCCTTTTTGTAATTTTCCGAGTTGAATGTAGGCTTTAAAAATCAGAACTAAAGCATCAAAACCATTTCCTGTTCCGATACAATATGCTGTTCCGCAATACTTGGCAAAATTGGTTTCAAATTCTTTGACTTCATTCCCTAAAATATACCGACCCGTTTCTAAAACCGATTTCAATTTTTCTTGAAAAGCGGTTTCATAAGACTCGTTTATTTTTTTTAAATCAAGAAATGGTATCATATAAGATTCATTTTATAAAAATCCTGACTATAAACAGAGCAACCTAATTCTTCTTTTTGTTTCAAAAGTCCTGCGTGATACCCTTTTTCATTGTCATCATTAACGATACCCATATCAAAAAAAAACTTCCCTTCTCTCTTGTATTTTTCTATTAAACTAATGAATAAAAAATCCAATGCTCTTAACTCTTCCCCTTTTTTAGAAGTGGCTCCATATTGTGATTTTACAACATTTTCGGTTTCAAAAATTGTCACTCCAGCAATAATAGCATCATCATAATACACTGAATATTGTTTAATATTATTCGGAAAATTTTCCTTTAGTTTTGTGATTTCTTGTAAAGTGTGAACTGGTTTTACATTGTATTTTTCCAATAGTCTTGGCTCTAAAACCAATTCCCAAAAAGATTCAAACCGAGCTTCTTCTACTAGTTGTAAATCAAGCCCTTCAATTTTTCTAAAATGCTTTAATTTACTTTTTGAAATCGCTAAAGGCATCACTAGATTAATAGCTAAATTCATTTCTTTTTTGTCCAAAAAAGCTCCTTTTTTAAGCACGAAAAAATCCATTTCAGCGTTGCCTTTTGAAGAATAAAATAAAGGAATTGGTTTAAAATAAAATGATTTTATCAAATTTTCTTTAAGAAAATTTAAAAGAGAGTCTAAAATCCCTTCTACTCTTTCTCCATTAATTTTATGGGAATAAACCAACCCTCCATAGGTCAATCCTTGATGTGAATAAACTGCATCTCCAACCCTATTTGCCGGTAAAACTGCAACCAACTTTTCAGTCTCAAAAATCATCAACGAGAAATCCTCAAATCGATCCTTATGATATTCCATAAAATCACGATGGAATAAGAAAGTAGCATTTTTGGCCTGACCAATAAAGGCATTCCAATTCGTATAATCAGTTTTCTGATATTGCTTGACAAAGTACTTATTCACTATTCGATTTTAAACTTTGTGAAAGTAATCAATTTTTATTTATGTTCTAAAGTGGGCAAATACCATTTGAATTTCACGGCCATCAAGCGAACCGAAATGATAACCAGTGAAGTTGTTAAGTATAAAACATCGTTCTCCAAATTCAATTTTCGAAGTAGAAAAAAAACAATTCCGCCCAAAATACAAATCGTGGCGTAAATTTCCCTTCTGAAAATAACAGGTATTTCGGTACATAAAATATCGCGGATAACGCCTCCAAAACAGGCCGTCATTGTTCCTAATGCAATACAAATAACAGGATGAAGTCCAATATTTATTCCTTTTTCAAGACCAATTAAAGTAAAAACACCCAATCCAATGGTGTCAAATAAAAACAAAGAAGTTCGTAATCGGTCGAATTTTTTTCTAAAAATAATGGCCAGGACAAAGCCAATAATGATTACATAAACGTACTTCAAGTCCAGCATCCATCCCACGGGCGTTCTGCCAATCATGATATCCCGCAACGTTCCTCCGCCAACCGCAGTTACAAATGCAATGATAAACACACCAAAAGGATCCAGTTTTTTACTCATGGCGGTCAATGCGCCTGACATGGCAAAAGCCATCGTACCGATGATGTCTAATAAATGAAACATTTGAATTGGGATTTTTGAATTTCGATTTTGACAAAAATAAAGAAAATACTCGTGAAACCGACCTGAAACACCTATAATTAATCGACGTATTCCCGACAAATAAATATTCGAATCGAATAAGAAAAACTGAATTTTCTCTATGTATCTTTGTAGCTATTAATTAAATAGTTGAAAGTCTTGAAACAAATCACTTCGATACAAAATCCATTTATAAAATCTTTAGTGTTATTGCAGGAAAAAGCAAAAGCACGGAAACAATCCGGAACATTTTTAATTGAGGGAAAACGTGAAATTTCAATTGCCATTAAAGGCGGTTATGAAATGGAAACGCTATTATTTTTACCTGAAATTTGTTCCGAAGCCGAAGCCAGACAATTATCTAAAAATGCTGAACTGATAGAAATCAACAAGGAAGTGTATCAAAAACTGGCGTATCGGGATACTACTGAAGGTGTTTTGGCTGTAGCCAAAACCAAATCGTTGCAATTATCCGATTTAAAATTATCTGAAAACCCATTGATTCTTGTTGCCGAAGCGCCCGAAAAACCAGGCAATATTGGGGCTTTATTACGAACTGCCGATGCTGCTAATCTGGACGCCGTAATTATTGCCAATCCAAAAAGCGATTTATACAATCCAAATATTGTGCGTTCCAGCGTGGGTTGTTTATTTACCAACCAAATTGCTACCGGAACCACATCGGAAATTATTGCTTTTTTGAAAGAAAGAAAAATCAATTTTTATTGTGCTACTTTGCAAAATTCGACCTCTTATCATACACAGGATTACACGACGCCAACGGCGCTGGTCGTGGGAACTGAAGCCACTGGATTGACTGAAGAATGGAGAAAAGAAGCAACCCAAAATATTATTATTCCAATGCAAGGCGAAATCGATTCTATGAATGTTTCGGTTGCCGCAGCGATTTTGATTTTTGAAGCCAAAAGACAGAGAGGGTTTTAGATTTAAGATTTTAAATTGCAGAAAATAAAAAAATAAATTAACCTAAAAATGAGTCCAATACCTGAATCAACCGATTTTAGTTATGATTTTCAGGATTTGGATTTCAAAAGAGTCCAATACAAATCTTAATGATTTTATTTCGGGTTTTAGCCTCAGAAACCTTTTTTACTTGCATATCTCCTAACTAATTTCTATTTTTAGGAATTGAACCATGCCGTTATGATTGAAATAGATATAGAAAAAGAAAACAAAGCAATTGCTCAAGAATACAAAGAGCTACTCCGCATAAGTTATCAAACCCTGACTGATGAAGATAAAAAACTCATCCGTAAAGCTTTTGATGTTGCAGTTGATGCCCATAAAGAACAACGAAGAAAATCAGGCGAAGCCTACATTTTTCATCCTATTGCTGTGGCAAAAATTGTCGCTTCAGAAATAGGTTTGGGAGCCACGTCTATTGCTGCTGCATTATTGCACGACGTAGTCGAAGATACGCTCATGACAGTGCAAGACATTGAACGCTTATTCAATCCTAAAGTAGCACAACTTGTTGATGGATTGACAAAAATTTCAATGGTGCAAAAGGATTTAAATGCCTCAATACAAGCGGAAAACTTCCGTAAAATGATATTAACCCTCAATGATGATGTACGTGTAATTCTTATAAAATTAGCCGATCGTTTGCACAATATGCAAACGATGGATTCGATGCAAGAAGACAAACAAACCAAAATTGCATCTGAAACTTTATACATATATGCCCCATTAGCACACCGATTGGGTCTATACAACATTAAAACAAAACTCGAAGATTTAGGATTAAAATATACGGAACCTGCCATTTACAATGAAATTGTAAGTAAAATAAAAGAGACCAAAGAAGAACAGGATGCCTATATAAAAGATATTTCAGATGTGTTAAAAACAGCATTGGATGCTGAAGGAATCGATTATGTCATAAAAGGTCGTCCAAAATCCATTTACTCCATTCGCAGAAAAATGAAAGCGCAAAACGTAAGCTTCGATGAAGTTTATGATAAGTTTGCACTTCGCATCGTATATAAATCAACTCCGCACGAAGAAAAATTCCTTGCTTGGAAAATCTATTCCATAGTAACTGATTATTACAGACCGAGTCCCAGTCGTTTACGGGATTGGATTTCTTCGCCTAAATCTACTGGTTATGAAGCCCTGCACATTACCGTTATGGGACCAAAAGGCCGCTGGGTAGAAGTTCAGGTACGAAGCGAACGTATGGATGAAATTGCAGAAAAAGGATACGCTGCACATTACAAATATAAAAATGGAGCTACTGAGGAAAGTGAACTGGATGTGTGGCTGAATTTACTAAAAGAAGCCTTAGAAAGTTCAGAAACCAACGCGGTAGATTTTGTGGAAGATTTCAAAATGAATTTATATTCAAAAGAAATCTTTGTCTTTACTCCAAAAGGGGAAATAAAATCATTGCCTAAAGGAGCAACTTCACTAGATTTTGCTTTCAGCATTCACTCCGAAATAGGAATTCGCACCAGAGGAACGCGTGTCAATGGCAAATTAGTTCCTTTGAACTTCGAATTAAAAAGCGGGGATCAAATTGAAGTTATCACCTCACAACATCAAAAACCGACTTCTAACTGGCTCGATTATGTAACGACTTCGAGAGCAAAAACGAAAATTAAAAACGTTTTAAACGAAAACACCAAGAAAATTGGCGAAGAAGGAAAAGAAATACTTACCCGAAAGTTAAAACATTTAAAAATAACTTTAAACGAATCCGTTGTTAATGAATTGGTTAACTTTTTCAAATTAAAAACGAGTTTAGATTTATTTTACAGAGTGGGAATTGGCGCCATAGAAAATCAGCAACTCAAAGATTATGCTGCTCAAAAAAGTAACACTTTTATTAATTTTTTCAAAAATAAAATAAAACGTTCCGCAAGTAGTACAGCCGATGAAGATATTCATAAACCAATAATAAGCAGTAACTATGATTTACTTGTTTTTGGAAAGGAACATGACAAACTGGATTACAAATTATCCCCTTGCTGTAATCCGATTCCTGGAGATGATGTATTTGGATTTGTAACCATCAACGAAGGGATAAAAGTGCATAAAAAAGATTGTCCAAATGCCATTGGAATGCAATCCAACTATGCTTACAGAATAATGACTGCCAAATGGATTGACTCTTCACAAGAAGAATTCAAAGCCATAATAAACATAACTGGAATGGATGTTTTAGGGCTTACGAACCAGTTAACAAAAGTGATTTCAAACAATATGCATGTTAATATTCAGAGCATTTCGTTGAATACAGATGCAGGAATATTTCATGGTCAAGTGACGGTAATTGTTCAAAATAATACAATTTTGAAAAAAATGATCAATAATATTAAAAAAATTGACGGAATCGATAAGGTCACAAGAGTTTATAAAACTTAGAAAAGTTTCGAGTTTTTTTGTTTCAGGCTTCAGATTACTCGCTTGAGACTAAAAAAACTTAAAACTAAACAAACCTGAAACTTTAAACTTTAAACTAAAAAATTTATCTTTGCCAGCATATGACACTCATTTCCACAGATAACACCAAAAACCAAGAAATTGTAAAAAATGTATTTACAATGTATCTTGAAAAAAAAGGACATCGCAAAACTCCTGAGCGTTATGCTATCCTTCAGGAAATATACGATAGTGAAGAACATTTTGATGTAGAAAATCTTTATATCAAAATGAAAAATAAAAACTATCGTGTCAGTAGAGCAACGCTTTACAATACTATTGAATTGCTATTGGACTGCGCTTTAGTCCGTAAACACCAATTTGGACAAAATCAGGCACATTACGAAAAATCATACTTTGACAAACAGCACGATCATATTATCATGACCGATACTGGCGAAGTAATCGAGTTTTGTGATCCTAGAATTCAAAGTATCAAAAAAACAATCGAAGAAATATTCGATATAGAAATCACAAACCATTCCTTATATCTATATGGAATAAAAAAGCAAAAATAATACGGACAGCTTATTAGTTGTCCTTTGAATAATATAACTAACTACAAATAACAGATAGAATGACCGTAGATTTATTACTAGGATTACAATGGGGAGATGAAGGAAAAGGAAAAATTGTTGATGTTCTTACTTCAAATTATGATATTATTGCTCGTTTTCAAGGAGGTCCAAATGCAGGACATACTTTGGAATTTGATGGAATAAAACATGTTCTTAGAACTATTCCTTCAGGTATTTTTCATAAAACTGCCGTAAATATCATTGGAAACGGAGTAGTAATCGATCCTGTTGTTTTTCAAAAAGAAATCGAAGGTCTTGAAAAATTTAATTTAGACATCAAAAGCAAATTAATCATTTCAAGAAAAGCGCATTTAATTTTACCTACGCACCGTTTATTAGACGCAGCTTCTGAGGCATCTAAAGGTAAAGCAAAAATAGGCTCTACATTAAAAGGTATTGGTCCAACTTATATGGACAAAACAGGAAGAAATGGTCTTCGTGTGGGTGATATCGAATTGGAAGATTTTGCAGATCGTTACAGAGCTTTGGCTGACAAGCACGAAGCCATGATTAAATTCTACGATGTTGCTATCCAATATAACTTAGAAGAATTAGAAAAAGAATTTTTTGAAGCTATCGAAGAATTAAAAAAATTAGATTTTATTGATAGTGAAGAATATTTACACCAAGCACAAAAAGCTGGAAAATCAATATTATGTGAAGGAGCTCAAGGTTCATTATTGGATGTTGATTTTGGAACGTATCCATTTGTAACTTCGTCCAATACAACTGCCGCTGGTGCTTGTACTGGTTTAGGAATTGCTCCAAATAAAATAAAAGAAGTGTACGGAATTTTCAAAGCTTACGTAACTCGCGTAGGAAGTGGTCCATTCCCAACTGAACTTTTTGACCAAGATGGTGCAACTATGGCTCGTGTAGGAAATGAATTTGGATCTGTTACAGGAAGACAAAGACGTTGTGGCTGGTTAGACTTAGTAGCACTTAAATATGCTGTTCAAGTAAATGGTGTAACACAATTAATGATGATGAAAGGCGATGTCCTTTCAGGATTTGAAACTTTAAAAGTGTGTACAGAATACAACTATAAAGGAAAAAACATCTCTCACTTCCCTTATAACATCGAACCGGAAAATGTAACTCCAGTGTATCAGGATTTCAAAGGATGGCATCAAGATTTAACCGGTATGACTACTTATGATGAATTACCAAGCGAATTGAAAGAATACATTGAATTCATAGAAAAAGAAGTGGAAGTTCCTATCAAAATAGTTTCTGTAGGACCAGACAGAAAGCAAACTATTCTAAAATAAGATTACTAAACGCTCTGAAAATTCAGAGCGTTTTTTTTAGTTCATAAACCAATCCCAACGAATGAAAAACCCAGCTATTAAAATACAAAAAACCGAATTACTTTCTGACAATTGGTACATCTTAAACAAAGTAACTTTTGATTATCAAAAAAAAGACGATTCCTGGATTACCCAAAAAAGGGAAGTTTATGATCGAGGAAATGGTGCTGCCATTTTACTTTACAACGCACAACAAAAAACAGTTATTCTAACGCGTCAGTTTCGCTTGCCAACTTACC
Source organism: Flavobacterium gawalongense (assembly GCF_007097265.1). Taxonomy (GTDB): domain Bacteria; phylum Bacteroidota; class Bacteroidia; order Flavobacteriales; family Flavobacteriaceae; genus Flavobacterium; species Flavobacterium gawalongense. The sequence goes on along the minus strand of NZ_VJZP01000008.1, from coordinate 93,817 downwards.
TTAACGGAAATGAAACTGGAATGATGATTGAAGTTTGTGCAGGACTTTTAGACGAAGACCATCCCGAACAATGCATCATTCGAGAAACCGAAGAAGAAACAGGATACCGCATTACTAAAGTTGATAAAGTAATGGAAACGTATATGTCTCCCGGAGCAGTAACCGAAATCCTATACCTGTTTGTTGGAGAATATGACGAATCCATGAAAGTCAGTGACGGTGGTGGAGTCGAACACGAAGAGGAAAATATAGATGTCATCGAAATGTCCTATGACGAAGCCTACGCAATGATTGAATCTGGGGAAATAAAAGATGCCAAGACCATTATGTTGTTACAGTACGCCAAAATAAAAAATCTCGTTTAATTAACGATGAACAATCAAACTAAAGGGGTATTTTTTGCCTTATTAGCCACTTTACTTTGGTCAGTAAATATGGTAATTGCCAGCGGTATTAAAGGGCACATTCCTCCAATTGGATTGGCTTTTTGGCGCTGGACAATTGCTTGTATCGTTTTGGCTCCATTAGCAATTAAAAGTACTATTGAAAGTTTTACCATTATAAAGAAACACATTCGTTATCTTATGCTTACGGCGGTATTAGGCATCACTATTTTTAACACGTTAATCTATTTTGCAGGAAAAACAACAAGTGCCGTCAATTTATCTTTAATAGCCATTTCGATTCCGCTATTTATTGTCGTCCTCTCCAGAATTGCTTTTAAAGAAAAAGTGTCCACTATAAAAATAATTGGAATTGTAACCATAATTACAGGAGTTTTGGTTCTTATTACCAAAGGTTCCCTACAAGCATTGCTGCATATTAACTTTACAATTGGAGATGTATTGATGCTCGTGTCTTGTTTCTTTTTTGCCTGTTACACCATATTAGTCCGACAAAAACCAGATGGGTTAACCCCAAAAGTATTTTTATTTAGTGTTTTTGTAATCGGTACTATTATGCTGTTTCCTTTTTATATTTGGGAACATATTCTCTATAAAAAGGTGATTTTTGATTCTAAAACAGTACTGATTACCACGTATGTTGGCATCTTTGCTTCCCTAGTTTCTTTCTATTTATGGAATGAAGCGATTCGGTTGATAGGGACCTCGAAAACAGCATTGATTTATTATTTAATTCCTGTATTCAGTGGAATTTTAGCTTATTTTTTTCTGGGCCAGGCTATTGTAATAACGCAGATTATAAGCATGGGAATCATTATTAGCGGTTTATTGATAACCAATCGGAAGTAACTGTTTCATGGCTCAATAGAAATAAAAAAAGTGCAATGAAAATATTCTCATTGCACTTTTTTTATGCTCAAATTAGTATTCCAGAAAAATAATTACCTATTAGGCTGCGGAGTCATTCTTAAATACGGTTTTACTCTTTCATATCCTTTTGGGAATTTTTCGGCAATATCTTCATCTTTAACAGCTGTTGAAATAACCACTTTTTCTCCATCTTTCCAGTTTGCAGGGGTCGCAACGCTATAATGTGCTGTCAGCTGTAAACTATCAATTACACGAAGTAATTCATCAAAATTTCTTCCGGTTGATGCAGGATAAGTGAGCGTTAATTTTATTTTTTTGTCAGGTCCAATTATAAAAACGGAACGAACCGTAAAGTTCTCATTGGCATTGGGATGAATCATATCATACAATTTTGCTACATGCTTATCTTCATCGGCAATAATTGGAAAGTTAACTGTGGTGTTTTGAGTTTCGTTTATGTCTTTAATCCATTCCATATGAGAATCTAATCCGTCAACGCTCAACGCGATCACTTTTACATTTCTCTTTTCAAATTCAGGATAATAATTAGCCACAGTCCCTAATTCAGTGGTACAAACAGGTGTAAAATCAGCAGGGTGCGAAAATAACACGCCCCAAGAATTACCTAGCCATTCATGAAATTTTATTTTTCCTTGAGTAGTTTCTGCCTCAAAATCTGGAGCTATATCTCCTAATCGTAATGTTGCCATGAGTTTTTGTTTTTATCTTTTAAAATTAAATAAAAAAACAATAGCACCTACAATGAAAATTATAAATAAAGTATAAATTAACTTAAGCAGCTTTCTTTTTCATATTGGGCAAGAAATAAGTAAAAACGCCAATCAGCGGTAGAAAAGAACTTAATTTATAAACGTATTCAATACTGGTTTGATCTGCAACATAACCAAGAATTGCAGAACCTAAACCTCCCATTCCAAAGGCAAAACCGAAAAAAAGTCCGGAAATCATTCCAACTTTTCCTGGCATTAATTCTTGTGCAAAAACTAAAATTGCTGAAAACGCTGAAGCGATAACGATTCCAATGATAACCGATAATACTCCTGTCCAAAATAAATCAGCATAAGGCAATAATAAAGTGAATGGCGCTGCTCCAAGTATCGAAATCCAAATGATATACTTTCTACCAAAACGATCTCCCAAAGGCCCACCAATCAATGTTCCTGCAGCTACCGAAGCTAAAAACAGAAACAAATGAAACTGCGATTCTTGTATCGTAAGCCCAAATTTATGCATGAGATAAAAAGTAAAATAACTTGACATACTCGCCATATAGAAAAACTTGGAAAATATCAACAACAATAAAACTGCTAATGCTATATTAATTTTTCTTTTGGATAAGGGGACAGCAACATCTTCAGCAACTATTTTTTTTGCAGCTCGAAGATTCAAATGATTTTGATACCACAGCGCAATTTGGGACAAAATAATGATTCCTAAAATACCCACTATTACAAACCATATTATATTCGATTGTCCAAAAGGAGCAACAATTAAAGCGACTAATAAAGGACCAATTGCACTTCCTGAATTCCCACCCAATTGAAAAATAGATTGTGCCAAACCTCGCTTTCCTCCTGATCCTAAATAAGCAACACGAGACGCTTCCGGATGAAATATGGAAGAACCAATTCCTACAAATGCAACTGACACCAACAACATCCAAAAAGAAGTTGAAATCGATAAAAATCCCAATCCAGTAATAGTAAATAACATCGCAATTACTAAAGAATACGGTTTTGGATATTTATCCGTATAAAAACCTATAAAAGGTTGTAAAATAGAAGCTGTAAGTTGAAAAACGAATGTTATCAATCCAATTTGAGTGAAACTAAGATTAAAATTTTCTTTTAATATTGGATAGGTCGAAGGGATAACCGACTGCATTAAATCATTTAACAAATGTGCAAAAGCTATTGAAAATAAGACAGAATAAACTGTTTTTTGAACAATTGGAGCGTTGATGGTTTGTGATACTGTTGCTGAGGAAATATTCATATTCTAATAATAAAAGGTGCTGAAAATTAAATAAACTGTGCCACGAAATACCAAAACACCAATGTTACGAAAGATAATGGTATGCCAAAACCAATCATCATGCTACTCAATCTGGGTTTTAAACCATGAGAAGTGGCTAGAATACTTGCTGTAATCATTGGAGCCATAGCAGCTTCCATTATGGATACTTGAATCGTTTTTGAATTTTGGTCTAAAATTACAACATACAATAAATATATTAGAGCCGGAGTCAACATTAATTTATACAAAAGTCCCAATCCTAAAAATTTCCAATGTTGGCTTTTCCTATCAAATCGTAATTGCAATCCAACGGAAAGCATTGCCAAGGGAGTCATTAAACTTCCAGTTTTTTGTAAAACAAACTGAATATATTCGTGGAAATCAAAATTGAAGACATTCATTAAACAAGCCAACAGAAAAGTAATAAATGGAGGGAAGAACACTATTTTTTTTGCAATATGAAATCCACTTGGACTTCCAGAAGAATACAAAGTTGCCACAAGAATTCCTAAGGTTGAAAGCACTACAAAAGTACCCGGCTGATCTACCAGAATTGCGGTCTTTAAACCTTCTTCGCCATATAAAGCTTGGATAATTGGAAACCCTAAAAATGAAGTATTGCCTAAACCGGCAGTTATAATTAAACAACCCGTAAGTTTTTTTGACCAACCCAATTTATTTCCTAAAAAGCTAAAAAACAAATACGAAACTATAAAACCAATCCATGTTACGCCGATTGGATACAACAGCTTATTATTCCATTCAATTTTTGGAATATAATATAAGGCTAAGGCGGGAAGACAAAAATAAATAACCACATTATTTAACACCTTGTAAGTATTGGACGGAAAACGTTTCACCTTTTGCAATACGATTCCAAGAAATAAACAAACGAAGATTAAAATAATGTTATTCATAGTGTAGAATTGAATGCAAAAATACCACTTAAATTTATTTAGAAAAGAGTGAAATCATCATTTTGATTTTTCCATTATGTTAAAAAAATAAAAAACTTGGTAATTCCATTTTTAATTGTAAATTTGTAATATATTTTATTACAGTATGATTTCAGGTAAATTTGCAATAACCATACATATTCTTACTTTACTCTCTAAATTTCCAGACGAATATTTATCTTCTGAATTTATAGCGGGAAGCATGAATTTACATCCTGTTTTGGTAAGAAAGGAAATAGCAAACTTGAAGAAAAACAATATTGTAGAAAGTAAAGAAGGCAAAAATGGCGGAACAAGATTGTTGAAATCCGCCTCAAATATTTCATTGGATGCCATTTTTAAAATGACTTTTGACACGGTTACTTTAGGTTTTTCTAAAAACGAACCCAATCCAGATTGCCCTGTTGGAAAACAAATCAATAAAAACTTAGAAAACTTATATGAAAACATCAACGAAAAAATCAGTTTGCAATTAAGTGGTATTTCCTTGGAAGATTTTTCTAATAAATTTTAAAACTATTTTTTTGAATTAAACTGTAACATTTTTTATTACTTTTAAATACATACAATTATGAAAATCGCAATTATCGGAGCCACAGGATTTGTAGGTTCAACCATTTTAAATGAATTAGCAAGTCGCAATCACGAGGTTACTGCCATAGCAAGAAATCCTAAAAATGATGAAAACGCAACTGTCAAATGGGAGAAAGCAGACATAAATAACGTTGAAAAACTATCTAAAATTATTGCAGGAAATGATGTGGTAATAAGTGCTTTCAATGCTGGATGGACCAATCCAAATTTATACACTGATTTTCTTGAAGGTTCAAAAGCGATTCAAGAAGCGGTTAAAAAATCAGGAGTCAAACGATTTATTACCATTGGCGGTGGAGGAAGTTTGTTTGTTGCTCCAAATCTACAAGCAGTAGACACACCCGATTTTCCAAAAGAATATTATGCAGGAGCAACAGCAGCAAGGGATTATTTAAACATCATTAAAGAAGAAAAAGATTTAGACTGGGCATTTTTTAGTCCGGCTTTTGAAATGCACCAAGGAATTACTACAGGAAGAACCGGGAAATATCGTTTGGGATTAGACAATCCTGTTTTTGATGAAAATCAAAGAAGTATTTTATCTGTAGAAGATTTAGCAGTTGTTATTGCTGATGAAGTTGAAAATCCAAAACATCATCAGGTTCGCTTTACAGCTGCTTACTAATTTGGATTATCATTTTTAAATAAAACAGTTTCATAAGGCAATCGCTTTTTGAAACTGTTTTTGTTTTCACTACTTTTACTTTTCAAAAAAATAGTTTTGTCGAATAAAAAAAATCACCCTAGCGCCTTACACGAAAAACCTGGAATTTCTCCCCCTGAAATTATCAGTCCAATTGCTGTTGAGAACATCAAAAAAATTAGAAAAGTTCAGCCTTCTTCTCAAGAATTGGTCGGTGGAATTTTAGCAGGAAACATAACAGCGTTGAGTCGAGCGATTACACTGGTTGAAAGCACAAATAGCAATCATTTGGCGAAAGCCAATGAAGTAATAAATGCTTGTTTACCTCACGCTAATAAATCCGTAAGAATAGGAGTTACAGGAGTTCCAGGTGTTGGAAAAAGTACTTTTATTGAAGCTTTTGGAAAATATTTGACCAGTTTAGGCAAGAAAGTGGCTGTTTTGGCTGTTGATCCCAGCAGCACCATATCGCATGGAAGTATTTTGGGTGACAAAACCCGAATGGAAGAATTAGTTAAAGATGAAAATGCTTTTATTCGTCCTTCAGCATCGGGGGAAACATTGGGTGGCGTTGCACGAAAAACCAGAGAAACGATTACCCTTTGTGAAGCAGCAGGTTTTGACACGATTATTATAGAAACCGTTGGTGTTGGACAAAGCGAAACTGCGGTTCACAGCATGGTTGACTTTTTTTTATTATTAAAAATCTCTGGTGCTGGTGATGAATTACAAGGCATTAAACGCGGCATTATGGAAATGGCCGACGCCATTGTCATCAATAAAGCAGATGGTGACAATATTAGAAAAGCCAATTTAGCAAAACTAGAATTCAACAGAGCACTGCATCTTTTTCCCGCAAAAAAATCAGGTTGGATTCCCTCAACTGCCACTTGCAGTGCGATTACTCATGAAGGAATAAGTGATGTTTGGAAAACTATTGAGCAATTTCTGGAGCTGACAAAAGACAATAATTATTTCTTTGAAAAGCGAAAAGAGCAAAACCAATATTGGATGCTGGAAACTATCAACGAACAGTTGAAATTGAATTTTTACAATCATCCTGAAATTCAGCAATTATTGGATTCAACTAAAAAAGCGGTGCAAAATGATGAAACTTCACCCTTTGCAGCCGCTAAATTATTATTGGAAAAGTATTTTAAATTTTAGTCACGAATAGCTCAAATTTTAGAAATATTATTTTTTAACGAATGTTACCCACGGAATTTTTAGCCGTATCATGTTTCGTTTTTAAAACCCCATTTTCTATAGTAAAACCAACGCGAACCTGAGTTTTTAAGGTGTCTTTTAATCCAGAAGTCGCTTTTTCAACTATAACAAATGATAATTCAAATTCACCATCTTGCAATTCCAACATCGAATCACTACTATCCTTATCTTCCATTTTCCAGACCAGTTTTCCGGTTCTTGCATAGGAGGCTGCAGCTGCACCACCCCCGGCCCCTCCTGCTAAATTACCCACACTCGAAACTGCAGCCGAAATAATAGCACCACCGGGCAAAGCCCCACCCAATAACGAAGCACCTTGTGATAGCGCACTACCAGCAGCATGTAGCCCTTGATTTACTTTTTCACCAAAAGCGAGACTCTCATTTCTCGACAATTCAACAATGCTACTATTAGCTGTATTAATTTTGTATCCTGTAGCAGAAGGAAATAAAACAACACAACCACCTTCAATTAATGCTACATTTATTTTACCAGCATTTACTTTTTCGCCAAATGTTGCGCCTTGTGTTTGTTTTGGGACGGTAACATTCATCGAAATCCTGTTTGGCATCCCCCCATTTATGTTGTTTATATTGCTTTTTGCATTTACTATCGTTCCTCCTTTTACCTGAGCAAAACTATTTTGCGTCAACAAAAGCAGAACGATAAGAACTTTTGAAATTGTTTTTGTATTTTTCATCACAGTTTAAATTTAATGGTTTATAGTACTATATCAATAAAGGTTAGTTTTTGTTACCCAAAGTTTTATTTTTTTATCCAAAAAAAACAAAACGAAACTATCTCAAAATTAAAACATTAAAGTTAAACTAATAACCTGAGTTTGATTATTAAAGTATTGATTTTTATTACCGTTTATAATCCTGCAAGGTTTCCAAAACCTTGTAGGTATCATTTTTTAGATTTACATACCTCCAAGGTCAAAAAAAGACCTTGCAGGAAAACCAGTTAACCGCAAATTAATGATATACAATTTATTAGTAGTAAAATAATAATCGAATTCAGGTTAATATTATTTATAACTAGAATCATCAAAAACAAAATTAAACGAAAATAAAAAAACGGTGCAAATGATGAAATTTCATCCTTTGCAACCGCCCCCACTATTATTGAAAACATATTTAAAAATAAACTTACTCTTTTTCGTAACGTTCCATTTCCCTGTCGTAAAACTCATTGGCAAGAACTATTAATCCTTCCATTTCTGCATTCAATTCCCCTTCATCAAGATCTTCCGCTTCTTCCATGAACTCAACTTCGTCATCTTTCAGATTGATTATAAATCGAGGATAATCAAGGTGTATGATGAAAATATCTTCGGGAAAATCAGTATTGTCGCCTAGTAAAAATTTTGGTAATTCCATAGTGTTGTTTAATCGTTAATTTGGTTATTTGTTTAATCGGTTATACGAATTGACGATTAACCGGATAAACTTTTTAAAAATTTATTTATCAGAAAGAATAACTGGAGCATTTCCTCTACCATTCATAAAAATGATTTTAGTATTAGGAGAAGCTGCTAGTTCTTTTTGTGCTTTTATTTGTTCATATTGCAATTGTTTATCTGACAAACCTGTCGAAATAATTCTTTGGTAATCCGCAATACCTTGAGCTTCCACTCTTTTTCGTTCTGCTTCCTGCTTTTCTTTTTGAAGTACGAAAGTCATTTTTTGTGCATCTTGTTCGGCATTTATTTTACTTTCAATAGTTGTTTTTACAGAAGTAGGAAGATTGATATTTCTAATTAATAATTGCTCTAAAACTAATCCTCTAGTTTTAAAATCGGCCTCAATAGTTTTGAAAATTCGTTGTTGAAATTCATTCCTTTTGGTAGAATATAAGGCTACTGCATCATAATAAACCGCGTTATCACGAATACGGGTTCTTGTTACGGGACGAACAATTTTATCCGAATAATTTACTCCAATTTGTTTGAAAATTTTCGGCGCTGATTCTGGTGAAACACGGAACAAAACTGTCAAATCAATCACCACTTCCAGACCGTCATTTGACAAAACACGAATCGCATCATCACCTTCTTGAACACCTTCTCCGTGGACTGCTGACATGGTGTAGTTTTGGGTTTGAATATCAAATTCAGTAACATCCAATAATGGATTTATTAAATGTAAACCACTTTCCAGAACATCGGGCTGTACACTTCCGTACAGCGATTTAACTCCCACTTTACCAGCATCAATTTGTTTAAACATTGAAGAAAAAAGTCCCAAAGCGATTAGTAAAACTCCAATAATTTTAAGAGTATTCGCAAATTTAGAAAACGGATTTACATTGCTTTTTAATGTAAAACTTAAAATTAATAAAATTATTCCAAGAATAATAAATAGTATCATTTTTTTGTTTGATTGGTTTGTACGCTTATTATACGAGTAAAGAAATTAGAAATTACATAAGAACAATATTAGTTTTTATGATTCTTTAAAACCAATTTTCTTGTTAATCCCGCAAAGCGAATATACAAAAATAAAGCGGCTGCTGTTAATCCTGCTAAAAGTCCTATCCAAATCCCCACCGCTTTCAGTTCCGTGTATTTTCCTAAATAATACGAAATTGGAAAACCTATAATCCAATACGCCACAAACGTTATATACATTGGTATTTTCACATCTTGCAAACCACGTAATGCACCCAGAACAACGACTTGGATACCATCGGAAATTTGGAAAATAGCTGCTATCAAAAGTAATTTTGAAGTTATGATGATAATTTCTTTGTTGTCTACCATTTGAGCTGAATCGGACATATTTAGGAACAAATGCGGTAAAAAATTATGGAATACCACAAAAATTATTGCAAAAAAGGTTTCCAGAATAATGGCTAATAGAAAAATAGATCTCGCTACTATAATCAAATTTTTATAATCATACATTCCTTTGGTATGACTTACTCTGATCATTGCCGTAACGCTCAAACCCATAGCTACCATAAAGGTAGATGATGCCAGAATAAGTGCAATTTGATTGGCTGCCTGACTGTTTTTTCCTAAAGAACCTGAAAGCCAAATCGCAGCTGTAAACAAGGTTACTTCAAACAACATTTGCATCGCCGAAGGCAAACCAAGATTGATGATTTTTTTTAAAACTGATTTTCGTATTTCTTTAAAACTAAAATTCTTAAAATATTTTTCCAACACTGCATTTCTTTTCATAAGATAATGCATAAAAACTACCATCATTATCCTTGACAGTACTGTTCCTAATGCTGCACCTAGAATCCCTAATTTGGGGAAAATCCAAATTCCGTAAATCAGTACATAATTAAAAAATACGTGCACCACATTTGCCATAAAAATAGCGTACATCGAATATTTTGTTTTGGCTAAGCCATCAGCAAATTGTTTGTACCCCTGATACATAATCACTGGAATTAAAGAAAACGCAACCCAATCAATATAAGGAGCAGCGAGATCAGCCACTGCTTTGGGTTGGTGCATTAAGTACATGATTTGTTTGGATAACACTGTCAAAATGAATAGTGCAACTCCTAGAACCGTACACAAAAGCAATCCATGATGAAAAGTAGAACGAATTTTTTTATCATCGTTTTCGGCATCAGCCTCAGCAGTCAACGGAGTGATTGCAGTAGAAAATCCTATTCCTAAAGATAAAGCTATGAATATAAAGCTGTTACCCAGAGAAACGGCCGCCAACTCCGTAGAACCCAATTTCCCAACCATAAAATTATCGACTATTCCTATCAAAGTATGACCGAGCATTCCTAAAATAACAGGATATGCTAATTTAATATTATAAGAAAACTCTTTGGTATATTGAGATAAATTCACTTTTGTTTTTTTGTAGGCAAAGATAATTAGAAGCTTTCAATTCTATCGATACTATTGCATATATAACACCCCTTTTTTATTGGTTTTTTGAACAAAACAAGGAATTCTATAACAAAACCAAATAATTCTGTAACATTTCGAGCAATTGCGGGCTATACATTTGTAACGTTGTTTTGTGCCAATTAAAAAATCAGAATGACGACAAAAATTATTTAAAAAAAACAATTATGGAAATCGCAGGAAAAATTAAAACAGTATTTGTATTAGCAATCTCAATGATGTTTGCTAGCAACGTAGAAGCACAAGAAACAACAGAAGTTGAAAATTACGATCAAGGATTCCGTTTAGGAATTGGTATAAATGGTGGCCTACCTACTGACAATGACCTATACAACTGGTCATTAGGTGGAGATGTTAGACTTCAATATGATTTAACAAAGAGAACTTCTTTAACTTTAACTACAGGTTTTACAAATTTATTTATTGATAATGATGTAAAAGATTTAGGTTTTATTCCAGTAAAAGCTGGTTTCAAAGCTTTCGTTTGGGAAGATCAATTCTATGTTTTAGGTGAAATTGGTGGTGGTATTGCAGTAACTAATGGTTACAAACAAGACACTTACTTATGGGCTCCCGGAATTGGATATGCAGGTAAAGATATCGACATAAGTTTACGTTATGAAGCTTATACAGAATACGACACAGATCAAATTGCACTTCGTGTAGCTTATGGTTTCAAACTATAAAAACACATAATTCTTAAAAAAATGCGCTGAAATTCAGCGCATTTTTTGTTTAATATTGTGAATACTTTGTATCAGCTAACGTTTTCATAAAGGCAATAAGTTGCTTTTTTTCTAAGACTGTCAGGTTTAGTTTATCTTCAGGCAGAGTTTGGTTCTCTAATTTGAACCCCAAACCATTCCCACCGCCATCATTATAAAAATCAATGACCTCTTCCAGCGTTTTAAAAACACCATTGTGCATGTAAGGTGCTGTCAATTCAATATTTCTAATAGTCGGTGTTTTAAAAGAATTTCTATGAATTTCGGCTTTCGTCAACTCGAATTTTCCTAAATCAGGATCTAATTTTTTATGCTTATCAGGAACGCCCAATACCTCGCTTTCTGATTTCATAAAACTTGGCGGCACCGTTCCGTTTGTTAATGGAATAAAATGACAGGTCGCACATTTTGCTTTTCCGGCAAAAAGATTAAATCCAGCGATTTCATCCAAATTAAACGTTTTATCTCCCCGCATGTATTCATCAAATTTTGAATCGTAATCACTCAAAGACCTGATATAAGAAGCTAATGCATTTTTAATTGCAAATTCATCTATTGCGGTTTTTGGAAATGCTTTTTTAAATTTGATACAATAATTCGCATTCTTTTTTAAAGCCAAAACTGACTTTTTCAAAGAACCGTGCATTTCATTTTCATTTGTAATTACAGCTACTGCTTGGTCTTCCAGATAATTGACTCTGGAATCGGAAAAGAAAACACGTTGAAAAGCGATATTAGACAGCGTTGGCGTATTCCTTTTAACCAACGATTGTCCATCTAATGAAACTGCTTTTTCTAATCCGTCGGTAAAAGCTTTGTCAGCATGATGACAGAAAGCACAGGAACGAGAATTATTTCCGGACAAAATAGGATCGTTGAACAATAATTTCCCTAACTCGATTTTTTCTGGGGTCGTTTCATAATCTGGAAATGCTGAAAATGCCTCAACGTCAAAAACGTTTTTGTCAAAAAGTGTTTGGGCAGTTGTCTTTAATCCTCTCGTTTCTTTGATAAAAGGAATTTTCAAGCTCACTTGGCTTTTATATAGGCCCTTACCTAACGGATTCGCCATTTCCCGAATAAAAACTGCTCGGTCAAATTCATTAAACTTGGTATTCTTTTTTAAATACTCTTTAGCTTGTTCAATAGTTTTTAAAACACCTTGAAAAGATACATCTTCTGAATTTTCAGTATAAATTTGATTGTACTTTTCTATATTTTCTAATGCTGACAATGCTTCAGGAATAGAATTCTGTGCAATTGGAGAATCAAACCCAGTTATTCCCAAGGTTATAATTCTAAAAACTTCCAAACGCATCGCATCAAAAACATGGGAATCAGTTAATTCGTTCGTTTGTGACACTTTGTCCAATCGCTTTAAATTGGCAGAAAGAATACCCATTTCCTTCAATAATTCAGCTTTTGTCTGGGAATTATAAGTTGGGAAAATAAATTCTTCAATCACTTGAAATCCTTCTGGAGGCAAAGTCTTCCCGTCGTTCTCTTCAAATTCTGCCAAAGCTGGACCATTTATAGCTTTAGAAACAACTGGAAAATAATATTCACTGATCATTTCCACTTGTTTGTAACTAGTATGAGCTTTCAGAAATTGTTTTTGAAGTTGAGATGTTGAGGAATTCAATTCAATTAAATGCTCCAGCTTAGAAACTTCATCTATAACTTTTAGAATATCTGATTTGAATAAATTATTTACTGCTTCATGCTTAGGGATAGTATTCTGGCAAGAGACCAATAAAATTAGAATCAATAAAATGCAACTGTTTTTCATGATAAATTCTAATAACTTTAAAAAATTGTAAAAACAAAAACCACGATTCCCAATAAGAAACCGTGGATATTTGTAACTATTTGATTGGGTTTATTATCTCGCTAATCCTTTGATTAAAACGATTTGACTTGCCTGATCTTCATTTGGACGATTGGTTCCTCCATCAACTCCTTTGTATTTTGTTCCTCTCCAAGTATGAGGCTGAACACTTAATAAAAAAGTATCATCAATTCCTAATTGTTCGGAAACATCGATCATTGCACCATATTCCCAATCACCAAATTCTGAAGTTCCACCTACATTATACTTAGCAGCATCAGTAGCAGTACGACGGTGGTCTAATTCCACAACCACTTTCAATTGTTTTGTAGCCATATTGTATTGATAGATATAAGCATCGTGAGTTTCATCGCCATATCCATTAGCATCTTCCTGAACATAGACGTAGTTTTTTGTCACACAAATATTATCTGGATTTTGAAATTTCCCTGCAATTCCAGTACGGTCATCACCATCAAGAATTACTTCAAGAGTCCCTGCTAAAGGATTATTTGCATCCAAGTTCAATTTGTAAACTCTACCATATTTCGTTCTTGAAGCATCAGCATTTGATCCGGTAGTATTCTGACCTGTAACGTTAAAATAAATTTCTCTCGCTCCGGCATCGGTACCTTTCTTATAATCCAAATCCTCTACTCTACCAAATTTGATTCCTTTCAATGTATTTACTGATGCATTTATGGCAGCTCCAGTCATAGTAGTATGATTATCAATTTTCACAAAAGATACGCTGTAGGTTTGATTAGCAACCATATCTTTTTCTCTCTGGTTGTTATCCGTTCTTTTCATCATATACAAAGAACCATCCGCTAAATCCCCAATAGTGTTTGATACATACATAAATACTTGACCTCCATTTGTCCCAGAATCATCATCCCCAATAACAACCACTGTTTTTTCAGCAAAAGCAGTCGCTTTCAATGGCAAAGCATTTTCAGCACTTAATCGTCCTAAACCCGGTAATTCTTTAGAAACTGATGCCGAACCTACATCACCAAAAGGATTTACAGCATGTGTGCGGGATTCTTCCCCTGACTCTCCACAAGTTAAATACAATGGCCCAAAACCATTCTCAGCAACCGTTGCCATTGATGCGCCACATAATCTCCAAGTTCCTCCATTTGAATTCAATAAATACTCCCCTTTTGTAGGTTTGAATGTTTTGTCAAATGTGACTCTTGATACGGCAAAATTGTCTTCATGGTTCACCAAAAAAGTAAAAGTTCCATCAGCATTTTTTAATAATCCTGATCCATCAGCAGATCCTCCAAAAACAAAATTTGGACTTCCAGCCAAAACATCATCCGAAGTAATAAGTGAAAAAAGTTCCAAGCTTTCAAAACCAGCTTGCTTTTTTAATAATACCGGAGTTCCAGATTGGTTGGCTAAAACCACACTTGTAGTTTCAATCGAAGATTTAGCATCATTTTCACAAGAGATTAATGAAGCTAAAAATAACATTGGTAAAATAATTCTTTTCATTTTGGTAAATAGTTTTAAATTCAATGCAAAGAAATGCGCTGAATTTTAACTTTAAATGAATAGAATATTAAGAAAAAACTAAGAATTCGATTGTTTTTCTATTCAAAAAAATAATTAATTTACTTGCTAACTTTATAGTAATGCAATCATGAACTTGAATTAACTTTATACAAAAAAACATTTTACTTTTCTTTCTTCAACATTTCTTTATATATTTCAATATTTCCCCTGATTTTTTCATCCATTTCAGGTTCCTGAATATCAGTGTGTTTTTGCATTTCTTCCAAAATAATTTCGGCTACAATATAACGAGCCATTTCCTTATCGTCAGCAGGAATAATATACCAAGGCGCATATTCAGTAGATGTTTTATTAATTGCTTCTTCGTAACAATGCATATAATCACCCCAACGTTCTCTCTCTTTCAAATCACCAGTAGAGAATTTCCAGTTGTGCTTTTGTTCTTCTAATCGACGTAACAAGCGTTGTCTTTGTTCTTCTTTACTCATGTGTAAAAAGAATTTCAGCATGATAATTCCATTTTGAGTAATGTGCTTTTCGAAATTATTGATTTGTTCCATTCTATTTTCCCAAAACTGTGGCGTAATAGCGGAAACATTTTCAATTCCCGGCAAATTTTCATTCAGTATATATTCTGGATGTACACGTGTTACCAAAACATTTTCATAATGCGATCTGTTAAAAACCGTAAATTTTCCTTTTTCAGGCAAAACCAAATAATGCCTCCATAAATAATCATGTTCTAATTCACTTGGGTTAGGCGTTTTAAAACTATGTACCACGACACCGCGCGAATTAAATTCCTTAAAAACTTCCCGAATCAAACTATCCTTTCCTGATGTATCCATGCCTTGAAGACAAATCAAAACGCCATACCGATTGTGAGCATACATCACATCTTGTATTTCACTCAATTTCACTTGAACTTTATCTAATTTATCTTCCTTTTCATCATCACTGTTCCCATTAAATAGGTTAGTCGGAATGCTGGACAAATCAATTTTGCCAACCACTTTAAAATCATCTGGATTTATGGACTTCATAAGAAATAATTTATCTTTGTTAACTCAAATATAACAAATAATAAGGAGCATTTTCCAGCTATTCGTTTCAATTTTTTATTATTTTAAAGAAAAATAATAAAAAGATTTCCACTGCAAACGGAGTTCACTGAACTCCGATGAAAATAGAAATTAAGTGAAGTAATCTGGGCTAGGCACTCGTTTACAAAACAAATACAATGGAAAAATTCACACTCGAATTACTATTTCAAATCATCGGAATTGGTTCTGCTTCAGGACTCATTTACAAAGACAATACCCTTCTGATTATTGGGGACAACAGCGGTTTTCTTTATGAATATTATGTTGATTCCGGCGATTTAAAACGACATCCATTAATAGAAAATCCTTCTGAAAACATTCTTAAAAAAGAAAAACCAGATTTTGAGTCGATTACGCATTTCGGTGATAACCTGTATGTTTTTGGTTCCGGTTCCACCGAAAAAAGAAACAAAATGGTGCAAGTTAACTCCGAAAATAAAAAAGTAATTACCACAACTGATTTGGCTGACTTGTATTTAGTCATGCAAAGTTTCGGAAAAATAAAACCCGAAGATTTTAACATCGAAGGCGCAATTTATAATGGCGAAAGCTGGTTTTTATTCAATAGAGGAAACGGAAGCTCAAATAAAAACGTCCTTTTCACTATCGAAGGAGAAAATTTGATAAACGATTTCAATATTCTTTCAAACGAATATAAACTCCCTAAAATAATAGGAGTTCGCAGCAGTTTTACAGATGCGGTTTTAGTGGATAATAAAATTTATTTTTTGGCAACAGCCGAAGACACTCAATCCACTTATGATGACGGCGAAGTTTTAGGAAGTCTTATTGGTAGTATTAACCTGAAAACCATGGAAATCGATTTTACTGAAAAAATCAGTAGCACCCATAAATTCGAAGGATTGACTTTATTCAAAAACTCCAATGAAAAAATCGAGTTCCTGCTCTGTGAAGACAAGGATATTGATGTATTAGAAACGGATATTTATAAATTAACATTAGATAAAAAATAAAGATGAACGACTTAAAAAATAAAAATGCCCTGATTACTGGCGCAGGGAAAGGAATTGGAAAAGCAGTTGCCATTGCTTTGGCAAAAGAAGGTGTAAATGTTATTTTATTGGCACGAACGCAAGCTGATTTAGATGAAGTAGCTCAAGAAGTAAATGCTTTGGGAGTAAAATCATTGGCATTAACCGCCGATGTTGCTGATATCAATTCTGTAAACTCAGCTGTTGAAAAAGCGTTAGACGATTTCAAAACCGTTGATATCTTAATCAATAATGCAGGAATTGCCGCTTTTGGAAATTTTTTAGAATTAGAGCCAGCTGCTTGGGAACGCATCATTCAAGTAAATTTAATGGGAACGTATTATGTAACACGTGCTGTTTTGCCTAATATGATTGAAAGACAAACAGGGGATATTATCAATATTTCCTCAACAGCAGGATTAAGCGGAAATGCTTTAACCAGTGCCTATAGTGCCTCAAAATTTGCCGTTTTAGGATTAACGGAATCGTTGATGCAAGAAGTGCGCAAACACAATATTCGAGTAACGGCTCTAACGCCAAGTACGGTTGCCACTGATATGGCCAAAGATTTAAAATTGACCGATGGAAATCCCGAAAAAGTAATGCAATCAGAAGATATGGCCGAATTAATCATCGCACAACTCAAATTAAACCGACGCGTTTTTATAAAAAACAGCAGTATTTGGTCTACGAATCCTTAAATTATTTACCGTTTTTTGAATCTTTAAAAATATTTTATTTACTTCTAAACCATTGAAATAAATTAAGAATATTAAGCACTTAATGATTAAGTCAAATACTTTTAGATCTTTTTTTGAATGAAGTAGAATTATAATTTTTTTTCTGCGTAAATCTGTAAAATCTGCGTGAAAATTGCACGCAGATTTTACAGATTTACGCAGATTTCAATCTAAAAAAGAATGAATCAAAACTATTATTTATATTTAGATAACCCGTTGGGTGCAATTATTCAAAACGTCAGTTCGAGGCTTAATTTTTTTACAAAAAAAGCAATATAAAATGACGTATTATTCTTGCATGTTAATTTTGTTAAATTATTAATTTTCAATACATTAAATAAAAACGTCAATGGTAGTGTTTTTGTGGAGTAAAACGGAACAAAAAATGTATCGAGAACCGTTTTTAATAATAATTTTCTAGTTCTCGATATAATTTTCTGATGAAAATCACTGAACTGACGAAAATTAAAATTAAAAACTAATTACACCCAACAGGTTATAATATAAAAATAAGTTTACTGTCTTTTTTGTGTACCGGCAAACGGAACACTAAAAAAAGAGACTTAACTAGTTAACCATATAAGAAATATAAGTTCATTTAAGTCAATACTTAAATGAACTTATATTTCTTATATGGTTTAAATTGTATTTAAACTATAGAATTACGAAATTCGTGTTTAATTTTTTTAAACTAAAACATTTACAAAATCCATTCGTACACTTCCATCTTCATCAATTTTTGTCAAATTAATTTCATGCAAGGTATTTACTAATTCCGGATTCCAAGGTGTTTTTACTTTCACGTAATTTTCAGTAAAACCGTGAATATACCCTTCTTTGTTTTCGCTTTCAAACAAAACTGTTCTATTGGTTCCTACCTGACTTTCATAAAAAGCACGACGTTTTTTAACAGACAAACCACGCAACATTTTGCTACGTTTCGCACGAACATTAGCGGGAACAACACCTTCCATTGCTGCAGCTTCCGTATTCTCACGTTCCGAATACGTAAAAACATGCAAATACGAAATATCCATATCATTCAAGAAATGATAAGTTTCCAAGAAATGTTCGTCAGTTTCACCAGGAAAACCAACAATCACATCCACACCAATACAAGCGTGTGGCATTACCTCCCGTATTTTATTCACTCTTTCGGTATATACTTCCCGTTGGTAACGACGCTTCATCAACTTCAGAATATCATTGCTTCCGGATTGCAACGGAATGTGAAAATGCGGTACAAAAGTTCTGCTTTTCGACACAAATTCTATGGTTTCATTTTTCAATAAATTCGGTTCAATCGACGAAATTCGCAATCTTTCGATTCCTTCCACTTTGTCTAATTCCTGAACCAATTCCAAGAAAGTGTGTTCGTGTTTTTTATTTCCAAATTCTCCTTTACCATAATCTCCAATATTTACTCCAGTAAGAACAATTTCTTTAATATTTTGTCCCGAAATATCTTTAGCGTTTTTCAACACATTTTCGAGTTCATCACTTCGCGAAATTCCTCTCGCCAATGGAATCGTACAATAGGTACATTTATAATCACAACCATCCTGCACTTTCAAGAAAGCACGTGTTCTATCCCCAATCGAGTAACTACCTACATAAAAATCGGCTTCAGCAATCTCGCAAGAATGCACTTCCCCAAAATCATTTTTAGACAAATCATTGATATAATCCGCCAATTTAAATTTTTCAGTTGCACCAAGAACTAAATCCACACCATCAACTGCCGCTAATTCTTCCGGTTTCAATTGTGCATAACAACCTACCGCAGCAACAAAGGCCTTATCATTCAATTTCATTGCTTTTCGCACCACTTGCTTGAATTGCTTATCTGCATTTTCCGTCACTGAACACGTATTAATAACATACATATCAGCCACTTCCTCAAAATCTACACGATCAAAACCCTCGTCTTGTAAATTACGAGCAATCGTAGAAGTTTCTGAAAAATTCAGTTTGCAACCAAGTGTATAAAAAGCAACTTTTTTTCTATTTCCCATAATGGTAATCAACTACTTACATAATTTATTATTATATTTATATCCATGTAAGTATAGTTTGCAAATTTACAAAGAAAACCCTAGAAATAAAAAGATAAAATTTTGTAACTTTTTTTTTACAACAGTGACTAACCTTTAAACCATTTAAAACTTTATTTTATGAAAAAACAAACCTTATGCCTCTTTGTATTCCTAATCACTATTAGTAGTATGATGGCTCAAACCGAAACAAATCAAACAACAATTCCAGTTTTAGACAGAGAATTATTTTTTGGTAATCCCGAAATTTCTGGCGGACAATTAAGCCCAGATGGAAAATGGATTTCTTTTATGAAAGTATATGAAGGGATAATGAATATTTGGGTTAAAAAATTTGACGAACCTTTTGAAAAAGCACGTCCGCTTACCAATAGCAAACGTCCAATGTATGGCTATTTCTGGTCGAACGATGGCAAATATATCTTGTATGTAAAAGATGAAAATGGCGACGAAAACGTTAATGTCTTTGCCGTTGACCCAATGACAACAGCAGAAGTAAACACGGTTCCTGTTTCTAGAAATCTAACCCCCTTAAAAGAAATTACAGCACAAATAAACTTGGTTAGCAAGAAAAATCCAGATTTGATGATGGTTTCTTTAAATGATAGAGATAAGGCTTGGCACGATTTATACCAACTTAAAATTTCTACAGGCGAACTTACTAAAATATACGAAAACAAAGACAGGGTTACAGGTTATGACTTTGACTGGGACGAAAATTTAAGAGTACTTTCTAAAACCGATAACAAAGGAACTACAACAATATTTAAAAAAGAAGGAGATAAACTCACTCAGATTTATGAAACATCAGTAACAGAACAAGCTTATATCGCCAGCTGGACACCTGACAACAAACAAGCCTATTTTGTAACCAATAAAGGTGATTTAAATCTTTCAACCCTGTTTTTAATGGATTTGGACACTCAAAAAATGACCAAAATAGAAAGTGATCCGAAAAACAGAGTCGATTTCGGAAATCTAAACGTTAGTGAATTAACCCGAAAATTAATTTCTACATCCTATACCGATGACAAAACCGTTTATACATGGAAAGATAAAAAATGGAAAGAAAATTACAAATTCTTACAATCAAAATTTCCAGGTAGAGAAGTAGATTTTCAAAGCAAAACTAAAGACGAAAAGAAATTTTTGGTAGCAGTTTGGGGAGACAAATATGCGCCTGAAGTTTATTTTTTTAATTCAGAAACCAAAGAATTACTTTCACAATATGTACCAAGACCTGCTTTAAAAAAGGCTGAACAATATTTAGCTCCAATGAAATCGATTCGTTATAAAAGTAGCGATGGTTTAGAAATTACAGGATATTTAACTTTACCCGTTGGAAAAAGCAGTATGAATTTACCAACAGTAATTTTAGTTCATGGTGGACCAAAAGGGCCAAGAGATACTTGGGGTTATGATGCTGAGGCACAATTTTTAGCCAATAGAGGATATGCCGTTCTACAACCTAACTTTAGAGCTAGTGGCGGTTATGGAAAAGAATTTTTAAATGCTGGTGATTTACAATGGGGGAAACTGATGCAGGACGATATTACTTGGGGTGTTAAGCATTTAATTTCTGAAGGTATTGCAAATAAAGACAAAGTGGCTATTATGGGAGGAAGCTACGGAGGTTATGCTACTTTGGCTGGTTTAGCTTTTACTCCAGATTTATATGCATGTGGTGTTGATATTGTTGGACCAAGTAATATCTTTACATTATTAGAGTCAATACCAGCTTATTGGGAATCTGGCAGAGCATTTTTATACGGAATGGTTGGTGATCCAAATACAGAAGAAGGTAAAAAAAGAATGCATGAAGCAAGCCCTTTATTTAGTGCCGATAAAATTGTAAAACCACTACTAATTATTCAGGGGGCAAACGACCCAAGAGTTAAAAAAGCAGAAGCAGATCAAATTGCTATAGCTTTGAGAGACAAAGGAAAACAAGTTTCCTATCTTTTAGCCGATGATGAGGGTCATGGATTTGCAAAACCGATAAACAGAATGGCAATGTATGCCGAAACCGAAAAATTCTTAGCAGGAGTTTTAGGTGGGCAATTTCAAGAAGAAATGCCTGAGAAAGTTGCAAAAAGATTAAAGGAAATTACTGTTGATATTAACATGGTAACTTACGAATCTAAAAAGGAATAAAATCTTTTAAATTAATCAGCAAGAAGGAGTTATTATTTGGTACAACTCCTTCTTCTTTTTAATTATACTAACCCAATTGCGTGTAGTTAAAATCAGGTCATTTAGTATAAGAAATTTTTAGTTTAAAATAAATCGGCGTACTACTTCAGCCACGCCATGATTATTATTTGAGGCAACAATAACATCTCCTTTATCTCTCAATTTCGGATCTACATTATCGACCCAAACACCCAATCCTGCATATTGGATCATCGTTAAATCATTACCCGCGTTTCCGACAGCTATAATTTCACTTTGAAGAATGTTCAGTTTTTCTGCCAAAAATTTTATACTGGCTCCTTTATCAATCCCATTTTGTGCTACTTCAAGAAAAAAGGGTTTTGACATACTTACACTAAGATGTGGCATGGCAATTTTCAAATCTTCCTCTACTTGTTTTAGATAACTTGGCTCTTCTAATAAAATACATTTTACAGCTGCGGATTTAACCTCATCTTTAAAACTAAGCACTTTATTGTGTTCTAAACCTGTGATGTTTTTTTCAATTTCAATATATTCAGAATCCGTTTCGCTGACAATTTTCCCATCTAAATAAGTAATAATATGTGTTTTACTTTTTAAACTGTAATCGTATAAATCATGGATTTGTTCCTGAGTCAAGGTTTGCTCGAAAATGACTTTATCTTCTTTTAGATCCGTAATAACAGCGCCATTATAAGATATCATATACGAATTATGCAGTTGTAATTCTTTGGCATAAGCAGTCATTGCCGGTGTTGGCCTACCGGAAGCCAGAATAATATGCACACCCAATTCCTGTGCTTTAAGCAGCATTTCTTTATTCTCGTTTGAAATGGTATGGTCATCGGCTAACAAAGTGTCATCCATGTCCAAAACTAACATTTTATATTTCATTATATTTTTTATTGCGAATATCTTTAAATACTCATTCTGAATTCTTCAATAACTGGATTCACTTTTGCAAATTCCGTTTCCTGAACGAATAATTCCACTGCTAAATCTGAATTTCCAAAACCTCCCAATCGAGCTGATTGTATGTTGTTTTTTAAAACGGTATCTACTCCTATTGCTTCAATTCTCTCTTGCAACGCTAAAGCTAAAACTTCACTTCCCGAAAACACTTTCATTAATCCCATCTTATTTATATTTAATTTTTTAGCTCCGCAAAGCTTCTAACTTTGAGGATGTGTAAAAGGTCTCCTGACCTTTTTATTTTTTAACTTAATACTATTTTCAGTTTTATTCTGAACCCATTACCAAATATAATTATTCGTAATTGAAGACGGTTTTAAAACGTCAATTATCGGATTGTCGACTTTTGTAATTTCTATGATTCCTTCATCATTAACGTAATTAGATGCACTAGAATAACTATAATGCGAAGCCTTTGAAACTATTCCAGTCCGAATTGGATTCATATGAATGTAATCTAATTTAGACCACATGAATTTTTCGGAAAATATTTCTTCCGGATGGCTACCATATTGCCAAAACTGATACTTTTCATTACGTGTATGACTCTTACAGGCAAATTCAAATCGTTTCAACATCCAGTCCGCCCTACTTTCTGGTCCGTTTTCTATTTTATTTAAAATAGTTTTTGCCGTAAACTTTTTGAAATCTCTAATCAAATCAGATAATTTACTTTCTTCTGATTGAATAATCAAATGAATATGATTGGACATAATTACGTATCCGTACAAAATCATCCCTTTGTTTTTTATGCAAAAATCTAAACTTTCAATAATGCAATCTTTATAATTTTTTCTAGAAAACACATCTACCCAATCTACAACCGTTGCCGTTATAAAATGAGGTTTTGATTGATCCCGGATAATGTAGCCTTCTTTCATATTGTAATTATTTCAGTCTAAGACTGAATTTCACTTCCTCAAAGTTGAAAACTTTGCGGAGCATAAATTATTTATTACCATTTTCTTCATCACCTTCTTGCTCCTCGAAGTCATCTCCTGCTTCAGGTTCGAAATCTTCTTCATCCTCAAAATCTTCATCTTCGTCTTCATCCTCTTCATTTCCATCAAAATCGAATTCAAAAGGCTCCACCAACATTTTTTCAGCAAGAATTTCTATTCGCTCTGTGAATTGTTCCGAGAAAATAATGCGTTGCGTTCTAGTGATACTATTCGAAATACGCATGATTTTAGTTTCATGACGCAATTTCAAAATTGGGTCTGCATCATCCAAAATAAACATTTTCAATCGATTTACATTATAACCGGCAGTGGTAAACATTTCGCTTAATTTATTTGGAGTCCCAATCAACACATCTATTCCGGTAGAAATATAATTTTTATCATATTCCATATCGCCTTTGTCATGCACACCATATACTCTCAAATCCGTATAATTTCCAAACTTCTCGAAAAGCTCTTCCATTTCCAGCACTTTGGCTTTATCTTCAACAATTATCAAAGCACGAGGCGATTCTTCTCCTTCACGAACCAATTGTTGGATTACATTCAGCACAATTGTAGTTGATTTTCCGCTTCCTTTTGGTGCAATAATAATACAATCTGCCCCACTTTTTAAGGTCGAAAAGGTTTCTTGTTGCATTGCATTGGCCTCGGTTAAACCGTTTTCAATTAAGGCTTGCTGTAACTTTTCGTTTATTTTTTTTAGTTTCATTTCTTATGATTGAAAGATTAAAAAATGAAAAGATTGAAAGATTAAAACAGATGCCAAATCTTTAAATCATTAAATTTTTAAATCATTAAATTAGTTTTATTTACTTGCGAATAACTTCACATCATTTTCGGAAATTTCGCTTCCGCCAAGGATAATCAAGCGTTCTACTACATTTCGTAATTCACGGATATTTCCTGTCCAATCGTATTCTTGCAATAAATGAATCGCTTCTTTTGAAAACTTTTTTATAGCGTTTCCTTGCTCAGAAGCAATTTTATCGGCAAAATGTGAAATCAACATCGGAATATCTTCTCGTCTGTCATTCAATGATGGTACTTTTATCAGGATAACAGCCAAACGATGGTATAAATCCTCACGGAAACGCCCTTCAGCAATTTCTTTTTTCAAATCTTTATTGGTAGCTGCAACCACACGAACATCAACTTTAATATCTTTATCCGCTCCCACTCTGGTAATCATGCTTTCTTGTAAAGCACGTAATACTTTGGCTTGCGCCGAAAGGCTCATGTCACCAATTTCATCCAGGAAAATAGTTCCTTTATCAGCTGCTTCAAATTTTCCTGCGCGATCTTTTACGGCCGATGTAAAGGCCCCTTTTACGTGGCCGAATAATTCGCTTTCTATCAATTCAGATGGAATAGCTGCACAATTCACTTCGATTAACGGGAAATTAGCTCTTTCACTTCTTTCGTGTAATTGATGGGCAACGAGTTCTTTTCCGGTTCCGTTTGGCCCCGTGATTAAAACTCTGGCTTCAGTTTGTGCCACTTTGTCAATCATCAGTTTGATATGATTGATAGCTTCGCTTTCGCCAATCATTTCGTAGTTTTTACTGACTTTTTTCTTCAGAATTTTATTTTCAACTACGAGTTGTTTTTTGTCTAAAGCATTACGAACCGTATTCAATAATCGATTCAAATCTGGCGGTTTTGAGATGTAATCAAATGCACCCAAACGCATCGTATTGATGGCCGTTTCCATATCGCCATGACCAGAAATCATAACCATAGGAATTTCAGGTTTGATTTTTTTGACTGCTTCCAATACTTCAACACCATCCATTTTTGGCATTTTGATATCACACAAAACCAAATCGTAATCGTTATTTTTTATTTTTTCAAAACCTGCAGCACCATCTTCGGCTTCTTCAACCTGATAGGTGTCGTTTTCTTCGGAGAGTATTTTTGTGAGTACTCTACGAATAGCGGCCTCGTCTTCTATGATTAGTATTTTTGACATATTTTTATTTTTTAGCCCCGATCCGATTATAGTGGAAATCCTTTTTATTTTTCTTTAAAAATAAAAAGATTGCAACGGAAAGCGGGAAATAGCTCCATAAATTAATTAAATTTTAACGGATACTGAAACAACCCAAGTTATTAATATTTCAACCATCGGTACAATTCGTTCCATGTTGGTTTTTTGCCGTACATGAGTATTCCTACTCGATATATTTTGGCGGCAAACCAAACCACTGAAAAGAAGGTACCGAATAATAATGTTACTGATATTGCAATTTGCCACAAAGGTACGCCAAACGGAATTCGCATCAGCATTACGATTGGGGAGGTAAGCGGAATCATTGAAAAGATAACGGCGATTGTCCCGTGTGGATCATTTATAACTGTAAAAAATCCTACATAAACACTCAACATTAATGGCATGATGATAGGTAACAGAAATTGTTGTGAGTCGGTTTGATTGTCGACTGCAGCCCCAATTGCCGCATAAAATGAACTGTACAGAAAATAGCCGCCTATGAAATAAATCACAAATCCAATCAAGATGCTTGCAATAGGCAAATTCCACAATTCTTTAATGTACATTTGGGCAGTTCCAGTCATTTCTTGTTGCGCTGCTTGCATTAATTCGGGTGAAATTCTAGCTGTTGGCCCCACATTTATGCCAAAAAACACCGAAGCAGCAAACATTAATGATAGTCCGATTATTGCCCAAATAAAGAATTGCAGCAATCCTGCTAATGCAGTTCCTATAATTTTTCCCATCATCAGTTGAAATGGTTTTACTGAGGAAATAATGATTTCTACAATTCGACTGGTTTTTTCTTCGATGACGCTGCGCATCACCATGTTTCCATAGATGATAATAAACATCATAATCAAATATCCAAAAGCTCCGCCAATGCCTATTTTGATTTCGTTAAGTCCTTTTACACTTTCTTCGCCTGATGCTTTTGTCAAACTAATATTCACTTTAGATTCTGCATTTTTAATAGCTAGTGTATCCAGATGTGCATTTACCAAATTGGTTTTGGTGAGTTTACTTGCAACTATATCCTGAATATTTTCAATAAATGAAATACTTGGGCTGTTATTCGAAATAAATTGGATTTTATTTTCAAAATCCTTCGTGCTGTTGGCTTTTGGGATATATAGCAATCCTTGATAACTTTCGTTTGCAATACTGTCTTTCAGGAATTTTAAATCTATTAAAGACAAATCAAGGTATTTGTACTCGCTTTTTACATCATTTTTAGAAGTAAATTCTTTGACAAACAAACCCGATTCATCATGGATGGCTATTCGTTTGGTATCGGCTTTCATAGAGCTTAAATAACCTACAAACGCTGCTATTCCCACAAATAGTAACGGACTTAAAAAAGTCATAACAATAAAAGATTTATTACGCACCTTGGCAATAAATTCTCTTTTTATGATTAATGAAATGATGCTCATTTTTTAGACTGCTTAGATTTTTAGATTACTTAGA
This sequence comes from Flavobacterium gawalongense, assembly GCF_007097265.1. Lineage (GTDB taxonomy): Bacteria > Bacteroidota > Bacteroidia > Flavobacteriales > Flavobacteriaceae > Flavobacterium > Flavobacterium gawalongense. Next base: position 66,665 of record NZ_VJZP01000008.1, on the reverse strand, counting down.
TTATTTAGAACAATTAGATTAGAAGATTACAAAAAAGCCTAACAATCTAAGAAGTCTAACAATCTATTGTGTTACTGTTTGGATGAAAATATCATTTACACTTGGTATTTTTTCTACAAAGTGCGTTACTTGTCCACGTTGTGTAAGGATATTCAACAACTCATTTGGCGTGGCATTTCCGAGTTGAATTTCCAGTTTTAATTCGTTGTTCAGTGATTTAAAATTAGCCGGTCCAACAGTGAATTTTTGTGTAATAGCATACATCAAACCTTCTACATTATCCGATAAAATGCCCACTTCAAAACTATTGGCTTTAAATTGTCTTTTGACATCGTCCAGTTTTCCTTCAATCAGTTTATTCGATTTATGGATCAGCGCAATATGATCACATAATTCTTCTACACTTTCCATGCGGTGTGTCGAGAAAATTATAGTAGCTCCTTCTTCTCTTAACGCCAGAATTTCATCTTTGATAATAGTAGCATTTACAGGATCAAAACCCGAAAATGGTTCGTCAAAGATCAACAGTTTTGGTTTGTGCAAAACACAAACTACAAACTGAATTTTCTGTGCCATTCCTTTAGAAAGTTCCTGAATTTTCTTGTTCCACCACCCTTGAATTTCTAATCTATCAAACCAATATTCGAGTTGTTTCTTGGCTTCAGCCTTAGAAAGTCCTTTCATTTGAGCCAAATACAAGCATTGTTCACCCACTTTCATCGTGTTGTACAATCCTCTTTCTTCGGGTAAATAACCTATGTATTGAACATGTTTGGGTTGCAGTTTTTCACCGTCCAGAATAATTTCGCCACTATCAGGTAAAGTAATTTGATTTATTATTCGGATAAGTGATGTTTTTCCTGCTCCATTTGGACCTAAAAGCCCGTAGATACTCCCTTTAGGAACAGTTAATGAAACTTCGTTAAGCGCCACATAATCACCGTATTGCTTCACGACTTTATTAACTTCAAGTATGTTACTCATGCTCATTTTTTAATTTGTGTAAAAGTAAATAATTAGTACCGAAATACTTAGAATTGTTTCATAAAAAACCCATCCTTATTTTAACAAGGATGGGGATTATATTTCTTAATCAGACGCGATAAATCGCATCTCTACGTGTTTTATTATGAAAACATATCTTTTACTTTCTCGAAAAATGATTTGTCTGATTTTTCAGGATTTGGAATAAAATTCTCATCGGTAAGATTTTTTTCAAAAAACTGTTTTTGGTCTTTGTTTAGTATTTTCGGTGTCCAAACATTAACATGTACCAGTAAATCTCCGTTACCATATCCGTTTAAACTCGGAATTCCTTTTCCTTTAAGTCTTAGAATTTTACCCGACTGAATTCCTTCTTCCAGTTTAATTCTGACTTTTCCGTTTATGGCTTCAATATCTTTTGAAATTCCTAATACTGCTTCAGCAAAACTGATGTATAAATCATAATGCAAATTCTCCCCTTCACGTTTCAAAAATTCATGCTCAATCTCTTCAATAGCTACAATTAAATCTCCTGGAATACTATTCCCCGGAGCATCATTCCCTTTATTGGAAACTTTTAATTGCATTCCGTCAACTACACCTGCAGGTATTTTTATTGAAACGGTTTCGTCTTCAAGAATCATCCCTTGTGAATCCGCATTTGCTGGTTTTTTATCTAAAATTTGACCTGAACCACTACAAGTTGGACAAGTTGAAGCGGATTGCATTCTACCTAAAATCGTATTGGTAACACGCATTACCTGTCCTTGACCATTACAGGTAGAACATGTTTTATAAGTAACTCCAGGTGCTTGAACCTTACGTTTTACTTTTACTTTTTTCTCTACTCCATTAGCAATTTCTTCCAATGTCAATTTTACTTTGATACGAAGGTTGCTTCCTTTAGCACGACGAACTCCGCCACCTCCGAAACCACCAAAACCGCCTCCGAAAATATCACCAAACTGACTGAAAATATCATCCATATTCATTCCGCCGTGACCGCCTCCACCAAAACCGCCTGAACCATCAAAAGCTTGATGACCGTATTGATCGTATTTGGCTTTTTTCTGAGGATCACTTAGTATTTCGTATGCCTCGGCTGCTAATTTAAATTTTTCTTCTGCCGATTTGTCTCCAGGATTTTTGTCAGGATGATGTGCTATTGCTTGTTTTCTATATGCTTTTTTAATTTCGGCTGCATCAGCATTTTTTGAAATGCCTAATATTTCGTAAAAATCTTTTTTCATTTTTAATTTTTTATGAAACAGACACGTGATAAATCGCGTAACTGCCCTATATTAAGACGCGGTAGATTGCTTCTTTCCTAAACTTAAGACATGATAAATCGCGTCTTTATTGTCCAATAACAACTTTTGGAAAACGAATGATTTTGTCTCCCAATTTGTATCCTTTTTCAAGAACATCAACAATTTTACCTTTCATCTTGGCTGACGGCGCAGGAATTTGAGTTATTGCTTCGGCAAAATCCGCATCAAAAGGATCTCCAGCTTTAACCTCAACTTGTTCTAATCCTTTAGAAACTAATGTGTTTTTTAATTTCTCATGAATAAGCTCCACCCCTTTCAATAAAATTTCATCTTCAGATTTGCTTATTTCCACAATAGCTCTGTCAAAATCATCTAAAACAGGCAACATCGCAAGTAAAACTTCTTGATTTGCTGTTTTAAACAACTCAATACGTTCTTTAGAAGTTCTTCGTTTGTAATTTTCAAATTCAGCAAATAATCGTAAATACTTATCTTTTTCTTTGGCTAAGTCTTGAGTTAATTGCTCTTCAACACTTAATTCCTCAATAATAAGCTGCTCACCATTCGCATTTTTTTCTAATGTTACTTCGTCTATTTCTTGATCGATTTCTGTATTTTCAGTAGTCATATTACTTGTATTTTTAAAAAAATTCTTAAACATCGTTTTTATTCTTTTCTTTGGACTGCAAAAGTACTGCCAAATCTTATAAAATGTCAAATTGTCATCTTAATATTGAAACACTCTTTTATTTTTAATTAATTACAACAAAATAATTTTAATGCGTCGCGCTAAAAATTTAATATAATTTTAAGACTATCTCGATATAAATTACATAAATTTGTTAATGTTTTTTTGAAGAAAACACAAAAGGTTGCCCACTAAAAAATTATTAATTCATATTACCCTATATTAAAAAAAGCTTCGTTTTATAAAACGAAGCTTTTTTTATGTTTTAAATCTCACTTATGAAAGTGCGTTTTTAAGACCTCCAAAATCCAGCAAAACCTGTTCTCCTGTCACTAAATTTTTAAGCGAAAAAGAATTAGAATCCATTTCTTGCTCCCCTACAATTACAGCAAAAGGAATTCCTCGTTTATCCGCATGTTGAAACTGTTTGGCCACCTTCGCATTATCCGGGTACAATTCAACTTTTATTCCGGAAGCTCTTAATTTTTGTATGGCTTGCAATCCATAAAAAGCTTCTGTGTCACCATAATTAATAAACAACGCTTTGGAAGTTGCTGTTACGGTTTCAGGAAATAAATTCAATTCTTCGATAACCAAATAGATTCGGTCCAATCCAAAAGAAATTCCAACTCCACTCATGTTTTTGAGTCCGAAAATTCCAGTCAAATCATCATATCTTCCACCGCCGCCAATAGATCCCATGGCAACTGATTTTGGCGGAGCCACTTCAAAAATAGCTCCTGTATAATAATTTAAACCTCTCGCCAGTGTCACATCCAAATCTAAAATGGAAGTGTTTAATCCAAGTTTCATCACGTTGTCACAAATAAAACGCAACTCTTCCACGCCTTTCATTCCTTCACTGGATTCCGCAAGCAAAACCGAAAGTTGGCTTATTTTTTCCGAAATGGTTCCAGTGAAATTAAATAACGGTTGTACTTTTTCAATAGCTTTTTCAGAAATGCCTTTCTCCATCATTTCTTTTTTCACGCCATCCTCACCTATTTTATCTAGTTTGTCCAACGCAACAGTGAAATCTATTAATTTATCTGACGCGCCAATCACTTCAGCAATCCCAGATAAAATTTTTCTGTTATTGATTTTGATGGTTACTCCATTTAAACCCAAAGCCGAAAAAACAGTATCATACAACTGAACTAATTCTACTTCCTGCCACAAGGATTTTGAACCCACGACATCAGCATCACATTGAAAAAATTCTCTAAAACGTCCTTTTTGTGGACGGTCTGCACGCCAAACGGGTTGAATTTGGTATCTTTTGAATGGAAATTCAATTTCATTTTGATGTTGTACTACATAACGAGCAAACGGAACAGTTAAATCATAACGCAAGGCTTTTTCAGAAATACTTGGCGTCAATTTAGTACTATCTTTATTTTCTAAATGAGTTGCATTGGCTTTCGCCAAATAATCTCCGGAATTTAATATTTTGAAAATCAATCGATCGCCTTCTTCTCCGTATTTTCCCATTAAGGTTTCGGAATTTTCGAATGAAGGCGTTTCTATAGGTTGGAAACCAAATTTCTCGAAATTACTTTTTATAATCTGAATGATATATTGACGTTTTGCCACCTCAGTTGGTGAAAAATCTCTAGTCCCTTTTGGAATGCTCGGTTTTGATGCCATTTTTTGATTATTGGATTTTTAGATTTTCAGATTTAGGAATTGTTGAAAAATTCCAAATTCTGATTCTTTGCAAATATCTTATTTTTAAAATAAATCTGTTTACAAATTCCCGCATTTTATTGCATAATGACTAGCCCACAGTGAAGCGAAAATATAGAAGTAAAAATAATATTGTTTTTACTGACAGATTGTAGTGAAAAGCTGGAAATAGATCCAAGGAAAAAGAGATTGGAATAAATTAGAATTTTTGAAAAGAAAACTTGTAACAAAAATTGTATTTTCGTGTCAAACTCGTATGATGCTAAAATTATTCAAAGAAAATATTCGGATTGCATTTGGTTCTATCAGAACACAATTGTTACGAACCATACTTACAGTGCTGATTATTGCGATTGGAATTACCGCTTTAGTCGGAATCCTAACCGTTGTTTCTGCTTTAGAAAATACTATTTCATCTGATTTTGCTTCGATGGGAGCCAATACTTTTAATATCAATCAGTATGAAAACGAAATAAGAAATCGCGGTGGACAGGAACGTGAAATTATAAATCCAATCATTTCCTATCCCGAAGCTGTTGCTTTCCAAAATAAATTCAACTATCCTTTTACCGAAACCTCAGTTTCTTTTACGGCAACTTCTACTGCCGAAGTGAAATATGAAGCCACAGAAACCGATCCCGAAATTAGCATCTTAGGTGTTGATCAGCATTTTATTACTAATTCCGGTTTAGAAACCAATTTGGGACGAAATTTTACCGGATTTGATATCGACAACAATTCTTATGTTTGTGTTGTGGGGTCTGATTTTGAAAAAGGATTGTTGAAAGATGTGAATCCTATTGATAAAATAATTTCTATTCGTGGCGCTAAATTTAAAGTTATCGGCGTACTGAAAGAAAAGGGATCCACCTTTGGGAACAGCCAGGATTTACGGGTTTTAATTCCCATTCAGGTAGCTCGTTCCTTGTTTACGACACCTGACATAAACTACACGATGAGCGTTATGGTTGCCAAAAAAGAATTACTGGATCAGGCGATTGACAACGCAACAAGCACTATGCGCAGAGTTCGTAAATTAAGTCCTGTGAAAGACAATAATTTTGGAGTCGTCCGTAGTGATGACTTGATCAATAGAATCCTTGGAATTACTAAATATCTTGGACTTGCATCCTGGCTTATTGGTATTATCACCGTTCTTGGTTCTTCGATCGCTTTGATGAATATCATGATTGTTTCGGTAACGGAACGCACTAGAGAAATTGGAGTTCGAAAAGCCTTGGGAGCCAAAAAAACTACGATTGCTTTTCAGTTTTTCATAGAAACATTACTTATCGGCCAATTAGGCGGATTGGTCGGAATTATTTTTGGAATCTTAATTGGATTTGGAGTCGCTACCGCAATGAGTTTTGTGTTTGTAATTCCGTGGGGCGCTATTATGGCAGCTTTTATTACAAGTTTTATCGTGGCAATCGTTTCTGGTTTGTATCCCGCGGTAAAAGCAGCTAGACTTGATCCTATTGAAGCGTTGCGATACGAGTAGTTTGCAGTGGTCAGTCTCTAAAACTTAAAAAAAAGTAATCAGCGATTCGTTTTCAATTTATAAATACTGAATACTTAGAACTGATCACTTCCTTTAATCATCCTGTCATTTCCGTAAATATCTTTTCGTAATTCGATAGTTGCGAAATTTAGTTTTTCGAGTAAATCAACCATCTCTTTGCCTAAATACTGATTGATTTCAAAATACAATTGTCCGTTTGGCAAAAGATTTTTTTGAGCCAATTCGGCTATTTTTTTATAAAAAATCAAGGCATCATTATCTTCGACAAAAAGAGCCAAATGCGGTTCATTGTCCAAAACATTTTTCTTGATTTCCTCTTTTTCTAGATTCCGAACATAAGGAGGATTGGAAACGATAATATCAAATTGCTGTTGCAAATCCTCGGTTCCAAGAATATTTTGATTGACAAAAGTAACATTCACTTCGTTGATTGCTGCATTTTTTTTGGCTGTAGCCAAAGCCTTTTCGGAAACATCAATTGCATACACTTGGGCATTGGGGAGATTTTTCGCCAATGAAATAGCAATGCAGCCGCTTCCGGTTCCAATATCTAAAATCTTTAAATTTTTAAATTTTTCAATCTTTAAATTACTTTTAATAATCCATTCGACTAATTCTTCCGTTTCCGGTCTTGGAATCAAAACGTTTTCATTGACTTCAAAATCTAACCCATAAAAACTGGTTTTCCCCAACAAGTATTGAATTGGAATTTCCTGTTGCAATGGTTCCAAAATAGAATTCCAAACCGCAATTTCCTCTTCCGAAAAAACCAAATCAGGATGCAACGCCAAGTCAATTCTTTTTAATTGATGTTTCTCCTCTAAAATCAGATAGAAAAAACTCTCGGCTTCACCCGCATCATAAATCGGAGTGAGTTCTTCAATAAATTGGGTTCTGTATTCTTTTATTTTCATTTTAATAGGATCTGGATTGTCTGAATTAATGCTATCAATTCATAACTCATAATTCAAAACTTATAACTCTTTCAACATCCAAACGGGACAACTTGTATGACCGGTGCTTCCCATTGGAGAACAAATATATTTGAAACCTACTTTTTTGTATAATTTCTGGGCATCATGCATAAATGGCATGGTTTCCAAGTAACATTTTTCAAAACCAAAATCCTTTGCACTCTGCAAACACTTAGCCATCATTTTACTGCCAATTCCAAGGCCTCGAGTTTCCGGAAGGAAATACATTTTTTGCAATTCACAAATAGTTTCGGCTTCGTTTTCAAGTGGAGCAACGCCGGCAGAACCAATGATTTTCCCGTTTTTTTCAACAACATAATAAACTGATTTAGGTTTATTATACTCTTCAAACATTAAATCCAAATAAGGATCTTCATAGGCAGTTCCTACTTTTGGAATGTTCAATTCATCAAAAACGGCTCGTATTAGTTGTGCAACTGCTTGATTGTCTTCTTTTTTTATTTTTCTAATGCTATAATCTTCCATTTTCTTTCAGAAACTAATTTTACATACAAAAGTAGAAATTGTTTATTGTTATTTTCGAAAGTTTCAAAACTAATCCTGAAGTTTCGGGGCTAAACTCAAAAATAACTACTTTTGTGTTGTGAAAACACATGAAAAATATATAAAACGATGCATCCAGTTAGCCAAAAATGGTTTAGGAACAACCTATCCCAATCCTTTGGTGGGCAGTGTAATTGTTTATGAAGACCAAATAATTGGCGAAGGCTGGCATAAAAAAGCAGGAGAACCACACGCCGAAGTAAATGCTGTGAATTCCGTAAAAGATAAATCGCTATTGAAAAAAGCGACTATTTATGTGAGTTTAGAACCGTGTAGTCATTTTGGAAAAACACCGCCTTGTTGCGATTTGATTATTAAAAATAAAATTCCAAATGTGGTAATTGGTACTGTTGATCCTAATGTGAAAGTGGCTGGAAATGGCATCAAAAAATTAATTGAAGCCGGAATACATGTTACGGTTGGCATACTGGAAGCGGAATGTCATGAACTGAACAAACGCTTTTTTACTTTCCACGAAAAGAAAAGACCTTATATTATTCTAAAATGGGCCGAAAGTCAGGATGGTTTTATCGCACCCGATGAGACGCTTCGTAATCCCGAAGCTTCAGGACAGAATGACAATGAAAAAAAACCGTTCTGGATTACAAATTCCTATTCGAGACAGTTGGTACATAAATGGCGAACCGAGGAGCAAGCTATTCTGGTAGGAACCCAAACCGTTATTGATGACAATCCAAAACTAAATGCACGGGATTGGTCTGGAAAAAATCCAATCCGATTGATTATAGACCAAAATAATCGGATTCCGGAAGACCGTCACATATTTGACAAACAGGTTAAAACTATCCTATTTTCGAAATCGAAAACAACAATTGAAAAAGAAAACACTATCTTTGAAGTAATTGATTTTGAACAAAACATAGCAAAACAAATAATAAAAGCGCTGTATCAACATCAAATTCAATCCGTAATTATTGAAGGCGGACGACAAACAGTACAGACTTTTATTGATGCCAATCTTTGGGACGAAGCAAGAATCTTTGTTGGAAACGTTCAATTTACTGCAGGTACAAAAGCCCCAATACTAGATAAAAAACCGTTCGAAAAATATTCGATTAGCAATGATGAACTTATAATTTCTAGAAACCATGATTAATGCTATTATTTTTGATTTTGGGGATATTTTTATCAATTTAGATAAACAAGCCACTATGGATGCCTTAGAAAAACTAGGCTTATCTGAGTGGAATGAAGACTTAGATCATTTGAATATTCAATTTGAAACAGGTCAAATCTCACGTGAAAATTTCCTTCTCGGCATTCAAAAGCACGTTCCAAATGCTTCTATAAAAGAAATTTTAGCTGCATGGAATGCCATTCTTCTTGATTTCCCATTGTACCGGCTTGAATTTCTTCAAATGCTTTCCAAAAAATACCGATTGTTTCTCTTGTCCAATACTGATTCCATTCACATAGAAACTTTCGAACAAAAAAACGGAATTTCATTTTACAGTGATTTTTATCAATGTTTTGAGAAAGTATATTTTTCGTTTGAAGTGGAAATGAGAAAACCAAACCCAGAAATTTTCAATTACTTGGCAAACAAGCATGATTTAGCTCCAAAGCGTACTTTATTTATTGACGATAAAAAAGAAAATACGGATGCTGCACTTGCATTAGGATTTCAAGTTTGGAATTTACAAGTTGGAAAAGAAGATGTCGTTAATTTATTTGACAAAAAAATAATTTAGAACCTTTTGGAATTTAAAGACACGTACAATACCATTGAATTTCCCTCTTCAGAAATACTATTCAAAGAAAAAAACAGCAAATTCTTTGGTTATGCTTACCCTATTCAATCTGAAGATGAAGTAAAACCCATCATTGATAGTTTAAAAAAACAACATCCCAATGCAGGGCATTTTTGTTACGCCTATCAATTAGGAACTGACACAATAACCTACAGAGCTAATGACGACGGAGAACCAAGCAACAGCGCTGGAATGCCAATTTATGGACAAATTCAGTCGTTTTCTATCACCAATGTATTAATAGTAGTGGTTCGGATTTTTGGTGGCGTGAAATTAGGTGTTGGCGGATTGATATCCGCTTATAAAACGACCGCACAAATGGTTCTTGAAACTTGTGAGATAGTCGAAAAAACCATAAATATTCATTATTCAATCACATTTGATTATAAAAACATGAATAAAGTAATGCGAGTAATTAAGGAGAAAAGATTGGAAATTGTGACTCAAGAAATGGAAATAAACGAAGATTCAGGACTTCCTATTGGCAAAATAGAGCTGAAAACCCGAAAAAAAAATGCCGAAATGGTGTTCGACATTTTTAATCCGATGTTTGAAATCGATATAAAACGACTCTAATTTTTACTCAAAATTGCTGTTTTTATAATTTATTCTATCGTTTTTAACAAATCTAAAATATAATCTGGAGGAGCTGTTGGACGACCCGTTTTTAAGGACACAAAAACCAAAATAAATTGGGCAGTTGTTAATAACTCATCAGATTCATTATAAATAACACAATCAAATTCTATCTTCACTGAACTCTGACTTTTGAAAGTAGTATGAACGGTAAGCAACTCATCATAACGAGCCGATTTTTTATAATTTATATTCATAGAAACAATCGGCAACGCGATACCACTTTCTTCCATGCTTTTATATGAAATCCCTTTGTTTCTAAGCCATTCCACCCTACCTATCTCAAAATAGGGAACGTAATTACCATGATAAACTACTCCCATTTGGTCTGTTTCTGAGTATCGTACCCTAACGTCTATTTTATGATCTTTCATTAATTATGTATTAAAAATTTAAAATTTAAAAAGTTCCTTACAACAATAATTTGTAAAATTATTACCCAATATATTTTTTTTTACAGAAATTTGTTCACATATTTGTTACCCCGAAAAACAATAAAATTTCACTCTTTTTTTAGTAAGATAATAATTACCGAATAAAAATAATTTAACAGAATATATGAACAAAACTGCTCAATCAGTATGGGAAAACTGTTTGTCTTTTATAAAAGACAACATTCAGGATCAAGCTTACAAAACTTGGTTCGAACCAATCAAATCAGTTGAGCTAACCGACAATGCATTATATATTCAAGTTCCAAGTAAATTTTTCTACGAATGGCTAGAAGAACACTATGTAAAATTATTAAAAGTGGCACTTACCAAAGAACTCGGAAAAAACGCAAAGTTACTCTATAAAATCAGAATGGAAAACACTTATGGCAACAAACAACCGTTTACGGAACAATTGCCAAGTGCTAATAGAGTTCCTATGAAGCCACAAGAAGTTGATGCTCCATTTAAAAACTTAAACCCGGAATTAAAAAATCCATTTGTAATTCCAGGAATTCGTAATTTAAAAATTGAATCTCAACTTAACGCAAATTACAGTTTTGACAATTTTCTTGAAGGAGACTCCAATAGATTAGCTCGTTCTGCTGGTATGGCTGTTGCCAATAAACCTGGTGGAACTTCATTTAATCCATTATTAATTTTTGGAGGAGTTGGTCTTGGCAAAACACACTTAGCGCATGCTATTGGTGTGGAAATAAAAGATAAATATCCCGAAAAAACTGTTTTATATATTTCGGCAGAGATTTTCACTCAACAATATATTGACTCGGTAAAAAAAAATAACCGAAATGATTTCATCCACTTCTATCAATTAATTGATGTTTTAATTATTGATGATGTTCAATTCCTTTCTGGAAAATCAGGAACTCAGGATGTATTTTTCCATATTTTCAATTATTTGCATCAAAATGGCAAACAGGTTATCTTAACTTCGGATAAGGCTCCAGTTGACATGCAAGATATTGAACAAAGATTGTTATCACGTTTCAAATGGGGATTGTCTGCAGAATTGCACCAACCGGATTATGAAACCAGAATTTCAATACTTAAAAACATATTGTATAGAGACGGTGTAGAAATACCTGAAGAAATAATTGAATATGTAGCCCGTAACATCAAATCGAATGTGAGAGAATTGGAAGGAGCTATTATTTCCTTGATTGCACAATCGTCTTTTAATAAAAAAGAAGTTACTTTAGAACTTGCTAAAAGTGTTGTTGAAAAATTTGTGAAAAATGTAAAAAGAGAAATTTCTATCGATTACATTCAAAAAATTGTTTCAGATTATTTCCAATTGGATTTAGAAACACTTCAATCAAAAACTCGAAAGAGGCATGTTGTACAAGCGAGGCAATTAGCAATGTTTTTTGCTAAAAAATTTACAAAAGCATCTTTGGCGAACATTGGTTCACAAATTGGAGATAGAGATCACGCTACAGTATTACACGCATGCAAAACCGTTGACAATTTAGTTGCTACCGACAAACAATTCAAAAAATTTGTTGAAGATATCAATAAAAAATTAACGCTATAAAAAGCATCATGTCCATAAAAATTTTAATGGTTTGTTTAGGAAATATTTGTCGGTCTCCCTTGGCCGAAGGCATATTAGCTTCAAAACTCCCTAAAAATAAATTTGCAGTTGATTCTGCAGGAACAGGTTCTTGGCACATTGGACATTCGCCTGATGTTCGTTCTATTGCGGTTGCAAAAAACAATAAAATAAATATTTCAAATCAAAAAGGGCGACAATTTAGCAAATCTGATTTTGACTCTTATGATTATATTTTTGTAATGGATAATTCTAATTATGAGAACGTAATTGAGCTAGCTGAAACTCAAGATCAAAAAGAAAAAGTACAACTTATTTTGAATGAATTATTTCCAAATGAAAATGTAGATGTACCAGATCCTTATTTTGGTTTACCCAACGGATTTGAAATAGTTTACAATATGCTTGACGAAGTTTGTGAAGTAATTGCAAAAAAATTAATAGCAAAACACCAATAAACTTTCGGTTAAAATTTATTTTCGAGGAACTTATTGTTCATTAAAAAAAGCAATTCTATTCCTTACAAGTAAAATTTAGCGCACAATTTACTTTAGAAACATAAAATCACACCAATGAAACCAACCCCTTTTTTAGGAAAACTCTATTTAATACCAACTACATTGGGAGATAGTGATCCTATGGATGTCTTACCACAAACCATAAAAAGAAGTATTGATTTTATTGATTATTACATCGTTGAAAACGAAAAAACAGCACGAAAATCCATCAAAGGTGTTAATCCTGAAAAGAAACAATCGGAACTGAACCTTTTTGTTTTAAACAAACATACTGAAACCAAAGAACATTTAGACTTCATAAAACCTTTATTAGAAGGAAAAAATATGGGCTTAATGAGCGAAGCAGGTTGTCCTGGCGTTGCTGATCCCGGCGCAGTAATTGTAAAGCTGGCACATGAAAAAGGAATACAAGTTGTACCTCTAGTAGGCCCTTCTTCAATCCTTTTGGCGATGATGGCTTCAGGAATGAACGGGCAAAGTTTTACTTTCAACGGCTATTTACCAATTGAAAAAGGCGAAAAGAAAACGGCTCTGAAAAACCTGGAAAAACTATCTCAGGACAAAAACCAATCTCAAATTTTTATAGAAACACCTTATAGAAATAATAAAATGTTAGAGGATATTTTACAGGCTTTAAATCCCGCAACATATCTTTGTATAGCAACGGATATTACTTTGCCAACAGAATATATCAAAACTATGCGAGCTTCTGATTGGAAAAAAACACAAGTGGATTTGCACAACCGCCCTACTATTTTTATAATTCATAAAATGTAGCATCCTGATTTTTGAATTTAAAATCAGAACAAAATAGCTTTGGTATTAGATTAAAAAAACTTCCGCTTATAATAGGTAATTTAAAAAAACTAGAAAAAATTCTTTCTAACTATAGTCTTACCTCCTTTTGCCAACAGATTAAAATAGTAAGTGAATTTACAAAATGTTGATTGTTGAAAAATTATTTTTTCATTGAACAAAAAATCACAGTTCTCCCTTTTATTTATGGTTACAAGTGGATTTTCTTGCTAAAAACAGGCACAAAACTCCACTCATATTAACTTTATTTATAGAAAAAATTAACTGCATCACTTTGAAAAAAACACTAATTTTACTAGTGCCCAATATCCTTTTTTGATTTAAAATTCAAAAAAACAAAACCTCTAATGTTTTAAACTATTATGATTTAAATAACCTACAAAAAAAAACAAAAAAAGGGGAAGAAAATTATAAACCTTGACAAATATATTTTAATCATAATAGTAGCCTGACTTGATTATAATTTAAAAACTAATGTCATGAAACGTTTTATTATTGTTTTGTTATTTTTAAGCATAACCACTGCATCTTATTCGCAAGATATGGATGGAAATATAAGAATGGAAGAATTACCAGGAGTTGTAATTAAAAGTGCTGGAAAAGACTTTTCTATATATCTACCAGATAAAAACCCTGATAAAGATGTAAGAGCTCTAGAAGAACAGTTTATAGCTTATGATTTGGGGAAAGATTACGAAGGATATGAAACATATTTAGTGGTTATGGAAACCAGTAAAGGCTCTTTATCAGCTACTTACAATGAAAATGGAAAATTAACTAGTGTTGTAGAAAATTATAAAAATGTAAGACTTCCCAGTAGTGTAATTTACTCTGTTTACAAAGCTTTTCCAGGATGGAAAATTGTAAATGATAAATATTTATATTCTCAAAAAGAAGGTGACGTAATTAAAAAAGAATATAACCTCAGAATAAAAAAAGATAAAGAAATTCGAAAATTAGTTGTCAATGCAAATGGGGATATTGTAAAAGGAATCTAATCACAAATAACTATAAATTAAAAGCTATCATTCGGGTAGCTTTTTTTTTGGAACATATCCAAATATTTATCTTGAAGTTTAGAGAAATCTAAACAGTAAACAACTATTTTTCTTTGATAATAATAATAATAATAATTCAAAAAAATCAAAATTATGATTAAACCAGTACATTTATAACATAATAAATAAAATTATTTTATGAGTAAACTACCAAATATCAGCACGAGTATTTTTACTGTAATGTCTAAAATGGCAACCGAGCATAACGCAATCAACCTATCACAAGGTTTCCCAAACTTTCCTGTTAATGAAAGATTAACTGACATTGTCGCCAAACTCGCTAAAGAAAATGTACACCAATACCTGCCTATGTCGGGATATCCACCGCTATTATCAAAAATAGCTACACTTGTCGATGACTCATACGGCAGAATAATTCAAGCTGAAACAGAAATACTGGTAACTGCCGGTGCAACTCAGGGAATTTTCACTACCATACTGACTTTGGTAAAAACCAATGATGAAGTGATTATTCTGGATCCAAGTTATGATTGTTATGAAGCACCTGTATTATTATGCAACGCAAATCCAGTTCGGGTGGCGCTAAACGATGATTACACTCCAAATTGGGCAACTATAGAAAAAGTATGCTCTTCTAAGACCAAAATGATTATTATTAATAATCCGCACAATCCAACGGGGAAAATTTTAACGAAATCAGATTTTGAAGCTTTGGAAATCCTACTGGAGAAATATCCTGATATCCTACTTCTTTCGGATGAAGTATATGAATACATCACTTTCGAGGAAAAACATATTTCAGCACATACACGGGAAAAACTACTCCATCGTTGTGTGATAGTTTCCTCTTTTGGAAAATCGTTCCATGTTACCGGATGGAAAGTGGGCTATCTGGTTGCTCCCGAAAACCTAATGAAGGAAATCAAAAAAGTTCATCAATTTTTAGTTTTTAGCGTCAATAGTATTTGTCAAGTAGCCATTAGTGACTATTTGGATTTGGTTTCGGTAGATGAAATCGGAAAACTATATCAGGAAAAACGAGATTATTTTAGACAATTATTAAAAGAGAGTCGCTTTGAACTCATGCCTTGTGAAGGAACTTATTTTCAGGTTGCTTCCTATGCTGCTATTTCAAATGAGAATGATGTTGATTTTTGCAAACGTCTCATCATTGAACATGGTGTGGCTGCTATCCCTATTTCTACTTTTTATGCCGATGGGAAAGACCTGAAATTAATTCGTTTTTGCTTTGCCAAAGACAATACAACTCTGGAAGAAGCCACTAAAAGATTGTGCGCCATTTGAAAGCATTGATTTTATTTTTTTATTATGCATGCATACTATTTAATTTTATTATATTTACAATAAAAAAATATCAAAAATATGAGTTATACAGATAAAATGTTGCGTGACAATGCCTTAAAAGGCAAAGTGATTGTCGTGACTGGAGGCGGAAGTGGTTTAGGAAAAGCAATGACTAAATATTTCTTGGAATTGGGTGCGCAAGTTGCCATCACATCAAGAGATTTAGAAAAACTAAAAAATACAGCTGCGGAACTGGAAGCTGAAACAGGCGGAACATGTCTTCCGATTCAATGTGATGTGCGTCATTACACCGAAGTGGAAAACATGCTGCAAGAAGTTTTGAAAGCTTTTGGTAAAGTAGATGTTTTGCTTAACAATGCTGCTGGAAATTTCATTTCACCAACCGAAAGATTATCTGCTAATGCTTTTGACACCGTAATTGATATTGTTTTAAAAGGCACAAAAAACTGTACCCTTGCTTTTGGGAAACACTGGATTGACACCAAACAAAAATCGTCCACGATTTTGAATATCGTAACAACTTATGCATGGACTGGTTCTGCTTATGTCGTGCCTAGCGCTACTGCAAAAGCAGGAGTTCTGGCTATGACGAGAAGCCTCGCTGTAGAATGGGCTAAATATGGTATTCGTTCTAATGCGATTGCACCGGGACCTTTCCCAACCAAAGGGGCATGGGACCGATTATTACCAGGAGATTTAGCCGAAAAATTTGATATGGCAAAAAAAGTGCCGTTAAAACGTGTGGGAGATCATCAGGAATTAGCCAATTTAGCAGCTTATTTAGTTTCTGATTTCTCCGCTTATATAAATGGTGAAGTGGTTGTTATTGATGGTGGCGAATGGTTAAAAGGTGCCGGACAATTTAATATTCTGGAAGCTATTCCTGAAGAACTTTGGGATCAGCTAGAAATGATGATTAAGGCAAAGAAAAATAAATAATAGTTTTGCATAAACTAAAAAAAAGAGAGTTCAATAAAGGAGGGCACTGAAAAAGTCCTTAAAGAATTAGATTTCATTAAAAGAGTAGAAAAATAAGATTTTCTACTCTTTTTTTCATCCTGAAAATGAAATACTTAAGCAAAACTCGAATTTTCCTTAATTGCCTTAAAATGTCTAATTACTAAAAAGAGATACTTTTTCAGTGGCCTCCAATAAAGAGGCTCTCTTTTTTGTTTCTGTTAATTTCTATTACATTCCAAGGCAAGTAGAATTTCGCTTTTCAGCAAACCACTTCCGCCTCCATAATGCTGCACAATAATTATATTTGGCTTCCGTATTTTGAAAAAAGAACACAAATTGGTTTCACTTTCTCTCTGAATTCCGGAACCCAACAACACAATGGAGAAATCTCTCTTTTGAAA
Source organism: Flavobacterium gawalongense (assembly GCF_007097265.1). Taxonomy (GTDB): domain Bacteria; phylum Bacteroidota; class Bacteroidia; order Flavobacteriales; family Flavobacteriaceae; genus Flavobacterium; species Flavobacterium gawalongense. Next base: position 49,524 of record NZ_VJZP01000008.1, on the reverse strand, counting down.
AATTTCTTTAGCCACCTCATCATTCATAGCACCTACTCCATTCCAGTTATTATTAGAATTTATTAATCGGACAACAGTTGCCAAAATTTCGAGATGCTTTCCTATGTAAAGAATATTTGTGGTTTCCATCATTCAACTTTTATAAAATACAATGCCTCAAAGATTTATAATCCTTTGAGGCATTGTATTTCTTGTTATCTGAAATTTATTGTTTGATAAATTGCAATTCAATATTCAATCGAACTTCTTCGCTAACCAAAACTCCTCCTGTTTCAAGAGCTGAATTCCAATTCAATCCCCAATCTTTTCTATTAATTTTTCCTTCTAATGAAAGCGCCATTTTGGTATTTCCCCACGGGTCTTTCATTAATCCTCCATATTCTGTTGCTAATTTTACTGATTTAGTAACACCGTGTAAAGTTAAATCTCCAACCAGTTCGTATTCACCTTCATTAATTTTAGTAAACGAAGTTGCTTTGAATTTAATTTCTGGAAACTGGGCAGCATCAAAAAAATCTGGACTTAATAAATGGGTATCTCTATCTGCATTTCCTGTTGTGATAGAATCGATTGCTCCGGTAAATTCAATTTTTGCGTTTTCAAAATCATTGTTTTCTGATTCAATTGAAGCATCGAATTTTAAAAATTTTCCTGAGACATTGGTAAACATCATGTGTTTCACTTTAAAACCAATTTCTGAGTGTGTTGGGTCTATTACCCATTTAGTTGTTGACATATTATTATTAGTTATTTCTATTATTCATTTATCTGATTACAATTTCATTGGTACTTCCATCAAAAGGATTTCGGCATCAGCAGAATTAGCAGTGATTGTGATTTCATTTGTATCCCAAATTCCTAATCCGTCACGTTCATTTAAAGCGATGGTTCCAATGGTGAAATCGCCTTTCAAAACAAAAGCATAAATTCCGTTTCCAGCTTTTTTCAATTGATACGAAGTAGAAAAACCGTTGTCTAATTTCCCAATATGAAACCAGGCATCCTGATGAATCCAAACACCTGCGTCTTCTGGATTTGGTGATAAAATTTGTTGTAATTTATTGTGGCGATCCTTCAAGTCCAAAGTAATTTGGTCGTAACGAGGCGTTACATTTTTTTGATTCGGATAAATCCAAATTTGTAAAAATTTAACCAACTGATCTTTATTCTTATTGTATTCGCTGTGAAAAATTCCGGTACCGGCACTCATGACTTGAATATCTCCTTCTTTAATCACGGTAGTATTTCCCATACTGTCTTGATGTTCTAAATCACCTTCTAGCGGAATGGAAATAATTTCCATGTCATCATGCGGATGTTTCCCAAAACCCATTCCCTGATTTACCCTGTCATCATTCAAAACTCGCAAAACACCAAAATTCATGCGCTCTGGATTGTGATAATTAGCAAAGCTAAAAGTGTGATAGGATTCCAACCAACCGTGGTTCGCATGACCTCGGGTATTGGCTTTGTGCAAAATGTAATTAGTAATTACTTCTTCTTTTGTACTATCTTTATTTTCCATTTTCGTGTTCTTTACTATTATGATACAAAGTTGCGTCAAAAAACAACCTTGCGCATTGAACTGGGACAAGAAATGAAAAATAATGAGAATTTACTGTTTGGCGATTTTAGTTCTAATTTTGCTTAAAAACTCAGCAGAAATACCAAGATAGGAAGCAATGTAATGCTGGGCAACACGTTGTGAAAGTGTAGGATAGTGTTCTAAAAATTCTAGATATTTCTCTGTGGCGGTTTTAGAAATAGTGTTAAATAAGCGGTCTTGAGTAACTGCTAGATTGCGTTGCATTAATATCCGGAAAGCGCGTTCAAACTTTGGTGCTTTTATAAATAAAGCTTCTTTTGTTTCAGGACTAAACATAAAAAATTCACAATCTTCCAATGTTTCGATAAACACACGGCTCGGTTTATCTTCATAAATACTAAAAGAAATATCACTTATCCAAGCATTTTCAATGGCAAATTGAAGAATAACTTCAAAACCATTGGCATCAATATAATATTTCCGTACGCAGCCTTTGATAACAAAAGCTTCAAAATTGCACATCTCCCCTTCATGAAGCAGAATGGTTTTCTTGGGAACGGTTTTGTATTCCAATAAAGAATTGAAAATTTCCAGTTCTTCTGGTTCAAAAGTGACATACCGACTGATATTTTTATTGATTTGTGAATACAAAGTTCTTCTATTTTTAGAAAACTAAAGGTAGAAAAAAATGCTAATTAATAACGGCCCATAAATATATTAAATTAGCAACATTTCCTCAAAAAACAAAAACCACTCGCAATTAAATTCCTATTTTTGCTTTGATAAATAAATAATACATATTTTATGCTCATTATAGGAATTGCAGGTGGAACAGGAAGCGGAAAAACAACCGTAGTTCATCAAATTATGAATGAATTACCGGAAACCGAAGTAGGTATTATTTCACAAGACTCATATTACAAAGGAAATCATGGACTGTCATTCGATGAAAGAGCACTCATCAATTTTGATCATCCACGCGCTATTGATTTTGAGTTATTGGTAGCACATCTTAAAGAATTAAAAGAAGGAAATAACATTAATCAACCCGTTTATTCCTTTGTAACGCACAATAGAACGGACGATACCGTTTTCACGCATCCCAGAAAAGTGATGATTGTGGAAGGTATTTTAATTTTGGCAAATCCTGAATTAAGAGATTTATTTGACGTAAAAATATACGTTCACGCAGATTCTGACGAACGATTAATCCGCCGTATGAAGCGCGATATTGCGGAACGTGGCCGAGATATGCATGAAGTTATCAATCGCTACCAAACCACATTAAAACCTATGCATGAGCAATTTATAGAACCTACAAAAGCATTTGCGGATATTATTATTCCTAATGACAAGTACAATACTGTGGCTATAGACGTTGTCCGTGCGGTAATAAATCAAAAAATTCTATAATTTAGTTGTAATTTTAATCTAATCAATTATTAGGAGCTATTTCCCGCTTTCCGTTTCAATCTTTTTATCCGCCGAAAAGGCGGATAAAAAGGATTTTCACTACAAACGAAGTTCACTGAACTCCGATGAAAAATAGAAATTAAGTCAAGTAATCGGGGCTAAAAAAATAAAAATGACAAATCCGTATAAAGACAAATCTTGGTTTAAATTTTTGAGTAACAAATACGTTTGGGTATTGTTATTTTTTGCTACCTGGATGATTTTTCTGGATAACTATTCGTATTTCGACCATCGTTTTCTGGACAAGCAAATTATTGAACTTGAGGACAATGCCACTTATTATCAGGAAGAAATAAAAAAAGACCAGGAGAATATCAAACAATTAAAAAATTCAGAACAAATAGAAAAATACGCCCGCGAAAAATACTATATGAAAAAAGATAGTGAAGATATTTATATCATTGAATTCGAAGGCGACACGATTAAAAAATAAAATCCCATCCCCAACCCTTCCCAAAGGGAAGGGAGATAAAATTAATAGTAATTATTGAAAATAAAACACCAAGTTTCGGCTCCCTCTCCTTTGGAGAGGGCTGGGGTGAGGAAAACAATAAACAAAATGACAACAAACCTTTTCGATGATTTCAATCCCATTTCTTCCAAACAATGGAAACAAAAAATCCAATTTGAACTCAATGGAGCTGATTATAATGAAATCTTAGTTTGGAACTCCCCCGAAGACATTCAAGTAAAACCATTTTACCACAAAGATGAATTCAAGAAAGCTTTTCCGGTTACTACAAAAGCAACTCAATTCAAAATTTGCCAAAACATATTTGTTTATGATTTTGAAAAATCAATCGAAAGAGCGTTAGATTCGTTAAAACGTGGTGCGGACAGCCTTCGGTTTACAATAGAAAATGAATCGATTGATATCACAAAACTACTGGAGAAATTACCTTTAGAAAAAGTTACCGTTTACTTTCATTTGAGTTTTATCTCAATCGATTTCGTAAAAAAAATTGATGCATTTGCAAAGAAAAATAATACGCTAATTTTATGCAATCTGGATCCAATTGGACAATTAGCCAAAGACGGAAACTGGTTTGTAACCAAAGAAAAAAATAATTTTGAAACGCTGAATTTACTTTCAAAAGAGACAACAACAGTTTCTTTATTAAGCATTAATGCTGCTTTGTACCAAAATGCAGGTGCGAACATGGTGCAGCAAATTGCCTATAGTTTAGGACATGCCAATGAATATTTCAACCGAATTGAATCTATAAACCGACCTATCGTTTTCGAAGTTGCAGTTGGGACTAATTACTTTTTTGAAATTGCAAAACTACGCGCTTTACGATTACTTTTTAATCTAATTGCCAAAGAATACAACTATAATCTGGATTGCAACATCATCGTTTCACCTACAAAACGCAACAAAACCTTATACGATTATAACGTAAACTTGTTGCGTACCACAACTGAATGTATGTCAGCAATTATTGGTGGAGCGGATAGTATTGCGAATTTACCTTACGATGCGTTGTATCACAAAGACAATGAATTTGGAGATCGGATTGCCCGAAATCAATTATTAATTCTCAAAAACGAATGTTATTTTGACAAAGTGAATAATCCGGCTGACGGAAGTTATTATATAGAAAACCTTACCAATCAATTAGCCGAAAAATCTTTGGCTTTATTCAAGGATATGGAGTCCAATGGTGGTTTCCTGAAACAACTTAATGATGGAATTATCAAACGAAAGATTCAGGAAAGTGCTGACACGGCGCAAGAATTATTTGATAGCGGTAAGGAAATTTTACTTGGAACAAACAAACATCCAAACAAAGAGGACAAAATGAAACACGATCTAGAATTGTTTCCTTTTGTAAAAGTCAAACCGAGAAAAACCTTGATTACACCAATAATTGAAAAACGTTTGGCTGAAAAAATGGAACAGGAAAGATTGGAGAAAGAGTGCTAAGAGTTTAGTGTTCCGTTAAAAAATATTTACAAAATATTATAATTCGTTGCTAAAAAAATGAAAAGAAAAAATCTTCAACATATTCAATTAAAAAGTCAAAAGTCAAAAGTCGAAAGTGAAAATTTATTGACTAATGCATTTCTCACAGCCGAAGGAATCGAACTTAAAGAAACCTACACAGAACAAGATATTGAGAATCTCAAGCATCTTGATTTTGGGGCTGGTTTTGCACCAAATTTACGCGGACCATACGCTACAATGTATGTTCGCCGGCCTTGGACCGTGCGACAATATGCCGGATTTTCCACTGCTGAAGAAAGCAATGCTTTTTACAGACGAAATCTGGCTGCAGGTCAAAAAGGACTTTCAATCGCTTTTGATTTACCTACACATCGCGGGTATGATTCGGATCACGAACGCGTAGTGGGTGACGTAGGAAAAGCGGGAGTAGCGATTGATTCCGTGGAAGATATGAAAGTATTATTCGACCAAATTCCGCTGGACGAAATGTCAGTTTCCATGACAATGAATGGTGCTGTTTTACCCATTATGGCTTTCTATATTGTCGCTGCTGAAGAACAAGGCGTAAAACCCGAATTACTTTCAGGAACGATACAAAATGACATTCTGAAAGAGTTTATGGTGCGTAACACCTATATTTATCCGCCAACTCCTTCGATGAAAATCATTGCTGATATTTTTGAATTCACCAGTAAAAAAATGCCCAAATTCAATTCGATTTCTATTTCGGGATATCATATGCAAGAAGCAGGAGCTACTGCTGATATTGAATTGGCTTATACGTTAGCCGATGGATTGGAATACATTAGAACGGGATTAGCCACCGGAATGAAAATAGATGAATTCGCTCCAAGATTATCATTTTTCTGGGCCATTGGGATGAACCATTTTATGGAAATTGCCAAAATGCGTGCAGGAAGAATGATCTGGGCAAAACTGGTAAAACAATTTGAAACAAAAGACGATAAATCATTAGCGTTGAGAACCCATTGCCAAACTTCGGGTTGGAGTTTAACAGAGCAAGATCCTTTTAATAATGTGGCTCGAACCTGTATTGAAGCAGCAGCCGCCGTTTTTGGAGGAACGCAATCTTTACATACGAATGCTTTAGATGAAGCTATAGCCTTACCAACGGACTTCTCTGCAAGAATTGCCAGAAACACGCAGCTTTATTTACAAGAAGAAACTAAAATCACTAAAACTGTAGATCCTTGGGCTGGGAGTTATTATGTGGAAAGCCTAACCAATGAAATCGCCGAAAATGCTTGGAAACTTATTGAAGAAGTGGAAGAACTAGGCGGAATGACCAAAGCCATTGAATCTGGAATTCCAAAACTTCGAATAGAAGAAGCGGCGGCCAGAAAACAAGCGAGAATAGACAGCGGGCAGGATATCATTGTTGGTGTTAATAAATACCGATTAGAAAAAGAAGATCCTTTGCAGATTTTGGATGTGGATAACCAAATGGTACGCAAACAACAATTGGAACAATTGGACCGAATTAAAGCAACTCGAGATACTGAAAAAGTACAAGACTCTCTAAAAAAATTAATTCTTTGTGCTCAAACTGGAGAAGGCAATTTATTGGAAATTGCCGTTGAAGCTGCCAGAAACAGAACAACATTAGGAGAGATTAGTGATGCGCTGGAAACGGTTTTTGGAAGATACAAAGCACAAATTAAATCCTTTAGCGGTGTGTATAGTAAAGAAATAAAAGACGACAAAAGTTTTGAAAAAGCAAAACAAATGGCTGATGCCTTCGCTAAAATAGAAGGACGTCGCCCTCGAATTATGATTGCAAAAATGGGGCAAGACGGACACGATCGTGGCGCAAAAGTGGTGGCTACAGGATATGCCGATGTTGGTTTTGATGTTGACATTGGTCCTCTTTTTCAAACACCAGCCGAAGCGGCCAAACAAGCCGTTGAAAACGATGTGCATATTCTGGGCGTTTCTTCTCTAGCGGCAGGTCATAAAACTCTTGTGCCTCAAGTAATCGAAGAACTTAAAAAATACGGTCGAGAAGATATCATGGTGGTAGTAGGCGGAGTAATTCCTACACAGGATTACCAATTTTTATTTGATGCGGGTGCGGTTGCCGTTTTTGGACCCGGTACAAAAATCAGTGAAGCAGCCATTAAGATATTAGAGATTTTGATGGAAAGTTTCGAGTAGACGAATCCTACTTTAACACCAAATTTTAGAAACATCAATCGAAAGGTTGGTGTGTTTTTTTCAAAAATATGATCCTTTTTGATCCAAATTACATATAACTATTCCTATTAAAAACTGGCATTGCATAGCAGTTTATTTTAACATAATTTATAGAAAAAATTAACCTAAAGAGCTAAATAAATGAGCTAATTTTACAAGAGATATCTGATTTTAACAAATAAAAATTTAAATAATTTTTTATTTAAAATATTGATATATAATTAATTACAATAATAAAAAGAAAAAGAAAAACAGTAAGCCTTAGCGTTTATTTGTTCATTAAAATTACATCTATTTAATATTAATTTAAAACCAAATATCATGAAATCATTAATTATTATTTTGTTGTTTCTCGGTTTAGCTGTACCGTCTTATTCACAAGATGAGGGAAAAATGAAAATCGAAGAATTACCGGGTGTTGTAATCAAAAGTGCGGGAAAAGATTTTTCAGTCTATCTCCCGGATAATAACCCAGATCAAACCGTTAGAGCGGTAGAAGAAAAATTTATCGCCTATGACCTAGGGAAAGACAATGAAGGATTTGAAGAATACCTTTTGGTTATGAGTACCAAAAAAGGAACTTTATCTGCAACTTATGATGAGAATGGGAAATTAATACGTGTAGTTGAAGAATATAAAAATGTAAGACTTCCCAGTGAGGTAATTTATTCCATTTACAGAACTTATCCAGGATGGGCAATTGTAAATGATCAATTCCTATATACCCAATCGGAAGGGGATGTTATTAAGAAACAGTATAATGTTAAGATTAAAAAAGACAACGAAACTGTTAAATTAGTAGTTCGTCCTGATGGCGAAATTATAAAATCAAAATAATCCGATTTAGGGTAACAAAAAAAACAGGCTGTCAGGATAGTAATTTCTGACAGCCTGTTTAATTAGTGAATTATCAGCTTATATATTTTTCACAGTTGCATTGATATCAGCAACGATAAATGACGTATCATAGCCTCCAAACGCTTTCATGTAACTTCTTATGGATGTACCATAAGCATCCCTAAAATATCTTTTACCTTTATTTTTGAAATATTTCCTTACAGAACCTGCACCTCCAAGGTGTGCAGCAGCCAATATTCCGGATTCTGTTATGTGAATTCCGTTCATTATTGTACCCGCATATTTTTCAATTTCTTTTTTTAACTCCCACTTGTTTTTTGCCAAAAGAGCAATAAAAGCTTTTTCCTGCATTTCAGGGCTATTCAAAAAAGCGGAACTATTGTGTACGCCAACTGTTTTTAGAGTTTCTATACCAAACTGGTATTTACCTAAATATCCGAGTGAATTAATTTTTTTGTATTTGCTTTCAGATTCTCTGTATCCGATTGCTTCTTTGAAACCAATAAAGAAATTTCCTGTAAAAGGGATATTCAAACTGGTGTAATCTTCTTGTTTTTCAGATGGAAATAAGTAGTGTGATCCATCTTCTTCATGTACTAGAAACCAAGAGTTGGTGTCTAAATTAAAGGGTTTAAAACCCGAGCTTAAAAAGGCAATAATAATTGTCAAACTTGTATAAAAATACCATTTCTTTATCATAAATTGTTTTTCTTCAAAACGCTGTCCCGTTAAGAAATTTCTACGTGCAAATATACGTAAAAAATAATTACACTGATAATCAATACGTTAAAGTTTGCTAAAAATAGATTAAGTGTACTTTAACATCGTTGAAGTGCGCCATTTCAATCGTTGGAGCAGGTATTTTTACTGTATTTAAAACTGAAAAAAGAGTCTTTAAAAAGTGTGATTTGGTGTTAATTTTAGTCAAATCGACATCAAAACTCAGGTAAAATTGTCTGTATCTTTGTGTATTTAGAGTCGAAAATGGAGCCTCATTTTGTCTCTTTCCGGTTATCATTCCTTCGGCTCCACAACCCAATGCAAGATTCAACCATTTTGGTATTTTTGAGCCTTTAGCAAAGGAATGTAAATTGATCAAAAGCCAATAGGTTTGTCCGTTATAATCTTTTAGAATTTGTTCTGTAAATGAACTTCCTAAAACTTCCGGTCTTTGATTCGCATATTGGGTGGTATGAAAAGAAAATTTGGGAGTTATGCGTTGTTCTTTCCATAGTAATTCCTGTGAAACATATAAAGCCATTCCAGAAGCATTTGCGATTAAATCGCCGGATGAAGCACCCCATTCAGAAGAATATCCATCCATAACCTCAACAGCCGTCAAAAAAGCAAATCCCAAACCAGCTCCGTAAACCAGTTGGTCCTTTTTACCGGCTCCACTCCATTGTAACATTTCGGCACCAAACCTGCCTAAATGGTACGAAGAAAAAGAATGTCCCAGTTTATCCATTTGAAGCCATTCGGAATTATCATTTATAAAATGAAATTCAGACTTGGGATAATCGGCATACCAAAGTTGGTTTAAGCCTACCAAAATCCCTGATGCAAATACCGCCTCAGAAATCACAACGGTTTGTTGCCTTTTTTTATTTAAAGAATCCGATGGTGTAAGAAAATCATCAATTGTATTTTGCGAAAAACCAGTTTGATACCCAATCAGAAGCAAGAATAAAAAAAGCAGTTTTTTAAATTTCAAAACTATCTTTTTACACCTTGGCTGTTGATCCAATCCGAATATTTTTTGGCGTTTTTGTTATGTTCTTCTAAAGTAGCGGCAAATTCATGATACCCAAAACGATCCACACTGGCACAGAAATAAATAAAATTATTTTTCTCCGGATTTAAAACTGCTTCAAGTGCCGTGATATCAGGCATCGCGATAGGTCCCGGAGGAAGTCCTAAATTCACATAGGTGTTATAAGGAGAACTCATTGTTAAATCATTATAAAAGACTCTTTTGATGACCTGATCAAAATCATTTGATTTCTTTTTTATCGCATAAATAACTGTTGGATCAGCCTGAAGCGGCATTAAAGCTCTTAAACGATTCAAATAAACACCCGCAATTCGAGGTCTTTCATCTTTTTTTACCGATTCTTTGTGCACTATGGAAGCGAGAATAGTTGCTTCAATTGGGGTTAATCCCTGTTCTTTAGCTTTTTCTACACGTTCCTTATTCCAAAAATTTCTATACTCTTTAATCATTTTATCTCGGAATTTTTCAGCCGAGGTATTCCAATAAATTTCATAAGTATTAGGAATGAACATCGCCAAAACATTTTCTTCGGTAAAACCATTTTCTTTCAAAAAAACAGAATCTTTAAATGAAGTCAACAATGATAAACTGTCGGCTTCAATTTGGGAACCCACACGCCCTGCAAAATTCTCCAATCGTTCCTGGTTATTGAAAGCCAAATTCACCGGCACATTGATTCTCAAAGCCTTCACCAGTTCATAACTGTTCATTCCTTTTGTGAATAAAAAACGACCTGGTTTTACATTTTCAGCATAATCTCTTTTGTTTACAACCGTTTCAAAACGATCCATATTTTCGATATAAGGAGCAATTATTTTTTTGACATCTTCATATTCAGAATCTGTTGGAATGAATACATAAACCTCTTTGTCTGCAAATTTTGTATTAGCCGAAAAAATCTGACGCAACAAAATAAATCCGTAAATCATTAATACTGATATTAAAACAACAGATACGATTGTTATGATTTTCTTTAAGTTCAAAATAATTATTTTTTTAAAATTGCTACGTCAGTTCGCTGACGCTCGTGTGATTATTAACTAATTGAAAAACAGCTTCGTCTTTGTAAACGCCATTGACTAAATTCCAATCTTTCTTTATTCCTATACTTTGGAAACCAAATTTAGTAAAAAGAGCTTTACTAGCTTCATTTTCGGTGCCAATATTTGCATACAATTGATGCAAATTAAGATGATGAAAAGCATATTGAATTAATAGCCCCAAAGCCTCCGAACCAATATTCTGATTGCGATTTTCATTCCCCTGAATTACAATCCCAACTCCTGCCCTATTATTCTTTGGATCAAAATCAAATAAATCAATTAATCCCAGAGCCGGGAAATCCTGATCCTGACAAATAGCCAATCGCAATTGCTTGGCTTCATAAATATCCTGATGCGCATTTTCCAGATATTGTTTCACCAAAAAACGACTGTAAGGTGTATGTGTATTGCTCACTTCCCAAATACTCTGGTCATTTTCTATGGCATACACAAACTCCAAATCATTGGGTTCTAATGCTCGGATGTAAATGTTATCGCCTTTTAATGTTATCATTCTTGAGGTTAGAAGTTATAGGTTAGGAGTTAAAGGCTTGAGGTGCCAAATTGACTCCTCAAGTTATCAAACTCGGATTGATTAAGTCCAATTATGGAATTCTCTTAAATTATAGACCGACAATTTCTGAATTAATATGAAAATCAATCCCGAAGCTTCGGGACTAAAATCTTAAATCTCTATACTTCCTTTAAAAACAAATTCTGCGGGTCCTTTCAAGAAAACATTGGTAAACTGTCCGTCCTTTTTATCAAAAGAAACGACTAATTTACCTCCCTCAACATTCAAATCAATGGAGTTAGCTTCAGTTTTTCCTAATGCATTCATCGCAATTGCAGCTGCTGTAGCACCGGTTCCGCATGAAAGTGTTTCATCCTCTACGCCTCTTTCATAGGTTCTCAATGAAAAGGTAGTTGCATCAACTTGTTTTACAAAATTGATATTGCTTCCTTGTTTTCCATACAATTCACCATATCGAATACTAGCTCCGTTTTCTTTGACATTATAATGTTCTAAATCTTCCACCAATTGCACATGATGTGGCGAACCGGTATTTAGAAAAACATGATCTGGAGTGATTTTTACATCCGCAACATCTATCATTTGTAAAGAAACTAGCCCATCATCCGCTATTGTTGCGTGATGCAAACCATCCGTAGCAATAAAAGTAGTGCTATTTTGAATTACGTTTAGCTTTTTGGCGAAAGCCACTAAACATCTTCCACCGTTCCCACACATGGAACTTTGATTCCCATCCGAGTTGTAATACACCATTTTGAAATCGGTTTCAGGATCATTTTCTAATAAAATAAGTCCGTCTCCGCCTATTCCAAAACGTCTGTCGCATAAGTGGGCTATGAGTTGAATATTGTCTTTTGGAAAAATCCCCTGACGGTTATCAATCATCACGAAATCATTTCCTGTTCCTTGGTATTTATAAAATTCTATTTGCATTTTCTTTGAATTGAGAGATACAAAAGTACGAACTATTAATGAAATGTTAATCATTGTTAAAGAGCGTTAAACTGTTTTTCAAAAAAACAATTTAACCCTATTTTTACCTTAAAATAATTTAAAATGAATTCTAATATGAAACGATTTTCAACACTGTTTTCAATATCATTACTGAGCGGAGCCGTGACATTAGGCTCTTATAAATTATTATTTGACAATGACGGCTATTTTTCGGGCAACAAAAACCCAATCGTAACCGCTGCCTCAGATTCGTATGGAAAAAGCGTAGGACTATCCGCTGAGAATGTTGATTTTACCGAAGCTGCCGAAAAGACCATCCACACAGTAGTTCACGTAAAAAATGTATCCCGTAAAACTGTCACCAACCCAATGCTTGAATATTTCTATGGTTATGGCGGCCAACAGCAACAAGAACAAGTTGGAACGGGTTCCGGTGTAATTATTTCTGAAGATGGTTATATCGTGACTAACAATCACGTGATAAAAGATGCTTCGGAAATTGAAATCACCTTAAATAATAAAAAATCATACAAAGCCAAACTCATTGGAACCGATTCTAAAATGGACATCGCGCTATTGAAAATCGATGCTGATGAAAAATTACCTTATACCGCTTTCGCCAATTCTGATTCGGTGAAAATTGGGGAATGGGTTTTGGCAGTAGGAAATCCGTATAACTTAACCTCTACGGTAACCGCGGGAATTGTTTCGGCTAAAGCCAGAAATCTTGACACTAGTGGAATCCAATCTTTCATACAAACGGATGCTGCCGTAAATCCAGGAAATAGTGGTGGCGCATTGGTAAACACCCGCGGAGAACTAATTGGCATCAATACGATGATTTCTTCCATGACAGGTTCTTATGTTGGTTATTCTTTTGCGGTTCCATCAAATATAGCTCGAAAAATAATTGAGGATATTATGGAGTTTGGTAATGTACAAAGAGGTATTCTTGGGGTTGAAGGAGGCGAATTAAACGGAACTGCTTCGAAAGAATTGGGCATTTCCCAAACACAAGGATTTTACATCAATAGAGTTACCAAAAATTCCGGTGCCGAAAGATCAGGGCTTCAAAAAGGAGATATCATCGTACGATTAGATGACCAAAATGTGGCAACTTTTGCCGATCTATCGGGTTATATAAATACCAAAAGACCGAATGATAAGGTTCAAGTAACTATTTTAAGAGACGGAAAAAATAGAATTGTGCCCGTAATTTTGAGTAAAAATGAATTTTTCAGTACCGAATTCAAAGGATTGGAATTAGAAAACATAGATGCAGCTGACAAAAAGAAATTCAATCTGGACTATGGGGTAAGAATTAGATCCATTACCAATGAAAACCTGAAACAATATGAAGAAGAACTCAAAGGAAATATTGTTTTGAGCATTGATAATGTAAAAGCAAAAGATATCGAAACAGTGTCTAAACTTTTGGACAAAAAAGAGGAAAGTCAAAGTATCCGAATTGAAATGATAAATAAAAACGGAGAAATTATAAAAATTATTATCTAATATTTATAATCTCAAAAATGGAAGCCATCTTGTAAAACCAAGGTGGCTTTTTTATTTTAAAAATAAATCACAAAATAGATTACGAAATCGATTGAAATGGGTAATTTTGCGCAAAATTTAAAAAAATCATTAATTTATTTTACAAATTTTCAACATGAGTATTACATACGAAAAAGAAGTTTCTTTTCAAGCCGACAGACGACGTGCAGGAGTAGAATTGATCAAAATCATCAGTGATTTATGGTATGACAAATCAATTGAAATGGTTTTATTTAGAAATCAACTAATTGACAAAAACGTAAGCGAAATCATCAACTTGCATGATTATGCGGGTGAATTTGTGGGCAAACCAATTTCTGTATTTGATTCAGTAGAAATTGCCAGAGCTGTTTTAGAATTGGATTTACCGCCTTCAAAACTGGATATTGGTAAACTTACCTATGAATATCGTTTGGAAGATGAAAAATATCCTGACACAAGGCATTTTGTAATAGACAAATTAAAAGACGCTAAAAACTCTGAGGAAATTCAACCTAAAGATGTAGTATTGTATGGTTTTGGTAGAATTGGAAGATTATTAGCACGTGAGTTACTTTCGAAAACAGGAAAAGGAAATCAATTGCGATTGAGAGCCATTGTAACTCGTGATAAAAATGACGCCACTTCGCTAGAAAAAAGAGCTTCATTATTGCGTTATGATTCTATTCACGGCGATTTTCAAGGTTCTGTAATAGCTGACACAAAAAATAATGCTTTGATAATTAATGGCACAACCGTTCACATTATCACTGCAAACGGACCTGAAGAAATTGATTATACCTCATATGGAATTGACAATGCTTTGGTTATTGATAATACTGGCGCTTTCACTACCCATGAAGCTTTAAGAAGGCATTTAGTTTCAAAAGGAGTAGATAAAGTCTTGCTTACCGCCCCTGGAAAAGGTGTTCCAAATATCGTTCATGGCGTCAACCAAAATGAATACAATCCGGATGAAATAAACATTTTTTCAGCTGCGTCATGTACAACGAATGCGATAACACCAATCCTAAAAGCTGTCGAAGACACTTTAGGCGTTGTAAAAGGACATTTAGAAACCATTCATGCGTATACTAACGACCAGAATTTGGTCGATAACATGCATAAAAAATACCGTCGTGGTAGAGCCGCTGCATTAAACATGGTAATTACCGAAACGGGTGCAGGAAGTGCTGTTGCAAAAGCATTACCATCGCTTGAAGGGAAATTAACGTCCAATGCGATTCGGGTGCCGGTTCCTAACGGTTCACTGGTAGTTCTGAATCTTGAAATTTCAAGAACAACTTCGATTCAGGAAATTAATGCCATCATGAAAAAATATGCTTTGGAAGGGGAACTGGTCGAGCAAATCAAATATTCGTTGAATAACGAGTTGGTTTCTTCGGATATTGTGGGTACTTCGGCGCCATCAATTTATGACAGCAATGCAACGATTGTTTCCAATGACGGAAAAAATATCGTCTTGTACATTTGGTATGACAACGAATATGGCTACAGTCACCAAGTCATCCGATTGGCAAAATATATTGCTAAAGTAAGACGTTTTACGTATTACTAGCATTTAGATTACAGGTTGTACGTTGCCGTTTTTAGTTTTAGTTTTAGTTTTTTTTTTAGATAAAAGCAACCCAACCTGAATTAAATAGAAAATCCGTCCCGATAAATCGAGGGCACTGAAAAACTACCTGAAATACGGAAAATGAAAATACTAAAAAAGGAGCGAAAATACTATGGTTTCGCTCCTTTTAGTTATTATAAAGACCTTCTGATCTCATAAAATTAAATTTGAATAAAATACGGAGATTAAATAAAATCAAAGCCTTATTTAGTCGCTTTTTTAATAGTTTTTTGGAAAGAGGGACTTTTTCAGTGCCCTCGATAAATCAGGACGGATTTTTTTTATTCAAATCAATTATGCCTATCACTCCAAACCGCTTAAATGAACTTTAATTTCTTATATGTTTTAAAATCATGTTGTCATTTAAAACAAAAAATGCCATTTAATGGCTACCGTCTGGACACATCTGAAAATAGAACACAGATAACACGGATCGAACAAATTAACACTGATTTAAATTTGTTCTTTTCTATTCTAATTAAAAAAGTCGTGTCCCGAAGTGCCATAATCATGTTGGCTTTTTCATGTTATAATCAAAAAATTCTGTGACAATCCGTCTAATCTGTCAAATCCGTGTTCTATTCTAATGTATAAAAAATTGTACCCACACGGTAGGATTTAATGATTTCTTTTAGTGAGTTAAATCGGCAAAACAGTGGTACTCTTTACTTCCGAAATAATAAAAAAGCTATTAATTAAAGAAACCTCCGGCAAAACCGACAATTTTTTCTGATGAAAATAATGGTAACTTTCCATATCTGGCAATACGATTTTCAACATATAATCAAAATTCCCAGAAACAAAATTACATTCTACCACTTCGGGTAAATTCAGAATCGCCTGATTAAATCCTTCTGAAATATCATAATTCTGTTTTACGAGTGTCACCTGGCAATATACCGTCAGGTTTTTACCTAGTTTCTTTTTATTCAAAATCGAAACATACTTCTCAATAATGCCTTCTTTTTCCAAACGCTTTACCCTGTCATGAACCGGTGTCAGCGAAAGATTGATTTGATTGGCAATATCTTTCAGGGTCAAATGCGCATCTTCCTGAAGAAGACGTAAGATTTTTTTGTCGGTTTCGTCCAGTATCATAATTTGTTGATTCTTTTTTAAGATATAAAAGCAGTTTTTTTTTCTTTTTAGAAATATAAAAAAAGGCTGTATCAGAAATATTTCATGCTAAATTACTAAATAAAATTAATATTTTCTTAATTTAATACCATATAGCAATAATATTTTCTTTATATATAAATTTGTAATGCAATTAAACTCAAACATTTAAACACATCACTATGATAATCGGAATTCCTAAAGAAATCAAAAATAACGAAAATCGTGTAGCACTTACACCTGCAGGTGCTGCCGAATTCAAAAAACAGGGCCATATCGTTTATGTACAAGCAAGTGCTGGTGAAAACAGTGGTTTTAGCGACAAAGCATATGCTGAGGCTGGAGCGGAGTTATTGCCAACAATTGAAGACGTTTACAGCATTGCTGAAATGATCATCAAAGTAAAAGAGCCTATCGCTTCTGAATATCCTTTGATCAAAAAAGACCAATTATTATTTACCTATTTTCATTTCGCCTCATCTGAACCATTGACGCATGCTATGATTGAGCGTGGCGCAGTATGTTTGGCGTATGAAACTGTTGAAAAAGCAGACCGTAGCTTGCCTTTATTAGTGCCAATGTCAGAAGTGGCGGGTCGTATGTCAATTCAGGAAGGTGCTAAATATTTAGAGAAACCATTAAAAGGAAAAGGAATCCTTTTAGGTGGAGTTCCGGGAGTTCCTCCTGCTAAAGTATTAGTTTTAGGTGGTGGAATCGTAGGAACACAAGCAGCAAAAATGGCAGCAGGTTTTGGTGCGCAAGTAACAATTATGGATGTAAGCTTACCACGTTTACGTTATTTATCTGATGTTATGCCGGCTAATGTTACCACTATAATCTCAAATCATTATAATATCCGTGAAGCAATTGCTACAGCCGATTTAGTTATTGGAGCTGTTTTAATTCCAGGAGCCAAAGCACCGCATTTAATCACTCGTGATATGTTGAAATTAATGAGCCCGGGAACGGTAGTAGTTGACGTAGCTGTTGATCAAGGAGGTTGTATCGAAACTTGTACTCCAACCACTCACGAAAACCCAACATTTATAATAGACGATATCGTACATTACTGCGTGGCTAACATGCCAGGTGCCGTTCCTTATACTTCTACATTGGCCCTTACAAATGCTACTTTACCTTACGCGTTGCAATTAGCAAACAAAGGATGGCAAAAAGCGTGTGCTGAAAATGAAGAATTGAAAAAAGGATTAAACATTGCTAATGGAAAAATTCTTTACAAAGGAGTTGCCGAAGCTTGGAATCTCCCTTTTCATGAAGAGTTAGTGTTAGAAAACGCAGTTAACTAACATTAAACAAGTGCTTACTACACTAGAAAAACCCGTCTTGTCACAAGGCGGGTTTTCTGTTTTTTATAGTCTAAATTAATATGACTGTCCGCTTAGCGGACTATAATTATTTTTTTAGCCACGAATTTCCACAAATTTCACGAATTAGTGTTTAATTTTTCTTTTAAGGATAAAAATTCGTGACAAATTCGTGAAATTTGTGGCTAAATTTTTCTTTAGTATTATTTACAGATAGTCATATAAATTAAAGTATTTTGGGCGTGACCCTCCGTAAAAACTTCGGGTCGGGCTATTTGCTGCAATCTTTTATTCCGCTACGCTTCATAAAAGGATTTCCGCTGCTATCCCTCACGCAGGCAATGCCATTAAGTTAAGGATTTTTTCTGGTTTTTATCGATTTTCAAGAGTTACTAGTGTTCTAATATAATGAGATTCCTCCTTCGTCGGAATGACAAAACGTGCGTGGATTAGTATGTTTTATCAAGAAAGTTTGTCATCTCGATCCGCCGCGGCGGAAGAGATCATACAATTAGCTCGACAATCCTAGTAAATTCAATTCTTTTTTTCTTAACTTAATGACATTGCGCGCGAGCCGATGTCATTAAGTTAAGAAATTATATGCAATGCTAAGCGGAAAAATCTCTCGCAAAGGCGCTAAGTCGCAAAGAAATTAAACTTGGTGCCTTTGCGCCTTTGCGAGAAAAACATCAGTTACAATTGGAATAAAAAAGCTTAACCTAATGACATTTCACGAGCAACAAACTGCTCACAAACAATTCGCAATAGCATCTTTTTATAGACTGAAACCTGCAAACTGAGACTGAGCACTCAATACTGATTACTGAACACTATTTTCTTTAGGTTTGGTCAAATAATACACAGGAATTCCTGTCAGCATAATCAACACACCCCAACCGCAAGTAGAAAATTTAGTAAGCAACAAAGAAACACATACTGCCGAAGCAATAATTATGTATAAAAATGGTAGAAAAGGATAACCAAAAGCTTTGTAAGGTCGTTCAACGTCCGGCATTTTCTTGCGAAGAATAAAAATTCCATAGATAGTCAGAATGTAAAAAATCAATACAATAATAATTACAAAATCCAATAAATCACCATATTTCCCTGTCAAACATAATAATGAAGCCCAAATACACTGTATCCATAAAGCCCATGCCGGAACACTGGCATCGTTAAGCACTGCTGCTTTCTTAAAAAACAAACCGTCTTTTGCCATTGTATAATAGACTCTGGCTCCTGCCATAATCAATCCGTTGTTACAGGCAAAAGTCGAAATCATAATCATCACCGCAATGATAATAGTTCCCATATCACCAAAAGTATATTGCGAAGCCACAACCGCTACCCTATCTGATTTTGCAGTAGCAATTTCGTCCAAAGGAATTACGGCGAGGTACATCAAATTCGTAAGAACATAAATAATAGTTACGATGAAAGTTCCCAAGAACAAACTCAAACCAACATTTCGTTTTGGATTTTTAATTTCACCCGCTATAAAAGTCACTCCCACCCAAGCATCACTTGAAAACAGTGAACCCACCATAGCTGCCGAAATTCCGGTCAACAAAGCTGTTCCGCCTATTGGCATCCAAGAACCACTTTCGGTGTTGAAAGCTCTGGAACTAAATGCATTCGCCCAATTGGCATTCCAAATTTCTGCTTTGGCAGCAAGAATAAAACCAAAAACTATTAAACCAAACAATGATAAAATTTTAATCACCGTCAAAACTGTTTGCATTATTTTACTGTTCTTCACCCCGCGACTGTTGATGTAGGTTAATAAAATAATCGTGATTATAGAAACAATTTGCGCTGCATTGAGCTTGAAAGAACCTATTTCATACAAAATATTTTCGTCACTTAATGGAGGAACCAAATAAGCAGCAAATTTTGAAAACCCAACACCAACCGCCGCAATTGTCCCCGTTTGAATCACAGCAAAGAAACTCCAACCATACAAGAAAGCAATCAGTTTATTGTACGCTTCTTTAAGATATACGTACTGCCCACCCGCTTTTGGAAACATCGCACTCAATTCGCCATAACTTATAGCTGCAATCATGGTAATCAATCCCGATATCAGCCAAATCAAAATCAGCCAACCCGCTGATCCCACTTGTCTGGCTATATCAGCACTTACAATAAATATCCCAGAACCTATCATAGAACCCACCACAAGCATGGTTCCATCGAGCAATCCTAATTCTCTTTTAAAATCTTCTGGTTTTTGGTCTTCCATATTTTTTGGTTTTGGGGTTTTGGTTTTAGTTGGCTAAAGATATACTTTTTTTGGAAATTTAAGAAAATAGACGAAGAGATGACAAATAAATAGATGATTGAGAACGAAAACTATTTATTTGGGCGTGACCCTCCGTAAAAACTTTGGGTCGTGCTGTGCGCTGTATCTTTATTTTCTTAAAGAAAGAAAATAAAGGATGCCGCTTCCATCACTCACGCAAAACAACAGCTTCAATACCACAAGAACCGTTGCTATAATAAAACAGCATTTGTTAAAATAATCAGTATCTTTCAATCACAAAATCAACGCTATATGGCTTGGACAGCAAAACTGATAAAACACAAAGGCGAAAATAGAATTGCTGTTTACTTTGAAAAAAATACAGTACTAATTACCCGCATCAAGCAAGTAGAAGGTGCCAAATGGAGCCAGCAAAAAACCGTTTGGCACATTCCGGATACAATTGAAAACAGAGAACGATTTAAAATAGAACCACTCTCCCATTCTTTCCCCTCTAAAGAAGGAATTGAACACATTACAAAATTCATACAATGGCTATCGTCAAAAAGATACAGTCCCAGCACCATAAAAACCTATAGCGAAGCGCTAAAATCATTTTTAATATTTTACCGTGAAAAGCAAATTGCGGAAATTACAAACGAGGATGTGGTTATCTATAATAACGAGTATATTTTAAAAAATAATCTTTCGGCTTCGTACCAGAACCAAATCGTTAATGCCCTAAAACTATTTTTCAAAACAATACAAGATAAACAAATAATTATCGGTACCATACACCGCCCTAAACGCGCCAAAGTATTACCTAATGTATTGAGCAAAGAAGAGGTAAAATTGATATTAAACGCACATTCCAATACCAAACACAAAATGATGTTAAGCTTAATTTACAGTTGTGGTTTGCGCTGTGGCGAATTATTGGCACTCCAGCCCGTTCATATTGATTCCAAAAGAAACATTGTATTACTTAAAAATTCAAAAGGTAAAAAAGATAGAATAGTGCCTTTGAGTTCTAAGATATTAGAAATGCTACGTGACTATTATAAAGTGTATAAACCCAAGACTTGGCTGTTTGAAGGACAAACTATCGGAATACAATATGATGCTCGAAGTTTGCAACTAATATTGAAACAAGCATTACAAAAAGCGGGAATCACAAAACCAGCTACTTTGCACTGGTTGCGCCACAGCTATGCCACTCATTTATTAGAAAGCGGTACTGATTTACGCTACATTCAAGAATTATTAGGGCATAATAGTAGTAAAACCACAGAAATATATACCCACGTAAGTACAAAAAGCATTCAACAAATAAAAAGCCCTTTTGACGATTTGTAAGAAAATTTTAATATATTTGAAGGAACATAAAGCGAAACAAACCTTCGCAAATCCACCCATATTTGGGTGTATATACGAAGGTTTGTTTCGCCTATATACAAGTTATCTACAACTTTTCTTTCAACCCTCCGATTTGCACTTAAAGTACTGTAAACATTGACTTTGTGAATTTCACAAAAGCATAATAAAGCATAAAAAAGCAACGAAATACTTGTTTTGTTGTACCCTTTGTTGTACCTTCGTATCACGATGCACCCGATTGAAAACCTAGTATTTACAATACTTTCACTCCTTTGCATCGGTTTACATATATAGTATAACACTTCAAAATTCACTGTATTATGGCTTCAATAAAATTAATCCTTAGAACACATCAGGTAGATCAAACAGGACACAGCCCTTTGTATATCCGAATTATAAAAGATAGAAAAACGAAATTTATCACTGCTGGAGTGAAGTTAAAAGAGAACGAGTGGGATGAAGTAAAGCAGAAAGTAAAAAAGAACCATTCCAACAGTGCTAGGATGAATGCTGCATTATCTCAAAAGATTGCTGATGCCGAAGGTCAGGTTGCAGATATGGAACGTAAAATAAAAACCGTATCGGTTAAAAAACTCAAAGAAGCCATAAAGGGAAAAGAAGTGCCAAACTTTTTTGAATATGCCTACAAACGATTAGAAAAAATAAAAAGCACCGTCTCCTACTCCACATACAGAGCCTATTCATCACAGGTTGGAAAGTTTGAAAAATATATGGGGACTAAGGATGTTTATTTTGATGAAATTACCGTTGCGCTTCTAAACGACTATAAATTCTATTTGGGAAACAGTTTAAAAAACGGTGCAACAACGCAACGCCTAACGATAATAGTACTGGGAACCATTTTCAGAGATGCTATTAGAGAAGAAATAATTCCCGAAACGATGTTTCCTTTTAGTAAAATCACACTTAAAATTAGTCCTTCTAAAAGACTTTTCCTAAACAAAGAACAGATTGATGATTTAACCAAAATAAAGCTAATAGAAGGCAAAAAAGCAATACTATGGAGAGATTTATTCCTTTTCTCTATCTATGCAGGTGGTTTGCGTTTTAGCGATGTTATCGAAATGCAATATTCCAATTACAATGAAGCAGAACATAAAATTCAAAAACTTATCCGCAAAACCGGAAGAGTACACCAGTTCAAAATTGGCAAAGTGGCAATAGATATTTTAGAAAAATACAAAAAAGTAAACGCCAATCACGACGATTTTATCTTTCCGGTTTTGGTTGATAAAGAAGGCTATTTGAACAGCGAAGCAAAACGTTATTTTCAAACAGCAGCTTTCAATAAATTGGCAAACTGGCATCTTAAAAAAATGGGAGAAAAAATAAAATTACCTTTCGACCTTTCTTTCCATTTATCTAGACACAGTTTTGCAACAAATGCTTTAAATAATGGAATGAGAATAGAACACGTGAGTAAGTTAATGGACCACCGAGACATCAGCACCACTCAAGTATATGCAAAAATCATCAGCGAAGAACTGGACAAGGCAGTTGATAATTACATTTACTGATTTTTATCTACTCAAAGTATATAAAAACCTAAAAAATATACTTATAGTAAAGTAATTAAAATCGTATTAAAATATTAGTAAATATTTATGAAATCCTTTGTAAAAGGATTTTTTTTTATTTCTAATTTAGCGCAAACGGAGGAAGAATTTTCAAACGCAATAGAATTGAAATAAAGGAGTAAGCAACTTGTAAACAAGGAGATTAAAATTTATGAAGAGTAATGGAAGAGAATAAAATTACCATTTCAAAAAGTATGCAAAATCTTAAAATAATAGTAGCATCAAAATTCTATGAAACAAAACATTCAAACAGCTTCGTTTGTCGAAAAGGTAGTAATGAATTCTGCACAAGTTGCCAACCTTGATTTTGATATTATTCTTGATAATGAAATTACATTACAAAACTATTGCGATGCAATAATCAATAAGATTTTTGAACTTCCACAATCCGAATTACCGGCATTTATAAACTATCAAACTAATTTGGTCAAAGAACCTACTTTTTGGCTCAACAAACTGGAAAAACTCATTGCAAGTAATGAAGTGTTATTTACTGGGAAATGTGCTTTAAGTCGCTACAATAAACTTTTTAATCTTATCGAATTAAAACGAAAAGAAGTGCAATCTTCGAGCATAAAAGAGCCAGTTGTGAAAACACCTAAAAAGCATATCAATGCTGAAAGTGAAAGTAGATACTTCTCTTTTTATGAAATAAAAAATCAGTTGGAGAACATTACTAATGATGATGAAAAAATATTGTTTTTAACCAAAGAAAAATATATTTATGATCAAAGCATAATTGAAAATCGAAATCCAAATATTCCAAAATACAGTAAACAATGCGATAGGGAGATTGAGCAAATTTATGCGTTGAGAAAGTTAAAATTGGATTTAGAGCAATCCAGAAAAAATGTATTCACCAATCAGTTACCATTCAAAAAAATGCAAATCAACTGTAATTTAAATCAGTTTATTGATATTCATTATCAGTTTTCTAGAGAATTATTTGTAGATGGTAAATCAATCATTGATGGTTCAGTTAATGATTTGGTTGCAATTATCGTAAATTCTTATCTTGACAAGGACGGAAAAGAAATAAGTCCTGAAACAGTCAAAACAATACTCACACCTTCAAGAACAGAAAAACGTCCGAAACCCCATAAAAGAATAGACATTGACAAAATGCTCTAAAACAAAATAGTCCTGAAAGACCATTTCAGGACTTTTGGACTTTTTTACTCTTCCCACATTTGCACCATAACAATTTAAAACTTTTAAAAATGGATGCAATTATCTTCACAAAAGACCAGTTCACGGATCTAATGAGCAAATTAGACACAATTCAAAGTCAAATTTCTATCAAGGCTGACCCAAAGAAAGAAACGTTTCTTGACAATCAAGAATTTCTTTTACTGATGAAAATTTCAAAACGTACCGCACAAACCTGGAGAGACGAAGGTAAAATTTCATTTAGTCAAGTGGGTAACAAAATCTACTACAAACTTTCTGATGTTGAAAAACTCCTAACGGAGCATTACAACAAATCTTTTAAAGGAAGATAAGATGAGTAGCTGCAACGGAACCTGCGAGAGTTGTGATTGCAAGCCAATCACAAAGGGAAAACTTCTAATCTTGAAAATTAATTTTAAAACGTAAACAATGGTAACAGTCTTTAAAAACTTTAATGAAGTTGTAGAACACAAAACAATTTCAACAATTTTAGAAGAAATTAAAACAGGAAAGTACAAACACGCTATTGTTTATCTCCGAAAATCTTTATCAGAAAAAAAAGAAGAAGCTTATAACAAAGCCAAAAAATCACTTCCAGCATTCACACCTTCAGGTAAGTTTGTTGGAGGTCGAAAATTGGAGTATTTAGCGGAATATTCAAATTGTATTATTCTTGACATTGACAAATTAAGTATAACCGATTTGCAAAATGCTTCGCATTTGGCCAATCAAAGTGAATTTACTTACGCCAGTTTTATTAGTCCATCAGGAAACGGATTAAAAATTCTAGTAAAAATCAATTCAGAAAAAGCCAATCACAAAGAAGCGTTTCTATTAGTTCAGGCACATTATGAAGGTGTTTTAAAACTGGAAATAGACAAATCAGGTAAAGATGTAACTAGGCTATGTTTTTATTCTTTTGATGAAAATTTATATATCAATGAGAACGCTTCCTTTTTTGTTACATCAATTCCATTCGAAATTCCCGAGCTTGTTATCCCGAGCGCAATCGAGGGAACTCAACCAGAACCACCAACAGACTACTATGCTATTTACAACCACTGCATAAAATTTACAGAAAAAAAAGTGCAATATGCGAATGGTAGCCGGAATGTATTTGTCCATCAATTAGCGTGTAACCTAAACCGAAAGGGAGTTGCATTGCAAGAAGCCTTGGGGTATATTCTAACCGATTTTGGCTATGACGAAAAAGAAGTAACACAAGCAGTAAATAGCGCCTATGGAAATTTGCACGAATTCGCTAAAAACGAAACTATCCACAAACCAAAGAAACCGACAACTGAAAACCGACAACCGACAACTTCCGATTATGAGGATGACGATGATGACAAACCAAAACCAACCCAAATAGACCGTTTAGAGCTATTTTTATCAACGAGATATGTATTTCGACACAATATCGTTTCAGGTAAGTTAGAATTTCAATATTTTGGAAAAAAGAAGTGGAATGTGATGAATGATTTTATTGAAAATTCAATGCTTCGGGAGTGTTTAAAAGGTCGGATTAAAACCAATTTATCTTCATTACGAAACTTGCTTTATTCTGATTTTTGTGAGTTGTTCAATCCATTTGAGGATTACTTTTTTAATTTACCTACTTACGATGAAAAGACCGATTACATTACAGAATTAGCAAATACCATAACAACAACAAAACAAGACCTTTGGCAGCAATGCTTTAAAAAATGGTTGGTTGCAATGGTCGGATGTGTACTGGATGATAAAGTGATTAATCACACAGTAATTGTATTCAGTGGCAAACAAGGATTAGGAAAAACAACTTGGGTTGAAAGACTCGTTCCCAAACAATTGAAAGAGTATTTATTTTCTGGAACTATCAACCCAAACAATAAAGATACTTTGGTTCAACTAGCAGAATGTATGTTAATCAACTTGGATGAGTTGGAAAATTTAAACCGTTCCGAAATAGGATCGCTCAAAGAAATCATCACAAAAACCCAAATCAGAATGCGGAAAGCCTACGGACACAACAACGAAACAATGCCCCGCAGGGCATCGTTTGCAGGAAGTGTCAATACAGCACAGTTCTTAAACGATAGTACAGGAAGCAGGCGTTTTCTTTGTTTTGAATTAGAAGACATACAATACCAACACAACGTAGATATTAATCTAGCATTTTCACAAGCATTGTTTCTTTTCAAAAGCGGTTTTAGATTTTGGTTCGACCAAGAAGAAATAAAATCCATTACCGAGAATAACGAACAATACCAATTGCACAGCCCAGAGGAAGAACTGCTTTTAACGTGGTTTGAACCTTGTGAAAAGGAAAAGGCAAATACGTATCTCAATGCTTCTCAAATAGCAGCAAAACTGGCTGAAAAAGCTAAAATAAACATTACCGATGGTACAATCAACAAGTTAGGAAAAGCACTCAAAAAACACAACTTCATAAGATTGAAAAAGAACGGAATAGCAGTTTACGCTTTAATAGAAAATACTTGGGAAGATGTAGATAACAGAAACAAAGTTATTGAAGAATAAATAGTTAATTATCAGTAAAATAAAATCAATTTTAAAGTGGAAAACTAGCGTTTCCACTTTTTTTGTTTTTTCTACTTTGTATTACTTCGATTTACATTATTTTAATAGGGCAAGCAAGGTAACCAAAAAACGCAAGAAACATTTTTTGTTTTTTTTCTTCTCAAACAATTGGGTAATATCAGAACATAACAACGCAAATTGGTAAAGTAGTCGTTCCAGTTAGCACTCAAACAGCCATATAAATCTGTTTTTTATTTTGTGAAAAAATAAAATATCTTTTACTCTAAATTTGGTTACCCTCCTTGCCCTAATTTTTTTTGCCTTAAATTTCTGTTTTTTTCATCCGTTTACGGCTTTCCTCATTTTTCTTTCAATTGCTTTTTCATACATTTACATCCTATTGCTAAAAACCTATTTCGAGGATATTGAAAAAAATGAATGATAGCAAAAATAGAGGTAAAATAATTAGATCAATAATGTTGTATGAATAGCTTTCAAGTAGAAACAAATCTTAAAAACCTAATAAGCACATTTGATAAAGAAACCTTTATTTATGAATTATTAGTAGCTTATGGCATATCAAGAACAACTGTAACTAGATTAAAGAAAGGCGATTTTAACCTCTCAAAAGTTCCAGGCGAAGTATTGTATAAAAAGAAAGTTTTATTCAAAGAAGTCCTCTCAGATTCATTGCTTACAACAATAGATGAAATTACCAAAAACGAAGAATCCCTAAAACACAATCCTCGTTTTGTTATTGTTACCGATTTTATAACACTTTTAGCGAAAGACACAAGAACTGGTTTAACGCTGGATATTCCAATTCTTGAAATTGATAAACACTATCATTTCTTCTTGCCTTGGGCTAATAGTGAGATTTACAAATCTAAAAATGATACAACCGCCGACAGAAACGCCTCTTATGAAATGGCGAAACTGTATGATATTTTGGTTCACGAAAATCCAAATATTTATGACGATGGCGGACATAATTTAAACATTTTTCTATCAAGAATTCTATTTTGTTTTTTCGCTGAAGACACGAATATATTTCCTGTAGAGGGAATGTTTACCGATACACTAGCACAACATACAAATGCGAACGGAAACGATGTTGATTCTTTTTTAGACCGATTATTTTTAAAATTAAATACTGAATTTGATAATGATGCACCTGCCTTTCTTAAAGAGTTTCCGTATGTAAATGGAGACTTGTTTAGTGGTACTATCAAATCGCCTAAATTTTCTTCAAAAGCAAGGAAGATAATTTTAGAATGTGGTAATTTAAACTGGGGCGAAATCAATCCAGATATTTTTGGTTCAATGATTCAGGCAGTTGTAAACCCGGAATACCGTAGCGGTTTAGGAATGCACTATACTTCGGTACCCAATATTATGAAAGTAATAGAACCTTTGTTTCTAAACGAATTAAATGAAGAATTCGAAAAAAGCAAAGACAGTCCAGCAAAACTCAAAAAACTATTATATCGAATATCCAAATTAAAAATATTTGATCCTGCCTGTGGCAGCGGTAATTTCTTGATTATTTCTTACAAAGAATTAAGACGATTAGAAATTAGAATTCTACAACAAATACACGAACTAGAATCGCAGGTTTCTATTGTTTTTACACAAATAAAACTATCTCAATTTTACGGAATAGAGTTAGACGATTTTGCTCACGAAATGGCAATTTTATCCCTTTGGTTAGCGGAACATCAAATGAATAAAGTATTTATTGACGAGCTGCACGATTTTGGAAAAGCAAAACCAATCCTTCCACTCAAAGAAGCGGGACACATTAAACAAGGTAATGCGACTCACGAAAAATGGGAAATTATTTGTCCAAAAGGTAAGAATGATGAAATTTATATTCTGGGAAATCCACCATATTTAGGAGCAAGATTACAAGATTCTCAACAAAAAATTGATATGTCGATTGTGTTTAAAAACATCAATGGATATAACAATATGGATTATATAGCCAGTTGGTTTTATCTTGGTTCAAAATACATTGACGGTATAAATGCTAAATGTGCTTTTGTATCAACAAATTCAATATGTCAAGGAGAGCAAGTGTCGTTAATATGGAATAATATTCTTTCTGAAACAATTGAAATTGATTTTGCAGTTCAATCATTCAAATGGACTAACAATGCAAAAGGAAATGCTGGAGTTACAGTAATTATTGTTGGTTTAAGAAACGTTTCTAAAAATCAGAAATATCTATACATTAACAATATTGAGAAGAAAGTAAATAATATAAATGCTTATTTAATTGATGGAAGTCAAATAATTGTAACCAAAAGAAGTAAGCCATTGTCAAATCTACCTGAAATAAATTTTGGAAGTATGGCAAATGATGGGGGTAATTTATTATTATCAGAAGATGAAAAAAATAAAATATTATTAATTGCTCCAGAAGCAAAACCATTAATAAAAAAATTAATAGGAGCACTAGAATTTATTCGTGGTATAGAAAAGTATTGTATTTGGATTGATGATGAAAACAGAGATTTTGCCTATTCAATTGATGAAATTAGAAAACGAATTGATGCAACTCAATTATCAAGGACAAATAGTAAAAGAAAAATTACACAAGAACTTGCAGGAATCCCATATAAATTTGCAGAAGTTAGATATTTACCAACAGATTCTATAATAATTCCAAGTGTTTCTTCTGAAAAAAGAAAATATATTCCTATTGGATTTTTAAATTCAGATTCAGTTATTGTTGCTCCTAATTTCTCTATTTATAATTCTGAACCTTGGATTTTTGGTGTAATTTCATCAACAATGCATATGACTTGGGTTAGGGCAGTAAGCGGTAAGCTTGAAGATCGTTTGAGATATTCATCAAGTTTATGCTACAATACTTTCCCATTAATAGAAATTTCAAAAAAACAAAAAGAAAACATTAATCTTCACGTTTTTGCCGTTTTAGAAGAAAGAGAGAAATATCCCGAAAAAAATATTGCACAGTTATACGACCCAGATAAAATGCCAAAAGGGTTGAAAGAAGCACATCACGAACTGGATATAGCAATTGAGCGTTGTTATAGGTTAAAACCGTTTGAAAGTGATGTTGAGCGGTTAGAATTTCTTTTCAATGAGTATGAAAAAATGACAATAAAAATGAATTTGTTTTCGCCAGAGAAGAAAGTAAAAGTGAAACTAAAATGAATACTACCGAACTTATAGAACTTATTGATGAGTTATGCGCTTTGCCCAAAGAGAACGAATGGGTAGAGTTCAAAACCGGAAACGTTACAACAAACGACAAACTTGGGCAATACCTGTCGGGTTTGTCTAATGCGGCTTGTATTGCCAATCAATCGTATGCTTATTTAGTTTTTGGTATTAATGATGATACGCACAATGTAGAAGGCACTAATTATAGATTTAAAAACCGTAAAGAAGGCAACGAAGAATTAGAACTATGGATAAGACGGTTTTTAAGTCCTTCAATAAAATTCGACCATTTCATTTGTGATTACAATTCAAATCATATCGAATTATTTAGAATTCCTGCTGCAATTGGTGAACCTACTAATTTCAAAAACCATCCCTATATTCGTTTTGATAGTAGCTTAACCGATTTAAAAAAATACCCTCATTATTTAAGAGCCATTTATAACTCTCAAACAGATTGGTCTGCCCAAATTATCGAGAAAGCAACTATTGATGATTTAGAACCAATAGCTATAAAAATAGCACGTGAAAAATATAAAGAAAAAAATACCAATGCCACTTTCTATGATGATATAGACAATTGGTCAAACAAAATATTTCTTGACAAACTCAAAATTACCATTAGTGGTAAAATTACCAATACCGCAATTATATTATTAGGAAAACCAGAAACAGCTCATTTCATTTCGCCTGCGGTAGCACAAATTACTTGGAAACTAGACACCCAAGAGAAAGCCTACGAACACTTTGGTATGCCTTTGTTTACCGAAGTAAATATGATTTTGTCTAAAATAAGAAATGTAAAATACAAATTCTTTCCCGACAATCAGTTAGTAGCGGCAGAGGTAATGAAATATGATTCCGAAGTAATTTTAGAGGCATTAAATAACTGTATTGCACACCAAGATTATAGCAGACATTCTCGTATTTTATTGACAGAACAAATCAATAAATTGATTTTTAGTAGTGAAGGTAGTTTCTTCGAGGGTACTGCCGAAGATTATACCGCAGGAGAGAAAACCCCAAAAAAATACCGTAACAAATGGTTAGCCGAAGCTATGGTAAACCTTAATATGATAGACAGTTTGGGATATGGTATTCATAAAATGTATAAAAGTCAGCGCAAAAGATACTTTCCTTTGCCTGATTATACAAAATCCACTAGAGATAATGTTGTTTTAGAGATTTACGGACATACAATAGATGAAAATTATTCTAAACTTTTAATTGAGAAAAAAGATGATTTAAGCTTAACCGAAGTAATATTGCTAGATAAAGTACAAAAAGATTTAGACATAAATGATGATGCCGCTAAACTCTTAAAGAAAAAAGGACTTATTGAGGGAAGAAAACCAAATTATTATATATCAGCATCAATAGCAGAACTTACAGGGCAAAAAGCCAGTTATACTAAAAACAAAGGATTAGACAAAGATGTTTATAAAGGTTTTATTCTACAACATATAAAAAATCACGGCTTTGCAACGCGCGAAGAAATAGACACACTACTATTGAGTAACCTACCCGATTATATGACTGAAAAGCAAAGGAAAAAGAAAATTCATAATCTTTTACAAGAAATGTCAGGTGTCTCAATAGTTAATAACGGTAGTAGAGCAAAATCAAAATGGGTTTTATT
Source organism: Flavobacterium gawalongense (assembly GCF_007097265.1). Classification (GTDB taxonomy): domain Bacteria; phylum Bacteroidota; class Bacteroidia; order Flavobacteriales; family Flavobacteriaceae; genus Flavobacterium; species Flavobacterium gawalongense. Next base: position 17,825 of record NZ_VJZP01000008.1, on the reverse strand, counting down.
AAAAATTTAGCAAAGAAAAATTATACTTAGCAAAGAAAAATTATATTTATTCCATCTTAAAGCACTGATTTTACTGCATTTACACTTTGCTAAAATTAAAAAAATTAGCAAACAAATTAAAAAAATTAGCAAACAAAATAAAAAATACATATAAAAAAGAATTGCAAACCCCAGCAAAAGATGTTACAAAAGCGATTTATAAACTGCTCGAAAATAATGATATTTTAACTGAAGGAGTAAAAGAAAATTGGACATATTCAATTCCAAAAATAAATAAATAAAAAATAAAACGAGAAATAAAATTCATAAACACAGCAATATCAAGGGTTTGTTTGTTTATTTTAATAATTATTTAAAAAATAAAGTATGCCGGATATAGTTCACGTTTCATATAACCATACAGGAAAGAGCAAAAGCACTAATGCGTTTGGTATGCGAGAAATGCAGGAACGTGCTTTTGAAGCTCGTTCAGCACAACATTTACTCATAAAAGCACCACCAGCATCAGGAAAATCAAGAGCGTTAATGTTTATTGGGTTAGATAAATTAATGAATCAAGGTTTAAAAAAAGTAATTGTTGCTGTTCCCGAAAAATCTATTGGTAGTTCTTTTAGTAAAACCCAACTATCTCAATATGGTTTCTTTGCAGATTGGGAACCAAATCCAATATACAATCTTTGCACACCTGGAGGCGAAAAAAGTAAAGTAGGCGCTTTTAAAAAATTCCTTGAAAGTGATGAAAAAATTCTAATATGCACACACGCAACGCTTCGCTTTGCTTGTGATGGTATTGATGAAAAAGTTTTTAACGAAACCGTACTTGCAATCGATGAATTTCATCACGTTTCTGTAGATGGAGAAAACAGACTAGGCGAGGTTTTGCGAAACATTATGGCTAAATCATCAGCACATATTGTGGCAATGACTGGTTCCTACTTTCGTGGAGATAGCGTACCAATTTTATTACCTGAATTAGAGGAAAAATTCACAAGAGTTAAATATGATTATTACGAACAGTTAAATGGTTATGAATACCTTAAAACATTAGGTATTGGTTATCATTTCTATCAAGGACGATATACATCGGCAATTGATGAAATATTAAACGAAAATCTAAAAACAATCATTCACATTCCAAGTGTTAATTCTGGCGAATCAACCAAAGATAAAACAGAAGAAGTAAGCAGAATTATTGATAGTTTGGGGGAATTAGAATATCAAGATCCCGAAACTGGAGTTTTATTCATAAAAAGTAAGAAATCGGATAAAATATTAAAAGTTGCCGATTTAGTTAACGACAATCAAAAAGAACGAGACAAAATTCAAGGATTTTTACGCACCATTAGTGGTCCAGATGATATAGATATTATCATAGCGTTAGGTATGGCAAAAGAAGGCTTTGACTGGCCATATTGTGAACACGCATTAACAATTGGTTACAGAGGTTCATTAACCGAAATTATCCAAATTATTGGTCGTTGTACTAGAGATAGTAATAATAAATCACACGCTCAATTTACCAATCTAATTGCTCAACCCGATGCAGAAGATGGCGAAGTAAAATTGTCAGTTAATAATATGCTAAAAGCGATAACAGCTTCATTGTTGATGGAACAAGTTCTTGCACCAAATTTCAAATTCAAACCTAAATTTCCCGAAGATGATGAAGAAGATTCGGAAGATGATGAAAATACCATTAGAATAAATGGATTTAAAGTAGCGAGTTCAAGTCGTGTAAAAGCAATAATAGAATCGGATATTACTGATTTAAAAGCGACCATATTACAAAACGAGACAATGATAAAAGCATTACCTGGTAATGTTGATCCCGAAGTAATAAATAAAGTGTTGATTCCAAAAATTATTAGAGAAACCTATCCCGATTTAACAGACGAACAAGTAGAAGAAGTCCGTCAGTATGTAGTGGTAGATTCTGTAATAAAAAATGCCAATATTGAAACACAAGGAGACAAGCGTTTTATCCGTATGGCAGATAGTTTTGTCAATATTGACGACATTGATATTGATTTGATTGACACAATAAATCCGTTTCAAAAAGCATTCGAAATACTTTCTAAATCGGTTACAGCATCTGTTTTTAAAGCAATACAAGAAACTATTGATGCGGGTAGAATTCAAATGACGGAAGATGAAGCCATAATTCTATGGCCTAAAGTAAAAAACTGGGTAGCACGAACAAACGAACATCCAAGTATACAATCATTCGACCCACAAGAAAGAAGATTAGCAGAGGCAATACTATTTTTAAAAGAGCAAAAGCGTAAAGCAAAAGCAAATGAGTAAGAAGCAAACATTGAAAGATATTTTTGATGATGATGATTTCGGAATTTTAGATTCTAAAGAAAAAGTATCAAGTATCAAAACAGAGGACGAGCGACTTATCGAATCGTTCCAAGAAATTAATGCTTTTTTTGAAAAGAACAAAAGAGAACCTTCGGCTAATAATGTTACTGAATTTAAGTTGTTATCGAGATTAAAAAATTTAAGAGCTGATAGTAAAAAAACAGAATCGTTAAGAGAATATGACCAGTTTAATCTTTTGAGCAATAAACCAGTTGAAATAAATTCAGTGAACGATATTTTAGCTGATGATGATTTAGGGATTCTCGATATGGATGATTCATTAGATATTTTCAAATTAAAAAATGTTACTAGTTCGAAAGATCGTGAAGAGGCTGATTTTGTAGCAAGAAGAAAAAAATGTGAAGATTTTGATAAGTATGAGCATTTATTTAACCAAGTTCAAAATGAATTAAAATCGGGAAAACGAAAATTAGGAGAATTTGAAAATGCAGAGAAAAATCTTGAGGAAAACAAATTTTATGTATTAGATGGTATTTTACTATATCTTAAAGAAGCCGATATTGAAAATAAAGAAAGAAAAATTCCATCGGGAAATAGAGTTAGAAAAGACGGTAGAACAAGGATAATTTTTGAAAACGGCACAGAAAGTAATATGTTGTATCGTTCATTAGCTAAAGCACTGTACAACAACGGAAAAATTGTAACGGATAGCGATAAAACAATAGAAAATGAGTTATTCAAAAATGCCAATATTGTAAATGAAGCTGATGTAGAAACTGGCTGGATTTATATTCTAAAATCAAAATCAACTCATAAAGATATTGCTAGTATTGAAAACCTTTACAAAATTGGGTATTCAAAAACAGATGTAAAAGAAAGGATAAAAAATGCTGCTAAGGAAGCTACTTATTTAATGGCAGAGGTGCATTTAATTTCTTCTATCAAATGTTACAATTTTAACCCACAAAAGTTTGAACTGTTAATACATCGTTTCTTTGGAGAGGTTTGTTTAAATATTGATATACACGATAACAAAGGAAGGCGATTAACACCGCGAGAATGGTTTGTTGTTCCGTTACCAATAATTAATGAAGCAATTGATTTAATACTTTCAGAGGATATTGTAAATTATAGATATGATTCAGATAATAAAATAATTATCCCAAAATAAGATTACTAATAATATCGAAATTAATTAATAAATAATTTAAGGAATGGTGTTAAGTAAAAAGTCTTCAGAGAAATTAAGGGAGTTGATAAACGAAGAAACTGAATATCGTTCGGGTTCAAATTTAGTAAGTTTCTTTAATCAATTAGGGTATAAAGAATTTTACGGGCAAGGTTTTCCGTCAAGGTGGAAATATACTGATGATAAATTAGAAGAAATAAATGGAACACCAGAGATAGACAAGTGCATTAAAATGGTTTTTGCTCCTGTTAATTTTATTGGAAATTATGATGTGTTGGATAACCATATCAATTCTTTTAATGAATATCTAGCTTTCGATGATTTGAAAGTGATTAGAAACGGAAAAGATATTTCTTTTAGCAAGGCTGATAAAATAAATTTTGATGTTAAAAAGGAAGTAAATGAAGAAGATTTCATTAATCAAGAGTTTGATGAAGTATCAGTTTATGAATTAAATTTAGACGGAATAATAAGTGATATATTAAACTCAAGAATTCAAGAGATAAAAGCAAACATAAAAGGAAATGCTCCTTTGTCGGCAATTGTAATTATAGGAAGTTCATTAGAGGGGATATTATTAGGATTTGCATCTAAAAATCCAAAAGATTTCAATCAGACAAATGTGGCTCCAAAAGATAAAGAAGGTAAAGTAAAGTCTTTCCACGAATGGTCATTGAGTAATTTTATTGATGCCGCTAATGAAATAGGTCTTTTAAAAGAAGATGTAAAAAAGTTTAGCCATACCGTTAGAGATTTTAGAAATTACATCCATCCGTATGAACAAATTAGTAAAAATTTTAATCCAGATATTCATACTGCAAAGCTATGTTGGAATGTATTAAAAGTAGCTATGATACAGTTGTCAAAAAAATAAGTACGGACTAATTAATGTTAAAAATTAAAAAGAGGCATATGTTAAATCAATCATTTTCTTTTGAAAATTTTAAGATTATTCACGAGATTGAAAATCGAAAAGGAAATTATTATAAAGATTTCTATTCAGATGAGTATCATCTTGCTTCTACACTTCTTAAAGCAAAAAGAAGAGATTTTAAAGCAGAAAAAAATAAAGCAATAAGAGATGAAGCAGCTTATACTTTAGCTTTTGAGCAGAAAGAAGCACTTGAAGATTTAAAGGAAAATCATTTAGAAAACGACTTAAATAAATTCTCAAATGAAGTCAATAGAAGTGATTTTAATTTTAAGCTAACACCTTTTATTCCGGAACCTGGTTCTAAAACAATTTATACCACTAGCAAAGATGCTGTGTCATTCTTTGCTATGAAACAACTTCAGTATAATATTTTTAGAACTTTCAAAGTAAAACAAGCTAACAGGTATCAAATAGTAAAACAGGTTAAAATTCTGCTTCAAGATAAATTTCCAAAATTTATTATTAGAACCGACATCAAATCATTTTATGAAAATGTTCCACAATACGAGTTGTTAAAACTAATAGAAAACAATTCTTTATTAAGTCCAAAATCAGTCTCATTAATTAAAAACTTACTTTATAACTATAATATTTTAACAAATCAATTAGGGGTAAAAGAAAAACTAAGAAAGGGTATTCCCAGAGGTATTGGCGTTAGTCCATTCTTGGCGGAATTATATATGAGAAAGATTGATGAAGAAATTAAAAATATTGAAAGTGTCACTTTTTATGGAAGATATGTTGATGACATTATTATTTTCTTTACACCAAAATCAAAATATTCCTCCGATAATTATTTAAATAAGGTAAAAAAAATAATTGAAGACAAAGGACTAAATATAAATGATGATATTATTCCGGGTAAATACCCTAAGACTCAAGAAGTAGATTTATTGAATAATAACACAACCACTAAAGATATTAGCCTTTTAGGATATAAATTTAAAATAGCTAATTCTGAATTTAAGGATGTTGAGTTATCTGAAAATAAGAAAAGAAAATACAAAGAACGCATAACAAAATCAATTGATAAATACCTGAATGAATATCCACACAATAGCATAGAGGCGAGAAAGTTGTTAATTCATAGATTTAATTATTTAACAAAAAACTCAAAACTTCACCAACCAAAGAAAGGATTGATAGGTGTTTATTATTCCAATAGTTTACTTGAAAACGACTGCGTTAGTTTGAATAGGTTAGATCAAATGCTTCATACAGTAGTTGATACTAAATTACCAATTATGGAATTTTCAAATTTAAATAAAAGATTAAAAAAATTTAGTTTTTTAAAAGGCTTTAACGAAAAGAGTTTTTATAACATAAATGGAAAAAAGAAAAACATTCCCGACTTGCGTTCGGCAAAATATAAAACGGCAAAAATATTAACGAATAATTTCGAAAGAATTGTTGAAGCCTGGAAATAATGAAAAAAAAGAGAATTAAAAAAAGTTTAAAATACTCTAAAAATAGAGTAGTGCTTTCAGATACGTTACCTTATGAAACACCATTAACCTTTTCAAATAGACATTTTTATAATTTTTTGGATCAATATGAGGTGAATTTCATAAAAGAAGGGAGTGAAAAATTTTCATTCGCAAAACAAGATAATATTAAAAAAGAGTCAGTTATAGAGCAGTTTATGAAAATTTTGTTTGATTTGTCAAATGGAAGTGTAAATAATGTAATTACTATTGATAGGGATCCGAAAAAATCAGAAAATCGAAAAATTCCATTTGTTTATAGAATAACTCATAAAGAAAAAGATTATAGAGAATTAGCTATTCCGCACCCTAAAAGCCAGGTTGAATTAGTTACATTCTATGAAAAATATAAAGAACTGATATTGTATTATTCTAAAGAAAGTAAATTTTCTATTCGTAAACCATTTTCTGTTGCTAAATTCATTTTTAATAATGACAAACTTAACAAGAGGAACGCAGGAGATGAAAACGATTTTATTGAAAGTGATGGTAAAGAATATGAAAACTTAAAAAACTTTTTTACATACAAGAAGTATTCTAATATTTATCAATTTTACGAAGATTATCATTACCATCGTTCGGAAAAAAAATACAATAAAATGTTCAAATTTGATATTGCTAAATGCTTTGACAGCATTTACACACATTCAATAAGTTGGGCTATTTTTAACAAAGAAATTGTAAAGGATAATCTGGATTCTTCAAAAAAAACTTTCTCAGGACAATTCGATAATTTTATGCAAAGTGTTAATTACGGGGAAACTAACGGGACTATTATTGGTCCGGAATTTTCACGAATATTTGCGGAGTTAATATTGCAACAAATTGACAAATCTGTAGAAATTGATTTGCGAAAAGATGATAAATTGTTTTATAAAACAGATTATGAAGTTTACAGATATGTAGATGATTTCTTTGTGTTTTATAATGATGATAACACTAAAGACAAAATTCTTTCACGATACAAACTCAATCTGAAGGAATATAAAATGTCAATTAGCGAATCTAAAACCCATTATTATAATAAACCGCTAATTACAGAGCTTACCATTGCCAAAGAAAAAATGGGGGATTTATTTAGCAAAAAAATTAAATTCTCAATTGAGGATTATACTGAAGATGATGGTGTCCTAAAAAAATTAAACTTTGAATGTGATTCAAATCATTTGATTACTAGATTTAAAATCTTGGTAAAAGAATCTAAGGTTGAATATAAAGACATTATGAATTATACATTGGCAATCATCAATAAAAGGGTTGAAAGAAGTATAAATAAATTTGAAAATTACTATTCTGGCTTGGTAAATCTAAAAAGTAAGGAAGAATTAACAGAGGAACAGTTAAAGAAAATGGTAAAGCAGGAAAAAGCATTTACCGACTTCATAATAGAAATATTAGATTTTACTTTTTTTCTATATACGGTTGCTCCAAGAGTTAATTCAACCATTAAGCTTTCAAATATATTATCGGCTGTAATGCTTTATTACAAGGGAAAATATAAGTTTAATACTGGGAATCCTCTAAATCCAAAAGAATATAAACTTTTTTCAAGATTCGATGATCAAAATTCCAATAGAGAATTAATATTCAAGAAAATTTCCGATGAAATTAATTTAATACTGTTGAATAATAAATCGGAAAAACATATCCAAATTGAAACCTTATACCTATTTATAATTTTACGTGAGTTAGGTAAAAATTATAAATTAACACAAACGGATTTAATAGAATATTTTAAGTTAAAAAGGAGCAAAAACACAAATTCTTTAGAATTTGACTTTGAGCCAAATTATTTTGTAATTACAGTATTGTTGTTTTACATAAGAAATACACACGGTTTTGAAGAAGTTAAAAAAGCAATCAAAACTGCAATTATAAATAAGATTAAAAATGTTGATGAAGATAAAAGAAAGAAATCGGCAGAGTTAGTTTTGCTTTTTTTTGATATGCTGGTTTGTCCATTCGTTGATAATAAATTTAAAAGAGATATTATGGATTTATTCGATATTCCAGTACATTTACATTTTGATATACTTAATTTTAAAAAAGAAAAAAAGTATTGGTTCACAAAATGGGATAATTTTAATTTATCAAAAGAATTAACAGCAAAAAAATCGTTAGAAGTTTACGACTAAAATATAAAGTTTTGCAACCAGTCAAATTGAATGCGGATTTAAGTTTAAAAATTAAATATTGGAATTTTAATTATTTGGCTTTTTGTCGATTATGATAAGTTTTTTTGTTTGAAGGATAATTTTTAACCGCCACACACAAGCAAAACAATTACACTTTAAAAGGTGATCTAATTTGAAATGGACTTGTCCGTTTTAATGAAGAATTAAAGGTAGTCTGACTGGGCTGCCTTTTTTGTTTGAATCGATATGTAAAGGTTTGATTTATAATCTAATTAATAGCAACCCAATAACAATGAAACTACTAACAAAATCCCGTTTCAAAATAGCGTTAGAGTGTTCTAACAAACTTTTTTATACTTCCAAAAAAGAATATGCAAATAATAAAAATGAAGACCCTTTTTTGAAAGCATTAGCAAATGGTGGCTTCCAAGTAGAAGAATTAGCAAGACTTCATTATCCAAACGGTATTTTCATAAATACAGAAAACTATGAATATGAAAAAGCAGCTCAACTAACACAAGAAGCGTTACAGAATGACAATGTGGTAATTTATGAAGCTGCTTTTCAGTTTGATGGACTTTTTATAAGAACAGATATTATTGTTAAAAACGGAAATATTATTAAATTAATTGAAGTAAAAGCTAAGTCTTTTAATCCAAACGAAGAAAATAATTTTGTAGGTACTCGCGGTGGTTTAGTAAGTTCGTGGAAGCCTTACTTATTTGATTTAGCTTTTCAAAAATATGTGGCTCAAAAAATGTTTCCTCAATTCAAGTTTGATGCCTATTTGTTAATGGCAGATAAAACTAAGAAAGCAAGTATTGATGGTTTAAATCAATTATTCCGAATTCCAAATAATGGCAATCCAAGAACAGATATTATAAAAAGAGTGCATTCTCTTAAGGAAATTGGTAATTCAGTGTTGTCAGAAGCAAATGTTGATGCTATCATAAATGAAATTATCAACGACAAATATAAGTATTACGAAAATCTCAATTTTGAAGAAGCCATAACCACCTTCAAGAAAGCCTATCAAGAAGACAAATATCTAAATTGGCCAACACAATTCAGTGCTTGTAAAAATTGTGAATTTAAAGCAAGTTCCGAACAAGAAGAAGAGGGGTTGCTTTCCGGTTTTAAACATTGCTTTACCAAACAATTAAATTGGTCTCCTTCAGATTTTAACAAACCCAACGCTTTACAAATATGGAACTTCAGAAGCAAAAATATTATGGTAGAAAACCGTATGCTGATGGAACAATTAACAGAGGAAGATTTCAATATTAAAACCGAAACAGGAAGGATAGCTCCATCAGAAAGACAATGGATTCAAGTAGAAAAAGCTGTAAAAAACGACAATTCAATTTATGTAGAAAAAGAAGCATTAAAACAGGAAATGAATCAATGGATGTTTCCTCTACATTTTATAGACTTTGAAACAAGTACAGTAGCCTTACCTTTTACTGCTGGTCGTAAACCTTATGAGCAAGTAGCATTCCAGTTTTCACATCATAGATACAATGAAGATGGCACTATACAACACCAAAGCCAATATATTAATAATACAGCAGGTGAATTTCCTAATTTTATTTTTGCCAGAGCTTTACAAGCAGCTATTGGAAATGATGACGGCACAGTTTTCAAATTTGCTACCCACGAAAATACTATTATCAATGCTATAATTACTCAATTGGAAGAAAGTGATGAAGCAGACAAAGAAAATTTAATTGCTTTCCTGAAAACAATCTCTAAATCTACCAAAAACCAAGTAAAACAATGGGAAGGTCATAGAAATATGGTTGATTTATGTAAAGTGGTCAAAGACTATTATTACAATCCATATACAAATGGATCCAACTCCATCAAGGCGGTTTTACCAGCAAGTTTAAACTCAAGTGAATTCTTAAAAAAGAAATACAGTCAACCAATTGGTAATATATTATTGAGCAGTCAGAACTTTCCAACAAATCATATTTGGTTACAAATGGATGGAGATAAAGTAATTAATCCATACAAAACCCTACCTACATTATTTGACAATTGGAGCGAAACAGACCTGGAAGAAAATATTTCCGATATAGAAAATATTGCAGATGGCGGATCGGCATTAACAGCTTATGCAAAATTGCAATACGTTGATATGACACCCAAAGAACGAAATGAAATCACACAAGGACTACTAAAATATTGTGAATTAGATACCCTAGCAATGGTTATGATTTATGAGCATTTTAAATTTGATATAATTGAAAAATAAATATTATATTTTCTATTATAAAGCTTGATTTATTTATCAATAATAATTTGTAATTATCTCATTCAGCTGCACAAAATCCTCGTTTAGTCCAAGTATTCCTAAACTCACATCTTTGTTTGCTTCATTTCGCTAATTTCGTTTAAAAAGGACGTTTTACATTCCAATTGCCACTCCTTGCCAATGCTCCAAAAGTTTTTGTATGCCCTAGAACGTTTCCGTTTCAAAAGAAAATATCCGATAAGGGTAACAAAAACTTTTCCCAAAGCTGTGTTACATAATTGAGTATTATAGTTCATCACAAAGCGTTAATATTGTTTTTTTGGTTTTTGCAATGAAGCTATAATATCATTTATGTAAAACAGCCGCTCCTGCCAACGCGCTTGTGGTTTGTTCCAGGACAACTTTTTGAGCAGCTCCCATCGCATCACCCAGCCGCTCAAAAAACCGTCCTTCACAAACCACTAATACTGCTCCGTAAGAAGCTTTTTCTTTAAAACAAAGTATTGGTTTCGCAGAAACTTTACAATGGTTTTATCAGTGTTGCGTTGACATAGAAAGTAGTTGCATTGCTTTTGTAAGTGCTGTAAATAGCTTGAGAAACTATTTCTAAAATTCACAAGCATCGGTACAAGCTATTTTCAGCACCCACAAAACCAAAAGAGCCGGCAAGAGTATTTTTTTTTCATTTGCCAGTAACATAGTAGTCATTGCTTCCACGATGGCCAGATGCTTTGGCGTTTTCATAACAACCCACTTTCGGACATTCGACATTCCGACTTTCGACTGAATAAAAGCATCAAGCCATCACGAAAGCAATCAGAAACATTCCGGTAAGCAAATAAAAAAACTATACACTTACCCGAGCGACTGCCACCGCACTACGAAAGTTTTTTCATTATTTTTGTGAGTGCTTTTGCAGTTTCAATGAACATCGGAATAAAATTGAAATAGCTGATTTCAATCATATTTGAAGCACACACAAAATCAAATCCAAGAAAGAGTATAAAATTTTAAAGCAGGAACAAAGCATTTTTATTGAATGGATGCTGTCATTGTTCCTGCTTTAAAATTTCATACCCTTTCCAAGAACATTATCTATCTCATCAACACTTTTTAAAATTTTCTTATCAAGGACTATTTCGGTTAAAAGAAAAATAAAAAAATAAATAAAAAGAAAGTAAAGGTAAGCTCCAGTTTCAAAAAAAGAAAGTTCAAGCCTTCGGTTTTAAAAAAAATCTCCACCCTTATCGTTCCATAACAACTTTTGATTATACGATGATGTTTCCGATTTTGAAGAAACACTCGGGTAGTATTTTTTTTAAAAAACTTGCTTTTTTTGAAACCTCCACTTGATAGACGACTTTCTTTTTTTTTCTTTTTTTTCTTTTAAAAAATTATATGTGAGGCGAGTTCGACGAGCCACATCATCTTAAAACCGAAAGTATGTTAAATTTCATCATCAAAACCCACCGAAAAGACACGGTTTACATAAAACCCCATTTATTCCTGCTTAACAAGGGAATGAACAGCGGTAAACCACAAAAAGAGCCATTCACAAACAGCTTTGTAATCATTTTTGAAAGAGAACAAGATTGCGAAAACATTTATTTTGTGGCGTACAGCCTTTGGCAAACAAAATTCTGGCATCAGTATTTAGGTGGGTTCGGTTATTCCGTTTTTACGCCTTCCAGATTTCAAAAAAGAGTTTAATCCAAAGGTCAATTTGATGATGGAGGAACACGAGCAGCACCAAAAAAATGTTGCGGCTCTCAAACTTTTGGAACAAAAGGAAAAGCAATTTCACGAAAATATCAACCTCATAAACGACTTACGAAGAGTAATTTTATACCGTTATTGCAGAAAATAAATCAAACCTGGTCCAAATGGACTAGGATTGTTTGCACCTCATTCCCAAGCAAACCAATACATAAGGGCAATACGATTGCCCCACTTAAATAAATAGAAGAAAAGCAAAGCAATTCACTTTAATCAACTGTTATAAACAAAAAATGCCCCGAAATACGGAGCATTCAAAACTGATTTTGAGTTTTTTTACTTGCTTGGTTCTGGTACTTCTTCCGATTTTACAGCAGTTTGAGAAACCACCGAAATAATACTACCGCCTAAAACCAAATATCCAGCAGCCGAAACCAATCCGACAGGCAACGCAACAGGCGAAGCAATGATAATTCCGCCAACGGATGCCAAAGCAATTCCGACAGTCCGAAGGATTTTAAACCATTTCGGAGTTGGTGCCAACACTCTTTCTGCTAAATTCAAATTGTTATTTTTCATAATCTTGATTTTTAATGATTGTTAATTCTAAATTGTGTACCCTTTTTTCTATGTATTCCACTTTTTGGTTCAGTAAATCGTTACCGCTTTTGAATTCGGTTTTGATGATTAGAGCCATTGTTTTGACTTCAATCAAATCTTTCTCCATACTCTTAAAATCAGTGTGTAATTGCTTGATAAAATAAGCCACAACCGAGAGTAATAAAGTGATTAGTGTGCCAAAAAGGACTGTTATATTATTGATGTTTTCCATTGATAGGAGTTTTTAAAATTGAAAATTATTTTCAATGCTAATTTTGTTTGAAGCTTCTTTTGCCAATGCAACCAATTTTGGATAAATCATTTTGTAAGCAGCAACACTTTGAGAAACTTCATAATCACCATCAATAAAAACAAATCCAAAACCGCAAAGCGGACAGCCGGCAGTTTCTTTTTTGGTGTTTCCGGTATGGATATACACAAAATTGAAATTGGGTATTCCGGTAATTTCAATCATTCCCTCGTGCAGCTTTCCTAATGCTTTTTTGTATTGTACATTTTTAGTTCCGTAAGTGTTCAACTTCAAACTAAAAACACCTTTTGGAATGGCAGTTTCCGAAGCAATTTTCACTTCTCTAATTTTGTCTTCTAACAAATAACATTGGAAAATTCCGTTAATGTATAACTGGCTTAATGTGCTTTCTTTGCCCTGGGCAACTCTGATTATTTTGGTTTCCATTGGATTAATAGATTTGAGGTTAAACAAAAAATCCCCCAAACGAGTTGAGGGATTTGTAAAATGCTTTTCTAAAAAACATCCTCAACTTTCAAGCAGTTACCACTTGAAAACAAGTAGAAATTTGCACCAACTTGTTGGTAAAACTCAATTCCGATGCATTGCAATACTGAAGTATTAACTGTTGGAAGAACTCCACCAGGTAAAGTAGCAGTAATTGTAGTGGCAGGAACTGGAGCGTACAAGTCTAAAAAGTCACTGTATTGAATGTTGTTTACCTCATTCAAATCGGCATCCATTGGATCATAGCTGTTTGTGGTAGCGTTGTATTCAAAATCACTCACAACTGAAAGCGAAGTAATCAATCGAAAATGCGTTGCACCAGCGGGAGCATTCACCAAATTCGCAGGGTTAAAATCAGGAACTACTAAATCACCACTTTCTCTATCAACCGTATGAGTTAAGGAGTAAGGAGCGTTGAAAATCCCATTGAAAGAAGTGTTTTTGTTAAACTCAAAACCTTTTAGGTAACTACGTTGTGTAGTGATTTCAATTTTTCGATACCCTCTCGCTTCGGTTTGGTCTTCCAAGTTGATTTTCTTCATAATAGAAGTTAATCTTCCTGTTACTTGGGAATCCGACATTTGTTTCATCACTTGAGATAAACCAGTACGAACCGCTTTTCCGGCTTTGGCACAAGCGCCAAATTCGTTCATATTCTCACGGGTTCTCTCAAATTCAGGAGCAGTTAAAACTTGGTCGCCTGTTGGTCCGCCAACCATACCGGCGAAGTAGCCTTCCTGTCCTTTAATTTTAAAATGTCGGATATCTCCAAGAGTTCCAACATACTTAATAACACCTTTCTGTCTTGCCATTTTTTCTAATTTTTAAAAGTTAATAATTGCTTGCAATTGCTTAAACAAAGTTCAAATATTATCTTTGAATAACACTAACCTAAAAAACTGAAAGACAATGCAATACAACGCAAAAGCACCGTACACAGTGGAAACCCATTGGCAAATTGAAGAAGTCCTTGATGGAGATAGCATCATCATTCGCCATCGTTTCACTAAAATGAGAAAAGAGATTCGTCTTTATGGTTTAGATGCGCCAGAAGTGAAGATTAATAGAAAGATGAAAGAGGACGAGGAGAAAAGCCATTTACCTGCTCAATTATTGATGCAATTTGGTTTACAATCGTTGCACTTCGTTTTATCGGTTGCACCGCCAAAAACGACTGTAACCATTATTACAGAACAAGAAAATTACTTTGACTACTGGAACAGGCAACTAGGATATGTGATTTTGCCAAGTGGTGAATGCTTAAATGAATTACTTTTACAAAATGGTTATGCAAAAGCAACACACCAATACTATTGTGGAAGGTTGGCAGAGTTCCAAGATTTGAATCGCCAAGCGCAGCTTAATGAAGTAGGGATTTATAGCTTTGTAAAAAGGTTTTGATTTGTTGTACTTATGTTGTACTATAGGATTTTAAAAATTAGGTAGTACCAATAAATATAATACCTTACAGGCGTTAGGAGGATATAAACAAGTTGTAGGTAAGTTTGCTCAACTTTGTAGCCAAAGTTACGCAGGTAGTTTTTAGTTTTTTATTTTTTCAAAACTGCTCATATTGCCCCAAGTGCTAGTACATCTTACTTTTACCTTAATGTTTGGTGCGTTTTTATTTGTAAAAACTCCATCTTGAAAACGATAAATACCTACTAAACAAACAGGCTTATTATTCTGAATTAAATGAAAATTTTGGTCTGATACTATCATAATTCGTGATGTTTAAAAAACCTACCTACAACAATATATTGTAGCAATTAAGGCTTTAGTTATTAATTTATTTACTGTTTTGTACTTTTAAAAATTTTTATTATCCGAAGCATAAGGTGTGTTTTTCCTTAACTGATACAATAATGAACGTTATGTGAGATTTATTCAGAACTACCGTCTTCGGAATCTGCATTTTCAAACTCATATTTATAATCTCGGCAATCTTCTAATAAAACAGACCAAGAACAATTCCCAGTTTGCTTCTCTCTCCAAAATCCACATTTTTTATTGCAACAAGGTGGCGTTTCTTCAAGATACTGTCTTTCTAAAATTTCTAATTCGCTTCTTTTTTCAATAATTTCTTTTAATAAGCTCATTTTGTCTAAATTTAAACCTCACATAACAGCTACTACAAGCTAATCGGGCATCGGTCTTTTGGTTATTATTGTTTTGTGTTTGGTTGTTCCGTGACAACCGAAAAAATATGCTTTCTTGTCCCGTTCAGCTTGTAGTAGCGAAACGTTAGCGATAATTGCTCGAATCCTTTTCATAAGAACTTTAAGAGCCACATTTTGAAAAAACCTCGCAACTTTCGGATTCTTCAAATAATTTAATCTGAAATGAAACATCAACTGTATCATCTTTAATTTTCTTTTTTAGTTTTTTTGCTTTTTGACGTATATCATTTACTGAATGATTATCTCGAAATAATCGGAATGGTCCAGATGGAATAGGTTTTAAGTTTGAAACCATTTTTTCAATTCTGCTTTCAGGAATATAATATTCATATTTCCATTCCAAATATTCAGGAAACTCAAATTTCCAAGCATCATCAATCATTATCTGCATTAATTTTTCAAGAACTTTTTTGTAGCAATCACAACAATTTCCTTCCCATCCTTTTAATGGTAATCTAAATGGCATTTGTGACCACCAAAAATTAATGTGTTTTTTTGTCCATTTCATCCATTTTATTAATGGATAAATAAAGTTTCTTGGATTTTTAGTTTCATCAATCATTCTATCTAATTCATCGTAACGTATTCCAATGAAAATATCATAGTCTAAATCTTTAAAGCCTAAACTTCGCATATAGCTTTGAATTGGTCTATCTTTTAATTCACGAGTAGAAAAACGATTTGCAATGTTTGGAAGTCCGTATTTTTTAACCATTTCTTCATAAGGCGTATTATCTCTTTTTTTCCAGTCTTGGTTCCGTGTTGCAGTTTCGTAATTTACAACAACGTGTTTTGTTTTTTCTCTTACGTTACCCCAAATATTGCTTTCAATCCAAATTATTTCAACTCCAAAATGTTCAGCACATTTTTTAATAAAATCTAATGTTTCATTATTTTCACGTCCTGTATTTGCAAAAACTATTTTAAATCTATACTCACTTTTTTTGTTATTAAGCAACCACCAAAGCATAAAAGCAGAAGTTTCTCCACCTGAAAATGATATTAATCCAACACGTCTATCATCACTTAAATATTTACTCATTATTTTATTGGCTATAGGATTAAAACAAATTTTTCGGTATCAAACCACAACTATCGCTAACACGTGCTATGAGCAATATTGCCAATAACGTTTAGTGCTACACGACAACTTTTTTCTATGGCAATACTGCACATAGCACCATACGTTATGCGAGATGCTATAAAACCGCATAAGAAAATACTAAATCATTTCCTCTCAAAGAATAAAATAAACTTTGAATTTCGTGTATGAAATTTATATGATTTAAAAATATAGGATCTATTTTGTTTTTTTCAATTTGTTCTGTTGTGATATATCCAACAAATAAATTATCAGTATCATCAGCATTATGATTAAGTTCTAAATATTGCCACGATTCATTTAGTTTTAACCAAAAAGCATCATCTTCTTTTTTGAATCCTAAATTTTCTAAATGTTTTTCGGTTAATTCTATACCAGTCAATCTATCAATATCAACTATTGCTGTTGGGTAATCAATTCCAATTTCTAAAATACAAGCTTTGTCGTATTTTTTCCAAATAACTTTTACCTCTTTTGAGTTATCTAATTTGTAGAAGTAATTTTCTTGTATTTTCATTTCATTTATTTTTAATTGATTAATATTACTTTGAAAAATAAGCACCATCGCATAACAGCAGCTACAAGAAGTGGCAAAATATGTGGTAAATTCACGTTTACGTTTCGCAATAACTTTTGTAGTAACCGAAAATATCCAGTTACGAAATTTGCCACTTCTTGTAGCTGCGAGACGTTATGCCGGATTGTTCCGTTAACGAGAAACAGCTGATTTTAATCGGGCGTTTTAGCGGAAAAATGATTTAACGAAGCAGAAACCGTGCTGACCGAAATCTGAACCGAAACTCGATGTTTAATTGTTGCGGACAAACAAACGTAAACCGCTTTTCGGACAACCGAGGGCGGAATTTTTTTGTCGATTTTTTTGAGGTTTAATTGAAGCTTTTCAAAGTTGGACTTGTAATACGGAAACTATTTGAAGCGGAAAATTGGAGGGCGGAAATTCATTCGCAATTGGAATCGATAATTGGAAGGCGGAATGGCGTTCGCAATTGGAATAGATAATTGAAATCGATATACATTCGTGCTCAGCATGTGTGTCACAACCCAGCATAATCGAGTAGACGGCTCCGCCAGAAACTAACGGAGTGCGCCTCTCACACCACCGTACGTACGGGTCTCGTATACGGC
>NZ_VJZP01000086.1 GCF_007097265.1 Flavobacterium gawalongense | reverse complement strand
GGCTGTAGTCTAAAAGAATGTTGTTACTTTTTTTTGTAATTTTAATAGAAAATAGGTATATGGAAGCTTACGATACAATTGTCAGTTTAATACCGCTATTGACTATTTCACAGAAGCAAAGATTGATAGAGGAGTTAAAGAAAGAAAAGATTGTCATTCACAAAAATGAGTTGACTCATTGTCCTCATTGTGATAGTGTGAATTTGATAAAGCATAGTTTTTTCAATGAACGTCAGAGATTTAAATGTAAAGATTGTGAACGTACTTTTACTAAAACTACAGGAACTGCACTGCACGGCATCAATAAACAGAATGATTTTCTACGCTATTTCACATCAATGATGGAAGACGGTTTTAGACCATTGAAGAAAATGTGTAAGGAATTCAAGATTAGTAAGCAAACCGCTTTTGATTGGCGACAAAAAAGTATGATTACATTAGAACATTCCAAAGCTAATTTTGAAGGGATTACAGAAATAGATGATTTGTGGTTCAGATATAACTTAAAAGGGAGACAAGGACTTGTAAACGGTAGAAAAAGGGCTGGTAAAGTTGGTGCTGGAGATAATGGTTTTCAAACGAAAATATTAGCTACAGCTGATAGAACTGGGCAATTGGATATGTCTGTCATTCGAATCGGAAGAATGAAAATGAGTGATATCCCTCGTAAAATAGGCAATAGAATCAATAGTAAAACTATCTTAACATCTGATAAACACGGAAGTATTTCAGCCTTTGCAAAATCTTTCAAAATTCCACATATTTCCTTTGATGCTAAGAATCATACTTTTGATAAAGAGTATCACGTACAGCACATTAACAGTATTGCTGAACGATTTGATTTTATGGTAAACCGAGTCTTGAAAGGTGTTTCTACAAAATATTTGCAAGGATATGCCAATTGGTTCAAAGAATTAGAAGTGCTAAAAAACGATAAAAGTAAAAACGAATTGTCTATGGATGATTTATTAAAAAGCAATCATACTTGGGATGTATTTATAAACATTGAAAATCAATATGAGAAATTCATCAATACATATTCTTCCAGAACATACAGGTGCCCAGTAAAAAGAGTTAGAAAATCTCAAAATTGGACAAAAGATGTATTAAACAGATACGCAACTTATTAAATATAACAAAATTATTTCAACAACATTCTTTTAGACTACAGCC
>NZ_VJZP01000085.1 GCF_007097265.1 Flavobacterium gawalongense | reverse complement strand
TTTTACAATTCCTAGTTTTCTTTTTTCATCTAAATATAAATAATTTTCTGGATTATAGTACGGGATGTTTTTTACCACCATATTCCAAATTATAACGCCTAATTTTCTTGCAGTGGCACTAATGGCCGACACTCTGCCTTTTCTAAAATTTATTCTATGAAAAAAATCTCTCAAAGGAGTAGATTCTTTTAAATTTCCTATTGCATTTGCGGCATTTCTTAAGGCTATTTTTAAACGATTACTTCCTTTTGGAACTCTGCTACTCAAAACTTTTCCTCCGCTTTTTTTATTGTTTGGAGTCAGACGAAGCCAACTTGCAAAATGCTTTGCAGTTGGAAATTTTCTTATTCCCTCCAAACCTACTTCACTGATAATAGCAAGAAGAGTTGCGTGGCCAAGCCCTTCTATTTTTAGTAAATCTACACCTTCAAAATATTGATAACCTAACAAATTCATATCTATGTTTTTAGGGGTGTTTTTATTGATTCTTTTATGTGTTTTTTCATCAATATAATGCTGTTTTTTATTAGCGTCACTGTTAATAGCTTCATCAAGCATTATCTTGATTTCTTGGTCGCACTTTTCGATTTTATCTTGTAGTTGATTGTAAGTTTCAAATTCTTGTTTTAAAGCAAAAAGATAATCTTTTCTACCATTAGTTTGAAGTGCTTTTGCAATTTCTTGTTCAGTTTTTTTGCAATTGCCATTTCTAAAAGCGGCTAATTTTTCAGGATTAGTTTCTCCATCGCAAATGGCTTGAATTATTTTTAAACCTGTGAGTCCACAAATATCTTTTACAACGACATCTAATCTAAGATTAAGCAGTCGCAAATACTTTTGCATTTTTCGGGAAGTGTCTGCAGCAGTATTTATTAAATTGCTTCTGTGTCGACAATAGGTGCGGAGTTGCTCTGTTTGTAAATCAGGTAAGAAGCTGCCAGAAAGCAATCCAATACTGTGGAGTTTTTGTATCCATTGACAGTCTTGCACATCTGTTTTTTTGCCTTTTATGTTCTTGGTAAATTTTCCATTACACAGAATTACTTGAAATCCATCGGACAATAAAATAGCGTACAACGACTGCCAATAGGTTCCGGTTGATTCCATTGCTACTGTTTTAATTTGACTTTCTTTAAGCCAATCTGATATTGCTTTTAAATCCTCATTATAAACCCCAAACTCTCTAACATCATCATCAT
>NZ_VJZP01000084.1 GCF_007097265.1 Flavobacterium gawalongense | reverse complement strand
TATCTGATAACTTTTGAAACTCTCTGCTTATATTCATAACCGCAAAAATAATCTATATTTGTGTCCACACGATAGCCTTCGTCGGAATGACAAAAAATAGAAAATAAGTATTATGATTCGAGTTTATTTAGACAGAGTATATTGAATATTGAATTGAATATTGAAAAAGGAGTTTAGTGGGTAGTTGGTGTAGTAGTGATATGTGCCGAGCTGATGGCTCTTTGTGATGCTGGAATGCTGGAGTTCCGTTGTGTCAACTGGACTAAAGTCCAGCCTTACAAAATGGGTCGAGCCGATGGCTCTGAGACGTATGTAAAAGTTCCATAGGAACGGCACATTTTGTATCAACGGATTTTAATCCATTGATGTAAATAAAAACGAATAAAGATTCATCTAAAATATAAAAAATGGCAAATACCTATCATCAAGTTTACATTCAAGCAGTTTTTGCAGTAAAGTACCGAGAAGCCGTAATTAGTAAGGAATGGAAATCAATACTAATGGGCGTAATTGGTAATTTGATTAATGAAACCGGATGCAAAACCATTATTGTTAATGGTGTTGAAGATCACGTGCATTGTTTCTTGGGATTGAAACCAGTGGTTTCTATTTCAGAATTAATGAAAACCGTTAAGGCAAAATCATCCAAATATATCAATGACCATCAACTGACAAAATCAAGATTTGAATGGCAGGAAGGTTATGGTGTTTTTTCTTATAGCCATTCCCAAGTTGATACTGTTTATAAATATATTGCCAATCAGGAAGAGCATCATAAGAAACAGACCTTCAAAGAGGAATATTTGGCTTTTTTAGATAAGTTTGAAGTGCCGTTTGATGAAAGGTATATTTTTGAGGATCTGATATGACCCGAGCCGACCAGACCACAAAATGTTCCGCTCTCCTGCTCCCCGCTCCCCGAAGTGTTCGTCGCTTTGTGCTCTGCGAAGTCTCCCGACTTCGCCACACACGCTGAGCAAGTAATACAAATCTACAATCAAAGTCATTGCAAAGAACGAAGTAAACTCACTATCAGAATAAACCATGACACGGATATACCAACACAACGAGATGCTTAAAGGTCTTCTCGGAAAAAGTCGGGAGACTTTTATTACTCTTACGTTTTTCAAGAACATTTAAAAAAATGCAAAGGTCGAGTAGGCAAAAGCCTTGCAGCAAAAGCCTCTCACAGAACCGTACGTGAAACTCTCGCTTCATACGGC
>NZ_VJZP01000083.1 GCF_007097265.1 Flavobacterium gawalongense | reverse complement strand
GTTAAGAAATAATCTTAATTTTAACCTATGAAACAAGTCCGCAAAATTTATGACAAAGCTTTCAAAGAAAAAGCCGTCCAATTGAGTTATGAGAGAACAAACATATCAGAACTGGCCAGAGAGCTGGGAGTAACAGCACCACAGTTGTACAAATGGCGCAAAGAGTTCGAGGAATTTGGAGAGGGAAGTTTTCCTGGAAAAGGGAATTTAAAACTAAGTCCCGAACAAGAAAAAATTCACGAACTGGAGAAAAGACTCAAAGATGCCGAGTTAGAGCGCGATATATTAAAAAAAGCAATCGGCATTTTTTCCAAGAGCGGTCGATGATTTATAGTTTCATTAAAAACAATGAACAACTATTCCCGATTGAAAAAATGTGCAAAGTTCTACAAGTGAGTAGTGGAAGTTATTACCGATGGAAAAAACAAACAATCACTGCAAGACAGCAACGAAAAATCGCCATAAAAGAAAAGATAACATTGATTTATTTTGAATCCAAACAACGATACGGAAGTCCTAGAATAACATTAGAACTTAGGAGTATTGGTTATAAAATTTCAAGAATTAGTGTAGCAAAATATATGAAACAGTTAGGCTTACGAAGTAAATTAAGCAAGAAATTCAAAGTAACGACCAACTCAAATCATAATTATTTAATCGTTGAAAATATATTAAACAGAGGGTTTATTGTAAAAATGCCTTCAAAAGCTTGGGTTTCTGATATCACCTATATTCAAACCAAAGAGGGATTTGTATACCTGACAACTATTATGGATTTATACGACCGAAAAATTATAGGTTGGAGTTTGAGCGATGGAATGAGTACAGATGAAACTACGCTTGGAGCTTGGAAAATGGCGGTTAAAAACCGAAATATTGAGGAAGGTTTGATTTTTCATTCCGACAGAGGTGTTCAATATGCAAGCAAAAAGTTTGTAAATGTTCTTGATTCCTATAAAAAAATAACCCGTAGTATGAGTCGCAAAGGAAATTGTTGGGACAATGCAGTAGCGGAAAGCTTTTTTAAATCCTTGAAAACTGAATTGATTTATGGAAACAAACTGATTTCTAAAGAACAAATGAAACTAGAAATCTTTGAATACATTGAAATTTGGTACAACAGAAAAAGGAGACATTCTGCTTTGAATTATGCAACTATTGAAGAATTTAACAATCAAATTAATTACAAAAATGTAGCTTAACTTAATGTGCAGTTTTCATTTGCATATCCA
>NZ_VJZP01000082.1 GCF_007097265.1 Flavobacterium gawalongense | reverse complement strand
CAGGGCAAACGCATCATAAATTAATTAATTTCTCCAAATATTGATTATCCCACCCAGCTTTAAGGCGCTTACCCTTAACTCCAACTTTAGCGGTTTTTTCATTTTTTAGCAGATTCAAGGCGATTTTAGTGAGAACGGAAAAGTTTTGAGCGGCATTACTATCTCTTTTTCTGCTCTGATCTTCCAAAAATGCTACGTCTAATGTCCAATGTAGCTTATTTTCAATGCTCCAATGCGAGCGGATAATGTGTTCAAATTCCTTTGCTGAAATCTTTAAACTCGAGATGTAATATCGTACGGCTTCTTCTTTGGATTTATCGCTATTTTTAAATTCACGTATGCTTTCTATTCTTATAATTGATTGTAATCCTTTCCATTTATCATGATTTTCAATATGTTCAAAATGTGTAATAACACTACATTTTCTAGTTTCTATTCGTCCATGTCCTAAATCAGTATCCTCAAAAATTTCTATTTTTTTTGAAAATCTAAATTCGTCTGTTATATTTTCAAACAATTGTTCTTGATTGTTTTTGACAGCTAAAACATAATCTGCCTGTTTTTCAATTATTTTTTCTGCAATAGCCGTTTGACAGCCCATGGCATCAATGGTTACAATGCTATTTTCCAAACTCAAAACTTCTAAAAGCTTTGGGATTGCGGTAATCTCGTTTGACTTTTCATTGACTTTTACTTGACCTAAAACCAAATTATTATTGTGTGCCCAAGCACTTACCATATGAATTGGCGATTTCTTTCCGTGCTGTTTTGCTCCACGAATGGTTTTGCCGTCAATATTCACAATCTCTCTTACATCGGTAATTTTTATCAACTCACTAACCCATTCAATAAAACAACGCTCAAAGTGTTCGCTATCAATGGAGCTTATTACCCTGTTAAAGGTATCGTGCGATGGTATTCCGTTTTCTAAATTCAGAAATTTAGAAAGCCATTCTTGCTTTGCCTCACAGTATTCTTCAATATTATTCCAAGTATCTGCCCCACAAATCACAGCAATTATTGCCATAACTAGGATGTCGTTTAACTCATGAAGTTTGCTTAAATCTCGTCTATTGTCTTCTATTTGCTTAAAAATGCTTATTAATTTACCTGACATAAAATTATACTTAAATTATTGATTGTCAGATCAATATACAATTTTTTAAGCTATTAAAAAAATATTAAACAACCTATTTTTAATAGATTACGACATTTTTTGTCATTTTAACTGGTGCGTTTGCCCTG
>NZ_VJZP01000081.1 GCF_007097265.1 Flavobacterium gawalongense | reverse complement strand
TGCCGATAAGGGACTTGCACCCTCTAGATAAAATTCCTACTTTTGAGGAATTGGAAGTGCATGCAAGGCACACACAGCTAGTAAGCAATAGTCGGGGATTTAGGCTTAACCAAAGTTGGTTTTGTACTTGGAAAAATAGTGATTATCCGAAGTATAAGAATTATTAACCCCGACCATCGCCTACTAGCAAGACGTTGGCAGAAACCTTGCGCCTAAATAACGAAAATTGAAATCAAAAAAAATTTTCAAAACCAAATAATATGAAGTTAAAAAAATATGCTTTTATAATTATAATTTTCCTTTTAGTTTCTTGTAGTGATGATAGTAATGAAAATATTAACAATCAGAATAATTATGCGCCAGGTGTCGTAATTTCATTTGACGACGATTATGTAGATAACTGGGTTGAAGTTCATAACATATTGGAAGTTTACGATTGGAAAGCAACTTTTTTTGTAACAAAATTTAATCAGTTGAGCAATGACAAAATCAACAAACTAAAAGATTTAAAAAATTATGGACACGAAATTGGTGGACACGGATTAAATCATTTAAACGCAACTACATTTATTGCAAATAACGGAGTTACCGAATATTTAAATCAAGAAATTTATCCGATGGTAAATTTAATGGATAATAACTCATTATCAACAACATCTTTTGCATATCCATATGGAGCAAGAAGTACTTCAACTGACAACATATTATTTAACAACTTTCAGATATTAAGAGGAACAACCTATGGGAATTCTGCTCCATCATCTCAAAATTGTTATTACAGCGGAAATAGAATTGTATTCGGTTTAGGAATTGATAAAAGCTATTATCATTTTAGCGTTTCTTATTTTTTATCCCTTTTACAATATGCAAAAAACAACAATAAAATAGTAATTTTTTACGCACACAAACCTGTTGAAACTGTACAAGCTGATTATGAAACAGAATTTCAAACACTTATCGAAATATGTAATTATGTAAAAAATAATAATATGAAATTTTATAAAATGTCTGAACTATATAATATCCAAAATAGTATTTAAAAACTACACAGGAAAAAGAAAGGCATCTGCCAATCGAGTAGACGGCTCCGCTAGAAACTAACGGAGTGCGCCTCTCAAATATTTATATTCACGAAAACAAAAAAAACAATATTAACCTGAGTACACCACCGTACCCTTCGGCTTCGCTCAGGATAAACCAAGCGGGTCTCGTATACGGCGGTTCGTCCCGAAGCTTCCTATCGTGTGGACACAAATATAGATTATTTTTGCGGTTATGAATATAAGCAGAGAGTTTCAAAAG
>NZ_VJZP01000080.1 GCF_007097265.1 Flavobacterium gawalongense | reverse complement strand
GAGGGTACTGAAAAACCTCGTTTATTTTGATTAGCGTTCTTTTTTAGACAATAAAAAAACGCTTGTAACAGGATTTTAAGCATCCGTTATAAGCGTTTTTATTTTTGCAACTGTTTTTTATTGTAGGTTGTAAGAGTCGGTTTTTGACTTTTACAGGGTTCATTTGGAAAAATGTATGTGTAGATTCCATTTTCTACATTAATTTGAGTATTCTTTTTAAGTTGACTGTAAAAATTGCTAATGCTCCTTGCATTTGCATATTGGTAATACCGTATGATATTGCTCTATCATAACCGTGTACATTTTTTAACTCGCTATTTTTGGCTTCTATCTTGTATCGATGTTTTGCTTTCTCTTTGTAATATTCTGTTTCTTGAAAAGCCATTTGGTCTTGATGCAATTCTGATTTTATGGATACCGAATACGTTTTTGTCTTGGCTCCATCTTTATAACAGCCTTCTTTTAAAGGGCAAGACTTGCATTTTTCGACATCAAAATAATAAGTATCTACTTGATTTTTTCCGACATCTTTAGTGCCTTGGCGCGCTTTTCGTATTGCTAAATGTCCTGCTGGGCAAACAAACCTATCGGCATCTTTATTGTAATCGAATTTATCTTCGTTTTTTCTAAATCCTTGTGTTATCGATGGATTTAGTCTTGCTACTACTTTAATATTTTGTTCACTTGTGATCTTAAGGTTTTCTTTTCCAGAATAAGCCGCATCGCCAATAATGGTATCGACATCAACTCCGTTTTCTTGACTAATTTCTAAAAGTTTAGGCAATTCTGGTCCATCGCCTTTTTCTCCCGATGTAACTACAGCTGCAGTAATGATGCGCTCTTCGGTCATTGCCAAATGGGTCTTGTAGCCAAAAAAGGAACTCTCGGCAGATTTATGACCTATTTTTGCATCGGTATCTTTGGATAGGGTTAAATTTTCTTGAGTATCTTCTACGGTTTCTTTTAGCAGATTTAATTTTTCTTTCACTGCAGGTATTGAACTTATAGATGGCTCATTTTCTATACGTGTTTCCAACTCTTTGCAATAAGCCAGTTCCTTTTCTAAATCATTGTCGGTATTTTTTTCAGGCATACGTTCTTTGAATTGGTCGTCAAAGGTGTATACTGTTTTTCGAAGTAACTTTGAGCGTTCTCTCAATACTTCTATGGCTAAAAATGGATTGGATCTTGATAAAGTATGTGTGGCATCGACGATGATAGACTTCGAACGAATTATTCCTTTTTCGACAGCAATGGTTACTGTTTTGTTTATCAATAGATTTAATAAATCGGTGTCTTTCAAACGTAGTTTTCTAAATTTTGTCAACGAACTAGAATTGATAACATCGTCTTCTGGATTCATATCCAAAAAATATTTAA
>NZ_VJZP01000007.1 GCF_007097265.1 Flavobacterium gawalongense | reverse complement strand
AAAATCCTGTTACAAGCGTTTTTTTATTGTCTAAAAAAGAACGCTAATCAAAATAAACGAGGTTTTTCAGTACCCTCCATAATGTTGGTGTTTTTTTATCTTAAAATTGTTAATTACTCTTTAGTAAAAGGTATTTTCTGCCCATCACTCAAAATCATGTCTAATCCTGTTTTACTTTCATTAAATTGAAATGTAATTCCTGCTTGTTTAGACTCGAAAGTATCTTTTGCAATACGTTCAACAGTAAACTTTGGATAATCAGTCATTGCAACATTTAGAACATTGTTCTTTTCTGAAAACACAATTTTTATTGGAACATTTTTATTAGAATAGGTTCCTAAATATTCATCTAAGATAATGTCAACATCAATCATACCTACCGATGATGTCCAAATATTGTTGTTTTCGTTACTATCAGGAAATACGTGATCTGGATCTATTGTAATGCTTTCAATTTCCTCGGTAGAATTGTGCTTGAATGACCAGTCAATGTTTCTTTGCCAAATTTCAACCGGTAATTTAACTCGAGTTACATTTCCGCTTTTAGTTTTTATATCTAAAATAACCGGCATGGCCATTTTTTCTAAGTTATCAATTGAAATTATAACTCCTTGTTTTGGATCATTTTTTATATATTTAATCGAGTTGATTCCTTGGTCTAAACGCCAATTGTTTTGAAACCAGCCTCTCCAAAACCAACTTAAATCTTCTCCCGCGACGTTTTCAATTGTCCTGAAGAAATCATCTGGTGTCGGATGTTTGTATGCCCAACGTTCTACATAAGTACGTAAAGCCAAATCAAAACGTTCCGGCCCTAAAATCTGTTCACGCAAAATCACCAACCCTGCACTAGGTTTAGAATAACATAAAAGACCTATGTTGGCTTCTTTCATATTATCGGGTGAACTCATTATTGTTTCATTCTTTGGATTGGTATAATAATCCGCATATAAATGTAAATCCGAAGGTTTTGGTTTATATTCGCCATTATTAAAATCTACAGCACTTAGCGAATTGATAAAAGTATTGAACCCTTCGTCCATCCAGGCAAACAAACGCTCGTTTGAACCGACAATCATAGGAAACCAAATGTGTCCAAACTCGTGATCCGTAACACCCCATAAATCTTCCCCTTTCGATTCCCAACTACAAAAAACGATTCCCGGATATTCCATTCCACCTTCATTACCTGCCACATTTGTAGCTGCTGGATAAGGATATTCCATCCATCTTTTAGAATAATTTTCTATGGAAGCTTTAGTATATTCTGTTGAACGTCCCCAAGCATCATTTCCTGCACTTTCTACCGGATAAACGGAGATAGCCAATGATTTTTTTCCACTTGGCAAATTGATTTTTGCAGCGTCCAAAATAAATGCAGCCGAAGACGACCAGGAAACATCACGAGCATTTTTGATTTTATAATTCCATGTTTTAGTCGTTTTAGAAATTGTTTTTGACAAATTTCCAACTTCCTCAGCAGTACGAATAAAAACTGTTTTATCACTTAGTTTCGCTTGAACCAAACGCTTTTGCTCTTCGGTTGTATAAACTGCCGTAGGGTTTAGCAATTCACCGGAACAAACTACAATATGATTGGATGGCGCTGTAATATTCACTTCAAAATCGCCATATTCCAAATAAAATTCCGAAGCTCCTAAATATGGATTTACGTTCCAGCCTCTTACATCATCATACACACACATACGAGGATACCATTGGGCTATAGTAAAAATTTTACCGTTTTTAGTCTCCAAAACACCCATACGATCCGAACCTTCAAAAGGAGCAATAAATGAAAAGTCTATTTTGATTTTCACGGTTCCACCTTTGGCATTCAATCCTTTCGGAAGGAAAACCTGCATACGAGTATCACTAATAAGGTAGTTAGCCTCCGTTTCTGTTGATTTACCTTTGCTTATTAAAATCACTTTCACCGATTTTATTTTATGCCCACCGTCAAAAATTTGACCTTGCGCCCCATTTCGGCTTCCTGTAATAGGAACAACTGCATTTCCACGGGAATCTGACTTAAATAAATTTTGGTCCAAGTTCATCCAAACAAAAGCCATTTTATCAGGACTATTGTTAGTATAAGTGATGATCCCAGTTCCTGTAATTTCGTTGTTTTTTTCATCCAATTTCGCCGATAATTTATAATCGGCTCTGTTTTGCCAATATTCAGCTCCTGGCTGACCACTTGCTGAACGGGTACTTGTTCCGTTTTTGGTATAAAAAAACGGAGCAAAAGCATCATGGTAATCATACTTTGAAACTTCGTTAATCGTTGCATTTGAAGGAGTTTGTTGCGCCCAAATAGACGTAATTCCCAATAATAAAGTCAAATGTAGAATGACTCTGAAGCGAATGTTTTTCATTTTTTTGTTGTTTATATCACAAATAAATGAAAAAAAAGAGAATTTTAAACTATTTCGAAAGAATTGATTGAATTTAAAAAAAAATAAAATTAGACGTAATCCCAATTATTATTAAAAATTATAAAATATATTTACCATTTAAAATCAATTTTAAATTAACTGAAAAACCATTTTGACAACTACGATTAAAAACTCGAATCTAAACGCGGAAATTAAGCACTTAGGAGCTGAATTAGTTTCCTTAAAAACTAATTTGAACAAAGAATATATTTGGGAGGGAAATCCTGATTTTTGGGGCAAACACTCTCCCATTTTATTTCCAATTGTTGGAACTTTAAAAAACAATTCCTTTCATTACGGTAGAATCGAATATCATTTATCCCGTCATGGTTTTGCCAGAGATATGGAGTTTGAATTAGTTGATAAAAAGGAAAATAGCGCTACTTTTTCGATACAATCTTCTGAAGAAACGCTAAAAATGTATCCATTTGCATTTGAATTGCAAATCATTTATACATTGGAAGAAAATAATTTAGGTATTGAATATAAAGTTATCAATAACGGAAAATCACCGATGCCTTTTTCTATTGGAGCACATCCCGCTTTTGCTTTGCCGGGGAAATTCGAAAATTATTCCATTGCATTCGAAAAAGACGAAACTTTGGAATATTATCTTTTGGAAAATGATTTGATTTCAAATAAAACAAAAAAATTAGAAGCTCAAAACAAACGAATTCCATTGACTTACGAATTATTCAAAAATGACGCCTTAATTTTCAAAACATTAGAATCCAATTCATTGACAATTTTGGAAAATGAAAATCCGATTTTAAGAGTACATTTCGAAGATTTTCCAAGTTTAGGAATTTGGACAAAAATGAATGCGCCCTTTCTTTGCATCGAACCTTGGTTCGGTTATTCGGATACTAACGAAAATTTTGGAAATCTATTTGAAAAAGAAGGCATTCAAATTCTGCAAGAAAAAGACACTTTCAAATCGAAATTCAGCATCGAAATCCTTTAATTTGCACAAAAAAATCAATAAAATATGTTAACCATAAATTTTAATCCTTTTCCAAATCTGGAAACCGAGCGTCTATTATTAAGACGTGTTGATGAGAATGATGTAAACGAAATTTTCGCTTTACGTTCTAACCAGGAAACCATGAAATATATTCCCAGACCTTTAGTAAAAACTACTGAAGATGCCTTAGAACACATTGCTATGATTGATACTAAAATCGAAAATAACGAAGGAATCAATTGGGGAATTACGCTTAAAGATAATCCAAAACTCATTGGCCTTATTGGTCATTACCGAATAAAACCGGAACATTTTCGTGCAGAGATTGGTTATATGTTACTTCCTGAATTTAATGGAAAAGGCATCATTTCTGAAGCTGTAAAAGAAGCTGTTAATTATGGTTTTAAAGTAATGAAACTTCATTCTATTGAAGCAATAATTGCCCCTGAGAATCATGGGTCTGAGAAAGTTTTAGAAAAAAATGGTTTTGTAAAAGAAGCCCATTTAAAAGAAAATGAATTTTTTGAAGGCCGCTTTTTGGATACTGTTATTTATTCCATTTTGAATAAATACTAATCTTTAAACAATGAATATTTTCTAATTTTTTAAAATCACAAAAATTTCTTAAAAAATAAAACAGGAAATTTCTTAAATCAAATGTTTCTATATTTGTCGCCAAAACTAATTTCTTTAATGAAATAGAAGCTGGTTAAATTACTTTTATGAAACAAATACTTATATTTTTTATCCTTTTCTTTTCGATTCATTCACAAAGTCAAACCTATGTAAAGGTTAATGCTTTAACCACATTACTATCAATTCCAAATGTAGGTATCGAAACCAGTATTGGAAAAAAATCTACTTTCCAGTTCGACATTTTGGCTTCACCCTGGAAATCAGTAGACGGTAAACCGAGACAATTTTACACTTTTACACCAGAATACCGGTATCATTTTAAAGAAAAGTACAACGGGTTTTATATTGGAGCACATATTGGAGCCAGTATATTTAATTTCCAAAAATGGAATTATTTAAATACAGATAAGTATGAAAAGGGATTTGGATATCTTATGGGAGCAACTATTGGATATCAAGCTAAAATAAATGATAAGTTTGTGTTAGATTGCTTTTTAGGTGGTGGCTCTAGTCAAGGTTTCTATAAAGGATATTATATTGGTACTAACGAACGTTATGAAACTGCTAAAAAATATAACAAAAGCGGGGAATGGATCCCATACAGAGGGGGCGTAATGGTTTCTTACAAATTAAATTAAACCTATTTCAGTAATTTAGGCAATGATTTTATGTACAAGTCTTCTACTTGTTTTCTAGCCCAATCTGTTTTTCGTAAAAAAGTCAGACTGGATTTTATGGTTGGATTATCCGTAAAACATTTAACTTTTATGAGTTCTCCCAAAGTATCAAATCCATAATATTCGACTAATTGTTCAACAATTTTTTGAAGTGTTATTCCGTGTAAAGGGTCTTTTGATTTCGAATTTTCCATTTTGCAAATTTAAGTATTTATATAAAAACAATTGGTGTTTCGTAGATTTGTTTCTACCTTTGTATTCCTATGCTGAAAACAATAAATATCTACAATAAAAGAGCCAAATTCGACTATGAAATAATCGAGACATTTACTGCTGGAATTGTTTTGGCAGGAACTGAAATTAAATCCATTCGATTAGGAAAAGCTAATATTACAGAGAGTTTTTGTGAATTTAGTAACAACGAACTTTTTGCCATCAATACTTACATTGAAGAATACGCTTTTGGAAATCAATTCAACCACAAAGCCAGAAGCGAACGTAAATTACTTTTGAATAAAAAAGAATTGAAAGGATTGATCAAAAGCGTTCAGGCCAAAGGACTAACCATTATTCCTTTGAAATTGTTTACCAATGAAAAAGGAATGGCCAAACTACAAATTGGTCTTTGCAAAGGAAAAAAAACCTATGACAAACGCGAATCCCTTAAAGAACAAGACACCAAACGTGATCTTGACAGAATAAAAAAATCATTTTAAATTACATTTTAAGTCTAAAATTATATTTTTTTATCAAAATAAAATGACTAAATTTGTCAAGACAATTTAAAACATTTTTTTATAAAATGAAAACACTACTCAAAAATGCAAGAGAACAAAAAGGACTCAAAACTAGAGAAGTGGCTCAACTTTTAGGAATTGATCAAGCATTGATTAGTAAATTTGAAAGTGGCAGCAGAAAACCCACCAGAGATCAAGTTTTAAAACTTGCGGCTTTACTTGAAATAGATATAGAAACTATAATGGTAGCTTGGCTTAAAGAAAAAATTCTTTATGAAATAGGTCAAGATGAATTTGCATTAAAAGCATTACTGGTTGCAGAGGAAGAAATAAGATATCAAAGTAAATCTTCTAAGAAAAAGCTATCGACAACATTGCAAAAAATTTTAGACGAAATAGATTCCTTGAAGACAAAATTGGATTCTTTTAGAGCGTTTGATAGTTATCGAATTACTCAGGCATTAGAATTAGAATATACTTATGAAAGTAACCGTATCGAAGGAAACACCATGACGCTTCGGGAAACTGATTTGGTTATCAATGAAGGTTTGACTATTTCGGGGAAAAGTATGCGGGAACATCTTGAAATAATTAATCATCAGGAAGCGATTGCTTATATCAAAGATTTAATGCAAAAAAATACTTCCATAAATGAACGTGAAGTCCTTTCTATTCACAATCTTATTTTAAGAGGTATTCATCCGGAAGATGCGGGTCGCTATAGAAAAGTACAAGTGATGATACAAGGAAGTAGCCATATGCCACCACAACCTTTTCTGGTTGCCAAAGAAATGGAAGATTTTTTTATTTGGTTCGAAACCAATAAAAACAGTCTTCATCCTATAGTTTTGGCTGCCGAAGTACACGAACGTTTAGTCGCCATTCATCCATTTATCGATGGAAACGGCAGAACGTCACGCTTGGTTATGAATTTGGTTTTATTGCAACATGGCTGCATCATCGCTAATATAAAAGGCGATTATGACAGTAGAATACAATACTACCAAGCACTAGAAACAGCTCAAACTAAAAATAACAAAGACGATTTTTTACTGTTTATTGCTCAAATGGAAAAAGAAAGCTTAGAACGTTACCTAAGTATTATTGGTCAATAAAAAACCCGCTAAATACCTACCGTCTGGACAAAATTTAAAATAGGACACAGATAATACAGATTAAAAAGATTTACACAGATTTTATGATATTATAAAAAAGAGAGCCACGAATTTCATTAATTTTCACGAATTAATTCGAGTAAATTAGTGAAATTCGGGGCTAAAATTTCGTTTGAATATTTATGTCCAGACGGTAGGCTAAATGCAGGTTTCTATTTTAATTTTTATCTTCTAATAATGGGACGAATCGGAATTCACCAAACTCATGTTTCTCAAATTGTGTTTCGTTTTTTCTTATTAGTAAAGTCATAATTTGGACATCTTCTCCTAACGGAATAACCAACCTTCCTCCTATTTTTAACTGTGCCATCAAAGGCTGAGGAATAAATGGAGCTCCTGCAGTTACAATAATACTATCAAAAGGCGCGTAACTTGGCAATCCTTTGTATCCATCTCCAAAAGAAAGATGTTTGGGACGAATACCTAATTTTGGAAATAAAACAGAAGTTTTCTTAAACAATTCGTTTTGTCTTTCTACGCTAAAAACTTTTGCTCCCATGGTATACAAAACAGCCGTTTGATACCCTGAACCTGTTCCGATTTCCAAAATTTTATGTTCTTTTTTCACTTCTAATAATTGGGATTGAAAAGCTACTGTATACGGTTGAGAAATGGTTTGGCCTGCGCCAATAGGAAATGCTTTATCTTGATAGGCATAATCTTCAAAACTGGAATTTAAAAATAAGTGTCTTGGGATTTTTTTTATCGCATCCAAAACACTTTTATCAGTAATGCCTTTTTGTTCTAGAACGCTTACTAATTGATTCCGAAGTCCTTGATGTTTGGCTGTGTCTTTCAAAATTTGATATTTTATTTTGGTAAAAATAGAAAACAATTTCTAATTTCAAATATTGAAAATTGAATTTAAAATACATTAAATAATTGTTCATTATCAATAAAAAATTAATCAATTTATTGCTATTTTTGTACAAATTACATAATTATGCTGAAAATTGGAGTATTAGGTGCCGGTCATCTAGGAAAAATACATTTGCGTTTATTACAACAATCAGAAAAATATGAATTGGTTGGTTTTTATGATGAAAATTTCGAAAATGGAGCTAAAATAGCTGCTGAATTTGGCTACAAACAATTTGATACTATAGCCAAATTAATTCACGCTGTTGATGTTATAGACATCGTTACTCCTACGCTTTCTCATTACAAATGTGCCAAAGTTTCTATCAAATCGGGAAAACACGTTTTTATTGAAAAACCCATTTCTACAACTGTTGAAGAAGCTGAAGAAATAATCGCTTTAGCCAAAGAATACAATGTCAAAGGACAGGTAGGTCATGTAGAGCGCTTCAATCCTGCATTTATTGCAACCAAAAACATGATCGAGAATCCGATGTTTATTGAATCGCACCGTTTGGCGGAATTCAATCCTCGTGGTACGGATGTTCCCGTAGTTCTTGATTTGATGATTCATGATATTGATGCTATTTTGAGCGTTGTAAAATCCAAAGTGAAAAACATTAGTGCCAGTGGTGTTTCGGTTATAAGTGAAACTCCGGATATTGCTAATGCCCGAATTGAATTCGAAAATGGTTGTGTTGCTAATTTAACTGCAAGCAGAATTTCGATGAAGAACATGCGTAAATCCCGTTTCTTCCAAAAAGATGCCTACATATCAGTTGATTTCCTTGAAAAGAAATGTGAAGTGGTAAAGATGAAAGATGCTCCGGAAGTTCCTGGTGATTTTGATATCATTTTACAAAATGCGGAAGGTGTAAAAAAACAAATCTATTTTTCAAATCCTGATGTGGAACAAAACAACGCTATTCTTGACGAATTAGAATCATTTGCTGATGCAATCAACAATGACACTATTCCTGTTGTAACATTAGAGCAAGCAACAGAAGCTCTAAGAGTAGCTTACCAAATTATTGATTGTTTTAAAAAATAATTCATTGATGAATAATAAACTAGAAATCAAATTTAAAAATCAAAAACAATTTTTTGAAATTTTAGAAGAAGATATTATTGTTGAATTAAATACTGCAAAACATAATTTAAAATATAAAATCCCTTTTGAAGAGATAAAAAGCAACCAGTATATTGATAAAAATAAAGAGAGTCCTATAGTGCTCGCTTTTTATACCTCTTTGCTTTTCAATATTTTGATACTTATATATTTCATTTCTGAATATTATAAACTTGAAGCCCTATTAATTCAAAGCATTATCATGTCTATTTCTCTCTCATTTATTTTTGTTATCAAAAATTACAATGAGGGACATGATGAAAAACATATAGAATCATCAAAAGTTTTTTATTTCATATATACAAAAAAAAATGCTCATGAAGTTGATGCTTTTATTGATTTGATTTATAAAAAGCAAATTGATTTTTTTAGAAATAAATACTTTTTAATTGACCCTATCTTACCTTATAATGCACAATACGAAAGATATATTTGGCTGTATAGTAATAAATATATAAATGAAAATGAATACGAGGTAATAAAAGAGGATTTAGATAAATACTTTAATTTTAATTTTAACATATAAATGAAAACAATAGCCGTAATCGGAGCAGGAACAATGGGTAACGGAATTGCCCATACTTTTGCCCAAAGTGGTTTTACCGTAAAATTAATTGATGTTTCAGAGCAATCTTTGGATAAAGGAATGGCAACAATTGCTGCCAATTTAGACCGAATGCTCACAAAAGGAACCATCACACAAGAAGATGTTGTAAAAACAATTACTAATATAATTACTTACACAGATATCAAAGATGGCGTTGTAGGCGTTGATTTAGTGATTGAAGCAGCTACGGAAAACGTTGAGTTGAAACTAAATATTTTCAAGCAATTAAACGAAGTTTGTTCTCACAATACGATTTTGGCAACCAATACTTCTTCCATTTCCATTACACAAATTGGAGCCGTTGTAGCACATCCGGAGCGCGTTATTGGGATGCACTTTATGAATCCGGTGCCTATTATGAAATTAGTCGAAATCATTCGTGGTTACAATACAAGTGATGAAGTAACTAAAATCATTATGGATTTATCCGAAAAACTAGGAAAAACGCCTGTTGAAGTAAACGACTATCCTGGTTTTGTTGCCAATAGAATTTTGATGCCAATGATTAATGAAGCTATCGAAACGCTATACAACAAAGTAGCTGGTGTTTATGAAATTGACACCGTTATGAAACTAGGAATGGGACACCCTATGGGACCTTTACAACTAGCCGATTTTATTGGATTGGATGTCTGTTTAGCTATTTTAAATGTAATGTACGACGGATTCAAAAACCCAAAATATGCCCCTTGCCCACTATTGGTAAACATGGTTCGTGCCGGAAAAATGGGAGTAAAAACCGGAGAAGGTTTCTACGATTATTCTGAAAGCAAAAAAGCGGAGAAGATTGCTAAACAATTTATATAGTCTAAATGTTTAAAAGTCGAAAGTCTTAAAGTGAGTTTCTTTAGACATTCGACTTTAAGACTTTTGACTTTTGACATAATTATGGCCAAAATAGTTCCTTTCAAAGCAGTTCGTCCCACTCGTGATAAGGTATGTCTTGTAACTTGTCGTTCATACGATGAATATTCAGCGGCTGAACTGGCTGCGCAATTGGATTTTAATCCATTATCCTTTTTACATATTCTAAAACCTGCTTATACCAATCAGGAAACCGTTTCTTTTGAAAAAAGATACCGACAGGTACATCAAAAATATCAGGAATTCAAAAATGAGATTATTTTAGTCAAAGATAAAAAACCTGCTATTTATATTCATAAAATTATAACCAAAACCCATTCTTTTACAGGACTTATTGTTGGGACAAGTGTAGAGGACTATCGCAACAATATCATAAAAAAACACGAAGACATTTTAGCTTTTAGAGTCAAATTGCTTAAAGACTATATGAAATATTCAGAGTTCAATACAGAACCAGTTTTGATGACGTATCCCGACAATAAAACAATAGAAAATTGGATTTTTAATTGTACTCAAAAATTAGCCGATTTTGAATTTTCGACTACCGAAAAAGAAATACATTACTTGTGGAAGATTGAAGATTCTTTAGAAATAGATTGGCTACAGAATATATTTGCAAAAACAGAAAGTCTTTATATCGCAGATGGTCACCATCGCACTGAAGCTTTAAAATTATTGTCTGAGGAAAATGAAAATCCAGAAAACGCTGCAAAAGATTATATATTAAGTTATTTAATTTCCGAAAATAACGTCAAAATATACGAATTCAATCGTTTAATAAAAGATTTAAATGGTTATTCAAAAGAGGATTTCATCAAAGAATTGAATAAGAATTTTATTATTGAAAATAAACACCAACAGCCATTTAAACCTGCTGAAAAACATCAGTTCGGAATGTATCTTGACAATGAATTTTATAGCTTAATTTTACGTAAAGAAAATGCTTTTTTCAATACAGCCTTAGATAGTTTAGACACGCAAATTCTTTATAAAAAAGTACTCTTGCCGCTACTCGCCATCAAAGATTTACGCAATGACGAACGCATTGAATACGTGTCCGGAAAACAATCCGTATTAGAAGTAAAACATAAAATTGACCAAGGAGAATTTGAAATAGGTTTCATATTATTCCCTTCAAATATTGGAGAAATCAAAGCTTTGGCTGATGCCCATTTAATTATGCCTCCAAAAAGTACTTATATCGAACCTAAGTTCAGAAGTGGTTTAGTAATTTATGAACTTTGATTTCATATTTTAAAAAATAAATTAAAAGATTAAAAAAATGTCAATAGCTAAAAATTTACTTTCGATAAAATCTACTTTACCAGAACACGTAACCCTCGTTGCGGTTTCAAAAACCAAACCCGTTGCTGATTTAATGGAAGCATATGAAGCCGGTCAACGTATTTTTGGAGAAAACAAAATCCAGGAAATGGCGGAGAAATGGGAACAAATGCCCAAAGACATTCAATGGCATATGATCGGTCACGTTCAGACAAATAAAGTCAAATTTATGGCACAATTTGTGAACTTGATTCATGGAGTGGATAGTTTGAAATTATTACAAGAAATCAATAAACAGGCACAAAAAAACAATAGAGTTATCGATTGTTTATTACAAATACATATAGCAGAAGAAGAAACTAAATTTGGTCTCGACGAGGAAGAACTCGCTTCTCTCCTTTCTTCAAATGAATTTCAGGAAATGAAAAACATTCGAATCGTTGGATTAATGGGAATGGCTACTTTTACGGATAATAAAGACCAAATTAGAAAAGAATTCACTCATTTGAAATCGATTTTTGATGGATTACGTAAAGATGCATCAAGTAAAGACGCACTGCAGTGCGTCTCTACGTTATCAATGGGAATGTCTGGCGATCATCAACTCGCAATTGAGTGTGGAAGTACAATGGTTCGAATAGGAAGTAGTATCTTTGGAGGAAGATAAATTCAATAGCAATTTCAATAAAAAAATGAAACAAAGATGGACGTTAACGAACCTAATTTTGATAAAATTTACAATTTTGAGGATCATTTGGTTAGTTTTGCCGGGGAATGTATATTTTTCGTTAGAAAATTAGAAAAATCTTATGAACTTGATTATTATAAAAACCAACTTATCAGATCTTCCGGTAGTTCATCTCTTAATTATGGTGAGACACAAGGTACAATAACTAGTAAAGATTTCATTTTCAAAGTTTCATTGTCTATTAAAGAATTGAAAGAATCCAGAAACTCTTTAAAAATTATTGATTATATAAAGGCTGGAGATTCAAAAGAAAGAAAATGGCTTTTGACAGAAGTTGAAGAACTTATCGCAATAGCTTCAAAAATGATAATTAACAACAAATAAATCAATGGCAATGGCAAAAAATCAATTGCAATAGCAATGACAAAATTCAATTACAATTATCAAAAATTCATATTAGAAATTGATAATTAAAGTTGCTTTTTTTTATTGAAATTGAAAAATTGATATTGACATTGATTTTTGATATTGATATTGATATTGAAAATGTACGCAATACTCGACATAGAAACCACTGGAGGACAATTTAACGAAGAAGGAATCACCGAAATCGCCATCTATAAATTTGATGGTCATGAGGTTGTAGATCAATTCATCAGTTTGGTTAATCCTGAAATCCCAATTCAGCCTTTTGTAGTGAAACTGACTGGGATTAATAATGCCATGTTGCGTTCTGCTCCCAAGTTTTTTGAAGTTGCGAAACGCATTATCGAAATGACTAATGATTGTGTCATTGTCGCTCATAATGCTTCCTTTGATTACAGAATCTTAAGAACCGAATTCAGACGATTAGGATATGATTTTGAAGCCAGAACACTTTGTACTGTTGAATTATCCAAAAAATTAATCCCGGAACAACAATCCTATAGTTTAGGAAAACTGGTTCGTGCCCTTGGAATACCAATGGCTGACAGACATAGAGCCAGTGGCGATGCAATGGCAACGGTAAAATTATTCAAAATGCTTTTGGAGAAAGATTTAGAAAAAGAAATTGTAAAAGATTTCATTAAGTTAGAAATCGAAAAAGGAATTGCTCCAAAATTATTAGATATTGTCGCAAGCTTACCAGCCAAAACTGGTACGTACTACATTCACAATGAAAAGGGGAATCTAATTTATATTGGCAAAAGCCGAAACATCAAAAAACGTATCAACCAACATTTTACGGGAACTTCTGCTAAATGCAAAAAAATTCAAGCCGAAGTTTTCACAGTAACGTATGATGAAACCGGAAGCGAATTAATTGCTTTATTGAAAGAAAGTGAAGAAATAAAAGTCAACAAACCAATCCATAATCGGACGCAAAGAAAAAGCATTTTCCAATTGGCTTTATATGCCGAAAAAGATGAAAAGGGATATCTTAATTTGAAACTTCAGAAAGCGGATGGCAGAAAAAAAGAAATCACCTCATTCACTTCCCTGCAAGAAGGAAAAAATGCGTTGTTCAGAATTACTTCCCATTATAATTTGTGTCAAAAGTTAACTGGTTTGTATGTTTCAAAAACAAATTGTTTTCAATACAATATAAAAGAGTGTGACGGTGCTTGTATAGGAGAGATTTCTGCTGAAGAATACAACGCAAGAGTTCAGGGTTTTATAGACAAAAACAGTTTCGAAAATCAAAACATGGTGCTTATAGACAGAGGAAGAACCATCAACGAACGCAGTGCGGTTTTGATAGAAAATGGAATTTATAAAGGATATGCTTTTTATGATTTAAATTATCAAATCAACAACATCGAAATCCTTAAAAATATTATAATACCGATGCAAAACAATCGCGATATACGTAATATTATTCAAGGCCATGTTCGAAAAAGCAAAACACTAAAAATTATAAGATTTTAATCGCATTCTATTAGTCCCTAAACAAATATGCAAAGAATAAAATCAAAATTCGACAGTTTTAGACAAAAAACCAATGTCGTAATCTACGGAACAAATACGGCTTCCGGACGATTATTTGACCTCATTCTTTTAGGAATTATTGTGTTGAGTGTCATCATAGTTATGCTCGAAACGGTCAAAGGTTTTGATACAAAGTACCACAATGAACTTATTGTATTGGAATGGATTATTACGATTTTCTTTACTTTAGAATACATTCTTAGAATTATTTCCATAAAAAAACCCATAAAATATATTTTCAGTTTCTACGGGATAATTGATTTGATAGCTATTTTACCAATGTATTTATCATTCTTTTTTGTAGGAGCAAGTGTTTTAACGGTCATCCGAGCCCTTAGATTATTGCGGTTATTTAAGATTTTAAACCATCCGAAATTTTCTAGCCAATCCATTCATTTAAAAGAAGCCTTGATTGCCAGTCGAGGGAAAATACTTATTTTCATATATTTCATGTTAATCAGCAGCATAATAATAGGCTCCGTAATGTATATCGTTGAAGGAGAAGAGGGTGGTTTTACCAGCATTCCTATCAGTATTTACTGGACAATTGTAACGCTGACAACGGTAGGATACGGAGATATTTCACCCATAACTCCACTGGGACAAGCCATCGCCTCGGTAGTAATGATAATGGGTTACGGCATTATTGCAGTACCTACGGGAATTGTCACCGCTGAATTTGCTAACAACAATCGTAAAAAAAATAGAGCTGATAAAATCAACCCATGTCCTAGTTGTGGAACCGAAGGACATGAATATAACGCAAAATACTGCTATCATTGTGGTGCAGATTTATAATCTATTAATTTAAAGCTAATTCCAGTTGTACACTGCAACTCCTCGTTATTCAAGTTGTTTTTCTAAGGCATAAAAGGAGCTTCCTTTGGTCGCTCTTTTACACCACGAAAAAAGAACTTTCATAACTCCGGGGTTTTCGTTTCCACCTGGGCTAAAAAACATGAAATACCTAATAACTATTATCGGACCTACGGCTATAGGAAAAACTTCCTTGAGTATTGTATTAGCTAATTATTTTAAATGTGGCATTATTTCCTGTGACAGCCGACAATTTTTTAAGGAAATGACCATTGGAACTGCTGTGCCAAGCAAAGCAGAATTAGAAACAGCACCCCATCATTTCATCCAAAATAAATCCATATTCGAGAATTATACCGTTGGTGATTTTGAGAAGGAAGCCATTGCCAAACTCAATGAATTATTTTTGACCAATGATTATGCGATTCTGGTTGGTGGTTCTGGTTTATATGTCGATGCTATCTTAAAAGGTTTTGATCAATTTCCTGAAATCGACTCGGCAGTCCGCTCAGAAATAACAGCTAATTATGAAAAATTAGGGATTGGATATTTACAACAAAAACTAGAAACACTAGATTCCGATTATTATAAAAGCTTGTCAATCGAAAATCCTCAAACTTTGCAAAACCCACAACGAATGATGCGTTTTGTGGAAGTATGTTTGGGTTCAGGTAAACCGTATTCTTCTTTTTTAAACCAGAAACAAAACACTCGAAACTTCACTCCTATTTTAATAGGTCTCGAAGCTGACAGAAAGATAATTTACAACCGTATCAATCAACGTGTTGACATCATGATGAACGACGGTTTATTGGCTGAAGCGAAAAAATTATTTCCAAACAAGGAATTGAATGCTTTACAAACCGTGGGTTATAGAGAATTATTTAGTTATTTTGACAGAGAAATTTCATTAGAATTCGCCATTGAAGAAATAAAGAAAAACACACGAAGATTTTCTAAACGACAGTTGACTTGGTTTAAGAGAAATGAAAACACAAAATGGTTTGATTTTGAAACTCCTTATGAAGTTATTGTAGATTACATCAAAAAAAATAAAAGCTAACAAAAACTAGGAAACAATTTTAGACTGTTTTCCAAAAATTATAATTCACATAGAGGACATATCGGTATGAAAGCACTAAAACTAATTGGTAAAGTTTTATTTTTAATTTTTACTTTATATTTGATAATTCCATATTCAATAGCTTTGCAAATTAAAATTGAACAACCAAATTTTAAAAATTTAGATACTAAAAGCTTTGTCTTTTTGGGTGTAATTCTACTCATTTTTATAATAATAAACTTTAAATTGTTTTATCCTCATTTTAAAATAAATCCTAAATCTAAGAATACAAATTCGTAATTCATAATTCATAATTATTTATATGCCAATAGCTCCAAATTTCACTTCCATTTTAAGCAAAGACTGGGAAATCAATTTTACTCAATGCGCACCAAATGGATTTTTAAAATACACTGACTTGTGTAATATTTTGCAGTTAACAGCAGCGGCACATTCGGAAATTGGCGGGATTAGTTTTTTGGATATGCAGGAATTCAATCAGGCTTGGGTTTTGAGCAGAATGCGTGTTGAAATTACTAAATTACCAAAATGGGGAGATCTTGTAACCGTGAAAACGTGGATCAATTCGCTAGAAAATTCCCGTTCGGTACGTGCTTTACAAATGCATGTGAATGGAGAAAAAATTGTAGGTTCTGAGACTTTTTGGGCCGTTTTCAACACGAAAACCCGCAGACCGGAAGGATTGGCTTTACCGTTTGAACATTTTGAATTATATCCAGAAAAAAGAGCTACTCAGGAAGGATTTTCTAAGATTAATTTCAATCATGAAAAAGAGATAGTTTTTGAAAAAAACGTGTTCTTGTCGGATTTAGATATTGTAAATCATGTCAATAATGTAAAATACCTGGAATGGTGTTTGGATTTGGTTGACGAAAAATTAATTCTGAATCAAGCAGTTAAAAGTTTTGAAATGAATTTCCTTAAAGAATTGTCTTTAAAAGATAAAGTAATCATTCATGAAAATATTTCTGAAAGTGAAACTATATTTAGTATTACAAAAGAAGATAAAACCAGCTTCGCTTTACAATTGAATTGGAAATAAATAATTATCTTCAAATTATGGATGATGTTAACCGATACGAATAACCCTGATTACTTCACTAAGTTAATATTTTTATTTGGTGTTCAGAATTTCATTTGAAGTGAAAAGCATTTTGAAATAAAAACCCACATTTCCCAAAGAAAAAAAGCGACCAAAGGAAGCTATCGTCTGGACACAAGTTTAAAAAGGACACAAATAACACAGATTGAAAAGATTTACACCGATTTTATGATATTATAAAAAAGACAGCCACGAATTTCACTAATTTACTCGAATTAATTCGAGTAAATTAGTGAAATTCGTGGCTAAAATTTCGTCTGAATATTTGTGTCCAGACGGGTAAGCCAAAGGAAGCTCTTTTTTATGCTACTTTATTTTTTACAACTAATCTAAAACCTTCGCCGTGAATGTTTAAGATTTCAACATCTTCATCCAGTTTCAAATATTTTCTCAGCTTAGCGATATACACATCCATACTTCTCGAAGTAAAATAGTTATCATCTCTCCATATTTTTGTCAAGGCCAATTCTCTTGGCATTAAATCATTTTCGTGAAGAATCAACATTTTCAATAATTCATTCTCTTTTGGAGACAATTTTATTGGTTCTTCATTATCATATGTTAGAAAACGAAGTTTAGAATTCAAATGGAATTTACCAATATTAAATTCAAATTGTACTTGCTCTGCTTTTATATCAGAAGATTTTCTTTGAATAATGGCTTTGATTTTCATCAACAATACTTCTGAATCAAAAGGCTTGTTCAGATAATCATCAGCACCTGCTTTATATCCTTTCAACACATCTTCTTTCATCGATTTTGCTGTCAAGAAAATAATTGGCACTTCATTATTCTTTTCTCTGATTTCTTTAGCTAGGGTATAACCATCTTTATATGGCATCATTACATCCAGAATACATAAATCATAAGTATCTTTTTTGAACTTTTCAAATCCTTCCATCCCATTTTTCGCTAAAGTGACATCAAAATCATTTAGCATTAAATAATCTTTTAGTACTGCACCAAAATTAAGGTCATCTTCAACTAAAAGTATTTTTTTATTTACATTTTCCATGTTCTAATTTATTAATGGTAATTTTATTATGAAGGTACTGCCTTTTCCCTTTTCACTTTCTACATAAACTTGACCGTTATGGTCTTCAACTATTCTTTTTACATACGCTAAACCTAGTCCGTGGCCTTTAACATTATGTATATCTCCTGTATGTTCTCTATAAAATTTTTCAAAAATTCTTTTTTGAGCCACTTTACTCATTCCTAGACCATTATCCTTTACTTTAATAATAACCATGTCTTTAACATTTTCGGTAAAAACATCAATCTCCGGAACATTTGGGGAATATTTTATTGCATTTTCTAAAATATTAACAAGCACATTCGTAAAATGCACATCATTTATTAATACAGTAGTTCTATTGGCGTCA
Source organism: Flavobacterium gawalongense (assembly GCF_007097265.1). Taxonomy (GTDB): domain Bacteria; phylum Bacteroidota; class Bacteroidia; order Flavobacteriales; family Flavobacteriaceae; genus Flavobacterium; species Flavobacterium gawalongense. The sequence continues at coordinate 130,808 of NZ_VJZP01000007.1, read as the reverse complement.
AAATGACTTGTAATTGTTCCTTGTCTGTCTTCTAAAATCAAATTCACATGCTCGATAGCATCATTAATAACATCGTGAATGTTATTAGAATCTTTATTAATGTCTAATTCTTTTTTCTCCAGTTTAGAGATTCTTAAAACATTTTCAACTTGCGCGTGCATTCGTTTATTTTCATCTCTAATCATTTGAAGGTATCTAAAAACCTTTTCCTTATCATCAATTATTTTTGGATTCTTTATTGCGTCCAAAGCCAAATTAATAGTTGCTATAGGAGTTTTAAACTCATGCGTCATATTGTTGATGAAATCTGTTTTTATTTCTGATATGTGACGTTGACGAATCAATTGGTTCAATGCACTTGAATAAGCAATAATAATAATAAGCGTAAATATGATCGAAAGTACGGTTATACTAACGAGTTCAGATAACAAGAATTTCTTTTTATGAGGAAAAGTAACCAATAATTGGTATTTACTATTTCCTTCATTATCATTAAATATTGGAATCGAATACGTGGCTTCTTTATCATATTTAAAATCATCCGATTTTATTTTAGTAGCCAAATTATTGCTGTATATGCCAAATTCAAATTTTGTATTTACACCATATTCCTCTAGTTCTTTTTTTATCAATTTACGTAATAATTCTTTTGAAACTCTTTCTTCAAGAGGCATTGCGGATGCAATATCTTTAAAGAAAATTTCAAATTGCGCATTATCTAAAACATCTAAATTTCCGGATTTTTCAATCCTAACATCTGGTATTAAACTTTGTTGAACACCTGAATTATCTATATTGTTATTGTTATAAACTTCGGTAACACGTTTAGAATTAAAACTCTTAAACCTTTCATTGTCAAATTTTTTATCAAAGAACGTTGAAGATATATTGTAATCTTCAGATATGATACTATTTGAATATATTATGGTTTTATTCGTTCTGGGATTCTTTTGAACGTAATAAAATTCTAATAAATCATTCTTTTTTGGAATCTTTCCAGTACTGTCTTTATAATGATTGTATTTATCATAAAAACTGTATGCTTCCTGTTGTTGCAATTTATCGGCTACATTGCCAATAACCTGCTTGACATGAAATTTGAATTGTTCATCATTGTTTTTAAATGAGGTATTAAACCAATATACCTGAACAAGAATTATTCCTATCAGGGACAAACTCATCAACAATACGAGCAATCTAAAAAAAAGTTTATTCATCGAGACAAAATTAGTATTTTAACAATATATTAAATAATACATTAACCAAACATTAACATCTAAGACTCGTTTTGTTTAATCTTTAAAATTTTAAGAATTTTAACAACTTCTAATTTTGCCGCTTCAATTGAAGTATTTTCTATGACAAAATCGCTTTTTGAGATGCGTTGTTCATCAGTCCATTGTGCGTTTATTCGTTTTAAAACAAGTTCGCGTGTAGTCTTATCTCTTTCTAAAACCCTTTGAATTCTTGATTCTACTGGTGTTGTGACAGTTATAATTAAATCACACCTTTTATAATTTCCGCTTTCAAATAAAATGGCAGCTTCATAAATAATATATGGTGCTGCTGCATGTTGCAAAAGCCATTGATCAAAATGTCTTTTTACGGCAGGGTGAATAATTTTATTTAGTTCTTCTAATTTTTCAGGGCCATTGAATACGATCTCAGCCAGTTTTTCCCTACTCAATACATCATTTTCAAAAACAGAATTTCCAAATACCTTTTTAATTGCATCTATAATTTCTGAAGATTGCATAATTTTTCTGGCTTCGTCATCTGCGATGTAAACAGGAATACCAAATGATTGAAAATAATTTGCAATGGTTGTTTTTCCACTTCCGATCCCGCCTGTTAAACCAATTATTTTTGTCATACTAATTTTTGAAAAATAACTCGGGAAAAGCCTCTTGAGGTTTTTGCTTCAGAATGATGATTTTTATAAATGATTCTAAAAATCCTATTCCGTAACCATAAAATTGTTTCCAAACGGCTATTAATGATAAATACCCAATTTTAACACTCTTGTTCTGATACGTAGACACCAAAAATAATACCAAAAAATAAACAAAATACAACTGAAGCAGCTGATCAAAATTGAAAACCAATAATAGTAAGGATGTAAAAAATCCTATTATAAAAACAGAAGGAAAGAAAAAAGTAAGTTTATTGTATTGTGGATACCAACTGTTAAGAATGGGTCTCGCTTTACCAAACTTATTCACCTGAATCGAAAACTTATCCCAATCAATTCTTCTCTTGTGATATACAAATGCTTTAGGAAAAAGTTTAGTCTCAAAGCCTAAATTCCATAAACGAATCGATAAATCTGGATCTTCCCCAGGATGAATATTACCAAAACCTTTGGACGCTTCAAAAGCTTTACGAGACAATCCCATATTAAAACTTCTAGGCTGAAACTTATCAATTTTTTCTGAACCGCCTCTAATTCCGCCAGTGGTAAGAAAAGAAGTCATTGCAAAATTGATTGCTTTTTGTATATCCGAAAAACTATCTAAAGCTTTATCAGGACCACCAAAACAATCTACATAATTTTGTTTTAAAGCTTTGTCAACTTCTGTTAAATACTCCTTTGGAATAATACAATCGGAGTCAAAAATAATAAAGCAATCTCCTTTTGCTTTTTTCATCCCGTAATTCCTGGAATCTCCGGGACCAGAATTTTCCTTGTAATAATAGGATATCTTTAATTTATCATCATATTTATGTACCACCTCTTCACAGGGTAATGAAGATCCATCTTCAACTATTACAACTTCAAACTCTTGATTATAATCCGATTGTGACAAACTTTCTAAAAGCTCGTCAACTTCTTCTGGACGATTGTAAACTGGAATAATTAGGGAAAATAACATAAATTTGAATGTGGTATTAAAAGGTGTATTTTTAGACTCCAATAATTTTAACAAATATAATCTTTATCCATAAAAAAACCATCAACTATTAATTGATGGTTATATAAATACTTTTGTTTTTTATTCAAACATTTCCATTACCTCCTGACTTACTCCCATATTTGAGAATCCACCATCGTGTAATAAATTTTGCAAGGTTACTTTTCTGGTCAAATCAGAAAACAGTGTTATCGTATAATTAGCACAATCTAAGGCAGATGCATTTCCCAAAGGCGACATTTTTTCGGAAAAATTTATAAAACCTCCAAAACCTTTTACGCCTTGACCCGCAGTTGTGGCTGTCGGAGATTGCGAAATGGTATTAACTCTTACTTTTTTATCTCTTCCAAAGAAATAACCAAAACTACGGGCTATAGATTCCAAATATGCTTTATTATCTGCCATATCATTATAATCAGGAAACACACGTTGCGCCGCCATATAAGATAAAGCAACAATACTTCCCCACTCGTTCATGGCATCTTTTTTGTACAAAACCTGCATTACTTTATGAAAGGAAACCGCCGATACATTCCAGCCTTTCTCAGTATAATCGTAATTTTGATTGGTATAATGATTTCCTTTTCTAACATTTACAGACATTCCGATAGAGTGCAAAACAAAATCAATTTTACCTCCAAGTATTTCCATAGCTTGATCCACCAAATTTTCTAAATCAGCTACGGAAGTTGCATCAGCAGGTATAATTTGAGAACCTGTTTTTTGCGCAAGCAAATCAATGGTTCCCATTCGTATTGAAGCCGGAGCATTAGACAACACGAAAGTCCCACCTTCTTCATGAACACGTTCAGCTGTTTTCCAAGCAATAGAATTTTCATCCAATGCTCCAAAAATAATTCCTCTTTTTCCTTTTAGTAAGTTATACATAATACAATTAATTTAAGTCTGTTTTTTATAAAAAAATAATGCACCTTAATTTCGAAATGAATAAAACCATTGTGAAATTAAGATGCATTACGGAAACTAAATATTTAATTTAGTAAATAGGATTACCCAATACTTTCGATGTTTACTACTTCGTTTGTATCTTCTTTATAATCTACTCCACCTACTTCAAAGCCAAATAGATTGTGAAAATCTTTTCTGTATCCTTCTAAATCACTTATTTCAGATAAATTTTCAGTAACAGCCTCAATCCACAATTTAGCTACTTTTTCTTGAACATCAGGACGCATTTCTAAATCGTCGATACGAATTCTTCCTTTTTCATCTACAGGAACTTCATATCCGGTATATAATCTTTCTTGGTATAAACGTTGAATTTGCTCAATACAACCTTCATGAATTCCTTCTTCTTTCATTATTCTGTACAATAAAGAAATATACAATGGAATAACAGGAATCGCAGAACTTGCTTGTGTTACCAATGCTTTATTTACAGAAACAAATGCTTTTCCACCAATGTCAGCTAAACCGTCAGTGATCGCAAATGCAGTTGCTTCAAGATGATCTTTGGCACGACCTATTGTTCCTTTTCTATAAACTGCCTCAGTCAATGATGGTCCAATATAAGAATAAGCAACAGTAGTAGCTCCAGGTGCCAATAAATTTTCTGCTTTTAAAGCGTCAATCCACATACCCCAATCTTCACCACCCATTACAGCAATTGTATTTTCAATATCATCACCACTACATGGTTCAATAGAAATTTCGGAAACTTTACCAGAATGGAAATCAACAGTTTTGTTCGTAAAAGTACTTCCAATTGGTTTCAAAACAGAACGATGCATAACACCCGTAACCGGATGAACACGAACAGGAGAAGCTAAACTATAAATAACTAAATCCACTTGGCCTAAATCAGCTTTGATAAGATCTAATGTTTGTTTTTTTATTTCATTAGAAAATGCATCTCCATTGATACTTTTAGCATACAAACCTGCTTTATGAGCTTCATTTTCGAAAGCTGCAGAATTATACCAACCTGGTGAAGCCGTTTTTCCTTCAGAAGGTGCTTTTTCAAAAAAAACACCAATCGTTGCTGCATCAGAACCAAAAGCACTTGTAATTCTGGAAGCCAACCCAAAACCAGTTGAAGCTCCAATTACTAAGACTTTTTTAGCCCCATTAATATTTCCTTTTGATTTTATATATTCTATCTGATTTTTAACATTTTGTTCGCATCCTTTTGGGTGAGATGTCGTACAAATAAATCCTCTCATTCTAGGTTCTATAATCATATTTGGTTATTCTTTAATTTAATTTTTTGTATAATTGTTTTTAAGCTTTCGCAAAATACTTCCTAAAAGGGAGCAAATATAAAGCAAAATATTAGTTCAACAAGGCTTTTGCGTGATTTAAGGCTGATTCAGAAACGATAGTTCCTGATAACATTTGTGCAATTTCCACTACTCGATCTTCCTCGTTTAATAACTTTAATTCAGATTGCGTATCCTCACCAACAGTTGATTTAAATACTTTGAAATGTGCATTTCCTTTTGCAGCGATTTGAGGTAAATGGGTGATGGCAAAAATTTGCATCTCCTGGCTCATTTCTTTCATGATTTCTCCCATTCTGATTGCAATCTCTCCGGAAACACCGGTGTCAATTTCATCAAAAATTAGTGTTGGTAATTTTGAATATTGTGCTAATATTGCCTTAACAGCCAGCATAATTCTGGACATTTCTCCACCAGAAGCCACTTTTTTCAATAAGCCAAAATCAGTTCCTTTATTGGCAGAAAATAAAAACTGAAGTTCATCTTTCCCATTTTGAAAATACGTTTCGGTAGCATTAATGTCGATTTTGAAACGGACATTAGGCATTCCCAAAGTTTCTAAAATCGCAATCAACTTTTGAGATAAAACCGGAATAGATTGGAATCTATTATTATGAATTATAGCCGACATTGCATCTAACGTAATTGTTTTTTGTTCGATCGAATGCGTCAATGTTAGGATTTCTTCTTTTATATTTCCTAATTCTAAAACTGAATTTTCTAAGTTAGCTTGGATTTCAAGTAATTCATCCACCGTAGTAACCTGATGCTTCTTTTGCAAATTAAAAATAACCTGCAACTTTTGACTAATTAAATCCAATTGCTCCGGATCATTAACTAGTTTTTCTGAACAGCGATTCATCTCATCCGAAATATCATCAAACTCAATCGTTACGCTTGTAATTCTTTCCAATAAAGAATGATATTCAGCTGAAAAAGGAGCGATTTTTTGTAATGAAATTTTAATTTCTTTCAAATTATTCATCACGCCAATCTGTTCTTCATTGGCAATAGCCAACCCTTTATCGATAGATTCTTTAATAATCTCCACATTGTTCAACTTCTCAAAATCAGCTTCAAGAATTTCTTGCTCACCTGATTTTAATTGAGCCGCAACTAATTCATCCAATAAAAAAGTATTGTATTCCTGTTCTTTCTTAGATTCGCTTTGTCTTTTCAGTAACGAATTCAATTTGGATTTATCCGATTTATAACTTTTCAAAAGCGATTGGTAATCCAGAATCGTCTCTTTATTATTGGCAATGGCATCTATAATATCGAATTGAACGTTTTCATCCGAAAGCTCTTGGGTTTGCTGTTGCGAATGAATATCAATTAAGAACAAACTCAATTCCTGAAGTTCCTGAAGATTTACAGGACTGTCATTGATAAAAGCCCTGGATTTCCCTGAAGGCAGAATTTCACGTCTAATTATAGTTTCATTTTCATAATCCAAATCATTGGCATCAAAAAATGGTAACAAATTATACTTTGAAATTTCAAAATGAGCTTCAATAATACACTTTTCTTCTTTATTCTTTAAAGAAGTTAAGTCGGCTCTTTTTCCTAAAACCAGTCCCAATGCTCCTAAAATTATTGATTTACCAGCACCTGTTTCTCCTGTAATTGTTGAAAAACCTTTTGAAAAATCGATAGTCAATTTTTCTATTAAAGCATAGTTTTTTATCGAAAGTGACGTTATCATTTATATATTGTTTTGTGATGAGGAGCTAAGGATTAAACTAAAAATTGAAGCCCAATTAATATTTTATCAGCACCCATTTACTTGAATTCAAAGGAGAAATTTTATTCAGATTATCGACTAAATCTGATATAGTGATACTTGGTCCGCCAGAAAATATAGAAACTATTTCATCTGATTTGGCATCAAAAAAAACACGCGTTAAAAAGGCATTAGGTCTTGAAGCATTTAATTTTGCCAGATTAATTAACGACCCTTTTATTTTTTCTTTAGAGGCTTTTAAATCCTGACTCATCAGGTCTAATCCGGTATGATAGTCATACATGGTTTGTCTGACTTGTTTAAATGCCGGGGATAAAATATCGTTTATCAAAAAATATCGATTTTGATTTCCATCCGTTTGCCCCCATCCTTTAGAACCTCCTTGTTGCGCAACATTGGAAATATTTTGGGCTATTTCAAAATTTGGATTTCCAGATTCCAAAACAAAAGTATCCGAATCCATTCCTAAAATCACATAACTGTAAAACGCTATTACCGAAACTAAATTAGAATCGAAAGTAGTTGGATTAAAAATTAAATTTTCAAACTCAGTATATCTAAAACTAAAGTCTTTGTCATTATAATTTAATACAGGAGATGCATAGGAGGAATTAAAAACTGGTCTTGATGATTGTACCTGAATAGTGGCTGTAAATTGGTCTGCGCTATTCGATGAAACGGTAATGTACATCGAGCAATTAATCTTTTCGTTTTGCTTGAAAGTCTGCCCTGTCCAATCCGTTTTGTTTACAAATTCACTTATCGATGTTTCCAGCGTCTTGAAAACTTGCTGATTTGCATTACTTAATTTTTGTGCATTTACTGTCACAGTACAATTTAACTGTTGCGCTTGCGAAAGCCCAAAAGTCAGTAGTAAAAGAAAAGTAATTATTTTATTCATCTGTAGCTTTCTATTGTTTCTTATGGGTCATATGTAAATCACTCACCATCATTGCCGTTTGAATTGCAATCCGCTAGCTCATTTCATAAAAGTGCGCAATTACTTTATTTAGTATATCATCAGCAACTGCTTCTTTCGATTTCAATTCCATGGCTTCGATAGTAAAAAACTTATCTATAAAAGTAACTTTATTTGTTGCCTTTCCAAAACCAGCTCCTTTATCCTGCAAAGAATTTAGAACTATCAAATCTAAGTTTTTTTTCTGAATTTTCAACTTAGCATTTTCAATTTCATTTTCTGTTTCCAAAGCAAAACCAATTAAAAACTGATTTTTTTTACTTTGACCTAAAGAAGCTAAAATATCTTTTGTTTTCTCCAATTCAATAGTGAAATCATCAGCATTCTTTTTTATCTTTTGCGAAGCTACATTCTTAGGCTTATAATCCGCAACTGCAGCAGCTGCAATTGCAACATCTACATCAGCATAATAAAGATGACAGGCATCATACATTTCCTGAGCAGAAACCACAGGAATCACTCTTATCAATGGATGGGTTGCTTTACAATGTGTAGGACCAGTAACTAATAGTACTGAAGCACCCAGATTTGCAGCACTTGAGGCAATATCAAAACCCATTTTTCCCGAAGAATGATTTCCTATAAAACGTACAGGATCTATCGCTTCGTATGTGGGACCGGCAGTAATTAATATTTTTCTTCCTTTTAATGGCAATCTGCTTTCTAAATCAGCTTCTATAAAGGCAACAATGTGTTCGGGTTCAGCCATTCTTCCTTCTCCTGAAAGTCCACTTGCCAATTCTCCACTTTCAGCAGGAATTATGGTGTCACCAAATTGAGTCAGAGAGAAAAAATTAGCAATGGTGGAGGGATGCTTATACATATCCAAATCCATTGCAGGCGCATAATAAACTGGACATTTTGCCGATAAATATGCTGCAATCAAAAGATTATCACAAGTACCATTTGCCATTTTTGACAAGGTATTAGCAGTAGCAGGAGCAATAACCATTACATCAGCCCAAAGTGCTAATTCAACATGATTATTCCATCTTTCGTTTTGCTTCGCCAGTTCGCCCGGGTTGTCGTCCTGATTGTAAAAGCTGGAATATACAGGATTTTTAGATAACGTAGATAACGTTAATGGAGTTATAAAATCCTTAGAAGCAGGTGTCATTATCACTTGGACATGTGCACCTGCTTTTATGAAAAGTCGTACTAATGAAGCTGTTTTATAGGCTGCAATTCCACCAGAAATACCTAGTAAAATTTTCTTACCGATTAAAACTGACATTACTACTATTACTTATTTGAATCTCTGTGGTAAATTTTACCATCTAACCATTCTTGAACTGCTAAAGCATGAGGCTTAGGCAATTTTTCGTAAAATTTTGAAACCTCAATTTGTTCTTTATTTTCAAAAACTTCTTCAAGACTGTCATTATATGTAGCAAATTCTTCCAATTTCTCAGTCAATTCTTTTTTGATTTCAGAATTGATTTGGTTTGCTCTTTTAGCCATAATGGTTATCGCTTCATACACGTTCCCAGTAGGTTCTTCAATAACATTCTTGTTGTACGTTATTGTATTTACCGGAGCATTCGTCTTTTTTAAATCCATGACTTTATTTATTTAGTAAATTTTTGTAAATCTTTTTCAATTCTAGCGAACATTTCGTCTGCTTTCTTTTTGTATTTGGTATTAGCATCAAATTTAATCAAATTTGAATGTGCCACTACTGCAACATTTAATCGTTCTTGCATTTTTGCAGGAACACTATTGATTGCCAGTTGATAAGCCGAATCATATTTATAAAACAACGCATCTTCCTTGAATGTTGTTCCAGGATAATCAGCTATAAAATTATCAAAAGCAACTATCGCTGATTTAAAATCTGAAATAGTATTATATCCTTTTGCATTTTCATATACCTTTTTCTCTATTTTTTCACTTAGCGCTTTTACAGTTACATTTGCTTCTATCAAATATTCCGAGTTAGGATACGTATCAATAAATGTCTGTAATTTATCTATCGCTTTCACTGTATCTGCCTGATCTAAGCTGTAAACCGGTGATAACATGGAATAGCTTTTTGCACCTAAATAAGCTGCTTCTTGAATTTTCTCGCTTTTTGGATAACCCGAAACAAAACTTTCAAATTGATACCCAGCTAAATAATATTGCTTGGTTTTGTAATATGACTGTGCAAACATGTAAAACAATTTTTCCGCTTGAGGTTTCCCTCTGTACGCCGGAGCAATTTGTTCAAAAATACGAATCGCTTTTGAATATTTACCTGCATCGTACAATTTAGTAGCCATTTCAAATTTTACAGCAATATCTTCGGTTTTTAATGCTTTTTGATATTCGTTACAAGAACAAAAAAGAGTAACGAGAAGCAATAGAGATATTATTTTTTTCATTTTTTTACTTTTTTTTACAATTTCTGTGTTGTGTTCAATATACAGAAAATCATACCGAAGTTTCGGTGGCAAATTTAGTTATTAATTTAGCTACTACAAAATATATTTTTGCATAAAAAAAGACACTGCTTTTTACGCTTGTTTATTGATTTTTTCAACAAATTGGCCAATTCTGTTAGCCAATGATTCATCTACTTTTATCAATGGTAAACGAACTGTATTTTCAGCGATTCCCAGTGATAGAAACACTTGTTTGATTCCTGCAGGATTTCCCTGCTCAAAAATCATATCGATACCATCCGATAAAAGGTATTGCGTTTTGAATGCTTCCTCCACTTTTCTATTTAAACCCAATCGGATCATTTCAGAAAATTCTTTTGGAAAACCTTGTCCAATTACGGATATAACGCCAGATCCACCTGCCAAAACCATTGGCAAAGCAATCATATCATCGCCAGAAATCACAAGAAAATCTTTTGGTTTGTTTTTCAATATTTGCATCGCTTGAACAATATCTCCAGCCGCTTCCTTAATAGCAACCACATTTTCGAAATCATTTGCTAAACGCAAAACAGTTGAAGGCAATATATTACTTGCCGTTCTTCCGGGAACATTATACAAAATAACAGGAATCGGAGAGGCTTCAGCAACAGCTTTAAAGTGTTGGTAAATCCCTTCCTGAGTAGGTTTATTATAATAAGGTGAAACCGAAAGTATAGCCACAAATTGTGATAAATCTCTAGTTTTAAGCTCTTCTACAACTTTCATTGTATTATTACCGCCAACGCCTAATACCAATGGCAATCTTCCATTATTAATTTCTATTACCGTCTTGATAACTAATTCTTTTTCGTCTTGAGACAATGTTGCATTTTCAGCAGTTGTACCAAGCACTACAAGATATTCAATTCCATTATCAATTGAGAAATTTACAATTCTTTTTAATGCTTCAGTATCAATTGAAAAATCCTCGTTAAATGGTGTTACAAGGGCAACACCTGTTCCTATTAATGATTGCATATTGGATTATAATTTGTTTAATATTTTTAAATATCTAAATAATTCGTGAGTGAAAACTTTAAAATTTTCAGTATTGGTGTTAATCATCAAGTGATTTAATCTTTTGTCTATTGATGAAAATCCAACTTTAAATTGTGCTTTTGAATTGTGGGTAACAACCATTAAAATTGCTTTTTCAACATCATAATAACTAATTAGCAAATCAAACTTCTCGTTAACAAAATCATTTACCTGTGGATCTGTAATCTCCCCTTTCCAATTGAGATGTTTTGCTCCAAAAGCAGTATGAGTACGTGCATCGCTTTTTTTAAATTTGTCTTTGTAAACAATAACTTTAATATTGTTTGCTGAAATTCCGTTTGCTATTAACTCCTTAATCAAGGCCTCTTTTTTCGAAAAATAACTGGCGTCTATAAGTAACCCAACAGTTTGTATCGAAGTTGAAAGCGAACTGCTTTTAACATTATGCAAGCTGTTTTTTAATATTTTTTTTACAGAAAAATCCTTTATGTAATTTAAAAACATATTACTTTTACTTGATTACAAAATTAATTAATTAAGTCGCATTTGAAATGGTAAATCTAAAAAAGTATAACGATGTTTTAAAACTTTTTGTTATATTCTTAACATTTATTTTTATTACTTCCTGTAGTAAACAAAATTATTACGTTACGAAGATAGAAGGTAAAAGAATCCCAATTACTGAAAAGGAAAACCAAGTTCCTCAAATTGAAAACTTTATTAAACCATACCGCGAACACATTAATAAAGATTTAGACAGCGTTTTGGCGTATTGTCCGGTAACATTAGATAAAAGTTCCGGTAAATGGCAGACTACTATTGGTAATTTACTTGCCGATGTTACCTTGATGCGAGGCAATTTAATTATTAATGCAAGAGAAAAAAAGAATATCGATATCTGTTTACTGAATCATGGAGGCATCCGTTCTATTCTTCCAAAAGGAAATGTTACGAGCAGAACTGCTTTTGAAATTATGCCTTTTGAAAACAGTATGGTTGTTATTGCTATAATAAGGAGAACAAGTTTTTGAATTAGTTGATTATTTTATTGCTGAAAAAAAACCACATCCTTTATCCTGTATAACCTTTACAATTGACAAAAATAATGCAGCCAAGAACATCTTAGTTCAAGGAAAGCCAATTGAAAAAGACAAAATTTATTATGTGGGTACCAATGATTATTTATCCAATGGTGGTGACAATATGAATTTCTTTAAAAAAGGCGTTCAGAAATATGTTTTAGATTATAAATTACGAAATATTCTAATTGATTATTTTAAAGAAGTCGATACAATTCCTGTTGTAAATGATATCAAAATTACTGTTGAATAGAAAATAAGTGTTCCGTGTTCAGTCGCAGTATTCAGTTTTAAACAACTAGAAAATAGTTTCATAAATATATAGCCCTAGCCCTGATGGAAGCGAACTGACGAAGTAAATAGCTCCAAAAAAAATGAAAAGAAGAGATTTTATTGAAAAAACCGCTGCAAGTACCGCTTTATTGAGCCTAGGATTGCCCTTGACCAGCTTTACATCTCCGGAGGTAAAACACTTGACGATTCTACATACGAATGATGTACATAGTTATATTGATCCTTTTCCAGCTGATCATCCTAGAAATCCTAATATGGGCGGCGTTGTATGAAGAGCGGCTCTTATAGAATCAATCAGAAAAGAAAATCCAAATGTATTACTGCTTGATGCCGGTGATATTTTTCAGGAAACGCCGTATTTTAATTATTATGGCGGGGCATTAGAATTCAAATTGATGAGCATGATGCACTATGATGCCTCCACAATAGGAAATCATGATTTTGATAACGGCGTAGCAGGTTTGTATGCGCAAATGCCTTACACCAAGTTCGAATTTCTATCAGCAAACTACGATTTTAAAAATACGGTGATGGATGGTTTTGTAAAACCGTATAAAATATTTAATAAAAACGGCATTAAAGTTGGTGTTTTTGGTCTTGGGATTGAACTCGATGGATTGGTGGATAAAGCGATGTACAAAGAGACTGTTTACAATAATCCTGTTGAGGCGGCGCAAGATATGGTTCGGATTTTAAAAAAAGAACAGCAGTGTGATTTAGTAATTTGTTTGTCACATTTAGGTTATAAATACAAAGATGAGCCTAATAAAATTTGTGATTTAAAACTAGTGGAACTGACCCAAGATATTGACTTAATAATAGGTGGTCATACGCATACTTTTCTTGACAAACCAACCGTTGCAAAAAATCTTGTTGGTAAAGACGTTTTGGTAAATCAAGTGGGTTGTTACGGAATTAATTTGGGTCGAATTGATTTTTATTTGGATAACAATAAACAGCATGCATCTAAAGGAACATCAATTATTGTTTAATTTTTCTTAAAGACTTGTCATTTTCAATAAAGTAATTGACCATGAAAAAATAAGAAAACACCTGACAGGTCATTTCGATCAGACTAAAAACGGAAAGTGATAAATAAAATCCATTCAGCACATAAAAAATATCAGAAAGCAATAAACAAACGGACATCAGCAGTAAATTTAGAAAAGCAAAAGTGCCTTTTGCAACGTAATTTACAACAGATATACAAATCAACATGCTTAATACAATACTATAAATTATAATAATTGAAAAATCTGTTTTCATTTTCTCCAATTGCAAACTCAAAATTGTAGTCGATAAAACAACCATCACAATGATTACAATCAGCAATGATAAAATATCTATTTTATCAAACTTTATTTTTTTTAAGCCTTGAAAAAGATGAACTATCAATAGTATATAGACAATTAAAAAACTCAGTACAGAACCGGTTTCTGAATCATTATAGTTCATCAAAATAAAAACATCTCCTATAAAAGAAAAGAGAAAAATTCCGGCTTTAATTAAATCAATTTTGTAATTATTTGTGGTTAAATAATAAATAAAGATTGAGGGTACAACAATAGATTTTGCATAAAGCACTAATGATTCCTGCCCTAGCAAATTAAATAAAATAGTCAATATGCAGGCGGAAAAATAAAGTATAAGAGAAGGTGTATTAGCTTTCATTTGTCAGTTTCATAAAATCATCTTCAGAAATTATCGGGATATTTAGTTTATTGGCTTTTTCTAGTTTGGCTGGTCCCATATTATCTCCGGCAACAACATAATCTGTTTTGGCAGAAATAGAACTTCCCACTTTCCCCCCGTTGTCTTCAATAGCTTTTTTCAAATCGTCTCTAGAAAATTTCTCAAAAACACCCGAAACTACAAAAGTTTTTCCAGAAAGTTTATCGGTGGCATTTGGGTTTATTTTTTCAATAATTTCAAATTGTACGCCATGTTTTTTTAATCTTTCAATAATCATTCTATTTTCTTGATTTTCGAAAAAGTCAATCACACTTTGTGCAATTCGGTCTCCAATTTCATCCACCAAAATCAAATCCATCAATGTCGCCTGACTCAATGCGTCAATGTTTTTATAATGCTTCGCTAATTTCTTAGCTACAGTTTCTCCCACATATCGGATTCCAATGGCGAACAAAACGCGTTCGAAAGGAATATTTTTTGAATTTTCTACCCCTTTCACCAAATTTTCAGCAGATTTTTGAGCCATTCTTTCCAAAGGAAGAATTTGCTTTACGGTCAATTCATATAAATCGGCATAATTATGAACCAATCCATTATTGAAAAGTAACGCTACAGTTTCTCCACCAAGACCTTCAATATCCATCGCTTTTCGAGAAATATAATGCTGAATCCTTCCGATAATCTGTGGAGGACAACCATAAAAATTCGGACAATAATGATTCGCTTCGCCTTCACTTCGCACTAACTCAGTATTGCATTCCGGACAATGTGTGATGTATTTTGTAGACTGCGTATTTTCTGGGCGCTTGCTCAAATCAACGGCAATAATCTTAGGGATTATCTCCCCTCCTTTTTCTACAAAAACGGTATCTCCTACACGAATATCCAGTTTCTCAATTTGATCAGCATTGTGTAAAGAAGCACGTTTCACTATGGTTCCTGCCAATTGCACCGGCTCTAAATTTGCCACTGGCGTGATTGCCCCAGTTCTTCCTACTTGATAGGATATGGAATTTAATTTTGTTGAAACTTGTTCTGATTTGAATTTATAGGCAATTGCCCAACGGGGAGATTTGGCTGTAAAACCCAATTCATCCTGATAATGAAAAGAATTTACTTTTACCACTACGCCATCCGTTTCATAAGGAAGATTATGTCTATGAGTGTCCCAATAATCGATGTATTGAAAAACTTCTTCCAAATTATGAGCTAGTTTTGCTTCTTTAGGCGCTTTAAATCCCCATTGTCTAGCCGTTTCTAATCCTTCAAATTGAGATTTGAAAGGCAGATTATTTCCAATTAAAAAATACAACAAACAATCTAGTGGCCTTTTTGCAACTTCGGCACTGTCTTGCAATTTCAAACTTCCAGAAGCTGTATTTCTAGGATTTGAATATGGTAATTCACCAATTTCGATTAAATCCTGATTCATTTTTTCGAAACCGGCAAAAGGTAAAATAATTTCACCACGCACATCAAATTTATCGGGGAAATTTCCTTTTAACTTTAACGGAATTGATTTTATAGTTTTGATATTATTAGTCACATCATCTCCTTGAAAACCATCGCCACGAGTTATCGCTCGTTTTAATTTTCCGTTTTCGTAGGTAATACTGATTGATGCACCATCATATTTTAACTCACAAGTATATTCTAATGGAACATTTCCTAAAACTTTTTGAAGACGCTTTTCCCAATCTATTAATTCTTCTTTGGAATAGGAATTATCAAGAGAATACATTCGATGTACGTGAGGAACAGTTTGGAAGTTTTTTGTAATCGTACCTCCTACTCGTTGCGTAGGTGAATTTTCATCAAAGTATTCTGGAAATTTATTTTCTAAGTCTTGAAGTTGTTTTAATTTCAAATCAAATTCATAATCAGAAATTATTGGTTTATCCAACACATAATAATTGTAATTGTGTTGATTTAATTCCTCTCTTAAAGTTTGAATCGTATTTTGAATGTCCATAGAAAATAAAAATTGGCTATTTTAGTTTTTGAAAAAGTGTACTAAAATAACCAAATTAAAAGAAACTGCAATACAATTATGACTCTATAATTGTATTTATTTGTTGGTATAAAAGGCCATCACTTAAAAAAGAACCTTGTTGTACTAATGCGAAAATTGAGGTGTTACGCTCTTCGGTAAACTCTTTTTTCCCTACTTTCATTTCAATTGTATCGGTAAACATGTTATCACTAAGCCATTGCAATCCTTCTTTGGTCAGGAAATCAGTTTCAGGAACTAATGATTTCAAAACAATTGATTGAACATGGGTATCAAAACAATGAAAAAGGAAAATATGATTTTTGGAAAAATGCTCTAAATAAGTTGCTTTTGAAAGAACCCCTTCCCAAATCAAATCAGAAAAAACATCTAGTTCTTGTTCTGCTACTTCAGGTTTTTCCGCTTTTATTTTATCCCACTCCGCTTTATCAATTGCTTGTGTAGCTAAAAATGTACTGAATTCCTGATTCAATTCTTCAAATTGTTCTTTTGTTAATCTTGAATATTTCATTATTGTATTTTAGTATTTAACTTTTGTTTTTCAACTGCCCTTTGACGTTTTAAAGCAAAAAAAGCCCTCTCAAACGAGAGGGCAAATTTAATATATTTTTTATCTTTTTAGAAAATATATCTAATCCCAAATTGCGCTTGCCATCTTGAAGCTAAACTAGCATCATAACTGAAGGTTTTAGTTTGCGTTCCATTAAACGTATAAGTAGGAATATTTGCAGTATTAACGCTAACACCTATTGGTTGTACACTGATTGGTTGTTGGATTAATCCCCAATCTGAGTTCAATAAATTTCCTATATTCAAAACATCAACACTGAATTGAATTGTATTTTTCTTTTCTGAAGCTGAAGAAATTTTAAAATTGTAATCTTGGATTAATTTAAGATCCCACTTACCTCTCCAAGGAGATAAAGCACCATAACGTTCTGCATGCTGACCTCTTCTTTCATTCAAATAATCATCTTGTTTGATGTAATTATCAAATGCCGCGCCTTGTCCTACGCCAGAAAAAATCATAGTGCTAATTTCTGCTGTAGTTGGGATGTAAATTAAATCATTCCCAGACGCACCATCATTATTAATATCACCTCCGTAAGTATAATTGAAACGACCTCCTTGAGCGTATTCAAAGAATGTAGAAATAGTGGTTGCCCATTTGTCATTACCATATTTCCATTTTTTAGAACCCACACCAATAAAACGGTGTGTATCTCCATATTTAGAATTAGAAAGCAAGTCATTATTTACATTCCCTAAAGCTGGGTTAAAATTAAAGGCATCACCAGTAATTTCAGCTTCTATAGAATTCACATCTTTAGATTTCAAATAGTTATAGGCTAAACTAGCAAACAATCCATTGTCAAATGTTTTTTGCACTTTAACAGAAGTGTTAAATGCACTTCCTTTTTTTGAATTAGTCAATACATAAGCATGAGCTCTTGCAGGAAAACCATATTCATTCCAAGTACCATAATCGTTAGATCCATAAATTGGTCTGTTATCTACACTATTTAATTGACTTGTAGGTGTTTTTAATCCCCAATCCTGAACATGGACAGCATTTATATCTTTATTATAAGACATATCAACTGTAAGAATATAATTGTTTTCAAATTTATGGTCGATACCTAAACTAGTTCTCCAAACTTGAGGAAATTTAAAATCATTATTAACAACTTCATAGAAAAATGGATCCGTACCACCTACTTGGTTACCAATCCATACAAATGGTAGTTTTCCAGTAAAAATACCAGTTCCACCACGCAATTGTGTTACTTTATTTCCATTTACATCCCAATTGAAACCTACTCTAGGAGACCATAACAATGCATTTCCAGGTAGTTTTGTAGAATCAAAATTTACTGTGCTTCCGTCTTTTGGATTATAATAATTGATAGTTGGAACATATCCTTCTGAATTATCAGTATCAATAAATTTCTGTATTAAATCTGAGGTATTAAAATACAATGGCTTATCAGCTCTTAATCCATATATTAATTTGAAATTATCATTGATATTCCATTCATCCTGAACATAAAATGCTAATTGACCTACAGTAGTTTCAGCTAAATTCCAACCTCCATTTGTTCCATCCTGAAGTGCATTTTTTGTATCAAATGTTGTTTGAGCAGCTGCAATCGCAGAAGCATAATATCCATTTGCAATATTAGCATCAAAACCAGCCATATCTGTACTTCCAAAAACATCAAAACCATATCCCTTAAGATTGAATGAGTTTTTGAAAATGAATTTTTCGAATGAGAAACCTGCTGTATAAGTATGATTTCCTCTTACAATATTTAAATTATCTGTAACTTGAATTACTTTTTGGTCTAATTTATTATTGATTGAAAATGGCTCATGCCCTGCAATTATATAAGGAGAACCGTCTTTAGTTATACTAATAACCGGTGCCGGTGCAGAAAAAGGTTTTCTAAAATCATTAAAATGCGTATAACCTGCTTGCAATTTATTAGTAACTACCTCGCTAAATTTAGAGTTCAACTCCACTAAGAAAGAGTTAATTTGATTATTGATCTGATAACCTGACTTTTCAAATTGCATTGTATTCACATCAGGTCCTCTACGAAGAATTGCTGTAGGATGTGCAGGTTTATCTTTGGATGCATCCAAGAAATTATAAATAAAAGCCAATTTATGATTATCATTAATGTTCCAGTCAAATTTTATAATTCCTTTATTTGAATCTGAATTATGAGTAAATCCTTGGTAAGCTCCTGTATCGTAACCTAACTTTCCTAATTCAGTAGACACATGCATCAAATCAGTGGCTAAAACTCTGGATTCATTTACGCCAGTTGTAGCATTTCCATCATTAGCAACAACATTTGAACCTAAATCGCTTCTTTTATCAATTTCATAATTAGCAAAGAAAAATAATTTGTTTTTAATAATTGGACCTCCAATACTCAAACCCGCTTGAGTTTGTTCTAAAGAAGGTACAAATATCTTCTCTCCATGCACTTTACTACCCGTTAAATCTTGGTTTCTGTAAAAAGCATAAGCAGTACCATGAAATTCATTTGTACCTGATTTTGTAACTGCATTTACAGAAGCACCTGTAAAACCAGACAAAGTCACATCATAAGGAGCCGTGGCTACCTGAATTTGATCGATGGCATCTAGTGATATTGGCTGAGAACCTGTTTGCCCACCAGGAGTTGCCGCATCTAATCCGAAAGGATTATTGAAAACAGCTCCATTCAAGGAATAACTGTTATACTGGTCATTTCTACCGCCAAAAGAACCGCCACTTGCTGAAGGCTCTAAACGCGTAAAATCTTCAGCTGATCTTGAGATTGATGGCAATACTGCCAATTCTCTTCTACCTATAGTAGTCTCAGCGCCAGTTCTTCCACTTTGAAAAACTTTATTTTTAGCCCCAACAACTTTTACTTCTTCTAGCTTTTGACTTTCATCTTTCAAAACAACATCTAAACTAAAGACTTTACCTAAATCAAGGTAAACATCGTTAAATTCTTCAGTTTGAAATCCAATAAAAGTTACCACAATTTTATATGGCCCTCCAATTCTCATATTCAACATATTGAATCTTCCATCAGCATTCGATACTGCAGAATACTTAGTTCCTGAAGGAGTATGAATAGCAAGTATCGTTGTTCCTGGAAGCAACTCATTACTAGAACTTTTCACTATTCCCTTAATACTAGATGTTGTAGTTTGACCTATCATCGAGTGAAGAGCAAATACAAAAAACAATAAAATAATAATTTTTTTCATTTATTTGAATGTTAGTTATTTTGGGCAAAATTAGCCAAAAAAAAATCACTCCTAAGAGTGATTTTTTTATTTTATTAACAAAATATTAGCTAAATGTTATTTTTCAGCAACAATTTCATAAGGTAATTCAATAACTACATCTCTGTGTAATCTAACGCTAGCAGCATATTTTCCTGTACGTTTAACGATTCCACTAGTAATAAATTTTCTGTCAATTACTTGACCGCCTTTTGCTAATGCTTCAGCGATATCAATATTCGTGATTGAACCGAATAATTTTTCACCACCTGCTTTTGCGAAAATTTTAATTTCGATAGCTTTTAAAGTTTCAGCCAATGCTTTAGCATCGTTTACTACTTTTTCTTCTTTATGAGCTCTTTGTTTTAGGTTTTCAGCTAACACTTTCTTTGCAGAAGAAGTTGCCAAATGTGCGTGTCCTTGTGGGATTAAAAAGTTACGACCGTAACCATTTTTCACAGATACAACATCATCTTTAAAGCCTAAATTTTGTACGTCTTTTTTAAGTATAAGTTCCATAATTTCGCTTCTTTATTATTTTAGTAAATCAGCCACATATGGCATTAATGCTAAGTGACGTGCTCTTTTTACAGCAACAGACACTTTTCTTTGGTATTTCAATGAAGTTCCTGTTAAACGACGAGGAAGAATTTTCCCTTGTTCGTTTACAAATTTCAATAAGAAATCAGCATCTTTATAATCAATATATTTGATACCTGATTTTTTGAAACGACAGTACTTTTTAGTTTTGTTTGTTTCTATGTTCAAAGGCGTAAGATATCTGATATCTCCGTCTTTTTTTCCTGAAGCCGATTGTTGTAATGTTGCCATGATAATTAAGCTTTTGTAGATTTTAATTTAGTTCTTCTTCTTTCAGCCCAAGAAATAGCGTGTTTGTCTAAACTTACAGTTAAGAAACGCATTACTCTTTCGTCACGTCTAAATTCGGTTTCAAAAGCAATTAGAACTTCTCCTGCTACTTTGAATTCGAACAAATGGTAAAAACCACTTTTTTTGTTTTGAATTTCGTAAGCCATTTTTTTAAGGCCCCAGTCTTCTTTCGATACCATCTCTGCTCCTCTACTAGTAAGAAAATCTTCAAATTTGCTTACTGTTTCCTTTACCTGAACTTCAGATAAAACGGGATTTAAAATGAAAACAGTTTCATAATGATTCATAAATATTTTATTTATTTGTTAATTTGGGTGCAAAAGTAATCAATTATTTTAAATAAACAATGATGATTTTACTTTATTCGTTGTATGGTAAAAAAAACCGATAAAGATTAGTTTTTTCAATAAATGATTATTAAATTTACTACTCCAAATCTTAAAATACGAAAATTATGAAACTTAATTGTGTAGTAGTTGATGATAGTTCCATTCAAAGGATAATCATCGCAAAGTTAGTGAATAATCATCCAAATCTACATTTAATTGGAGATTTTTCTAATGCAATCGAAGCGAGGAGTTGCATGTCTGTACATAATGTAGATTTAATATTTCTAGATATTGAAATGCCCGTAATTAGCGGTTTTGACTTTTTAGATGGTTTAAAAATAAAACCACAAATTATTTTCATTACCTCTAAAGCCGAATATGCCATGAAAGCATTTGATTATGATGCTACCGACTATCTGCAAAAACCTATTGCTATAGATCGTTTCAATGCATCGGTAAGAAGAGCAATCGATTTATATTCTCTTAAAAAAGAAAATAAAGAAGAAGAAGGTGAACATATTTTCATTAAGAGTAATCTGAAAAAATTAAAAATTTTCACTTCTAAAATTAAATGGATTGAAGCTTTTGGTGACTACGTTAGAGTTGTTACCGAAGAAGATAGTAACTTAGTGCTTTCTACGATGAAATCTTTTGAAAATGATTTGTCTAAAGAAAAATTCATCAGAGTTCATAAGTCCTACATCATAAATATCGACAAAGTAGAACGTTTCAACAGTAAGTTTGCCGAAATTGGAATTACAAAAATACCTTTGAGTAGAAACAAAAAAGAAGATTTAGTTAAAGCCCTATCATTTGCATAAAATTACTTTTAATAAAAATCGACGTTTAGCGTAACTTTTATAGCTCTGTATTGAGCAACAGCCTCAAAACTATTCAATATCTTTTGGATAGTTTTTTTTGTGTTTACTATAGACGTGTTTTGTGGAATTTTAATTATAATCGTTCGTATGTATTCATTCCTAATTCTATTTATAGCTGGTTCCTCAGGACCTAATACCGGCATATTAAGATTTTGACTCATTACTTGATACAGCCACATGGTGCCTTCTTTTAGTTTATCGAAATCACGCTGTTTTAATGTCAGTTTTATGATTCTGAAATAAGGCGGATATTTATAAATTTGCCTGTCATACAATTGCTCCTTATACATTCCCAGATAATCATTATTTGTTACCTGCTGTATCGTATTATGATTAGGATTATACGTTTGAATAATAACTTTTCCTTGTTTCTCCGAACGTCCTGCTCGACCTGCTACTTGAGTCATCATTTGAAAACTTCTCTCGAATGCTCTAAAATCAGGATGATACAACATGTTATCCGCATTCATGATTCCTACCAAAGTCACATTATCAAAATCCAATCCTTTAGCTAGCATTTGCGTTCCAACTAAAATATCAATTTCTCTATTCTTAAAACTATCGATAATTTTCTCAAAACCAAATTTACCACGCGTGGTATCCTGATCCATTCTTCCTGTTTTTGAATTTGGAAAAATAGAAATCAATTCTTGTTCTATTTGTTCGGTTCCAAAGCCTTTTGTAGTCAAATCAACACTAGAACACGAATGACAATGGGTAGGTTTTGCCATTGTATACCCGCAATAATGACAACGCAACTGGTTTTTATGCTTGTGATACGTCAAACTCACATCGCATTGTTGGCATTGTGGCACATGACCACAAGTAATACATTCTATTATTGGAGAATAACCTCTTCTGTTTTGAAACAAAATCACTTGCTCACCTAATGATAATGCGGTATTGATTTCTTCAATTAAAACATCACTGAAATGTCCCGTCATTCTTTTCCGAAAGTATTTATCTTTCAAATCCACCAATTCAATATTTGGCATCATTACGTTTCCAAATCGTTTCGAAATTTCTACTAAACCATATTTTTCTGATTTTGCATTAAAATAGGTTTCTATACTTGGTGTTGCCGAACCTAATAAAACTTTTGCTTTATGCGAATTAGCCAAAACTACCGCAGCATCACGCGCATGATAACGTGGTGCAGGATCTACTTGTTTGAAAGTTTGTTCGTGTTCCTCATCTACAATTACAAATCCCAGATTATGAAAAGGTAAAAACAAAGCTGACCTCGCTCCTAGTACTACTTGTGCTTTCTCCGAATTTACCAAAACTTGATTCCAAACCTCGATACGTTCATTATTATTATATTTCGAATGAAAAACAGCTACTTTATTTCCAAAATAAGTTCTCAATCTTCCTACTAATTGCGTTGTCAAAGCAATTTCGGGCAATAAATACAATACTTGTTTTCCAGAATCAATATATTCTTCGATGAGCTTAATATAAATCTCCGTTTTTCCACTGGAAGTTACTCCATGCAACAAACAGACTTCTTTTTGAGTAAAACTATTTTTGATTTCTTCAAAAGCAGTTTGCTGTGCCTGACTTAATTGAAGTTCTTCTTCCCTTATTTTTCCATTGAAATTTACTCTGTCTTCCTGAAGAAAATAATCCTCAAATATTTCTTTTTCGATTAATGCCTTTATAATTGCCGAAGATGAATGAGCCGCCTCGACAAGTTTTTTAACCGTTATGGGTTTAGCTCCGCTCCGTTCGGCTTCGCCTCGGGTCTTTTCGGTAGCGCTCAATTGAAAATAACTCAGTACAATTTCCTTTTGTTTGTTGGCATTTTTCAAAGTTTCTAATAATTCACCCAAACCTGCATTCGAATCATATTTAGAATGCAAACGCACGTAGCGAACCAGCTTAGGCTTATAACTTTCTGAAATTTCTTCCTGAAGCACTACTATATTTTTATCAATCAACTTTTGAATTACAGGAAAAATATTTTTTTTGTTTAAAATTGATATAATATCCTGCACTTTCAAGGAACTTTGCTGCTGTAAAGCTTCGTAAACCAAAAATTCATCATCCGAAAGGAGACTTTGATCCACAAACAAATCTTGTTTTTGAGAAATTACGGTTTCGCTTTCCAGCAAAAGTGCGCTTGGCATAGCGCCACGATATACATCACCAATAGCACACATATAATAAGAAGCAATCCATTGCCAATGTGTAATTTGGATTTCAGTAACAATGGGTTTTTCATCCAGAATTTGATGAATTTCTTTAGCTTCGTATAAGCTGGGTTTATTTTGATGAATTTCAATAACTAGCGCCGTGTAAATTTTACTTTTACCAAAAGGTACCGCCACACGCATTCCTTTCTTGATATAATGAAATTCGGCTTCAGAAACGCTATAGGTAAAGGTTTTGGCAAGAGAAAGAGGTAAAATTACTTCGACGAAATGCATTTTTAGATTTTTAGCTATTTGTTATTATTGGACAGGCATTAGATTCATTCCATTTAAAATCAACTTTTTACTCTGTACCAATATTGTGTTCGCCCAAACAATGAAATTCCAATAAAACCACGAACTTTAAGTTTGTCTTTTGATTCTAATGTAATATAACATTTATAAAGTTTCCCGTTTTTAGGATCTAAAATTTTGCCTTTAGTATATACGTTCCCATCTTTTGTTAATCCTTTTATGACTATCATTCCAAGAATAGGTTTGTTTCTATCCTCACCTGAACAATTGCTACAAACTTTTTTTTTATGTTCTTCTTCCAGAATCTCAATTACTTTACCATAAATTTTCCCAGATTCCTCATAGATTTCCACTATTGATTTGGCTTTTCCAGTTTCATCATCGATGGTTTTCCATTTGTCAATAACAGTTTGATTTTGACCATAGAAAATGGCAACAAAAAACAGTGCTATAATAACTAATCTACTTTTTTTCATGATACTTGTTTTTTTGCTCTCGCAAGTTAGAGACTTCAAATAAATTGATTGTAAAATTAAACATTAAAAAGGAAAAGATTGTAATGAATAGCAGGAAATAGCTTCATAACTTCATTGGATTAAATACTGAAAATTATTTTTTTGAAATTGTTCAGCCTGTTATTTCGAAAACGTTTGAAACTTTAAACTTTGCTTCTTTACGTCTTTGTCACCCGAAATAAAATCAATAAATTAGCCACTTGAAATTCTATACAAAATAACAATGAAAAATACTGCGCTTACGCACATACACGAGAGTTTGGGAGCAAAAATGCTTCCGTTTGCCGGATACAATATGCCTATTTTATATGAAGGTGTGAATGCTGAACATGAAACGGTTCGAAATGCCGTAGGTGTTTTTGATGTTTCTCATATGGGTGAATTCTTGCTTACCGGACCAAATGTGTTGGCTTTAATACAAAAAGTAACTTCTAATGATGCGTCTACTTTGACTATTGGAAGAGCACAATATTCTTGTTTGCCTAACAATGACGGCGGAATTGTAGATGATTTGATCGTTTACAAAATGAAAGAGGAGCAGTATTTATTAGTCGTAAATGCTTCGAATATTGATAAAGATTGGGATTGGATTGCTGCACATAACGATTTGGGTGTAGAAATGAGAAATTTATCTGATGATTATTCGTTATTGGCAATTCAAGGCCCAAAAGCTGTTGAAGCCATGCAATCATTGTCTTCAATAGATTTATCGGCAATTCCTTACTACCATTTTGAAGTTGGTGATTTTGCAGGAATTGACAACGTAATTATTTCGGCAACAGGTTACACTGGTTCTGGAGGATTTGAAATTTATTGTAAAAATTCAGAAGTAGAACAAATTTGGAATAAAGTTTTTGAAGCTGGTGCTCCTTTTGGAATTAAACCAATTGGTCTTGCTGCTCGCGATACTTTACGATTGGAAATGGGTTTTTGTTTATACGGAAATGACATCAACGATACCACTTCTCCACTTGAAGCTGGTTTGGGTTGGATTACTAAATTCACAAAAGACTTTACTAATTCAGAAAATCTGAAAAAACAAAAAGAAGCTGGAGTTTCTAAAAAATTAGTGGCTTTTGAAATGCAAGAACGTGCGGTACCAAGACATGATTATGAAATCGTTGATGCTTCAGGAAATCCAATAGGAATCGTAACTTCGGGAACTATGTCGCCATCAATGAATAAAGGAATCGGTTTAGGTTATGTTACAACCGAAAACAGCGCTTTAGGCAATGACATATTTATTAGAATCCGTAAAAATAACGTTCCCGCCAAAGTGGTAAAATTACCTTTTTACAAGAAATAAAAATAAATGAAAACAATTTCACTCGCATTATTCTTGACTACATTTTCACTATTTGGTCAAAATGATATCAAAACTTGTGAAATACTTTCTAAAATAAATGCGTTAATTCAGCGCGAACATATTAATCCAAAACCGGTAGACGACAGTTTATCGGTTTTTGTTTTTGACAGCTTCATCGATGAACTCGATCCTTTGAGAAATATTTTTCTAAAATCAGAATTCGATATTTTATCTCAAAAATACCGCCTGAATATTGACAACCTGATTAAAGATAAAGATTGTGCTTTTCTAACCGATATTGCTTCAGTGTACAAAAAAGATCTTTTAAGAAATATGGACCTTTTGGAAAAGATTGATAAAGGAACTGTTGACTATGAATTGAAAGACACGATTCGGTTTTATAAAAAAGCATTCCCAATCTATTTATTAGACAACCAAGTTGAGAAAGTTTGGAGAAAAAAAATTAAATATGAAATTCTGGATGATATAGCCCAAACAAGCAAAAATCTGGATTCTATTAAAGCCAATTTTAATGCATTGGCAATGCATTCTAAAAATACAATTATTCAAAATGAACTTTGCAGAATAAATAGCATTTTGCAAAATGAATCTGGCTTACAAGAAAGTCTTTACAATCATTTTTGTAGTTACTTTGACCCACACACTTCTTATTTTAGCGATGATTCCAAGTTAAGTTTTGTAGCCTCATTATCCAAAGAACATTTATCATTAGGCCTAAATGTAAGTTTAAATAAAAAAAGCGAAATTATTGTAGATGAATTAGACCCTAATGGACCCGCATTTCTTACTGGAAAAATAAAAAAAGGAGATCAAATTATTTCGATTTCAAACCTAAAAGAAACTTTACTGGTTTCATGTGCTTCACTGGAGGCAATTTCGAATATGATTCTCTCGGAAGCTAATAAAAACATTGTACTAACGCTGAAACGCAATTCCGGAAAAAACTTTGAAGTACTTGTAGAAAAGCAAGTCATAAAAGACGAAGAAAATACCGTTTACAGTTTTATTGTAGAGAAAGACATCAAAATAGGATATATAAAAATCCCTAGTTTTTATGCCGATTTTGAAGGTAATAATGGTAAAGGCTGTGCTCAGGATGTTGCCAAAGAAATAATCAAATTACAAAAAGATAATATCAAAGGATTAGTTATTGATTTAGTTGATAATGGTGGCGGTTCCATGGAAGAAGCGATAAAATTAGCCGGAATGTTTATTGACGACGGTCCAATATCCGTAGTAATTGATAATAAAAAAGTACAAACTACAATTGATGATCCGTATAAAGGAATGCTTTACAAAGATCCAATTGTACTTCTAATAAATGGTAATTCGGCATCAGCGAGTGAGTTTTTCGCATCGGTTCTTCAAGATTACCATCGGGCGTTATTAATTGGCAGCATCACTTTAGGTAAGGCAACTATGCAAACCATAGTTCCATTAGAAGAAAATGATAATAAGAATTTTGTAAAAGTAACTGTCAATAAATTTTACAGAATAACTGGAAAAAGTCATCAAAGTTTGGGCGTTTTTCCAAATGTAGTTCTGCCGGAAATCTACGAGACAATATTTCCAAAAGAGAATAACTTCCCTACGGCTTTCAAAAATGACAGCATCAATACTTTCATTAGATTTAGGCCTTATGCAAAAAATAATTTGATTCAAAAAGTATTAGAAAATAGCAGGCTACGAATTGTTAACGACGACTATTTTAATGATATTAAAACAATTAATAAAAGAATCGACGATTTGGTAAACCAACCAAAGAAAGCAATACCATTGACAATTGATACAGTTTTTGAGGAACAAAATAAAGTCAGTGATTTATGGGAAGAGATTAATTCTTTTGATTCCGGAAGTATTGATTTGAATGTTTACAATTCTGATTTAAATCGATTCCTTCTCGCTATTCATCCCTCAGAAAAAGTTAACAATCAATTCCAATTGGATGCTTTAAAAACGAATCATTATTTGAATGAGGCCATTACAATAATTGAAGATTTTAATGCTTTAAAATAAAATAACAGTATCAATTTATTTTTAATTCGATAAAAGAATTTAATTTGATTTTGGTAAAATAAGGAATAACTGTATTTTTGCAGTTCAAAACAATAAATAGAAATGGGAAGAGCGTTTGAGTTCAGAAAAGGTAGAAAAATGAAACGTTGGTCGGCAATGGCCAAAGCATTTACCAGAATTGGTAAAGATATTGTAATGGCTGTAAAGGAAGGCGGACCAAATCCTGATGCCAACTCCAGATTAAGAGCCGTTATTCAGAATTCCAAGGCAGTCAATATGCCGAAAGAAAATGTAGAACGTGCTATCAAAAAAGCAACGGATAAAGATACAGCTAACTATAAAGAGGTTTTATTTGAAGGATATGCACCCCATGGAATTGCAATTCTAGTTGAAACAGCAACTGATAATAATAACAGAACTGTTGCTAATGTCAGAAGTTATTTTAACAAATGTAACGGTACAATGGGAACGCAAGGTTCAGTTGAATTTATGTTTGACCATACGTGCAACTTTAGAATTCCGGCAAACGGAATTGATCCTGAAGAATTAGAATTAGAATTAATCGATTTCGGCGCAGAAGAAGTTTTTGAAGACGAAGACGGTATTTTAATTTATGCGCCTTTTGGAAGTTTTGGAACGATTCAAAAAGAATTAGAAAATAGAGGATTGGAAATCCTTTCTTCCGGATTTGAAAGAATTCCTCAAATAACTAAAAAACTGACTGAAGCACAAGCTGCTGATGTTGAGAAACTAATCGAAAAAATTGAAGAAGATGATGACGTAATGAACGTTTATCATACAATGGAGGAATAGTTTACAGTATTCAGTGAATAGTATTCAGAAAAACACTAGAAAAACTCCGGATAAATCTGGAGTTTTTTTTGAGTTTGTCCCGTATTTTGTCATTCCGACGAAGGAGGAATCTCACACAAAGCGAACTATCCTGATGAGATTCCTCCTTCGTCGGAATGACAAAAAAAAACAGAATGACTCTGTTAAAAAGAAAAACTCCATCAACTTTTAGACTGACGGAGTTTTTTATCTTAATACTTTATACTAATTAATACTTCTTATTTTATAAATTCTATTTTCTGAGCTTCTTCTTCGTTGATGCTGTCAAAGAAACCTTGCTCATTCATCCAGTCATCACTAAATACCTTACTCATATATCTTGAGCCGTGATCCGGAAAAATGGCAATTACATTACTGTTTTTATCAAATTCACCTTCTTCAGCATATTGTTTAATCGCTTGCATTACAGCCCCGGAAGTATAACCAACAAATAAGCCTTCTTTTTTTACAATTTCTCTGGCAGAATGCGCACTTTCTTCATCAGTAACTTTCATGAACTTATCGATAAGATCAAAATCAGTTGCAGACGGGATTAAGTTTTTACCTAAACCTTCAATTCTGTAAGGATAAATTTCATCGTTATCGAATTCCCTGGTCTCATGGTATTTTTTTAATACGGAACCAAAAGCATCTACTCCGAGAATCCTAATATTAGGATTTTGTTCTTTCAAGTATTTTGCAGTTCCTGAAATAGTTCCTCCTGTACCGCTACAAGCGATAAGGTGTGTGATTTTACCATTTGTTTGTTTCCAAATTTCTGGCCCTGTAGATTTATAATGTGCATCAATATTCAATTGATTGAAATATTGATTGATATAAACAGAACCTTTCGTTTCTTCGTGCAAACGTTTGGCTACATTATAATACGAACGCTCATCATCAGCGGAGACATGTGCGGGACAAACATAAACTTTTGCTCCCAAACTACGTAACATATCTATTTTATCTTTGGATGACTTAGAACTAACAGCAAGGATACAATTATAGCCTTTTATGATACTTACCATCGCCAAACTAAAACCGGTATTCCCGGATGTAGTTTCAATAATGGTATCACCAGGAGATAAAAATCCTTTTTTTTCAGCTTCTTCGATTATGTATAATGCTATTCTATCTTTAGAAGAATGTCCTGGATTAAAAGCTTCTACCTTTGCGTAGAAATTACCTTCTAACTCTTCGGTGACTTTATTTAGCTTAATAAGTGGGGTGTTACCTATTAATTCTAAAACATTATTATAAGCGTTTATTTCTTCTTTCATAAAAAAATAGTTAGTCGCAGGCAATTTTTAATTTAACCACGAACGTTGCAAATTTAACAAAAAAAATCTAATTACTTTTTAATTTTCTCTAAATCTAATAAAAAACTAAATTCTTTTGCTAATTCCTTTATAGCTTCAAACCTCCCAGATGCTCCTCCGTGACCTGCATCCATGTTAGTATCAAGATATAAGACATTCGCATCCATTTTCATTGTTCGCAATTTTGCGACCCACTTCGCTGGTTCCCAATATTGTACCTGTGAATCATGAAGACCCGTAGACACATACATATTGGGATAATTTTGTTTTTTTACATTGTCGTAAGGAGAATACGACAACATGTATTGGTAATATTTCTTTTTATTTGGATTCCCCCATTCATCATATTCTCCAGTTGTAAGAGGTATACTATCATCAAGCATCGTAGTAATTACATCCACAAAAGGAACTTGTGCTATTATTCCATGATACAATTCAGGTGCTAAATTCACCACAACTCCCATTAATAAACCTCCGGCAGAGCCCCCTTCTGCATATAAATGTTTTGGTGATGTGTATTTTTGATCAATCAGAAATTTAGAACAATCGATAAAATCAGTGAACGTATTTTTCTTTTTTAATAATTTTCCGTCTTCATACCATTGTCTTCCTAAATCCTCGCCACCACGAATATGCGCTATCGCAAATATAAATCCTCTATCTAATAATGTTAATCGGGTCGATGAAAAAGTAACATCCATAGAATGTCCATAAGAACCATAAGCATATTGCAACAATGGATTATTCCCGTCTTTTTTCAACTCTTTTCTATACACCATAGAAATAGGAATTTTGGCTCCATCTTTGGCAGTTGCCCAAACGCGTTCTTCTTTATAATTATTTTTATCAAATTTGCCACCAAGAACCTGTTGCTCCTTTTTGATTTCCTTTGCTTTGGTTGTCATATTGAAATCAATAACCGAAGAGGGAGTTGTCATGGATTGGTAGCCGTAACGCAAAATTTCTGTTTCAAAATCTACATTGGTCGTGGTATAAGCGGTATAGGTTTCGCTTTCAAAAGGCAAATAGTATTCCCCTTCCCCACTCCAAGGCATGATTCGGATTTTATTCAAACCATTCGAACGTTCTTCGACCACTAAATAATTAGCAAAAATTTCGATGTCTTCTAACAAAACATCTTCTCTATGCGGTATAACTTCTGTCCAATTTTCTTTTGATGTTGCGGTTTCGAGCGTTTTCATCAATTTGAAATTTTCGGCTTTATCCTTATTGGTTAAAATATAAAAGCTATCCTTGTAGTGATTGATACTATATTCTACTCCTCTGATTCTTTTTTGAAAAATTTCAAATTTCCCATCTGGAGTGTCGGCATTTAGAATTCTATATTCTGTTGTCAGTGTACTTCCAGACTCAATTGCAAGATATTTTCTGGATTTAGATTTTGCAATTTCGACATTATAAGTATCATCTTTTTCAAAATAAACTAAAACATCATCCGCTTGTTTTGAACCTAATTTATGTTTGAAAATTTTATCGGATCGCAAGGTAACTTCGTCCTGCGAAGAATAAAAAATGGTATGATTATCATTTGCCCAAACAGCAGTTCCCGTAACCTTTTCTATTTTATCTTCCAGAATTTCATTAGTCTCTAAGCTTTTAACCTGAACAGTATAAATTCTTCTTCCAATAGTATCCGTACTATAAACAGCTAATTTATTATCCGGACTAATACTCAAACCACCTAATTGAAAATAAGATTGTCCTTTGGCCAATTCATTACAATCGAACATGATTTCTTCTTTTGCCGAAAGGCTTTCCTTTTTTCGGGAATAAATAGGATAATCCTTTCCAGTTTCAAAACGGGTGATGTAGTAATATCCGTTGTATAAATAAGGAACCGATTCATCATCTTCCTTGATTCTGCCTTTCATTTCTTCAAATAATTCTTTTTGGAAATCTTTGGTATGAGCAGTCATTTTATGATAATACTCATTCTCTTTATTCAGGTAATCAATAACTTCCGGGTTTTCTCTGTCATTCAACCAGAAGTAATTATCGATTCTTTCATTACCAAATTTTTCTAATTTTTCAGGAATTATTTTGACAACTGGTGGTTGTATATTTTCTGGCATCGTTTGCTCTTTATATTTAAGTGAAGCTACAAAAATAACACAAAGACATTTTAAAACGATTCAATTTTCTATCTAATTTAACATGCTTATTACACCGAATGTAGTAATTTCGTAATTCAATAATTAAAATTTATCAAAATGGATTTAATGGGAATGATGGGAAAACTAAAAGAAACCCAACAAAAAATAGAAGACACTAAAAAACGTTTAGACACTGTTCTTATTGATGAGCAAAGCACTGATGGTTTATTGAAAGTTACTTTGACTGCCAATAGAAAAATAAAATCAATCACAATTGACGATTCTTTATTGGAAGACAAAGAACAATTAGAAGATTATATGATTTTAGTCCTAAATAAAGCTATTGAAAAAGCGACTAAAACAAATGAAGCTGAACTTGATGCTGTTGCAAAAATGGATATGCCAATGATTCCAGGAATGGACAATCTTTTTAAATAAAAATTCTCGCAACTAAATATATGAAATTATTATTCAAATTATTAGCGCTTAATTGCGCCATATTTTTCATTTCTTGTAGTGGAGAATCATCATCCGAAAGTGAAGTTAAACAAGTTAAAGATGACTTTAGTTACTTAGTTGTAAACTCAACTGGGAAAATCAATAAAATCGGAAACAAAACTGGTGCAATTTCTACTTA
Source organism: Flavobacterium gawalongense (assembly GCF_007097265.1). Taxonomy (GTDB): domain Bacteria; phylum Bacteroidota; class Bacteroidia; order Flavobacteriales; family Flavobacteriaceae; genus Flavobacterium; species Flavobacterium gawalongense. Next base: position 97,354 of record NZ_VJZP01000007.1, on the reverse strand, counting down.
TTCAGCATTTAATGGTTTTAATACATCTGCATTTTTAGATTTGAATACTGTTACTTCAAATTCAAATAAAATATTTTTGATTGAATATTTATCAACTGACAAATTGTTTGTTTTCGACAAAAACACCAATTTAACTACTTCAAACAATTTAGTTTATCCAAGTGCTCTAACGGGTTTAGACCCTGCATTAATATCGTTACAATGGAATGATTCGAATAACTTATTATTTGGAATATTAAAATCGAATAAAGATGATTCAAAATCAATATGTTATTTTGTAACAATTAATCCAACTACCTTTGAAGTCATTTATACGGGAATTTCTTTTAACCAAAAAAGTTCATTTTCGACTTTTATAAATGGAAACAAATTTTACAGCTCTTGTTATAATGACAATACAATTGAAATAAATTTAGAAAATAATACGTCTAAACCGCTGTTTTTTAATAGCTCTAACACCCCTATTTCTTTTACAAGATCTGCAATATCTACAAACAACATTTTGTATGGCATGAAAGGTTTGGTAGGAAATATAAATGGAGTTAGTCTTTTCAAATTCGACCTGTTAAATAACACTTACACCGACATTTTACCTAACGAAGTGTATGGATTAAATAGCGTTTTCGGCAAAGGATTTATCGACAACTCTAAAAATCAATACGTTATCATCTCTAATCTGAATAATAAATCTGGTATTTTGAAATACAATATTTCATCAAATTCAACAGAATTTGTAGATATAAATGAAGATTCTAATATGGTTATTATAGAGAAAATATCTAATTAAATTAATAATAAAATCATATTTAATAACATTGCTGTTGCAAAAATGGATATGCCAATGATTCCAGGAATGGACAATCTTTTTAAATAAAAAAGTTTAAAGTTTAAGGTTTAACGTTTTTTGATCGCGCTAAAAACGTTAAACCTTAAACTTTAAACAAATTTTCCAAACAGTGTTACACTAATTTTTGTAGTGTTTCTAGAACATAAGTATGCATCACTTCTCTATAATCAAGGTGCGTTACTATCCTCAATTTTCCATGTCCAATAGAACTGATTGAAATATTTTTTTGTTTTAATAGTTCAATTAAATTCTTTTCAATACAATTTGGAACTAATGAAAAAATCAAAATATTAGTCTCGACCGGTTCTACCGAAGCGACCCAACTTGCCTTTTTTAATACTTCGCCAATTTCTTTAGCTCTTCGATGGTCTTCAGCAAGACGTTCCATATTATTATCTAAAGCGTAAATTCCGGCTGCCGCCAAATATCCTACCTGACGCATTCCGCCACCTAATATTTTTCGGATTCGCAACGCTCTGTGAATAGTAGCTTTATCAGCTAATAAAACCGAACCAATTGGCGCTCCCAATCCTTTAGACAAACAAACAGAAATAGTATCGAATAGTTTCCCAAACGCTTTTGGATCTTGCTTTTTGGCTACCAATGCATTCCAGATTCGGGCTCCGTCCAAGTGAAATTTCAAATTATTGGCATCGCAAACCTGTTTTATTTTTTGTAAATCTTCCAATTCATAACAAGCTCCACCACCTTTGTTAGTAGTATTTTCTACACAAACCAAACTCGTTAAAGGACTGTGATAAAACTCAGGATCATTAATTGCTCCAGCCACTTGTTCAGCAGTTATCATTCCGCGATTTCCATTTAATAAGCAACAAGAAACGCCGCTGTTAAAAGAAACGCCTCCGCCTTCATAATGATACACATGCGCATATTTATCGGCAATTAATTGTTCGCCTGGTTGTGTATGTAATTTTATCGCCGTTTGGTTTGCCATAGTTCCTGATGGAAAAAAAAGCCCTGCTTCCATCCCGAACATTTCGGCAACTTTAGCTTCAAGTTCAATAACAGTTGGGTCTTGTTTGTATACGTCATCTCCTACTTTGGCATTCAACATATGCACTAACATTTCGCGAGAAGGTTTGGTTATCGTATCGCTAACTAAATTTATTTCCATATATATTTTTATTTTCAGTACGGACAATTCGCGAATTGTCCCTTCGTAAAATTTTTCTATTTTTGTGCCACAAAATTACATAATACCGTTTGTTAATTCAAACTAGTTCAGTTAAAACTAAACTAAATGAATGATATAACGGCATTTTTTATAAATATTTGAAAACAGACCTATTTAAATTAATATAATTTATGACAACTACCGAACAAATAAAGGGTATTGTAGAGCGCCTTGGTGCGTTGAGGAGGTATCTTTGACGTTGATGCCAAACTAATTGAAATTTCAAACGAAGAAGAGAAAACTTTTGCACCCGACTTTTGGAACAATGCAAAAGAAGCTGAAGTCATTGTAAAAAATCTTAGAAATAAAAAAAAGTGGATTGAAGATTATAACAAAGCAGTCGAAATGACTGACGAGTTGCAACTGGCCTATGATTTTTATAAAGAAGGAGAACTTACAGCTGAAGAATTAGACGAGCAATATTCGACTACAGTAAATCATATTGAAGCTATCGAATTCAAAAATATGCTTTCGGATGAAGGCGATACTTTGAGTGCTGTCGTACAAATAACCGCTGGTGCCGGTGGAACTGAAAGTTGCGATTGGGCCGAAATGCTGATGCGTATGTACATGATGTGGGGTGAAAAATACGGTTATAAAATAAAAGAACTGAATTTCCAAAAAGGAGAATCAGCGGGTATTAAAACCGTAACACTCGAATTTGAAGGCGATTATTCTTTTGGCTATTTAAAAGGAGAAAACGGCGTACACAGATTGGTTCGGATATCCCCTTTTGACAGTAATGCCAAGCGTCACACTTCGTTTGCTTCCGTTTATGTTTATCCGCTTGTAGATGATAGTATCGAAATTGATATTAATCCTGCTGATATTGAAATTACAACTTCGCGATCCAGCGGTGCGGGAGGACAAAATGTAAATAAAGTAGAAACTAAAGTACAATTGTTTCACAAACCAACCGGAATTCAAATACAATGTTCAGAAACGAGGTCGCAACAAGATAACAGACAACGTGCTATGCAAATGTTACGATCTCAATTATATGAAATTGAGTTAAAAAAGAAACAGGCACAGCGCGCTGATATCGAAGCTGGGAAAATGAAAATAGAATGGGGTTCACAAATCAGGAATTATGTGATGCAGCCTTATAAATTAGTCAAAGATGTTCGCACCGGTTATGAAACGAGTAATGTAGATGGTGTTATGAATGGTGAGATTGATGAATTCTTGAAAGCATACTTAATGATGATGGGACAGAAGGAAGAGGAATAGTTTGCAGTGTTCAGTAATCAGTGAGCACTTAAGCCCAAATAATAAATAGCCCCTTTACATTCGTTTATCGAAATGCTTGAGGGGCTTTTTAAATTCTAAATCAATACAAACATAAAAACAACAAGCTGAAATTGGAAATCTATCCAAAAATTAATTGATTTGAAAGAACCAAACTCATTCTAAATTCTTTTTTTGTTAATCTTTTTATTCCTTCATCCTAAAATATTAGGAATTATAACCCCAATTTGTTTTATTTGACAACTATAACAAAACCAAATCCAATCTACGCTTAATGAAATCCTATTCAATCCAAGAAATAAATGTAATTTTAAAAGGAGTTATTGTCGGGAGTACTACCCAAAATATTACTGCTCCTGAACAACTGGAAGTAGCCAATGATTCTGAAATTTCGTTTATTGGAAACAAAAAATACGAAAAATTATGGGCAACTTCCAAAGCCTGTGTAGCGGTTGTAAATGAAGATATTTCAATAGAACCGGGAGAAAACAGAGCTTTCATTAAAGTAAAAAATGCTGATTTAGCCATGTCACAAGTATTAGCTCTTTTTGCACCTCCAACCCCAATATTTAATATTGATATTCATCCAACTGCAGTTATAGATCCAACCGTAATTATTTGTAATGGTGTTAGAATTGGTGCAGGCTGTTATATAGGACCTAAAGTTGTGCTTGGAGATAATACAACAATATATCCAAATGTTACTATTCTGGATGAATGTACGATAGGAAAAAATACCGTGATTTGGTCTGGAACAGTAATCAGAGAGCGTTGTCACATAGGCAATGATTGCATTATACATCCCAATGCTACAATTGGAGCAGATGGTTTTGGTTTTCGCCCTGATCCCGAAAGAGGTTTGGTGAAAATCCCACAAATTGGAAATGTAATTATAGGTAATAATGTTGAAATTGGTGCCAATACCTGCATTGACCGAGGAAAATTCAGTTCTACTGTTTTAGGTGACGGTTGCAAAATTGATAATTTAGTCCAAATTGGGCATAACAGTAAATTAGGCCGTTTTTGTATCATGGCTGGAAATAGCGGACTGGCTGGTTCAGTAACTTTAGGAAATGGTGTCATTATTGGTGGAAGTGCTTCTATAAAAGACCACACAACTATTGGCGATGGTGCTATTGTAGGTGCTGGCTCTGGTGTTACGGGAGATATTCCTGCAGGAAAAACCATGTTGGGCTATCCGGCTGTTGAAGCTCGTGATGCATTAAAACAATGGGCCATTTTGAAAAGACTCGTAAATGAATCCAAAAACAAATAATTACTTTTTTTATTAAATTCATAAAAAAACAGGAGTTAGCTTCTGTTTTTTTGTTTTAATACCAAACATAGGTCCGATTTTCTTTCTAAACCAATTAAAATAATAAAATTTTATTTCGTTGGATTTTGTATTTTAGCGCAAACTATTTTTTAATATTCTTTCATCATGGATTTGAACTTCAACAAAAACGAAGACCACAATAAACTTTTACTTTCGGCATTGCGACAAAAATTAAGCTTGGTTAAATTGGGTGGCGGTGAAAAACGCATCCAAAAATTACATGGTGAAGGCAAAATGACCGCTAGAGAGCGTATCGATTATTTGCTTGACGCCAAAGCTAAAAGCATAGAAATTGGAGCCTTTGTTGGTGAAGGAATGTATGCGGAACACGGCGGTTGCCCTTCGGGTGGCGTTGTGGTTAAAATAGGTTATATCCAGGGAAAGCAATGTATTATTGTCGCCAATGATGCTACCGTGAAAGCAGGCGCCTGGTTTCCTATTACTGCTAAGAAAAATTTACGCGCACAGGAAATTGCGATGGAAAATCGGTTGCCAATCATTTATTTAGTAGATAGTGCAGGCGTTTATTTGCCTTTGCAAGATGAAATTTTCCCGGACAAAGAACATTTTGGTCGGATTTTTAGAAATAATGCTCAAATGAGCAGCATGGGAATTACCCAAATCGCTGCCGTTATGGGAAGTTGTGTTGCTGGCGGTGCCTATTTGCCAATTATGAGCGATGAAGCTTTAATTGTCGAAAAAACGGGAAGTATTTTCCTCGCGGGAAGTTATTTAGTCAAAGCTGCCATTGGCGAAAGCATCGATAACGAAACATTGGGCGGAGCAACAACACATTGTGAAATTTCGGGTGTGACGGATTACAAAGCCAAAGACGACAAAGACGCATTAGACAAAATAAAAAACATAGTGGACAAAATAGGTGATTTTGATAAAGCGGGTTACAGTCGAATTAAAGCCGAAAAACCAGCTTTAGACGAAAATGAAATCTATGGCATTTTGCCAAAAGCTCGTAATGAACAATATGACATGATGGAAATCATCAATCGCTTAGTTGATAACTCCGAGTTTGAAGCGTATAAAGAAGGATACGGCCAAACCATTATCACTGGTTATGCCAGAATTGACGGTTGGGCTGTGGGAATTGTTGCCAACCAACGAAAAGTGGTAAAAACAAAGAACGGCGAAATGCAGTTTGGTGGCGTAATTTATTCGGATAGTGCGGATAAAGCCACCCGTTTTATCGCTAATTGTAACCAGAAAAAAATTCCTTTGGTATTCGTTCAAGATGTTACCGGTTTTATGGTCGGATCTAAATCAGAACATGGCGGAATTATAAAAGATGGCGCCAAAATGGTGAACGCAGTCAGTAATTCAGTTGTTCCAAAATTCACGGTAATTGTAGGGAATTCGTATGGTGCCGGAAATTATGCCATGTGTGGCAAAGCGTATGACCCAAGGTTAATTTTTGCCTGGCCGAGTGCAGAATTAGCCGTGATGGGCGGAACGCAAGCAGCTAAAGTATTGGCACAAATTGAAGCTTCTTCGCTTAAAGCAAAAGGAGAAGTGGTAGATGAAACTAAAGAAAAGGAGCTTTTTGACAAAATAAAAGCTCGATATGACGAACAAGTTTCACCCTATTATGCGGCCTCCAGATTATGGACTGATGCCATAATTGATCCTTTAGAAACCAGAACTTGGATTTCCATGGGTATTGAAGCGGCAAACCATTCCCCTATTGAAAAGAAATTTAATTTAGGTGTTATTCAGGTCTAGATTCCAGACAGCAAATTTCTAAATTTAGATCACAGTCATTAGTGTTCATGAAAAACTTACGTAGTTAAAATATGAGAAAAATAGTTCTATTCGGCTTTACATTATTGTTCTTTGTTCAATGTACTTCCATAAAAAGACACAACAAGCATTTGAATGATTTGATGGCTGAAGAGAAATTAAAATCGGATGTTGATTTTACCTATAGAAAATTGCGTGATTTACATCCTAATTTATATTGGTACATCAATAAGAAAGATTTAGATTACAAATTCGATAGTCTAAAATCGACTATTACAAAACCAATGACTCGTTTTGAGTTTTATAAAAAAATAAGTCCTGCGGTTGCTGCTGTTCGTCAAGGGCATATAACCGTTTATCCTCCTACCAAATTAATGACAAAAAAGGAAACCAAAGCACTTCTTAAAAGAGGAACAGGCCCTTTTTCACAATTTGATTTTGAACTTTTCGATGGAAAATTGTATGTCGTAAAAAACAAGTCTTATGACAAAACCATCAAAACAGGAACCGAAGTTGTTGCTGTAAATGGAACAAAACCAATCAATTTAATTAAGCAGTACAACAAATTTTATAGCTCTGACGGTTATAATACTACTTTCAAAACCCATTTTTCAGGCAAACGTTTTTCTACATTTTTCACTAATGAAAATGGAATTAAGGATAGTATAAAATTTAATTTCAAATTTAATGATAGTATAAAAACGATTACAATCAGAAGAAAAGCAGAAGATACTATTGGGAAACATCTCAAAAAAAATCGAAAAAAACTAGCTGTTATTGATAACACAAAATCGAAAGCAAATAGAAAAAAGAAAAGAGTTCATGGCTATTATTCCGTTGAAAAAAATTATAATCGAAACCTTCACTTTTTAGAAAAAGACAGTAGTGTTGCCCTAATGAAAATTAGAAGTTTCAAAATTGGAGATTCTAAAACTTTTTACAAAGAAAGCTTTAGTAAAATTGCAACGTATCAGTCGAAAACACTTGTTCTCGATTTGAGAAATAATGGAGGAGGAAGATTAAATGAAATTGCCGATTTGTACTCTTATTTAGCAGACTCCACTTTTGTATTTTTGGACAAATCTGAAGTAGTTTCAAAATCCAGCTTATTTAAAGGAGCCTATTTTCATGGTGGTTCTTTTGGTGTTAAAGCATTAAAAACGATTTTTTCTCCGCTAATGTATAGCTATTTATTATTGACTGTTCATAAAAACAAAAACGGGAAAAATTATTATGCAACACAAACAAAACCTCACAAAGTGAGTAAAAATGTTTTCAAAGGAAAAGTTTATGTTCTTATCAATGGTGGTAGTTTTTCGGCTTCAAGTATTATTTCTTCCAATTTAAAAGGTTCAAAAAGAGCATTTTTTGTGGGTGAAGAAACTGGCGGAGCCTATAATGGGACTATTGCCGGATTTATGCCTCGTGTAAAATTGCCAAATACTGATATAAAAATTCGCATTGGATTAATGTTTATTGCTCCTCACTTCAAAACAGCACCAGAAGGTCGTGGCATATTTCCTGACATCGAAATAATTCCTACACTTGAAGACCGAATAAAAGAAAATGATCCTGAAATGAATTGGATTCTTAATGATGTAAAATCAAATATTTCAGAAATTTCTAAAACAAAATAACTTAATAAAAAATTTAACAGCTATTATTTTATTTATTATGCTGTTAGAAAAACGCTTTAAGCAATAAACATTCCTCACTTAAAAAGAAGAATTGAAGTGGCTAACTTCTTGTGTATTGAAAAGAAAATTAATTTAATCAACAACAACAACTAAACATTTCATAAAAAGCTGATTAATAGCACTCTCAAAAATTGTTCTTTGTATCTTTGATTATTATTTGGTAAATGTAATACCCCAAATTGCAACTTATCATTTATCATCATTTTTTTTTTAAAATAAAATTTTTTACTAAAAGTTAAATTTTAATTCCAAGAAAAAATGAAAAAGATTTTAGATCCTATAATAAGTATAATGTTGCTTATGATTGTTCAGTTTGCATTTGCACAAAAAGAACAAGACAATTCATTTGTATTAGAATCGGGAATTAATCTGTCATTACCCGTTCATATACAGATGTATCGGTCACATAGACTTGGAATTGGTGTCAATCTAAGAGCTGCAGAGAAGATTACATCGACAACAGAGTTTGGAGTTAGAGCTGAATATGATTATCGGTTTACCAAAAAAAATCATCCGGATGTACCTCCTGAAAGTACCGTAAAAGAAAGAGCTTTATATAAAAATTTCAGTCTATTTTGCATTAAACCTAATATACAATTTAACTTAAATTCAAATTGGTGTTTAGGGGCTGAAAGCGGAGTGGGTTATGCAATTTCTGACGAAGACCCAAAAATTGGATTAGGTTTTGTCTCAGAATTCAATGGTCCTACACGTTTTGGTTCTTGTTCCGGAATATATTTAGGAAAATATTTTCCTAAATACAAACTGAATATATCTTTGAATTTAACAAATTTCGTAGCACATGGCCATGCTGAAAATACGCTTGGACTGAAGTTTAATTATTATTTTTATAAATAAAGTTATCCTGATATCTCATTTTAAAGGTTATTTAAAAGCAAAAAACCCTATATTTTGTTTTTTTACAGAATACTTTATATATCACTAAAAATTAGTATCTTAGTGTATAATTTTTAAACCTTTAGTATTATGAACAACGTAAAAAATTTAAATAAGTGGGCGAATGCACATACTTATTTATCACTGGATTTGGTACGAATAGCACTTGGTGTCTTTTTGTTTATGAAAGGAATTTCTTTTATAACAAACATCCAATATTTACAAGATTTAATATCTCCAATTGACAAAATTGGTGGCGGAATGTTTCTGATACATTACATCGCACCGGCACATATGGTTGGCGGAATAATGATTGCGTTTGGTTTACTTACCAGATGGGCAATAATAGCGCAATTACCTATATTGATAGGAGCAATTATTGTGAATTTTATGGGAGAAATGCATTCCCAAAACTTATTGTTAGCAATACTTATACTTGGAATCTGCGTCTTTTTCTTATTTTATGGAAGTGGGAAACATTCGGCAGATTACTATTTTAAAATGCAACAATAATAAAAATTAAAAAAGCATCCTGTTTTTGAAAACGGGATGCTTTTTTGTATCCAAATAAATAGAATATTCTAAATACGCTCCAGAATTTCTTTTCTTTTTATTTTCCCATTTTGTGTTTCAATAAATTTTGAAACATAAAATACTTCTTTAGGTTTTTCATATTTGTCTAAACCATCAAAAATAGTTTCGTCCAAAAGTTGTTTTTCACCTTCGATAATTAAAGCTAATTTTTCGCCTAAAGTAGCATCCTGAATTCCAGTCACAAAAAATCTTGAATGAATTTTATTTGATAGTTTTTCTTCAATTTGTTCTGGAATCAGTTTAATTCCTCCGCTATTTATCACATTATCAATACGACCTAAAAAAATAAATTCATTTTCATTTATCAAGTCAACCAAATCATTGGTTACTATTTTTTCTTCAGAAATTTTTGGTGCATCAATCACCAGGCAATTTCTATCGTCATGCGAAATTTTTATGTTAGGCAAAACAGAGAATGCCTTTCCTCCTATTTTCTTGGCAGCAATATGGGTGATGGTTTCTGTCATACCATACGTTTCATATCCTTTAGTACTCAATTTAGAAAGACTGTTTTCAAGTGATTTGCTCATTTTAGCACCACCAACAATCATTTTTTTTACGTTTTTTAATTCCTTCAACGAATTCTGTGCTTGCAAAGGTACCATCGCAACAAAATCATATTTAGTATCATTATGCAACATGGGATGCGAACTTGGTGCTACAAAATCCATATCAAGACCCAAAATAAAGCCTCTGACAAACATCATTTTTCCAGCAATATATTTAGTTGGCAAACAATGTAATGCTTTATCTCCAGGACGTAAATCAAAAAAATCGCCTGTAGCTAAAGCCGAATTTATCATGGCTTGTTTATCCATTTGAATAATTTTCGGACTGCCTGTAGTTCCTGATGTGTTTAATTCGATATAGCTTTTTTTATCAAACCAATCGAGTATAAAATCCCCAACAGATTTTTCGTGCTCCTCACCTTCTTTTATAAAACTGTAAGCTACTCTACATAAATCTTTTCGATTCAGATGAAATCCATTTAGCTTAAAATGATTATTCACGTTTTTGTAAGTGATTTTATCCATGGTGATTATATTGATTTTAAATGATTATAAGGCGTTGGTTCTTCAATTTTCCCTGTTAATTTTTCTTTCCAGTTTGTCCATTTGTATTTTTTACTAAAGATAAATAAAAGTATTGGGTAAATAATAATAACGGGCAATATAACATCTAAACCTGCTGATGGCTCAGAAACATCTTTAAAAATAGAATGTGTCTGAAACGCTGACCAATCAGAAGTAATTAATAAAGCACTAACTAAATTATTTGCAGCATGAAAGCCCAACGCTAATTCCATTCCTTCATCCATCAAAGTAATTATTCCTAATAATAATCCAGTTCCTATGTAGTACACAAAAATAACATTCCCAATTTTAGAAACTTCTGGATTTGAAATGTGCATAGCGCCAAAAATAATAGAAGTCATAATTAAAGGAAACCATTTATTCTTAGCGAGATTAGCAAAACCCTGCATCAAATAACCTCGAAAAATATATTCTTCAGTACTGGTTTGAATGGGTATTAATAATGTTCCTATTAAAGCTAAAATTGCAAATGGAATGGGTTTAAAATTGATTATAAAATCATCTGGATTTGAAAAATAAAACAATACTGTTGAAACAATTGTAAAAATTGACCAAACAGAAAACGAAAAAAATACTCTGCTCCAATCCATTTTCAATCTGGATGTCGTTATCGAAAGCATCGTTTGATTATGCAAATATTTGATAACAAAGAAAATTCCTAGCATCGCAAAAACGAATGAAATCAATATCAAAAACAATGTCATGTTAGGCTCAAAAAATGTCATAACATCTTCATTAGAAGAGGGATATTTTTTTCCATTTACAAATATTTCATAAAACAAAGCTATTAGTAAAGGTACCTGACCTAAAAGAGAAGCAAAAATAATTATTACTGAGCCTACAATGTACTTCCAAAACTTATTCTCAGACTTTATCCCTTGTTCTATGAACATATACTTTTTGTTTAATTATGATTTAAATAAGTTTAACGAATCTTATTTTTATTACACCAAAATAAGATTTTTATTTCAAATTACTTTACTTCGCAAAAAAATTATAGATGATACAAATATACCACAATCCGCGTTGCGGAAAATCAAGAAACTGCCTGGCTTTTATAAAAGAATCAGAAAAAGAGGTTGAAGTCATTAATTATCTTGACAACGTTCCCACATTTGATGAATTGAAAACTCTTATTCAAAAACTAAATTTTGAACCTCTTGCATTAGTGCGTCAAAAAGAGAAAATTTGGATAGAAAATTTCAAAAATAAACCAATGACCAATGACGAAATTATTCAAGCCATGGTTACTTATCCCATTCTAATTGAAAGACCTATTGTTATCAAAGGAAACAAAGCAATAATAGGAAGAGAATTAGATCATGTGAAAGATTTTATCTAATTAAATTATAAAAATTAAATTAACAGTTTTTTATGATTCCCTCATTAAACCAAACTTAATTTTTATAATCTAAAAAGCATAACTAAAACTACAAAAATGCCCAAAAAATTAAAAACCCTCTTAGTGCTTGCATTCCTTTTTACAAGCCTAATAAATTTTGCACAGCAATCCAGCCCTGTACAAAAAGTAAAAGTAAGCGGAAAAGTAATTGAAAAAATTAGCAAGCAACCATTAGAATACGCTACGATAACTTTCATAAATACTAAAAATCCAAAAGCACTTGCCGGAGGAATTACAAATGCAAAAGGAGAATACGATATCGATGTGGTTCCTGGTGTATATGACATAAAAATAGAGTTCATCTCTTTCAAATTATCTGAAATCAAGCAAAAAAGCATTCAGGGAAATATTAATTTAGGTACAACTGCTTTAGATGAAGATGCGGCTCAATTGAATGAGGTTGTTATTCGCTCTGAGAAAACTACTGTCGAAATAAAATTAGATAAAAAAATATACAATGTTGGCAGTGATTTAATGGTGAAAGGAGGAACTGTAAGTGATGTTCTTGATAATATCCCTTCCGTTTCAGTAGATGTAGAAGGAAATGTGAGTCTTCGTGGCAACGAAAATGTAAAAGTGCTTATCGACGGAAAACCATCAAATGCCATAAATATAGCCGAAGCATTACGCTTAATTCCTGCTGATGCAATCGAAAAAGTAGAAGTTATAACCAATCCTTCGGCTAGATATGATGCTGAAGGCGGTGGTGGTTTATTGAATATCATTTTGAAAAAAGGAAAGAATCTTGGTTTAAATGGAACTTTCATTGCTTCTACGGGTTATCCAGAAAATTATGGAATGAGCGGTACTTTAAATTATAAATCAAAGAATTTTAATCTTTTTACCAACCAAGGTTACAATTACAGAAGTAACCCTGGAAATATGATGACAAATACTGAATATTTAAATTCAGATAATTCGATTCGAAATTATGTAAATGAAAATAGAGAAAACGACAGATACAGCAAAGGATATAATGGGAATTTTGGTATAGAATTGTATTTAGATAAATCTACTTCTTGGACTAACACGTTTAATTACAGAAAAAATAATGGCGATAACACGGATAATGTTTTCCAAAAATATTATAACGCTGACTATGTTTACGACTATACTCGAACCCGTATTAACGAAGAAGACAGTAAAAGTGAAAACGTCGAGTTTGCAACAAATTTCACCAAAAACTTCAAAAAAGACGGTCACAAATTAACTATTGACGGTTCGTTTTCTGCCAACGACGATAAAAACAGCGCTTTAGTTACTGATACTGCAACAAATACAAGCGCAGTTTTATTTGATAAAACGATAAACAATCAAACTCAAAATAGAAATTTACTTCAAGCAGATTATGTTTTACCATTAGGAAAAGGTAGCCAATTTGAGGCGGGTTATCGTGGTGATTTCTCTAAATTAGTTACCGATTACCAAGTAGAAAATGATGGAGTGATTAATCCCAACTTCACCAATACATTAGAATACAAAGAAAAAGTGAATGCCATTTACACTCAATATGGTGTGAAAGTAAATAAATTCTCAGCCCTTTTTGGATTGCGTTTTGAAGATTCGAATATAGAAATCAACCAATTAGCAACTAACGATTTTAATACTAAAAAATACAACAACTTTTTCCCAAGTGCCTTTTTTACTTATGAAATTTCAGATAAAAGCAGTGCTTCCATAAGCTACAGCCGAAGAATTCAAAGACCTAGAGGGAGAATGATCAATCCATTCAGCAATTTATCCAGTAACATCAATATTTTTATGGGAAATCCTGATTTAGATCCGGCATTCACTGATGCTATTGATTTAGGATATATCAAACGTTGGGATAAATTAACATTCAACACTTCATTATACGTGAACAAAACTAACGGTGCATTCCAATTTGCAAGAAGAGAGTCTGGCGATTTTGTAAATGGAACACCAATTATCATTGCTTCACCAATAAACTTGGCTACAGAATACAGAACTGGATTTGAGTTTACCTTGAATTATTCACCTTATAAATGGTGGAAATTAAATGGGAACTTCAATTTCTTTAGAAACGAAACACAAGGTGATTTTACTTATGTTGATTTTAATGATAATGAAGTTGTTCAGAATTTTGATAATACAACAACTTCATGGTTTACCCGTATAACATCAAAAGTTACTTTACCATACAAAATCGATTGGCAAACCAACGCAACTTATAATGGTCCACAAAACAACGCACAAGGTAGAAGTTTAGGTAATTTTGCTGCCAACTTAGCGTTCAGTAAAGATGTAATGAAAGACAAAGGAACCCTTTCTTTCAACATCAGTGATGTATTCAATTCCAGAAAAAGAATTATGGAAACGAATCTTCCTGGGATACTAAATTCTTACTCTGAAATGCAATGGAGAGAAAGACAGTTTAACTTATCCTTTACGTATCGTTTCAATAAACAGAAAAACGAAAGAGAGAAACAGCCTAAGCGAAATCAAAATGAAAATGGCGATGGAGGCGAATTTCAAGGATAAAAAAATAAGGACTCGTTTTCACGGGTCCTTATTTTATGAAACAATTAGATTAAACTGATTGTTCTTGCTTCTTTTTTGCTCTTTTCTCTTTATATGCTTCCCAAGTCGCTCCTCCTACCCAATAGGATACGAAACCAACAAGAAAAAACATTAACCAAAATCCTATTGTAAGAACGGTTAAGAAAAGTAAAAAGCCTAAGTACTGTGAAAATTCAAACATGTTTTCCGGAATTTTTGAATGTAGCCACAAATGTAAGTTTAATTCCTTTTCTTACCAATAAAAATTAACAAAAACTACCTATCAATTTTTATAAAAAGGGAATTATCCGTATTTTTGGGCTCAGAATTTGGAGCTGATCCCGCTATCCGTTACAATCTTTTATGCCGAACACCGGCATAAAAGGATTTTCACTGCTATCGGGGCTAAAAATCTATTAAACTACTTAATACTTATAAATAACAACACAATGAAATTTAGAATAGAAAAAGACACGATGGGTGAAGTGCAGGTTCCTGCAGACAAATATTGGGGCGCACAAACAGAACGTTCCCGAAACAACTTCAAAATAGGTCCATCGGCTTCCATGCCAAAAGAAATTATTGAAGGGTTTGCTTTCTTAAAAAAAGCAGCTGCTTACGCTAATTGCGATTTAGGCGTTTTACCAGTCGAAAAACGGGATGCCATTGCTGCCGTTTGTGATGAAATCCTAGCCGGAAAACTAGACGATGAATTTCCATTGGTAATTTGGCAAACCGGTTCAGGTACGCAAAGTAACATGAACGTAAACGAAGTGGTTGCAAATCGTGCGCAAGTTCTAAAAGGATTTAATATTGGCGAAGGCGAGCAATTCATCAAAGCTAATGATGATGTGAATAAATCACAATCTTCTAACGATACGTTCCCAACAGGAATGCATATTGCAGCTTACAAAGCAGTTGTTGAAGTTACTATCCCAGGAGTTGAAAAACTAAGAGATACACTTCATGCCAAAGCGGTTGAATTCAATAATGTGGTTAAAATAGGTCGTACGCATTTAATGGATGCTACGCCACTTACATTAGGACAAGAAATTTCAGGTTATGTAGCGCAATTGAACTACGGTTTAAAAGCGGTTAAAAATACTTTGGCTCACTTATCAGAAGTGGCTTTGGGTGGAACAGCGGTTGGAACCGGATTAAACACTCCAGAAGGATATGACGTAAAAGTAGCTGAATATATCGCTGAATTTACAGGACATCCATTCGTAACTGCCGAAAACAAATTTGAAGCTTTAGCAGCACATGATGCTATCGTAGAATCGCATGGTGCATTAAAGCAGCTAGCCGTTTCATTGAATAAAATCGCCAATGATGTACGTATGTTGGCCTCTGGACCACGTTCAGGAATTGGAGAAATCCTTATTCCGGAAAACGAACCAGGTTCTTCTATCATGCCAGGAAAAGTAAATCCAACACAATGTGAAGCATTAACTATGGTTTGTGCACAAGTTATGGGGAACGATGTCGCTATTTCTGTTGGTGGAATGCAAGGTCATTATGAATTGAACGTTTTCAAACCATTGATGGCTGCAAACTTCTTGCAATCAGCAAGATTACTTGGTGATGCTTGTATGTCTTTTGACGAACATTGCGCACAAGGTATTGAACCAAACTATAAAAGAATCAAAGAATTGGTTGACAATTCTTTGATGTTGGTTACGGCTTTGAATACTAAAATCGGATACTACAAATCAGCCGAAATTGCTCAAACTGCACACAAAAACGGGACAACTCTGAAAGAAGAAGCGGTTCGTTTGGATTATGTAACTTCAGAAGATTTTGATGCTTGGGTTAAACCGGAAGATATGGTTGGAAGCTTGAAATAATTAATTCTGATATATCAGAGTTTTACCAAGAAACCCTGCAACGTAATGTTGCAGGGTTTTTATTTTATGTTGTTTGTAGAGACGCACCGTAGAGACGCACTGCAGTGCGTCTTTATTTCATAAAAAAATCGTTCACCAAAAGCGAACGGTTTTCTTTATATAATGCAAAGACGCGATAAATCGCGTCTCTACAGGAAATCATTATTTTACTTCTTCGAATTCAACGTCTTCAACATTGTCTCCTTGAGCTTCGCCACCTTGTGGTTGTGCTTCACCTTGACCTTGTTCACCTTGAGCATACATCGCTTCAGTTGCTTTTTTCCAAGCAGCGTTGATGTTGTCAAGAGCAGTTTGAATTGCAGGAATGTCTTGAGATTGGTGTGCCATTCTCAATTCAGTTAATGCATATTCTACAGCAACTTTGTTTTCATCAGATAATTTAGAACCTAATTCTTTCAATTGAGTTTCAGTTTGGAAGATCATTCCGTCCGCTTCGTTCAATTTTTCAGCTCTTTCTCTTGCAATTTTATCCGCATCAGCATTAGCTTCTGCATCTTTTTTCATTCTTTCGATTTCTTCAGCAGTTAAACCAGAAGAAGCTTCGATACGAATATCATGAGATTTACCAGTTCCTTTATCAGTTGCCGAAACTTTGATGATACCATTAGCATCAATATCAAAAGTTACTTCAATTTGTGGAACACCTCTTGGTGCTGGTGGAATACCATCTAAATGGAAACGACCGATAGTTTTGTTATCAGCAGCCATTGCTCTAGCTCCTTGTAAAACGTGGATTTCAACTGTTGGTTGAGAATCTGCAGCAGTAGAGAAAACTTGAGATTTTTTAGTTGGAATAGTTGTATTAGACTCAATAAGAGTTGTCATAACACCACCCATAGTTTCGATACCTAAAGATAAAGGAGTAACGTCAAGCAACAATACATCTTTTACATCTCCAGAAAGAACTCCACCTTGAATAGCTGCTCCAATTGCAACAACCTCATCAGGGTTAACTCCTTTAGACGCTTTTTTACCAAAGAATTTCTCCACTTCGTCAGCAATTCTTGGCATACGAGTAGAACCTCCTACAAGAATAACTTCGTCAATATCAGAAACAGATAAACCTGCATCTTTCAACGCTTTAGCAACTGGTGCCATAGAACGTTTTACTAAAGCGTCAGTTAATTTTTCAAATTGAGCTCTAGTTAATTTTTTAACTAAATGTTTTGGTCCTGAAGCTGTAGCAGTTACGTAAGGTAAGTTGATTTCAGTTTCAGTAGAAGAAGACAATTCAATTTTTGCTTTCTCAGCAGCTTCTTTCAAACGTTGCAAAGACATTGGATCTAAACGTAAATCAATACCTTCTTCAGTTAAAAATTCAGCAGCTAACCAGTCAATAATTTCGTGGTCAAAATCATCCCCACCTAAGTGAGTATCACCATTAGTAGACAATACTTCAAAAACTCCGTCTCCTAATTCAAGAACAGAGATATCAAAAGTACCTCCACCTAAATCGTAAACTGCAATTTTTTGATCTTTACCTTTTTTATCAAGACCGTATGCCAAAGCTGCAGCAGTAGGTTCGTTGATAATACGCATTACTTTAAGACCTGCAATTTCACCAGCTTCTTTCGTAGCTTGACGTTGTGCATCATTAAAGTAAGCAGGAACAGTAATAACCGCTTCAGTAACAGTCTGACCTAAATAGTCTTCAGCTGTTTTTTTCATTTTTTGAAGCGTCATAGCTGACAATTCTTGTGCAGAGTATAAACGGCCATCAATATCAACACGTGGTGTATTGTTGTCCCCTTTTACTACTTTGTAAGAAACTCTTTTTGCTTCACCAGTGATTTCAGCAAAAGAATGACCCATAAAACGTTTGATAGAAGCAATAGTCTTAGTTGGATTAGTTACCGCTTGTCTCTTAGCAGGATCTCCTACTTTAATTTCTCCACCTTCTACAAATGCAATGATAGATGGCGTTGTTCTTTTTCCTTCAGCATTAGGGATAACTACTGCTTCATTACCTTCCATTACAGAAACACAAGAGTTTGTTGTACCTAAATCAATTCCGATTATTTTACCCATTTTTAATATATTTAGTTTTATTATATACTCATTTTAATAGCTCGAAGTCGATAAGTCAATCTTTGTGCCAATGCAATACACGTCCTTAAATTGTCAGTTTATGTTAAAATTGGCGTAAAAAAATCTGACAAGATGACATTTCAGAGGGTTTGTCATTGTGAAGAGAACCACAATTACGCTGTCATATTCTATAGTTTTGATTAGGAGCCAATCCAGCTGTACACTATATCTCTTGTGGCGAACCCCGCCACAAGAGGATGCCGTTTCCATCTGGGCTAGGGGATTTGAGGTTTCAATAACATTCAGTAAATCAAAAATTATTTTTTATAATTTATGAGATAAATAGTATATATTTGAAAATAAATAAACACTAATCTTTATTAAATCTATCTATTATTGTGTACATATTTCGGTCATCTTTAGGCTTATAAACTAGTTATCCGATAGTTTTAAAAAAAAGACAAAACAATTAAATTCATAATAAACATAAGTTAATGAAAACATATTTTTTAATGCCTAGCTTCGACGATATGCTGAAAGACAACTTGACAAAATTGTTCAAAAGTAATGAAGATTTACATATAGCAGTAGCTTACTTTAATAATGAATATTTTTCAAACTTAATAATTGAAAGAGCTGAACTTAAACTAAAGACTTTTTTAATATTAAACACATCTGATATTGTAAGACCAAAAGAAGTGAGTCAATCTCAAGTTGTAATAAGTAAAGCTTTAGTAAATATTTTAAAGAACGAATACAACAATGCCTATATAAATTGCAAATCTTTAGGTGTCAGAATAAATGGGAATTATCAAAATATGCATCATAAATTCATTTTCAATAAGTATAAATTATTTATCGGTTCGTTAAATTTAACTGATGCTGCTTTGAATAGAAATTTCGAATCAATTATTGAAATAGATAATAAATCAGTAATAAATAAATTCCATCAAGAATTCGGAAAATTATGGAATTTAGCATCTGAAATTTTTAGCAATCGAGATGGCGAATTAAGAAGTATTATGTGTCCAAAATGTGAAATGAGTGACGGTGTAGATTTTGAAAGTTTTGGACCGATTTGTTTTATGTGTGGATACAAATTTATAGTTGGATAAAACCATCTGCTAACAGCAAGGGTTTCGTTACGTAAGCAGAACGAACAAAGAAACACTAGCTACCCGAAGTGTTCTTAAAAAGCTAGCGAGATAAAACCACCTTTTTTTGGTACATATAACATATAAATTTTATAACCATAAATATATTAAAATATGGAAAGTAATCCATTAGTTGCTGGAATAGTAGGATTAGTAACAGCGTCAAGCATTTATATTTGGCAATCTAACAAATTTAATAAAGCTCAAAAAACTTTATTACTCTTATGTTTTATATTTCCACCATTACAATGGGTTATGATACTTATTGTAATTTATTATAATAAGTATAAATCAGAAAATTCGCCTGAAAAAATAAGTGTCAAAAAACTAGATGAAACTAAAACTAAACTTAACTCTTCTATTGATAATCTAAAAGATTTAAAAGAAAAAGGAATACTAACTCAAGAAGAATACGACTCAAAAGTTGAAAAAATAGAAACTGAAAAAGCTGAGCAAGAATTAAAAAACTCAACAGAATATAAACAACTGAAAAGTTTATTTGATAGTAATATTTTAACAAAAGAAGAATTTGATAACAAATTTAAAACTCTAATTAAAAAAAATTCGCTAACAAATATTGAAAGAAACGATTCTTTGGATTCTGAATTTATATTAAATCCTGATTTAGATGAAGAAAAAAATATTCCGAAAGTAATTGAAAAAAAAGATAATTTTTTCCCCTATTTTATTGGTGCAGTAATTTTAATGGTTATAGCGAGTCAAATTAATTGGAATGAAGTAATTGGTTCAATTCAATCGTTTCAAGAAAGAAATAATGAAGAAGTTTTTATTGAGCCAGCAATCGATACGACAGCTGTTTCCTTAAACAATTACAATAATACAAATAATGAACCAGTAATAAATTATTTAAAAAAATATGTCTATATAATTATAACAATAGAAGAACCTAGATTAGTACACCATTCAGGGATGTATATGGCTTCAGCAAATCCACTTATTCCAGGTACATTTACAGAAGATACAGATTTTGTGGTTTTTGATAAAAGCGCATACTCAACTGAAATTGAAGAAATCACGGATTACAATGAAGATACTAAATATAAACTTTTAGATAAGGCTGAATATGATGTTAAACAAAGGATTGATAGAGGCTCAACTTATCAAATGGATTTATTTACAAAATGTAAAGATGAAGACAAACGAAATTCATTAAAAGAAAATTATTCTAAAATTACTGACAGACAAATTTATACATTTGATAGTTATGCAGAAGCAAGTTTAGATAAACATAAAGATACAAATAATTAAACCCGCTAGCCGAAGTGTTCTTTTAAAATGTAGGTTGCTATACGAAGTCTCCCGACTTCGTACCCATTACCACAACCAAGAGCAGAAAAAATTAATGAAATCCAATTTGAAATAAAATTTATTGTACATTTGTAAAACACTCTAAATAATAGTAATTATGAGTAAAACAGAATATGAAGTTTTCAAAAAACTCATAGAAGAAAAGAGAAAACAAATAAAAAACAATCAAGCAGAAGCTCGCTCTGTATTGGTTAGAGCTGGTATATTTACTGAAAAAGGGACTTTGAAAAAAGTATATAAAGATATATGTACTCAACAAAGTCTGGTTTAATACTTGGTTTTCACGGCTGTGATGAAGAAATTGCTCACGATATTTTACTTCAAAAAATAAAGTTTAAACCAAGCGAAAACAAATACGATTGGCTTGGAAAAGGAATGTATTTTTGGGAACATAGTCCATCAAGAGCAAAACAATTTATAGAAAATTTACACCAAAATCCTCAAAAAAATAAACCTAAAATACTTGAACCAACTGTTCTAGGCGCAGTTATAGATTTAGGATATTGTTTAGATTTAACAGACTTTTATAGCCTTCAGCTTTTAAAAGATGCTTATGACTACTATATAGAACTTCAAGAGTCATCAGGTTGGGAGATTTTAAAAAACACAAATCCAAAGTCTGAAATTAATAACCCCGATAATCTTTGGAGACAATTGGATTGTGCAGTGATTAACTTACTACATCAGATCAGAATTGACAACGGATTAGAACCGTTTGACTCCGTTAGAGGAGTTTTTGTCGAAGGCAACGAATTATATCCAACAGCAGGATTTAGAGACAAAAATCATATCCAAATAGCAATACTAAATCCAAATTGCATCAAAGGCTTTTTTCTACCACGAGAAAAAGCGTAAAAATAACCTTGCACAAGTGTTGTTTGATGAGATTTGGCTTTTATGTGATTCCATCACCCGAAATATTCTTAGAAAACGTGAGGTTGCTGCGAAGTCTCATACATAAAATCGGTAAGAATCTCTTTGAGTCGAAACGGTATGCCAGTGAAGATTTTTCAATTTATATTACAATTGGTGTTTTAATAATTTAATACTATCAACCACTTCTTTTCCATAAAAACGAGTAATTTCCTCCTGTTCTATTTCAGTTCCTCTAGAAAAAACACGTTTAACAACAGCCACCTTATTTTGTTTCCAGTCAATCTTATCAAAAGTAGTATCCCAAAAAGTACCTTTTCTCAATTTTGAAAGATCTGGTTTATAATTACTATCTTTCTTTGCTTCCTTTATGTCATAAAAAACTTGAAGCGTCATCAGGAAACCTTCTTCTAATTCCAGTTTCTCCTCCATTTTAAGAGATAAATCAACATTCATCCTCCTATTTCCCTTTATTATGGCACCCAAAGTTTGAGGATGGGCACCAAGAGAAAGCGCAAATTGTCTTTGGTTGATGTTCCTTTTCTTCAATTCCCGCTCCACAATTTTACCGGGATGAATTCCTTTTATGATGTCAATCGTTTTCATAGCACAAATGTAAACAAAATTGTTTATATTTTTTGAATTTTAAATTTGAAAGAAAATGATTTCCATTGCTATCGTGGCTAGGGAATCTGATTCCTAAATTGTATTGATTTCTATCCCATTACTTCAAAAATTTTAATACCAATAATTCGTAATAAATTAATTACATTAGCAAAACGATAGAAAAGCTATTTATGGCGTAAAGCATCCCGATTTTGGGTGCATATACGCTAGTTTGTAGCGAGTATATACAAGTTGTGCGTCAGTTTACATCCGAAAGGACTCTGACCAATATCAAGGTTTAAAAACTAAACTTAAAATGACTGAAAAGGATTTTAAAACTCTACAAAATTTAGCCGAAAACTTTGAAAAAGCAGACGGAGAAATTAATTATCTAGCCTCTGACTCTAAAACATATACAAGTGAAGAGTATGACAGTTTAGAAAAAAAATTAAAAGTAAAGCTAGAAGAAGTTATATTAGAATTTAAAAATAAATATTTAGTACTCCCAACATTTAAAATTGAAAATAGTGATGAAATATTGGTATCGTTAAATATTAATAGGTATTCAATTAACCCTTTAACGCTCTATAATCAAATGTGTAAACACCAAATTGACCATCAGTAGAGTAGTCTTGTACGTTTATATTGTTTATACCTTTTTCATTTATATCTTTCATAAATTGGACTAAATCTTTATGTAAAAAAGGAGAAACAATAAAAATAGAAGTTGGATTAAGTTCTTGAAATTTTTCAAGATTATTTTTTAAATAAAGCATTGCTTCTTGATGTCCCATAATTAGAAAGTTTTTAAATGAAAACCAAAAGTAAGAAAAATAATTAATAGATTATATTGTAAAATGCTTACTTGTGATAAGTTTAAAATTTAAAGACTCTACTTTTTCATCAGAAATTCCACTTTTACCATCAGATAAAAACAACTCTAAATTAGAAATCCTATAAAATACGTTGTCAATAGAAGCACAAGTGGTAAAATATGGAAAGTCGTTAACTAAAGAAGTAACAACATAATAATTAAAATCAAGCATAGTGTATAAATATAAAGTTATAAGCAAACATACAAAATCTAAAGACCACTTAGAAGATAAAATATCTGATTTAAATTCTTTAGAGCAGGGAAAGATTGATTTTAATGAGCCTTGGAATTCAAAGTTTATTGAGTTGACAGAAAGTGAGTGGAAAGAGTTGGCGGAAAAAGGAAAAATATTAAAAACTATAATAATGCCAATTATCTTGATTTGTCTATCCCCTATGCTGCCGGTTCTTTGTATTCTACCGTAGATGATTTGTATTTATGGGATCAAGCGCTTTACACGGAAAAGTTACTTTCGAAAAAATATCGAGATCTATTATTTAATTCCTATATCCCTGCAGGACCGGGACATTATGGTTACGGATGGTTTATTAATAAGGCTTTCAATGGAGAAAAAAATGATAGCATAACGGTTATTGAGCATGGCGGTGGAATAAATGGATTTAACACTTTGGTTTCCCGCATTCCGTCTGACAAAAATCTGGTTGTATTATTAAACAATACGGGGGGTGCGAACTTAAACGAGATGAATAAAGCAATTAGAAATATCCTATACAATAAACCATACAGTTTGCCTAAAAAATCATTGGCAAATGCTTTAGTAGAAGTTATTCTTGAAAAGGGAATGGTCTCTGGACTAACTTATTTTAAAGAAAATAAAAACTCAAGTACCTACGCTATCAACGAAAATGAGATGAACAGCGCAGGATACCAATTATTACAAACCGGAAAAGTAAAAGAAGCTATAGAAGTTTTCAAACTAAATGTAGAAGCGTTTCCAAAATCAGGGAATACCTATGATAGTTTGGGAGAAGCCTATTTGAAAAATGGAGATAAAAAGCTTGCCATTATAAATTATAAAAAATCGGTGGAACTTGATCCAAATAATGAAAACGGAAAAAAAGTATTGGAAGAAATTTCAAAATCCTAAATCATTGAACATTGTAAAGTCCTTTGCTTTCGCTATCAGAGGACTAAAAAATAGGTCAACAACAAGATTGCATAGAACCCGCTACTTTTTACAAAAAAAATTACTTTTAGAAAAACTATTGCCAGTTGAAAAAATAGATTTACATTTACTGACTGATTAGTCAGTAATACAACATGTCTTTATTTCAATTTCTTTAATTCTCTTATTCATAATGAGTATATTTTCATATTTAAAACATGCCAAATTTGGTAAACTGCCCACAGGCGAACGGTTGGAGAGAATTAAACAATCTCCGAATTATAAAAACGGTTCTTTTCAAAACCAAAGCACCACTCCTGACCTGACGGAAGGAGCGACCTATTATACCGTTGTTAAGGAGTTCTTTTTCGGGCAGCATAAGAATGTTACACCAGTTGACAAAATTCCATCTACAAAGACAGACCTTTTGAATGTAGACCTAAACGAAAATATTTTGGTTTGGTTCGGGCATTCCTCCTACTACATTCAAATTGAAGGAAAACGAATTTTAGTTGACCCCGTTTTAAGTGGCGTTGCTTCACCGTTTTCGTTTTCAACAAAAGCATTCAAGGGAACCGATCGTTACACAACGGATGACATTCCTGAAATTGATTATCTTTTTATTTCGCACGACCATTGGGATCATTTGGATTACAAAACCATTTTAAAACTAAAACCTAAAATCAAAAAAATAATCTGCGGACTTGGCACCGGCGAACACTTTGAATATTGGGGTTTTGACACCAATAAAATCATTGAAAAAGACTGGAACGATAAAATAGTTTTGGACGAAGGTTTTACGGCACATACGGTTCCTTCAAGACATTTTTCAGGTCGTGGACTAACTAGAAATAAGGCACTTTGGACATCGTATGTTTTACAAACGCCAACAATGCAAATTTTTCTTGGTGGTGACAGTGGTTACGACAAACACTTTGCCGAGATCGGGAAAACGTTTGGCACTTTTGATTTAGCCATTTTAGAAAATGGTCAGTATGACAAGAGTTGGAAATACATTCACCTGATGCCAAATGAAATTTTGCAAGCAGCAAAAGACTTAAACGCCAAACGAATTTTTCCGGTCCATTCTTCAAAATTTGCGCTCGGGAATCATCCTTGGTACGAACCTCTGGAATTGATAACAGAAAACAACAAACAAGAAAACCTAAACCTCATCACACCGATGATTGGTGAACAGGTAAATTTAAAAGATACAACACAACAATTTTCCCAATGGTGGAAAGGGGTAAAATAACCCCATAAATTACTTGTGAATAAAGCAATCCGTAGCGGTTTACCCTTGGAGAAAAATAAAATCTGAATAATGGACAAGAGAGAAAAATTAGTAGCGGCGGCACTCAAACTATTTGTTGAGTTTGGCTTTCACGATACACCAACAAGTAAAATTGCAAAGGAAGCAGGCATTGCCAGCGGCACCTTATTTTACTTTTTTCCAACAAAAGACGAATTAGTCAAGGCCTTATATATTGACATTAAAAGCCGTCTGAATGAACACATTTCAGAAACAATTAAAGACGAAAAATCGTTGCAGGGAATCTTGAAAGGGTATTATTCCACTACACTTCATTGGGCATTAAAGCATAAGACAGAGTTCCGTTTCATTGAACAATTCAACTCTTCGCCTTACTTAAAACAAATAGCAGAAGAAGAAATTCAGAAATATATTAAACCAATTATGGCTCTTTTAGAAAAAGGAGTAAAAGACAAAATCATAAAGCCGATGGATGTTGACCTCATTTTTACACTAATTTGTGGACACACTTTCAGCATCAATCAATATTTAGTTGCGAAGGAATTTTCAAAACCCAAACAAGATACCGTTATTAATGACACTTTTGACCTGCTTTGGGATATGATAACATAAAGACAAGCAAACAAATGGATTTAAAAGAGAAACAACTTAAGAACAAATTTCACGAATTCAGGATTAGAGGAAAGTATTGACAAACGCTATTTCATTAATACAGCTCACGCAACTGTCGCTCGATTTCGAAAAGAAATCAGCCATAAAGAAAAGTGGATTGAAACTTTAGAAAAGTATCGGAATTTTGATTTCGCAAAATTCAAAGTTGAAAAATATCATTTGGTTTATAATGATTGGTACCAACGAAAACAATTTGTCAAAGAATTGCACGAATTTCAATCCAGTTAAAAAAGCAGCAAACAAAAGTTTGCTGTAAGTTAAATTTTCTGACAATCAATTAATTTACTGCCTTAGTAGACTTCCCTACCGTTAAATAAATGTGATTATTAGGATACAGGAATTCGATCTTAGTGTTCTGCTTATTTATTCTCATTTCTATTTGTTCCTTTTCATTTTCTAAAGTATAGACGGTATAATTAGGATCGAAAGAAAAAATACTTGACTTAACAATTTTATATTTCAATCTCATTTCAGTAAGAAAGAATACCACATTGCTCTTTTTAGTGTCTAAGAACACAAAAGAGTATTCATTTCCTGCTATATTACATTCGCCTTGTTTAAAAGGTTCTCATCTATGCAATACCGCTGCACATTAAACACTTGTTCTTGAGCATACATACCGCCCGTTAGCAACAACAGTACAATTATTTTTTTCATCCTTCTTAGGTTTTATTTTATTATCCAGAATTGAATAATCATTTTTTATAATACAAAGATAGGCCACATTAATTTTTTCGTTATAACAAGCAATAAATTAACAAATTACTTTTGTTTGATTATCATAAAAAAGCCTTAAAAAACAAGATCTACCGTCATTACATTCCTTTTTTATTAGTATTTTCGATTTTCTAAATCTATATACTTTCACTAAAATTTAATCCAGAAAGTATCCTAAAACAACATAAAATGACTTCATTTATAAAAGAATTATCTTTCCGTTGGTCTGATCTTGATCCTAATTTTCATGTACGACATAGTGCATACTATGATTTTGGAGCCCAACATCGTATCGAAATTCTAGAAAGTCTTGGATTAACAATGAAGGTGATGCAAGCACAAAATTTTGGCCCTATTCTTTTTAGGGAAGAATGTGTTTTTAGAAAAGAAATAAAGATTTCGGACAAAATTTTTATGCATACCAAAACCTCCAAAATGAAAGCCGATGCTTCGCGCTGGTCTATTGTTCATGAGTTTTTGAATGAAGACAACAAACTTTGTGCAACCATAACTGTTGATGGCGCTTGGATGGATACCAAACTTCGCAAATTAGCATCTCCTACTCCTGAAATTGCAGTTCAAGCCTTGAGTATTTTCCCTAAAAGTGAAGATTTTGTAGGTCTTTAAAAAGAAATTAAATAACTAATCGCTATATGATCAAAACTGCTAGTTCATTTTCAATTTCTTGAATAAAATGATTTGAGATTGTTGGTCCAAACGAGATGCTCAAACTGACTGAGTATTTTTCTTAAAAGTGCTTTTCATGTCAATTAAATAGAATGCATTTGCTTAAAATTCAATTAGTTACATTTTTTATAATTTTTTAGATGAACCAAATCAATCAATACTATTAGACAAATTATATTTTAAATAATATGACTATCCGTAATGCGGACTAAAATCATTTCGAATACAATTTTCGTCGTTTCTACATTTATAAAGCATAAATATTAGCCCACAGATTGTACAGATTATACCGATTTACACGGATTTTTTTACTCGGTGAATCAAACTGTTTGTCTCGTCCTGAAAAAAGTTTACACTTTTTTCAGGACGAGACACTGCCAAGATAAAAACTACCGATGGGACAATTTATTTTGCTGTAATTAGTATTCCTAACCTTGGAAGTGCAGACAAATACCATGAATTTAAAATGGGAGAAAACATTACTTTGTTTGGAGAAATCTGGAAAATGAGAGACGACAACCGAATCACCATTAGAAAAATTTTAGATTAAAAAACTTCTTAAATAAACATTTAAGCAATAGAATTTCATTCATAAGAAATCGCTTCAATTTCATCAAATTCAGAATTAAAAGACTTAAAGTCAGATTTAACAGGGGGTGCATTCAATTTTCATGAATGTACAATTAACATCTCCAAAGTAACTGGCAACCGCTACTTCTGAAGCATCTTTCCCATTCGCTATTTTTACTAATCCATTAGAAACAGCTAATTTAGTGGGATCAAAAAACAGCCATTGTCCGCCAATATACGCTTCAAAACAAGCATGAAAATCTGGTGGATTAAGATTATACGCATATCCGGTAAAATAGCGTGCCGGTATATCTAACGCTCTACACAGCGCAATCCCTAAATGTGCAAAGTCTTTACAAACACCCACTTTGTACAGTAACGTATCGCATGCTGAAGTACTGGAATTGGTAACGCCTGTTTTATATTCGACAGTATTGAAAATCCATTCATTTATGGCCTTAGCCTTAGCATATTCATTGGGCAAAAATCCAAATTCATTCATGGCAAATTCTGATAATTTATCCGACTCGCAATGCCTGCTTGGAGAAATAAAGGGTAATACTTCGTTATCCAGGTTTATAATTGGTATAGATTTCAAAAGTACTTTTTCATCATAAATCGTATAGTGAACATCAATTTCTGCTTGGTAAATTATTGTAAAAAACAATCCTTGGTTTACTTGCATTTTTACAAACCGTGTACCCGAATTTTTCAATGTAAATTCCTCAAATTTTATGGCGGGAGTAACGATAATAGATTCTGAAACAACTATTTGACTCGCCGATTTTGCTGCCTGTATATTAAAAATAAAGGTAGTTGGAGAAATGACTTCGTATGATAACTCACTGTATACTGTAAACTTCATCCTGTAAATATACCTATTTGCAATTGCTACTAATTATCAATATTTAATTTATTGCCATTCACTTTCTCTTTTTATCAGATTCTCAAATAAGACTCCAAATAGACTTTAAGATATATAAATTGGCCCAAAAAAAGGAAAGAATTCATTCATAAACTATAAAAAGTTGCAGTTTTTTGTTATACTTTTATAATCTATTGAAATTTAACTTCTAACCATAAAAAATTAAAAAATGAAATTAAAAAAATTACTTTTTTTAATACTAATCATCTTTACAATTACCAGTTTCAAAACAACTCCCGCTAATGCAATGGAGACAAAACCTGTCACAAAATCAAGGGAATTCTACCAACTCAAAACCTATATTTTAAAAACGAAACAGCAAGAACAAATCACTGATAAATATCTGAAAGAAGCGTATTTGCCAGGATTGAAAAAATTAGGAATTAAAAATATTGGCGTGTTCAAACCAAAACCCAACGCCACTGACACCCTAAAAAAAATTATGGTGTTAATTCCATTTTTGTCTATGGAACAATTTCTTGGACTTGACGAAAAACTAGCCAAGGACAAAACTTATTTAGCTACCGGAGCGGAGTATTTGGATGCTACTTACAAACAACCGCCTTATATGCGTATAGAATCTGTTTTATTGAAAGCTTTTTCAGATCATCCTATTTTGACAAAGCCAGCTTTGAATAGCGCGAGAGCAAATCGCGTATATGAATTAAGAAGTTACGAATCAGCAACAGAAGCTATTTACAAAAACAAAGTAGATATGTTTAATGGCGGCGGAGAAATTAAACTCTTTGATAAATTGGGATTTAATGCGGTATTTTATAGCGAAGTGATTTCGGGAGCCAAGATGCCAAACTTAATGTACATGACCACTTTCGCTGATCAAGCCAGTCGAGACGCACATTGGAAATCCTTTGGTGAAGCACCAGAATGGAAAGAAATGTCAGGAATGGAAAAATATAAAAATAATGTATCTCATATTGATATTACTTTTATGTATCCAACGGACTATTCCGATTATTAGTTTTTACAACTCAACATTCCGTAAAACAGAACTACAACTCTAAAAAAGTTGTGGTTTTTTTATTTAAGATTAGAAAATACTTTGTAATTTTAAAATAGGGGAAGTTGATTTTTTTACCAATAATTTACTAATAAATTTAAGTATCTTTAATGTTATTTATAGCTATGGAAATCCTCAATCATATTTTTAAACTTGCTGCCGGAATTGGCTTGTTTCTTTTTGCTATGTATTTACTGGAGGAATCATTAAAGAATCTTTCTGGGAGAAATTTCAAACTCTTTCTACAGCACATTACCAAAAACAAGATAGGAGCTGTAGCAGGCGGAGCTATAGTAACTGGTGTTCTTCAGAGCAGTTCAATGGTTTCGCTGATGGTGCTGGCATTTGTGGGAGCTGGCGTATTTACCATGAAAAATGCCATGGCTGTTATTCTTGGTGCAAATCTGGGCACCACACTCGATAGCTGGTTGGTCGCCACGCTTGGTTTTAAAACGAATATAGAAGTGGTTGCCTATCCGGCGGTTTGCTTAGGGGGCTTTTTTCTTATCCTATTCAGGAACCGCAAGACAATGAAATATGTCTCTTATTTTCTTCTCGGGTTTGGCTTATTATTCATTGGGCTTTCCTTTATGAAAACGGCTATGGAAGCGCAGGTGAAGGACTTTGATTTTTCGAAATATGCCGAAATGTCGCTGGCTGTTTTTCTACTCATTGGGTTTATCATCACCTTGCTTGTTCAATCCAGTTCCGTAACTATGGCACTTACGCTTAGTGCACTTCATGTGGGAGCTATCGAATTTCCCTCAGCAGCTGCCATTGTTTTGGGATCGGAAACAGGCACAGTGATCAAAATACTATTGGGCGCTATAGGAGGTAATGCGTCAAAAAAGCGGGTGGTACTCGGTAATTTACTTTTCAATGTCTTCCTCACGGTATTTGCTTTTCTATTGCTAAAACCAATTCTGTCGCTGATAACTGACATTTTCAATATCAAGGATCCGCTCATTGGCTTAGTAACTTTTTCAAGCCTGATCAATCTGCTCTCTATTGTTATTTTTCTTCCCCTACTCGATTTGTTTGCAAAATTTTTAGAACGTTTTTTCAAAGATACTGATGGTTCTACCGCTGCTTTTATAGGACATGCCACAATTAATGAACACGAAACTGCTTTGGATTTATTCCGAATGGAAACGAAATATTTTATCCATAATTCGATGATTTTCAATCTTGAGCTATTCAAGATACATATTCTTGCACTTGAGGAACAAATTGATTTCAAGGAAATCAATAAGGAAAGGAATTTTAATTCAAAAACTATTGAAGAAAAATACGAATTCCTAAAACAGTTGCAAGGCGAATTACAGGCTTTTTATTTGAAATTAAGAGCAAAATTAAATAGCGAACAAAATTCTGAACTCAACCAATTAATTTCTGCCGGAAGAAGTTCCATGCACGCCGTGAAAAGTGTGAAAGATATTGGAAGTAATATTGCGAATCTCAGTCGTTCGTCTAAAGATATCAAATATCAATTTTTCCTACATCACAAAAATGAAACTGAAAATCTCTACCTGAAATTAAATGCGTTACTCAATAAAGAAAAACAGGCAAGTTTTGAAGAACTGGAATCTTTATTTGATACGATTCAAAAAAACTATACTACAGCACTCAACACCTTTTACACTGAAGCACAACTCGCCCCTATTGAAAATATAGACATTACTACAGTTATCAATTTTAATCGGGAACTTTTTACTTCAAATAAAGCGATGCTAATGGCTATAAAAGACATTTTATTAGATGAAAAACAGGCAGAAAATTTTAATGAAATTCCAATATATAAAACATAAACTGAAGTTGTAGATTTTTATTACCATCCAAAAATTTTACAATACTATTTTTAAATTTTGTAATAAATTTCTTTTTCTATTTTTCACCTTTGTGGATAATTCTGTTTGTGATTGAAATTGCTATTCTGGATTAAATTGGTTAATTTTAGACCTAAAAACAAGACCATTTGAAAAAATACTTAAAGAAAAGTTTAAAGATTTTCCTTTGGATAATAGGATCAGTAATCCTTTTGTTCTTAATATTAGTTGTGGCTATTCAAATTCCCTCAGTTCAAAATTATGCCAAAGAAAAAGCGATAACTTATCTGGAAGGAAAAATCAAAACCAAAGTCTCTATTGACCGAATAGAAATTGGACTTCCAAAAAAAGTAATTCTCGAAGGCGTTTATTTTGAAGATCAAAAAAAAGACACTCTTTTTGCTGGAGAAAAATTAGCTGTAGATATTAGCCTATTGCAATTAATGAACAACAAAGTCGAAATTAATTCCGTGGAAATGGAAGGTATTTTAGCTAATTTAAATAGAGATTCGAAAGCCGTTTTTAATTTTGAATACATTGTTAAGGCTTTTGCTTCGCCAGAGAAACAGAAGAGCGATACACCACCGATGCAATTTTCCGTGGAAGAAATTAAGCTGGACCGAATAAAGTTTAATTATACCGATGCCGTTACAAAAAATAATATAATTGCCAATCTAAATCACTTTGAAACGAGAATTAGAACGTTCGATTTAGACAAAATGAACTTTGAAATTCCAAAAGCTAAAATTAATGGACTAAAGTTTAAATTAAGACAAGGTTTGGTTCAAATCTCCAATGCAACCAAAGTGGCCGCCGCCAAAAACACTCCGGAATCCATCCTAAAACTAAAATTGGGAGAAATTGATTTCGCAAAAATTGATTTCGATTATCAGAGTGAGGAAACTAAGTTATCCACTAAATTCTACTTTAAAAAACTATTAGCTAAAATCGACAAAATTGATCTTTACAATCAATTGCTATTAGTCGAAAGTATTGACTTAGTTGGTGCGGAAGGCGAATTGGCTTTTGGCAAACAAAACAAAACAAATGCAAAAAAAGAATCTGCTAACGGTGAACCCAACAACTGGGAAGTCAAAGTAAATAAAACGGAGTTTAAACGTGTAACCTTCCGTTATGACAATAATAATGCTGTTGCAATTCAAAAAGGTATCGATTACAACCATTTGAGTATTACCAATTTAAACCTACAAGTGGATTTCCTAAATTACAATCCCGAAAATATTTCCGGAGAAGCAAATTCGTTAACACTTAAAGACAAAAGCGGCTTAAACATTCAATCGTTTAACGCTGAATTTTTCTACGGTAAAAAAAATGCGTTTCTTAAAAAATTATATTTAAAAACCCCTCAAACGGAGTTGAGAGATGAAATCAGAATTGGATATCCATCCATTCAATCACTGGCTAAAAATCCAGGAGAATTAGGGCTTACTGCTTATTTGAAGAAAAGTAAATTGGGTATTAAGGATATTTTGCTTTTTGCTCCTACTTTGATAAACACGAATCCTTTTATGAGCCATCCCAATGCGATACTGCTTGTGAATGGAGACATTAGAGGAAAATTAAAGAATTTTGAATTCCCAGATATAGAAATTAGCGGTATTGGAGCTACAAAAGTGGCTGCCAGCGGAAGAATTATCGGTTTACCTGATGTGAACAAAGCGTATTTTGATTTGAATATTGAAGACTTACAATCCGGTTCAAAAGATTTTAATGGATTTTTACCTCCAGGAACGATTCCAAATTCGATTCAGTTGCCTTCCAAGTTCAGTGCCAAAGGGACTTTCAAAGGGACTATTGCTAATTTTAATACCAATATGAATTTGGTAAGTAGTTTTGGAAATGCAAAAATCAAAGGCACATACGACCGCAGCATAAAAAATCAGGATAAATATGACGCCCAAATGGAGCTGACTAATTTTGAATTAGGGAAATTTATCAAAAACGATTCTATTGGAAAAGTCACTTTAAAAGCCAACATAAAAGGAAGTGGTTCCAATCTAAAAACTGCTACGACTTCTTTCAACGGAACTATTCTAAAAGCGTATTACAATAAATATACGTATCAAAATCTGAGCGTAAAAGGGAATATTCACAGCGGAAATTTCAATGCAACTGCTTTCGCAAAAGATCCTAATCTGACTTTTGATTTAGTCAGCAGCGGTAGTTTCAGAGACAAATATCCTACAGGGAAATTAAAACTGAATGTTGACATCGCCGATTTGGAAAAACTGAATCTCCATGCAGGCCCAATGAAAATAAGAGGTGTTGTAGATGCTGACATTCAATCGGCTAATTTAGATTACCTCAACGGAACAGTGAATGCGCACAGCATAACGATAGCCAATGCGAATGAACAATTTGTAATTGATTCTATTACCGTAGTCGCAACATCCACTTCTGAAAAGAATACATTACTATTGAAATCCCCATTTTTAGATGGGGAAGTAAATGGAAAATACAAGTTGTCAAAAATAGCGACTGCTTTAAAAAATTCTATTGCTCAATATTATGACAGCAACCCGAATTCAAGAAAAATAGCTGTTGAAAAACAACAATTTGCATTTAAAATTAGTGTAAAAGACAGTCCAATTCTATTAAAACTTATTCCTGAATTGAAAAGTCTTGAACCTATTACTATAGATGGAAGATACAATTCCGTAAACGACTCTATTGTTCTGAACGGTACCATTCCAAAATTAATTTATGGAGAAAATACCATTACAAATGCGACTCTAAAAGTGGATACTCAAGATAAAGCACTTGTTTACACTTTAATTATAGATGATATCCAAAACAAACAAATTCAGTTGCCTTACACCAATATTTCCGGGAAAGGCGAAAAAAATATTCTGGATTATACATTGCAATTAAAAGATGTAAAAGACGTAGAAAGGTACTTGATTACCGGTACACTACAAGCGAATAACGGATACAACGAAATAAACCTTAGTCCGGACAATCTGTTACTCAACTATGAATCTTGGAAAATATCCCAAGACAATTTAATTCGTTTTGGCAAAAAAGGAATTTACGCTGATAATTTCGAATTAAGTAAAGACGGAAGTAACATCCGAATCCAATCCCAATCTAATAATACGAATGCACCTATCGCAATTGATTTCAAGGATTTTGACATCAAAACCATCACTAGCATGGTTGAAAAAAAGGATTTACAGATGAGTGGTAAAATCAATGGAAACGCATTGGTGAAAAATATAAATACAAAGCCACTTTTCACTTCGGATTTGAATATTGAAAATTTTACTTTCAAAAAAGATACTGTCGGTACTATTAGTATAAAAGTAAATAATGCAATTGCAAATAGATATGATGCTGTAATTGCAATTACAGGTCAGGGAAATCAAGTTAATTTAGACGGAAATTATAAAACAACTGACAGCAGTTTTGATATGAATCTGGCTATTGAAAAACTGAATTTGAAAAGTATTCAGGGTTTTACATTGGATAATATAAAAGAAAGTACAGGCTTTTTGACTGGAAATTTCAAAATAACAGGAAATACAAAACAACCTAAAGTGATTGGGGAATTGCAATTCAATGAAATTGGTTTCAAAGCTACTCAACTCAATTCGAAATTCAAATCTATCAATGATAAAATCGTATTTACCAGCGATGCTATAATTTTCGATAATTTTATTATCAAAGATGAGAAAGACAATGATTTAGCCATCAATGGAAAAATTAATAGTGAGAACTTCAGGAATTTTGGTTTTGATTTAGCCTTAGATGCTGATAATTTTAAAGCTATTAATTCTAAAGCCAAAGACAATGATTTGTATTATGGTGAATTATACTTAGACAATCATTTAAAAATAACAGGCAATTTTGACAATCCCGTTGTAGAAGGAAATATCAAAATCAATAAAGACACTAAATTCACTATTGTTTTACCACAATCGGATCCGTCAATTGCCGATAGAGAAGGAATTGTAGAATTCATTGACCAAGACCATCCGCAAGTAGAGGAGACCATGGTTCTTGATGAATTGAACAGTGAAATGGATATAAAAGGAATCAATGCCTCAGTAAATATTGAAATAGATAAAGAGGCTGAATTATCCTTGGTCATTGACAAAGCCAACGGAGATTTCCTAAAATTAAAAGGAGAAGCACAATTGAACGGTGGAATTGATCCGTCCGGAAAAACTACGCTGACCGGTAGATATGAGTTATCCGAAGGAAGTTATGAAATGAATTTTAATGCTATTAAAAGAAAATTCGACATCAAAAAAGGAAGTTATATTCTATGGGCCGGAGAACCCACAACGGCCGATATTAATATTACAGCAATCTATAAAACGGAAGCCGCACCAATTGATTTAGTGAACGACCAATTAGGAGATGTTACTGCCGAAGTGAGAAATACCTACAAACAAAAACTTCCTTTTGAAACCGAATTAAAAATGATTGGTGAATTAATGAAACCTACCATTTCTTTTGATATCATTTTACCGGAAGGGAACAATAGCGTTTCGGCTGAAATCATTACTACTACGCAAGCTAAATTGACCCAATTGCGTCAGCAACCGGATGAATTAAACAAACAAGTTTTTGCCTTACTCCTGCTGAATCGTTTTATTGGAGAGAATCCGTTTGCCAGCGAAACCGGTGGAACAAACGTTTCATCAATAGCCAGGGAAAGTGCCAGTAAAATTCTATCCCAACAACTTAATAATCTGGCAGGAGATTTAATCAGCGGTGTAGAACTTAATTTTGATTTAAATACTTCTGACGATTATACAACTGGGCAGCGAGAAAACAGAACCGATTTGAATGTAGGTATTTCCAAAAAATTGCTGAACGACCGATTGAAAGTTACTGTTGGAAGTAGTTTTGGGATTGAAGGACCGCAACAAGTCAATCAAAATGCAAACAATATTGCCGGTGATGTTTCTATTGATTACCAGCTTTCAAAAGACGGAAGGTATAAAATGCGAGCGTATCGACTTAACAAATATCAAGTGGCACTTCAAGGTGAAGTTGTGGAGACCGGAATTGCTTTCATAATCACTTTGGATTACAATAAATTCATGGAATTATTCCGTAAAAGTGAAGCGCAAAAAGCAGCTAAAAAATTAAAAAAGAAATCAAAAAAGAAATCTGATGAATAAGACCCATTTACTATATTTTCTTTTTTTAACATTGTTTGCCACATCGTGCAGCAATACAAAATATTTACCCGAAGGAGATCTTCTTTATATTGGTGCAAAAGTAAAAGTGGAAGGAAATGAAACTTCGAAGAAAGAGGAAAAAGCATTAAAAACGGCATTAAAAGATATTCTTAGACCAAAACCCAACTCCTCATTTTTAGGATTACGACCAAAATTATACATCTACAATTTAGCGGGAACACCCAAAAAAGAAAAAGGATGGCGCCATTGGCTGAAAACCAAAGTGGGAGAACCACCCGTTTTATACAGTCAGGTCGATTTAGAATACAGTAAAAGTGTTGTACAGAATTTTTCTGAAAACAGTGGTTATTTCAACGCGGAAACTACTGCAGATTCAACCAGAAAAGGTAAAAAAGCAACCGCGGAATATAGTGTAAAACCAGATAAACAATATAAAATTAGAGAAGTAAAATTCCCAACAGATTCCTCTTTAATTTCAAGTGCTGTTCGCAATACCAGACGCAGAAGTCTATTAAAAAAAGATCAGGGATACAGCCTTGATGCCATAAAATTGGAAAGAATTCGAATTGACGCCAGACTAAAAGAAAAAGGTTTTTTTTACTTTAATCCCGATTATCTCAAAGTACAAGTGGATAGTACCGTTGCGGATCATCAGGTGGATCTCATCGTAAAAGTAAAAGAAGAAACTCCTAAACTAGCCGAAACACCATTCAAAATCAATAAAATAATTGTTTATCCCAACTACTCCATTGGTTCTGATAGTTTAAAAACCGATTTTAATTCGATTAAAAAATACAATGATTTTACCATTATAGATCCTGAAAATTTATTCAAACCACGAATTTTTGATCGGGTGCTGTATTTCAAAAAAGAAGATTTATACAATCGTACCAATCATAATTTATCTTTGAACCGATTAGTCAATTTGGGTACTTTCAAATTCGTGAAAAATCAGTTCAGAGTTTCTGATACGATCGGAAATTATCTGGATGCCTATTATTATCTCACTCCATTACCCAAAAAATCAATTCGGATGGAAGTGCTGGCGAAAACCAATTCTGCTAATTATACCGGAACTGAACTGAATTTAAACTGGAGTAATCGCAATACTTTTAGAGGTGCGGAATTACTTACCATTTCTGCATTTGGCGGCGTTGAAGTACAGGTTTCCGGACAAAATAATGGCTTTAATGTGTATCGCGTTGGTACTGAAGCTAATTTAGTCTGGCCAAGATTTGTATCTCCTTTTAAACTAAACCCTTCAAGTGGTTTTGTGCCAAAAACAAAAGCTACATTAGGATATGAATTCCAAAACAGAACCAAATTATATTCGTTACAAACATTCAAAGGCTCCTTTGGTTATTTATGGAAAGAAAATGAGCGAAAAGAACACGTATTGAATGTTACAGAGATTACGTATGCCAGTCCGCAAAATGTAACTCCTTTATACCAAGAACAAATTTTAGCTAATGCTTCTTTGGGGAAAGTAATCGAAAAACAATTAATCTTTGGACCATCGTATTCCTATACCTACACCAATACATTACAAAGAAGAAAGAAAAATACATTTTACTACAAAGGTACTATAGATCTGGCAGGAAACATTGCCGGATTAGTTACAGGAGCGAATATTCAAAAAGGCGATACTATTAAACTATTTGATGTTCCGTTTAGCCAATTTGTTAAAATAGAAAACGATTTTAGACATTATTTAAAATTAGGACCGGACTCACAACTGGCCAGTAGAATTATTGTTGGAGCCGGATTTGCTTACGGAAATTCGCGTGAAATGCCATTTATAAAACAGTTCTTCATTGGTGGAACCAATAGTTTAAGAGCGTTCCGTGCACGTTCCATAGGTCCTGGAAGTTTTGATGGTTCTGCTACTACCAGTTCTTTTTTGGCAGATCAATCAGGCGATTTAAAACTGGAATTTAACACGGAATACCGAGCCAAAATTTACGACTTTGTAAAAGGTGCGTTATTTGTAGATGCAGGAAATATATGGCTATTGAAAGATAATCCCGAAAAACCGGGAGCTCAATTTTCTAAAAAATTTCTGAATGAAATAGCTGTTGGAACGGGAGCCGGACTCCGTTTTGATTTCTCTTTTCTTATTCTTAGAACGGACTTCGCCTTCCCTATTCGGAAACCGTATTTGCCAGATGGCGAACGTTGGGTTATAGATAAAATAAGTTTTGGAAATGGCTCATGGAGAAAAGAAAATTTAGTTTTTAATTTGGCTATTGGATATCCGTTTTAATCCAGAATTTAGCAAATCAACTCTTATTCAAAATATTGGTAATCTGTTGATAATCCGAATTTTAATGCTTTTCGTAAATTTTATACCTAACCAAAAATAAGATAGAACGTAAAACAACATAAATAGAGTTACGAATAAAAACTAATTTAAACTACTGATTAAATGAATATTGGATGAAAATTCATTGAAAATAAATGGTATAGTTGTACTTTTACGAATCACAATTGTGTTATCAGTTACTAACTCAAAAGCAGTTAAAAAATGGTTGCCAAGAAAAGAATATTAACCAAGTTTATGCGTTTTTGGAAACTCCTAGGACCCGGTTTAATAACTGGCGCCAGTGACGACGATCCTTCCGGAATTGCTACTTATTCTCAGGCAGGTGCTGCATTTGGACTTTCAACATTATGGACCGCACTTATTGCTTTTCCTTTAATGGCTTCGATTCAACAAATGTGTGCCAGAATTGGTTTGGTCACTTCGCAAGGTTTAACAGGAACACTTAAAAAAAATTATCCAAGACCTGTTTTGTATCTAATGTTACTCTTTAGTTTCCCCGCTATCATAATGAACATTGGTGCTGATATTGCAGGAATGGGTGCAGTAGGCAATCTATTATTCCCAGCTATCGAAGCCACTTTTTTCAGTGTTGTTTTCACAATAATTCTGCTCGTATTAATTGTGTATTTACCTTATCAAAAAATTGCTTCAACTCTTAAATACCTCTGCGTAGTTCTTTTGGTGTATCTAATAGTTCCCTTCTTATATGAACAGGATTTAACTGAAATACTCAAGGCAACATTTATTCCTACCATACAATTCAATAAAGAGTACATCGGCATTCTTGTTGGTATCCTTGGGACGACCATTTCACCTTATTTGTTCTTTTGGCAAGCATCTATGGAAGTGGAAGAAATGAAACACAAGAAAAAGCATTTAATGGTAAATAAAAAAATAATTAATGAGATGAAAGAAGATGTCGATTTTGGGATGTCCTTTTCTGGTTTGGTCATGTTTTTTATTATTCTTACCACCGGAACCG
Organism: Flavobacterium gawalongense; assembly: GCF_007097265.1. Lineage (GTDB taxonomy): Bacteria > Bacteroidota > Bacteroidia > Flavobacteriales > Flavobacteriaceae > Flavobacterium > Flavobacterium gawalongense. The sequence continues at coordinate 56,708 of NZ_VJZP01000007.1, read as the reverse complement.
TTTTATTTAAAAGTGGAATTCATCAAATTGAAACTGTGGAGCAAGCAGCAATGGCATTAAAACCATTAGCAGGTAATTCCGCATACCTTCTTTTTGCAATTGGGGTTATTGGTACAGGCCTTTTGGCTATTCCCGTTTTAAGCGGCTCCCTTTCTTATATTATCACCGAAACTTTTGGTTGGGAACAGGGGCTAGACAAAAAATTTCATGAAGCAAAAGCATTTTATATTGTTATTGCGATTTCACTGATATTAGGTTTATCCTTAAATTATATTGGTATTTCACCAATAAAAGCACTGCTATATACTGCAATTCTTTATGGCTTGACCGCACCTGTATTAATTGCTATTATTCTTCATATTTCAAACAACAAAAATGTGATGGGAGAATATACAAACGGGAGAACCGCAAATATTCTTGGGATTACGGCATTTCTTATTATGACAACTGCAGCTCTCACTTTAATTTACCTGCAAGTAACTGATAATTAGAAATAAATTTATGCTTTTCAATTCTTCATTGCATTACTCCAAAAAAATCACAACAAATAAGAAAATTACAATTTCTGTTCTGTTTTTTTTTCCTTTCTTTACGAACATAAATTGCAAATTCGATATCCGTTTAAATTGATAAATTTGCTTTCTGAAAACTGATTGAATTAGATAATTATAATAAACCTTTCGCATGAACCAAGTTTTCCATTCTTTTTATTTTCATTTTAGTAAACAAATGGAAAAGCATAGCATAGACATTATGCGAATCGCTATTGCCATTGTTTTTATTTGGTTTGGAACTTTAAAAGTTATAGGAATGAGTCCTGCAGAAGAACTCGTTGAAAAGACGGTTTATTGGTTCCGCCCTGAAATATTCATCCCTATTCTTGGTTTAGCTGAAGTAATTATAGGACTAGGATTACTTATAAAACGTTTTATTCCTTTTACAATTATTTTACTGTTGCTACATATGGCAGTTACTTTTTTCCCTCTATTCATCTTACCTAGAATTTGTTTTGATGCTTTTCCCTATTGTCCTACAATGGCGGGGCAATACATTATTAAAAATCTAGTTCTTATAGCCGGAGCACTTGTCGTAGGTGGGAAATACAATGTGAAGTATTATGATGACAAAGAACTTGCAAACACAGAAATATAATTTAATAAATTAAGATCAATTTATTTCATCTCTTCCATTTTAGCGCCACATTTTGAGCATTTCCCCGTTGTTTTACTTTCATCTTGCCAACACATACAAACATATTCTTTTTTAGAAAGTCCATTCTCTTCGTATTCTGTAATTTGCTTACCACATTTAATGCATTTACCATCTTTCATTGTAGTTTTTTCTTTGCACATTGGGCAATCGGTTTTAGTAACATTTTCAGCTTTAACTAAATCCATTCCACATTTAGTACATTTTTCGGGATGATCTTCCATAACATTGGGATGCATCGGACAGGTATAATATATTTTTTTATCCATTTTATCATTTATCATATCATGCATATTCCCTTTTTTACTTATATTGTCTTGAGCAGATACAATAGTTGTAAATGCAACAGACATTAGTATTATAAATAAATTTTTCATTTTATTTGAGCTTTAAATTATTTAAATATCTTTTGTATTCTGTTTTAACTTTAATTCAACCTGAACAATAAAAAAATTTGAAATTAAATTTACAACTCTCTGTTAAAAATAAAAATATAGCTTATAAATGACTTGTTTCCACTTTACCTTAAGTAGTCTGTTTATCAAAGTTATACATTATTTTTGAGGTGTAATTTACAACCATTCACAATTTCCCTATATTCAGATAAAATATTGTTCATAATAATTTATTTCTTCTATTAAATATAAAAGTAGCCAATACAATTTGTTATGATTTGCTATTTTAATGAACTGGCCATAGAAATGAAAAAAATCATAATCTGTTAAAGAATAATTAAAATCCAATAGAAATTTTATTAAATATCCATCATTTATCCTCTTTAGGTCGTAATCGTTATTACATTCGATTATATTTGCATTAAATAAAACCTACTATAAATATGGAAGAATGTATCTCTGTTTTTGATATGCTTAAAATTGGTATAGGACCTTCGAGTTCGCATACACTTGGGCCTTGGCGTGCAGCGGAACGTTTTCTTGGAGAATTGCGAAACGAAAACTTAATCCATACTGTAAGCAGGGTAAAAGTAGATTTATACGGTTCTCTTTCGCTTACGGGAAAAGGTCACGCTACTGATTTGGCAATTATGTTGGGCTTGAGCGGACAAGATCCTGAATATATTCCTATTTCAAATATCGATAAAATTATAAAATCAATCAAGGATAAAAATGAAATCAATCTTGGCAATGAAAACCAGATTCCTTTCCATTTTTCAGAAGATATTGTTTTTAATAAAAACTTCCTTCCTTTTCATGCTAATGGTTTGACTTTTACGGCCTACATAACGGATGGTAAAGAATACATTTCCACCTTCTACTCGATTGGTGGAGGTTTTGTTGTGAAAGAAGAACGCATCAATGCCAAGAAAAAAATTGCCATAAAATGTGCTTTCCCATTTCCAATCGACAAGGCAGCTGAACTCTTGAATTATTGCACTAACGAGCATAAAAAGATTTCGGAAATTGTCTATGAAAATGAAAAATCAATGCGTTCCGAAGAAATGATTCATCATGAATTAATGCGCATTTGGAATACCATGTTGGAGTCAATGTATATCGGTTGCCATTCCGAAGGAATTTTACCCGGAGGATTACATGTCCGCCGTCGTGCGTTTGATATGCACCAAAACCTCATTGGCTTAGCAAACTATAATTCGCCACAAACTTGGTTAGAACAAATCAGAATGACCGAAGTGAAATTCCGTCAAATATTAAAATGGGTAAGCTGTTTTGCCTTGGCCGTAAATGAAGTTAATGCCGCTTTAGGGCGTGTGGTTACTGCTCCAACAAACGGAAGTGCGGGCGTAATTCCATCTGTATTAATGTATTATTTAGTTATCGAAAACCATGATGCGGGAGAAAAAGAAATCAAACAATTCCTGATGGTAGCCAGCGAAATAGGAAGTATTTTCAAAAAAGGGTCTACTATTTCTGCTGCAATGGGCGGTTGTCAGGCAGAAATTGGCGTTTCGTCATCAATGGCTGCTGCTGCTTTGTGTGAATTAATGGGTGGAACTCCGGAGCAGGTTTTAATGGCTGCCGAAATTGCCATGGAACATCATTTGGGAATGACTTGTGACCCAATTGGAGGATTAGTCCAGATTCCGTGTATCGAAAGAAATACGATGGGTGCCATAAAAGCCATTAATGCGGCTGAACTAGCCTTAGAAACTGACCCGAAAAACGCAAAAGTACCTTTAGACAAAGTGGTGGATACCATGTGGCAAACCGCCAAAGACATGAACAATAAATACAAAGAAACTTCCGAAGGTGGTTTAGCCATTGCAGTGAATATGGCGGATTGTTAAGCGGTTCATTTTTATCCAAAACTTAAAAATAGTATCGTTAATTTAAAATAAAAGCAATGGAAATCAATTGGATAATAGTGGGTATTGTAGCCGTTTGTGTAGTTATTTTGATCGTATTTCTTATTAAAAAAAATCAGAAGGATAAAAAAGAGTATACCAATTTTTTAAATAATGATTATAAAAAAGCAAATGAAGAGAAGTCTGACTTGGATAATGATGACTATTAAATTGTATTCATGGATTAGTGATTGCCGTGAATATTTCAGACTGCAAAAAAATTGATCAGTCGCAGTTTGCGATTCAGATATTTAATAATCTGGATACTGCAAACTGCGACTGAATACTGGAATTTACTTCCTTTTCAATTCCAATTTTAGAATAGGTTGATATACTGCTACCTTTTCAATCACTCCAGTAAAGAAGAAAGCGTAATTTTTCTTCATCGTCAATAATGAAAATATAAATTCACTCATTTAGCAATTTAAAAACTATTACCAACCTTCATTCAATCCATTTTTGAGCGCTAATTGGTATTTTTCTATATCAAATTTATACAAATCTGGAGCTTTGTGTGCACCGCCTTTTCTGCTTTCATCCAGTTTTTGAAGTATATCATAACGCAACATTTTTCTGTAAAAATTGCCGCGATTTAGTTTCTTTGCTAAAATAATTTCATACAATTTTTGAAGTTCGGGCATAGTAAATTTTTCAGGCAATAAACTGTAGCCAATCGGTTTATGATTTAATTGTCTGCGCAGCGTTTCTAATGCTTTATCAAAAATACTTCTGTGATCCATCATAAAATCTGGCAATTCATCAATTGATTTCCATTCGCACGCATCAGAAAAATCATCCATAACTAAATTTACATGATGAAAATCGACTAAGGCATAAAATCCAACGGATAGAAATCGCTGTTTGTTCCATAGTGTGTCCGGAAAATTATCAAAAATTCCATCCGTTCGATTCAAATCACTAAAAACTTTAAATTCTTGCAAATAAATATTTTCTGCACCTGTTCTACTAAATAAAATTCTATTGGCCGCCTCTTTAAGATTTTCTGTTTTTAAAACATAACCTCCAGGAAGAGCCCAAAGATCTATCTCTTTTAGTCTTGTAACCAATACTTTTAAGGTGGTGTCGTGAAATCCAAAAACGACACAATCCACGGATAAATTTGGGATGTATATGTCCCAAGCTTCAGCTGATTTCCCCTCTATTATTTTATTAAATCCCATTGTTATAAATTGATTGCAAAAATATGAAATAGATTATAATTTTTACTTTAAAAACTGATAATCAAAATATAAACTGCTTTTTTTGCAAATATTAAAAAAAATAATTAATATTGCTTCATAATGAAGCAATAAAAAACTATTTACTAAATAAACCAAATGAAAAACAATTCAATTTCAAAAATCGCAAAGACTTCGCTTCTTTCAGCGCTACTCATTTCTGGAATTTCTTGGGCAAAAAAACCAGAAATAAAAGAGACTAAAATTAATCCAATAATTACCCTTAATGGTTTTACCTTTTCTGATTTAAATAAAAATGGAAAGTTAGACCGATACGAAGATTACCGTCTTTCTATTCAAGACAGAATCCAAGATTTAATCAATCAGATGACTGATGACGAAAAAGCGAGTATGCTTATTGGAATTGGAATGCCTGGTTTTGACTGGGCTAAAATGCAGTTTACTGCTGGAAAAGATACCGCAAAAGTTCCTGGTTCTGCAGGAGGAACAACAGCCATTTCCCGTTTAGGAATTCCTTCCGTAATTGTATCTGATGGTCCTGCTGGTTTGCGTATTAAATCCATTAGAGAAGAGGATTCGAATACGTATTATGCTACCGCATTCCCTGTGGGAACAGCATTAGCTTCTACTTGGAATGTAGCACTTATCAATACTGTTGGTAAAGCAATGGGTAATGAGGTAAAAGAATATGGAGTAGATGTTTTATTAGGCCCGGGAATGAATATTCACAGAAACCCATTATGTGGAAGAAATTTTGAATACTATTCTGAAGATCCATTAATAGCAGGAAAAATTGCAGCTGCAATGGTAAATGGTGTACAATCTAATGGTGTAGGAACTTCAATAAAACACTTTGCCGCCAATAATCAGGAAAGAAACAGAATGGGTGTTAATGCACATGTTAGCGAAAGAGCATTACGTGAAATATACCTAAGAGGATTTGAAATTACAGTTAAAGAGTCACAGCCATGGACAGTAATGTCATCTTACAATTTATTAAATGGTACTTACACATCAGCACGTAAAGATCTATTAACTACTGTACTTCGTGATGAATGGGGTTTTAAAGGATTAGTGATGACAGACTGGTTTGGAGGTTATAATGGATTTGGAGCCATTATGGCTAAAGACGTTGTTAGTGATGTTGCCAAACAACTTACAGCAGGAAATGATTTATTGATGCCAGGCTTACCTGCACAACAAAATGCAATTGTTGAAGATATAAAAAGCGGAAAATTATCTAAAGAAGAAATCAATATCAATTTAAGAAGAGTCCTTGAATTAGTAATGAGATCTCCGGCAATGAGTAATTACAAATATTCTAACAAACCAAACTTAAAAGAAAATGCAGAAGTTACAAGACAAGCTGCTGCAGAAGGGGTTGTTTTATTAAAAAACAATAACAATGTATTGCCTTTTACTTCAAAATCAGCTCCGTTAGCCGTTTTTGGTGTAACCTCTTATGATTTTATCTCTGGCGGAACTGGTAGTGGTGATGTTAACGAAGCCTATTCTGTTTCATTAATTGAAGGATTAACCAACTCCGGATTTTCTATTGATACCGAATTAGAAGGATTATACAAGCCTTTTATGGCTGCTCAAAAAGAGATTGAAACAAAAAGACGTGAAAAAGAAGGTTTATTGGCAACTCCAAAAAGGCTTCCTGAATTAGCATTAAACCAAGAAGTTATTAAAAATAAAGCAAATACTTCTGAATTGGCATTAATCACAATTGGCAGAAATGCTGGTGAAGGTGATGACCGTAAAGTAGATGAAGATTTTAATTTGGCTCAAGATGAAATCAACTTAATCAATGTTGTTTCAGCAGCTTTTCATGCTCAAGGCAAAAAAGTGGTTGTAGTTTTAAATATTGGTGGTGTAATCGAAACGGCAAGCTGGAAAGATAAAGTAGATGCTATCCTTTTACCTTGGCAACCGGGTCAAGAAGGTGGAAATTCTGTTGCAGATGTTTTCTCTGGAAAAGTAACTCCTTCTGGAAAATTAACAATGACTTTCCCAGTAAAATATGAAGATACACCATCAGCTAAAAACTGGATTGGAACACCTGCTGAAAATCCTACAAGTGTAACTTACGAAGAAGGAATTTATGTAGGATACCGTTACTTCAATACATTCCATGTAAAACCATCTTACGAATTTGGTTACGGATTATCTTATACTACATTTGATGTATCTAATTTAAAATTGAGTTCAAGCGCATTTGCAGACAAAATGAATGTTACCGTAACCGTAAAAAATACCGGTAAAATAGCAGGTAAAGAAGTAGTAGAACTATATCTTTCTGCTCCTGCAAAAACAATTGATAAACCAACAGAAGAACTAAAAGCTTTTGGTAAAACTAATTTATTACAACCTGGAGAAAGTCAAACGATTGTATTGACACTAAATCCAAAAGATTTAGCTTCATTTATTCCAAACAAAAAAGCTTGGATTGCCGAAGCAGGTTCTTATAAAGTAGCAATTGGAACGTCATCATTAAATATTAAGCAAACAGCAAATTTTACTTTAGCAAAAGAGAAAATTGTTGAAAAAACAAATTCAGCGTTTGCGGCCGACTCAGAATTCACTGATTTGAAACATTAGTATACTATTTATAAGAATTACTCAAAAATGGGTTCGATTTTTCGGACCCATTTTTTTGTTTCTAAAGAATTTGTTTTACTACTTTTACATTTTATAACCTGTCACCTAAAATTGTGGCAAAAAGTAACAATCCATGTCTGTAGCAAAAAAAGATTACAAAAGAATTACAACAAAGTCATTAATTGAAATGAAAGCCAATGGAGAGAAAATTTCCATGCTGACCGCTTATGATTATACGATGGCTAAAATTGTTGATACTGCTGGAATCGATGTAATCCTTGTTGGTGATTCGGCTTCGAATGTAATGGCTGGACACGAAACGACTTTACCCATTACTTTGGACCAAATGATATACCACGCTTCTTCTGTAGTTAGAGCGATAGAAAGAGCTTTGGTTGTGGTTGATTTACCTTTTGGAAGTTACCAATCAGACCCAAAAGAAGCGTTGCGTTCTGCCATCAGAATTATGAAGGAAAGCGGTGGACATGCCGTAAAACTGGAAGGCGGAAAAGAAATCAAAGATTCTATCAAGAAAATATTAAACGCAGGAATTCCGGTTATGGGACATTTGGGTTTAACCCCGCAATCTATCTATAAATTTGGAACCTATACGGTTCGTGCCAAAGAAGAGGAAGAAGCGCATAAATTAATGGAAGATGCCAAATTGCTTGAAAAACTAGGTTGTTTTGCCTTGGTTGTTGAAAAAATTCCGGCACATTTAGCCGAGAAAGTGGCGCAAAGTATTTCGATTCCAGTTATTGGTATTGGTGCTGGTGGCGGCGTTGACGGACAAGTTTTGGTTATTCACGATATGCTTGGAATGAACAATGAATTCAGTCCGCGTTTCTTGAGAAGATACATGAATTTATATGAAGGAATGACAACTGCAATCAGTCAATATGTTGCTGATGTGAAATCAAGTGATTTTCCTAATGCTAATGAGCAATATTAGTTTTTAGTATTCAGTAGCAGTATTCAGTTTATAAAAAAAGCCTAAAAAGTGTCTAACAAAATAATTTCGAATAAAAACAACCTCCAAATTCTACACGAAGACAACCACCTTATTGTGGTCAATAAACGTGTAGGCGATATCGTGCAAGGTGATAAAACCGGCGATAAACCTTTATCGGAAGTTGTAAAAGAATACATCAAAGATAAATACAATAAACCCGGTGAAGTATTCCTTGGAGTGGTACATCGTTTAGACCGACCTACAACAGGCATTGTCGTTTTTGCCAGAACAAGCAAGGCTTTGACCAGAATGAATGAATTGTTCAGCAATCGTGAAACTCAAAAAACATATTGGGCAATAGTCAAAAACAAACCTTCAAAAGAGGAAGATAAGCTCGTTCATTATATAAAAAGAAACGAAAAAAACAACACTTCAAAAGCACATATTAAAGAAGTTCCAGAAAGTAAATTAGCCAGTTTAGATTATAAAATATTCAAGGAACTCAATAACTATTTTGCATTAGAAATCAATCTTCATACTGGAAGGCATCATCAAATAAGAGCACAACTTTCTGCCATAGGTTCGCCTATAAAAGGGGATTTAAAATACGGTTTTGACCGCAGTAATCCTGATGGCGGCATTCATTTACACGCCAGGAAATTAACATTCATCCATCCTGTTACAAAAGAAGCCTTAACCATAACTGCTCCTACCCCATCTGATTCCATCTGGGACGCACTATAATTTTTTTAAAGAATAATTCATTATGTAAATTATAAAAATTAACTTGCATAGCACTAAATAAATTGTGCCTGCCTAATGAATTACAAAACTACTATAGGATTTAGAAAAGAAACTTTAATAAAGTTACTGAATGTAATTATTACTCATGAAAATGAAATTATTCAGGCTTTATACGATGATTTCAGGAAACCGGCTTTTGAAGCGGTACTCACAGAAACCTATTATGTTATTTCTGAATTAAAAGACACTATAAAGAATTTACATAAATGGGCTAAACCAAAAAAGGTATTTCCTTCCATTCTCAATTTCCCTTCCACCGATTATATTTACAAAGAACCTTACGGCAAAGTATTAATTATAGCACCTTGGAACTATCCGTTTCAACTGGCTCTTTGTCCTTTAATTTCAGCAGTTGCTGCCGGGAATCAAGTGGTCCTAAAACCTTCTGAACTCACCCCAAAAACATCCGAAATAATTACAAAAATTATTGAACGAACATTTCACAACAATCATGTTGAAGTTATAGAAGGCGGAGTTGAAATCACCCAGAACCTGCTTTCACAACGTTGGGATTATATCTTTTTTACGGGAAGTGTTCCGGTAGGCAAAATTGTTGCAAAAGCGGCTGCCGAAAACTTAACGCCCGTAACATTGGAACTTGGAGGAAAAAACCCTTGTATTATTGATGAAACTGCCAATTTAAAACTAGCAGCCAAAAGAATCGTTTGGGGAAAATTTATAAACGCTGGTCAAACTTGCATTGCACCGGATTATATTTTGATTCAAAAAAACATGAAAAGCCATTTCATGGAATTCATGAAAGAAGAAATCACCAAAGCATACGGTGAAAATCCTAAACTATCACCCGATTATGCCCGAATTATAAATCAAAAGAATTGGCTTCGATTGGTCAATATGATTGAGGAAGACAAAGTGGCTTTTGGGGGTCAAACTGAAATTGAAAATTGCTACATCGCTCCTACGCTTATCGATGAATCCGGTACTGATAGTCTGATTATGAAAGAAGAGATTTTCGGCCCTTTACTCCCTATTCTTTCCTATGAAAATGAGGCCGAAATAAATGGTATCATCTCTAAATACGAGAAACCTCTAGCTTTATATGTTTTTACTGAAAATCATTCCTTTGCACAAAAAATCATATACAAATATTCTTTTGGAGGGGGCTGTATCAATGATACCGTAGTCCATTTTGCTAACAAAAGGCTTCCATTTGGAGGTGTTGGCCATAGTGGCATAGGCGCGTATCATGGTAGTTTGAGTTTTGATACTTTTTCGCATAAAAAAGGAATCGTAAAAAAAGCAAATTGGTTGGATTTACCTATGCGTTATGCCCCTTACAATGATAAATTAAAAACAATTAAAAAATTATTAAAATGGTTGTAACCAATGAAAAATCGGTAAGTGAGGCCATTAAATACCGACGGTCCGTTCGGGTTTTTAAAAACGAACCCATTGATGCGCAAAAAGTAACAGAATGTATTGAATTAGCAACACTTGCTGCTACAAGCAGTAATATGCAGCTTTGGGAATTTTATCATATTGTATCTCCTGAAACTATACAAAAATTAACTGCGGCAAGTTTTGATCAAAATGCAGCAAAAACAGCACAACAAATGGTTATTGTTGTGGCCAGAAAAGATTTATGGAGAAAAAGAGTGCAATCAAATATTGACTACTTAAAATCACTCTATGGAGACAAACCTGAATCTTCATACTCAAAAAGAGAAAAATTTGCTTTAAATTATTATCAAAAAATCATTCCTACGCTTTACTTTGATTTCCTGGGAATCTTTGGAATGATCAAATTTATTGCTTTTCAAATTATAGGATTATTCAAACCCATTTACAGAGAAGCCAGACAAAGTGATATGCGCATTGTTGCCCATAAAAGTGCCGGACTTGCAGCTCAAAATTTTATGATTAGCATGGCTGCAATAAACTATGACACTTGTCCTATGGAAGGTTTTGATTCGTTAAGAATAAAAAAAATATTACATTTACCTGCTTCATCCGAAATAAATATGATTATAGGATGCGGTCTTCGGGAGGAACAAGGCGTTTATGGAGAACGTTTTAGAATTCCTTTTGAAGATGTCTATTTTAAAATATAAATACATTCAATTCACCCAATAAAACAAAGAAACTAAATGATTAAAACTACTAAAGAAAAGATAGAAGAAATAAAGAATAATGGATATCAATTAGATTTTGGAAATGTGTTTAATCATGCCTTTGAAAACTATAAAAAAATTGCCTTATATGCAGGTTTAATGATTTTTGTTTTCTCAATACTAATAGGCATTCTAATAGCTGGAATAGTAATTTTTACTTTTGGAGTTTCCGTATTAAACGAAAAATCATTAGAAAATTTAAAAAACGAAAATTTTTCAAGCACATTTATGTTAGTCTACATAATAGGTGCGATAGTGCTATCTTGTCTTTTAAGTCCTTTCCCTGCCGGATTAATTAAAATGGCACATTGTGGTGAAAAAGATGAGGAATTTCATGTTTCAACTATTTTAGAATATTACAAAGCCCCTTATTTTAAGGAACTGGTTATCGCTACACTACTAATTTCATTATTTAGTACCGGTTTATCAGCATTGGTCGATTATACCGGAATTAAAATAGTTGGATCATTGATTAGCATGACAGTTTCTTTTTTTACTTTCCTAACAATTCCTCTTATTATTTTTGGTGATTTAAAAGCTTTTGATGCCATAAAATCTAGTATGATAATCGTATCAAAACAACCCTTAGTCCTTTTAGGACTAGTTATTGTATCCATAATAGCGTCAATGGTAGGATTCATAGGATGTTGCATCGGAATATTTTTTACAATTCCGTTTATGTATTCCATGTATTATGCCATTTATGTTGCAATTATTGGAATCGATTCTGAAAATGAGTTTGAATAAATCGCTCTAAATCTGGAATATACTTTTTTATAAAACACAATTAAAATATTTTTAGTTGTGTTTTTTTTTGAAATCCGAATCACCCCAACCAGCCATCTCGATCCAAACTTCTGTACTGAATCGCTTCGGCAATGTGGCTGGAAACAACGATTGGAGCTGCATCCAGATCAGCTATTGTTCTGGCTACTTTCAAAATTCTATCATAAGCCCGTGCTGATAGATTCAACCGTTCCATTGCAGTTTTTAATAATTGTTTTGAAACATCATCCAACGCACAATGTTCTCTAATGTGTTTGGTATTCATTTGTGCATTGTAATGTATATTTTCCATTTGCTCAAAACGTTCCGTTTGAATTTCTCGCGCCGCAGTCACTCTTTTTCGAATATCAACACTGCTTTCAGCTTTCCTGTCATCGGATAATTTTTCGAAAGGAACAGGAGTCACTTCTATATGAATGTCAATTCGGTCTAATAAAGGACCTGATATTTTACTCAAATAACGCTGCATTTCGTGTGGTGAAGAAGTTTGAGGCGAATCAGGATCGTTAAAAAAACCACTTGGACTCGGATTCATACTCGCCACAAGCATAAACGACGACGGATAAGTAACCGTAAACTTAGCTCTTGAGATAGTTACTTCCCTGTCTTCTAACGGCTGACGCATTACTTCCAGAACATCTCGCTTGAATTCAGGCAGTTCATCCAGAAACAAAACCCCATTATGTGCCATGGAAATTTCGCCTGGTTGCGGATAACTTCCTCCTCCAACCAATGCCACGTTCGAAATAGTATGATGTGGGCTGCGGAACGGTCTTTGATTCATCAATCCCACTTCTTTCAATTTCCCTGCAACACTATGAATTTTGGTCGTTTCTAATGCTTCGCGCAGAGTCATGGGTGGTAAAATACTGGGTAACCGTTTCGCTAACATTGTTTTTCCTGCACCTGGCGGACCAATCAAAATAATATTATGTCCTCCGGCAGCGGCAATTTCCATACAACGCTTGATACTTTCTTGTCCCTTCACATCCGAGAAATCAAACTCTGGAAAATCCAGTGTTTTATAAAATTCGGCTCTGGTGTCTATTGTTGTAGGTTCTAATGTTCCTTTTCCTTCCAAAAAATCAATGACTTCTTGTAGATTTTCTACTCCATAAACATCTAAACCTGCTACAATTGCGGCTTCTTTTACATTTTGTTTTGGAAGAAAAAAACCTTTAAAGCCTTCTTCCTTGGCTTTTATTGCTATTGGTAAAGCCCCACGAATGGGTTGCAAACCTCCATCAAGAGAAAGTTCACCCATGATAATGTATTTGTCAATGTCATCTGCTTTAATTTGTCCTGAAGCAACGAGAATCCCTATCGTTAAAGTCAAATCATAAGCTGAACCTTCTTTACGCAAATCAGCCGGAGCCATATTAATCGTTATTTTTTTACCTGGCATAGCGTACCCATTATTTTTGAGCGCAGCGGCAATTCTATAACTACTCTCTTTAATGGCATTATCTGGTAATCCTACTAAGTGATATCCAATTCCTTTATCAATATTTACTTCAACGGTAATCGTTGTGGCTTCAACTCCAAAAACGGCACTTCCAAAAACTTTAACTAGCATGTATGTTAATTTTGTACGTAAATTAGTAAAATATTGGCATTAATAACACGGAAATTAATTTATTTTTGAAATTTATAAACTAGAAAAAAATTATGGGACTATTTAATGCCATTTTAGGCAACGCATCAGAAGTAACAATTGAAAATGTTTCAAAAGAATTCGACCCTATTTTAATTGATGGTGAAATAATCGAGAAAGCATATAAAGTAATTAAAGACCTGTTTATTTTTACCAATAAAAGGTTGATTTTGGTCGAAAAACAATTAGTTGGAACCAAAGTAGATTACATGTCAATCCCTTATTCCAGCATCAAAAAATTCTCCAAAGAAAGTGCGGGAATACTGGATATGGATGCCGAATTAAAAATTTGGTTAAACAGTGAGGATAAACCCATCTCAAAACAATTTGGGAAAGGAGGAAACAATATCAATGAAGTTTACAAAATTTTAAGTCAACACATTTTAAAATAATATGACTATCCGTAAATAATACTAAAGAGAAATTTAGCCACAAATTTCACGAATTTGTCACGAATTTTTATCCTTAAAAGAAAAATTAAACACTAATTCGTGAAATTTGTGGAAATTCGTGGCTAAAAAAATAATTATAGTCCGCTAAGCGGACGGTCATATTAAAATAATAATTTTTTAAAATTAAAAGAGACACCTGATACAATAAAAGTATGAGGTGTTTTTTTTGTTTGTAATTTTGACAAATTCTCGATAAAATTGTTTATTATTGTGTGTAATTATCGAATAATCCATATAATATTAAAAGACTGCTAATATATTATGATAAATTTAATAGTTTATAGAAACTGTCGTTTTTTAGAAAAACAACATTAATAAATCATTAAATTTAATGTTGAATTATCACATACCCACAAAATATAGGGGGCTAAATTGAAAAATCAATAAAAATAAAATATTATACTCTTTTTTAATAGGGGGTTTAAAATCATTTTATATTTTTATCGAAATTTAAAACTAAAAACTATGCGAAAGATTATTTTAAGTGTGATATTGATCACAATTCTAGTATTATCCATTTTTTCAATTCATCTTTTTGCTGAATCTACAACACTAGGTGCACACGTTGTTGAATTAAAATTAGATACCGGAGATACGGCTTGGATGATAGTTGCCACAGCTCTTGTATTATTAATGACTCCGGGACTTGGATTCTTTTATGGTGGAATGGTAGGCAAAAAGAATGTTATTAGTACCGTATTACAAAGCTTTATGGCTATGGTTATAGTAACTGTTTTATGGGTTGTTGTTGGATTTGGATTATGTTTTGGACCATCAATCGGTGGATTTATAGGAAATCCTACGTCAAACTTATTTTTTCAAGGGGTAAGTGCTAACACTGCTTGGGAATTAGCCCCAACTATTCCATTTATCTTGTTTGCTTTATTTCAAGCTAAATTTGCAATTATTACACCAGCCTTAATAACAGGAGCTTTTGCAGAACGTGTTCGTTTCTGGGCTTACTTGTTATTTATGGTTTTATTCATATTATTCGTTTACGCTCCTTTGTGCCACATGACATGGCATCCTGATGGATTATTATTTGGATGGGGAGTATTGGATTTTGCCGGTGGAACAGTAGTCCACATGAGTGCAGGATGGGCTGCTCTTGCCGGAGCGATGTTCTTAGGAAAAAGAAAAGTTCAAAAAGTGAATCCTGCCCGTATTACTTATGTTTTATTAGGAACTGGTTTATTATGGTTCGGTTGGTTCGGTTTCAATGCAGGATCTGCTGTAGGAGCTGGTAGTTTGGCTGCACAAGCTTTAGGAACTACAACAGTTGCTGCCGGTGCTGCTGCAATGGGTTGGGTATTTCTTGATAAAATCCTTGGACACAAACTTTCCGCAATGGGAGCTTGTATCGGTGCCGTTGTAGGTTTGGTAGCTGTTACACCTGCTGCAGGATTCGTAAGTATCCCTCATGCAATGGCAATTGGTCTTATTGCCAGTATTGTAAGTAATCTTGTGGTGAGTAAATTCCCTAAAGGTAAAATTGATGATGCATTAGATGTATTTGCTTGTCACGGTGTTGGTGGTATGGTAGGTATGCTTTTAACAGGTGTATTTGCTTCAAAATCTGTAAATGCTATTGTTGGTGATAACCAAGGTTTAATTTTCGGTGATGCTACTTTGTTTTTAATTCAATTAAAAGCATTAGTTCTTGTTTCGATATTTGCATTCTCGGTATCGTATTTCCTTTTCTTTGTTGTAAGTAAAATTACCCCACTAAGAGTAAGTGAAGATAAAGAAGAATTAGGTTTAGATATTTCTCAACACGGAGAATATCTGTAAATCATTTTTTTATAAGTAATTTTAAATTAAACCACTCTGGAAATTCGTTTTCAGAGTGGTTTTTTTATTACTCAAAAAACACCTTTTCAGACAACTTATTTTTGTTTTTAAATTTTCCTTTGTACAACTGATTAATACCATTTTAAGTTTGTTTTTACTGGAATAAATAAGCCGTCTGTTTGCCATTGCTTCGCCAGTTCGCTATCGCTCGTGCAATGTCATTAAGTTAAGCTGTTTCAACCGTCACTTCGAGGCTTAATTTTTTTACAAAAAAAGCAATATAAAATGACGTATTATTCTTGCATGTTAATTTTGTTAAATTATTGATTTTCAATACATTAAACAAAAACGTCAATGGTAGTAATTTTGAACATTAATGCGATAGCTTTAATGTTTAAAATTGTATCGAAAAGCCTTCAAAACGTAAGGGTTCTCGATACTTCGTAAAAATTTTCTATCGCAAATTATTACTCTCCCGAAGCGTCGGGACGAACTGACGAATCCTTAACTTAATGACATTGATCGCTCGTGTCCGACGAAGCAATGACAAATTTTTAGAAACATACTCCAGTAAATTCTAAACGTAAATGGTATAACAGTTCGCTATAGCTCGTGCAATGTCATTAAGTTAAGCTGTTTCAACCGTCACTTCGAGGCTTAATTTTTTTACAAAAAAAGCAATATAAAATGACGTATTATTCTTGCATGTTAATTTTGTTAAATTATTGATTTTCAATACATTAAATAAAAAAGTCAATGATAGTAATTTTGAACATTAATGCGATAGCTTTAATGTTTAAAATTGTATCGAGAAGCCTTCAAAACGTAAGGGTTCTCGATACTTCGTAAAAATTTTCTATCGCAAATTATTACTCTCCCGAAGCGTCGGGACGAACTGACGAATCCTTGACTTATACCATTTAAACTTTAAAAACATTGGAAAAGGCTCTTGTATAAAAATCATACCCTGTAATCGATTTTATCAAGTCTCCCTCTAGGTTATTTATTATACCGTTTGTGTTTTGAATTTACTGTAAAAGGATTTCAAAAATTATAATTATTCTCGCAAAGTCGCCAAGACGCAATTATAGATTGTCTTTGCTACTTTGCGAGATTTCTTTGTCAATACCCTTTGTGAAAAAGGATAACAGTTTTTCAAAGATTAAACGGTATAATTGGTATTATTTTTCTTGAAAACTGAGTTCTCAAAACATTCTAACTGCTGCATAAAAAAACTCCATTTCAATTAACATCGAAATGGAGTTGATTTAAACTCTGCTTATGAAATAACTTTACTGTTTGATCAAATTGACCGTTTTTATATTAACACCCTGTTTGATTACTGTAAGATATTCACCTGTTGGTAATTCTTCACCGAACATAATCGGTTGTCCATCACTTTTTTCAAAACGTTTTACCATTCTGGCAAGCATGTCATATACTATTACTTCTACTTTTTCATTGCTGCCCCCTTCCACAACTAAAGTAAACTGATGTTGGGTTGGATTAGGGTAGGCTTTTACGTCGAAGGAAGCAGGTTCAATAATTATTTTATCAAGTTGCAACAATTTTGCATTAGATTTTGGTGCTATAAAATCTGGTGTACATTTGCCCAAGAAGTCCCCATGATTAAGGTGTTCCTGCACTGCAGACTCATCTACACAAATAGCTACACATGGGTTCTTAGTGCTACCCGTTCTGTGACAGATCGTAACTTTGGCGTTACCACTATTTCCAGCAGCAAAGCAACGGGCATCTTCGGCATCAACTCTGGCTGCCTGATCATATGGTATCGTATAAGAGCATCCATATTTATCTGTTACCGTAGCAACAAACCTGGCATCTGTAAGTAATGTTACATTTACTGAATAGCTACCACCCGTCGGTATATTCGCATTTGAAGTAGAAGTTGGCTGGTTATTACCACTGTTGCCTGTTGTACCATACGTATTAGTTCCAGGAACCCAAACTTCATCTCCCGCAGTATTGATATAATCACATATGAGCTTACCATCTACTCGTTCTTTAATACGAGCTGGCACTACAGTCTGTGGATTTACCATAGTAATGGAAACTTTGTAAGGAGCAGTCCCTCCACTTGGGTAAGCGGTAATCGTTGCAGTCTGATCGCCTGAATAGCCAAAGTATATGATTGTATTATTGGTGGCGATAGTTGCAGACAATATACTTGTTGTTACTGTTACCGTGAAACTACATGGTGCAGATGCATTGTTACATGCATCATATGCAATAGCTGTTACAGTGGTTACACCCAGATTGAACACCACATTATTAAGAGTGGCATAAGCATTCACTGCTGAAATGGTCGCACCACTCAGTGTGTATTTAATGGTTGTACTGCCGCAATTATCGGTTGCTGTTACATCCCATCCTGTACCCGTTTGTTTATATGAACATCCTGCATTGTTAGGACTAACCGTAACCGCAGGAGCACAAGTGGAAATAACCGGTGCGGTATTGTCTTTTACAGTGATCGTCTGGGTGAAGTTTGCGCTGGTATTGCCGCAACCGTCTGTGAAGTTCCATACACGCACTCGTGTGTAGTTGTTCGCACATGAACCTGCTGTTGTATCATCGCTTACCAAGTTTATTGTTGGAACTGCTGTGCAATTATCGGTTGCCGCCGGAGCCAATGCCAATGCCGCTGCTATGCCTGCTGTGTCGCTGCATTCCAGTGTAAGTGCATCCAAAGAATTCGTTGCCGTTGTAACAACCGGTGCGGTATTGTCTTTTACAGTGATCGTCTGGGTAAACACCAATGATGCGTTGCCACAATCATCTGTTACAGTCCAGATATTGGTATAAGTCCCGGCCTGAGGACACAAAGTACCCGCTACAAAAGATCCTGATGTTTTTACAATATTCGTTACATCAGTATCAAAGTTGTCGGATGCAACCGGGAACAACGCCTGAGCAGCTGTTATCCCTGCTGCATCACTACATTGTTTGGTTACATTCAGTGCAGTGGTCCCTGTTGTCCAAGTTGGCGCAATAAGATCAATGGTGAGTGTTGCAAAACCAGTAGTAAAACTACCTTTAGTATTGGTGAATTTTGCCCTGTATTTATAAGTATTTAAGCCTGCAGCTGCAGGGCTGATTGAAAGCGTTGAAGTGGTAACACCAGCAGAAGAAGAGGTTACTACACTATAAGGACTGGCAATTGTAAGAGCTACAAATCCACTACCGTTATCAACTTGCCATTCCACACCTGAACCCGGAGTAGGTGGAATACTGTTTACTTTAGCAATAAAATTAACAGAACTGCCAGCACAAATTGTTTGACTAATTGGATTTGTATGTAAGGTTGGGGCACCGGCACCACCTTCACCAACAACAAATGTACTAAAGGCTGAAAGACCTATAGCTTGTGTACTGGCAGCAGTTTTTGTACCCACTATTGGATAAGTCCAGCCGCTGCTGTATTTGCCAACAATGAAGTTTGAAAAAGCTGCAAGTCCATCCATATCTCCTGCAACAAAATTGAAAGTAGCATTATAGGTCCCGAAAGTAACTCCACTATTAACAAGACTCCAATAGCGGTTTACATTTTTTGTATCATCAATCGCTGAAGTAGCAATATTGGGGTCATCTGCAGCTTGTGTAAAGGCAGTAATATTTCCGGTACCATTTGTGCCTGTGCCCGAAAAACCTATATTAACAGGCGTGTAATTTGATGCATCACCAATTTCAAAATTTTTACTTGAGGTGGAAGCGGCAATTCCTTTTCTTAAATTACCATTTACATATTTCCCCGTACCAGCCCCACTGACTGTTGCAGAATTGCCTAGTATAAGTGTGTTGGCGCCAGTATTGATTTTATTTGCACTAAATACAAGTGCGCCATTGATTGTAATATCATTACCCAATGTTTTATCTGCACTACCAGCAATTGTTAATGCCCCAAACGTAGTTGGGCTGCTACCGCCAATAGTCTGACTGCCACCATTGAAAGTAACTGTTCCTGTTCCGGCTGTAAATATTCCTCCATTATTTGTCCAGTTTCCAGTAAGATTAAAAATTGGAATACCCGTGCTTGTCATTGGTTGAAGAGTTCCACCATTAATCAGAACATTCCCACTTACATTTACTGTTGGCGTTCCAGTATTAGTAGAAAAATTAAATAACCCGTTATTGATTATAAGATTACCGGAAATAGTAGTTGTAGTATTACTTGTTGTAGAAAGTCCAAAAGAACCACCGGTTGTGTTTTGAATAGTTAAGCTCCCAAGTACAGTTTGAAGATTTCCACCGGCACTCATATTACCTGCACTAGTATTAATAATTACATTGCCATATGAAATATTTGGCCATGGAGAAGATAGAGATGTTTGAGTTTCATATGTACTTGTTGCGCCAAAACTTCGTGTACCACCAAGAATTGCAGTTCCTGCGGTTTGAATAAACTTACCTCCATTTTGAATTGTAAAAGTTCCTGTCGCTGTTGTAGCAAAGATTGAATTACCAGTTACTGTTGCACCAGCTGTAATAGTCAGATTATTAAAATCAATTACAGCTCCACCACTAATCGACTGAGTCAGACCATCAAATATAACAGTACTTGTAGACTTTGTAAATGACCCACCATGTACCCAATTTCCGGAAATTTTTAATGTACCAGCTCCTGAAAAACTAATTAAAGAATTTGCGCCTGCAGCATTCGTTGTAATATTACCATTCACATCAACGGTTCCAGTACTTACTGTTAATTGACCTTGTCTGTTATTAATTGATGATCCTTCAGCAGCTCCATTAACAGTTAGATTCCCACCTATATTCAGTATTCCTGATCCAACTATAATTTCATTTGTTCTTGAATTGGAACCGGGGCTATTAATAGTTACATCCCCAGAAACAGATAAAATAATTCCGGGATTGATCTGGAGTTTAGTATTCTTAGATCCACCAGCAATTGTAATTGATGTAGCCGATCTGTTATCTATAACTGTAACAGTTGCATCTACAGCAATTGTAACAATATCCCCTGCACCCGGAACTACTCCACCAACCCAAGTGGTTGTAAGATTCCAATTACCACCAGTTGCAGTTGAAGTAATAGATGTATCTGTAAATTCATGCCAAACATTTTCACCAGAGGATTGTCCATAAGCAGATACTCTTAATAAATCACCACTACAATTACAAACAGTCCAATTGGTTATAAATGTACCATCGGCATCGGCAGTAACTGTCCATGGACTATAGGAAGAATCACCACTTGTTGTATTAATTGGTTTTGTAAGATTTTCTACTTTCAATAAAACATTTTCATTCGGTGAAAAACCAACACCGGTAAAAACTGCATTTGATAACGGCGGATAATCTGGCTTATCACTTGTTACACTTGCCTGCCCAAACGCAGCACTCACAAAAAACAAATTGGCAATTAAAAAAACAATAGTTAAAAATCTGGGGGTACGTAGAAATGTTTTCATATTTATTGAATTAAAATAATAAAATAACGAATACTATATGCCTAACTATAAAAATGTAAAATCAATAGAATGAGGTTTCTATTTTTTGATTTATTTCAATTGAACTCTTTAGAAAAATGCTTTTTTTTAACAAAAAATTACTGCATAATCTCCTAAAATTCATAAACTTAAATACTAAATTATGTAATTAAGAATACATTAATCCAATTTTTAATACATTTCCGATTAAAGGAATAAAAAAAACTGTGAACTACATATTTTGTAATTTTCAGAGGAAATAAAAAAATATAATTAGAAAATATATTGGCTTTTGAATACCATTTCCAATTTGAATTGATGAAAATTTGATTTAATAAATAAAAAAACAGACTCATTTTTTTTCTTTAGAAAGAAGAAGGCTGTCAACAAATAAATTGTCAGTAAATATCGGAAGAAGGGTGATTTGTTTTAAAAATCTTTAGAGGAGATCCAGCTGTATAAAAGAATTCCAAAGCGGCTTATATTTTATTGAAGTACAGAAAACCCAAGTAAACACTGCCTTTACAGGTCATTTTTAAAGAGTTGACTACTTCTCTCTACCTCTTTTAGGCTATGACAGGACTAAAAAAAACCTGCCCAATTTAAATGGACAGGTCAACTATTTGTGAAACAAAAAGGGTAATTATTTTTTGAATTTGGAGATTCCGGTTTTTAACCAACTTTCATATTCTTCCACTCCAACATAACTTATGGTTGGTTTGTCAACATTTAAACTTTCCCCTTCCAAATTTGTTAAAACATACAACGGCTGTGTATTGGTTTTGTATTTCGAAATCATAAAATCAGTCCATTTATCACCAGTAGTTTCGATTTCGGCTCCGGTAGTTTTAGAAATATAGTGTTCGTTTTTAGGCAATTCACGCTTATCATCCACGTACAATGAAATCAGAACAACCTCATTATTCAAAATGGAAAAAACACGCTCATCAGACCAAACATTATTTTCCATCTTTCTGCAATTCACACAAGCATAGCCGGTGAAATCCAGCATAATGGGTTTATGTACCGTTTTGGCATACCCCAGACCTTTTTCATAATCATCGAAAACCACTAATCCGTGCGGTCCGCTTTTGGCACCATCCGGTAAAATGGCAGCCGAAGTTTTAAGTCCTGAACCTCCAACGCCAAAAGGACTTTCACTGTATTCCATTGGAGGCGGGAAAGCATTAATCAATTTTAATGGTGCTCCCCAAAGTCCCGGAATTAAATAAACGGTAAACGTCAAAACCAGTAACCCCATCAACAACCTTCCTACTGAAATATGTGTTATAGGACTATCATGTGGCATCGTTATTTTCCCAAAAAGATATAAAGCCAATGCACCAAAAATAGCAATCCAAATCGCCAAAAACACTTCTCTTTCCAATAAATGCAATTGCAAAACCAAATCAGCATTCGATAAAAACTTGAAAGCCAAGGCCAATTCCAGAAAACCCAAAACTACTTTTACGGTATTAAGCCATCCCCCAGATCTTGGCAACGAATGCAACCAACCCGGAAACATCGCAAACAACATAAATGGTAAGGCCAAAGCCAATGAAAATCCCAGCATTCCAATTATTGGAGCGATTCCACCTTTAGAAGCCGCCTCAACCAGAAGTGTCCCTACAATTGGACCGGTACAGGAAAACGAAACAATGGCCAGCGCCAATGCCATAAATAATATTCCTATTATTCCTCCTTTATCCGCTTGGCTGTCTACTTTATTTGCCCAAGAATTAGGCAGCATAATCTCGAATGCTCCAAGAAATGAAGCAGCAAAAACAATCAACAAAATAAAAAATATAATATTAAACCAGACATTGGTAGACAAAGCATTCAGAGCATCGGCACCAAAAATCCATGTCACTAAAAATCCCAATACCACATAAATAAATATGATGGAAATTCCATAAATGATAGCGTTTCTAATGCCTTTAGCTTTTGATTTACTTTGTTTGGTAAAGAAACTTACCGTCATAGGAATCATTGGGAAAACACAAGGCGTAAGCAAAGCGGCAAATCCTGATAAAAAAGCAATAAAGAAAATGGACCATAATCCTCTTTGAGAAGCTGGTTTTGTTACTGTAACTTCTGATTTTACAGGAATAACAGCTTCTTTTACGTCCTTTGTTGATACTATTGTGTCCGTTTTTGTAGTATCTGTTGCTGTAACTGCAATCGTCGTTTTTGAATTTAATGGAATAACAAAAGTGAATTTTTTCTCCTGGTTGATGCAAACTTCTTTGCAAACCTGGTAATTCAATTCGGCTTCAATTTTAGTAATCTTCGGGTTTGTTACCGTAATTTCTTGTTGAATTTGTGCTTTTTTCTCAAAAAACGTTTCATTAACCTCAAAAACATCGTTGAAAGCAGTTCTGGTTTTACTTTCTTTGGCTTTGCCAACTAAGGTAAAATTTCCTTTTTGATTTTTAAAAATAATTTCCAAAGGCAGCGGTCCGCCATCAGGTGTAAATTGAGAATACAAATGCCAATCATTTTCTATGACAGCATTGAAAGTAAGTATATAATTATTCTCAGATTTTTTTTCAATTTTGGTTGTCCACTTTGCAGGATCAAGAATTTGGGCATTTACTTTGGCGAAAGCCAAAAAAGCAAAAAGTATAAATAGTAATTTTCTCATCATTCTAATTGTATTTTAAGTATATTTTGTGTTTCGTTTTCTATTCTAAAACGATTATCCTGACGAATCCCAACAATCCAGACAATTTCATTATTGGAACATAAAAGCCAAGTATTTTCTTTATCGATCAATGATAATTTTTCATCCTTAAATAGTTTGCTTACTTTCTTAGATTTACCTTCCATCCCAAAAGGCTGAAAAACATCCCCATCATTCCAATGCCTTAAAACCAAAGGAAATTGTAATTTATTGGCGTCAACAAAGATAGTTTTATTTGAAACGATACTAATGTCGGCTACTTTACAAAACGAAAGATTTAAGGGAATCTTAACTTCTTTCTGATTTTCATCAATTAAATATTCCTCCTTTTCATTTACGAAATTCATGGGACTTACGATTAAGGAATCCCTGTCTTTCAACAACCTAAACTCGGGAGAAAAAACCTGTTTGCCCGATTGACTTTCAACCAAATCATAAATATCATCCCATGCCGAAAATCCAAATTCTTTCAACCATTGGTACAAATACGATTTATAGTTGGGTAATTTCTTCAATTGATTCAAATCAAAGTAAATATTGTCCTCATCTCGCTTTGCCACTTGCTGATAGACGATAATCGACGCATCTTCAACCATAGCTTGCGCTTCTTGCAAATAGGTTTGCGTTTTATGAAAAGAAGAAAGGAAATTTGGATTTAATTCCTTTAACATCGGAACTACATGATGGCGAATTTTATTTCGAAGGTATTTATCCGATGTATTACTGCTGTCTTCACGCCACTGAATCGTATTTTCTTTGGCATAATTTTCAATTTCTTGTCGGGAAAATAGTAAAAGTGGCCGAATTACTTTTTCATTTTGTTCCGGAATGCCTGTTAAACCTTCTAATCCGGTTACTCGTGTGAGATTGATGATAAAGGTTTCCAAATTGTCATCGGCATGATGGGCGGTGAGAATATAGTCGAATTTTTCGGTTTCCAATAATTCATAAAACCAATTGTACCGTAACTTGCGAGCGGCTACTTGAGTGGAAAGCTTATAATCTTCCGCAAATGCTTTGGTGTCAAATTGGGTTACAAAAAGCGGAATACTATTGGTAGCAGCATACTCCTGAACAAAGTTTTGATCTCCAAAACTTTCCATTCCGCGAAGTTGAAAATTGCAATGTGCAAGAGCAATTTCATAATTCAATTTATGAAACAAATGTGCCATTACCATGCTATCCAATCCTCCACTGGCAGCCAAAAGGAGTTTTTTGGTTTCCAATAATGGAAAATTCAGGGCAATATGATTTTTTAATTTTTCAATCATTTTTCAAATTTAGTTATTTTAAATCATACCAAGAAACCACATTGGCAATGGTTCGCTTTTGATTGTCTAAACCAGCATAAACCAAAGTTTTACTTTTGACATTCTCTTTGGCCAAAGCCGAAAAATAAATCATTCCTTTGAATAAATCTTGAGAAATAGTGGTTGTCGATTTAATTTCTATTACATTCAGCAGTTCATCATCCTGCCGAATTAAATCTACTTCGTGACCTGCGGAATCGCGCCAAAACCAAAATTCATCCATCAAATTCTGATGGTAATTTTGTTTTACATATTCGGCAACAATCATGTTTTCGAATAAATTTCCTTTGTACGATTTACCAATTATTTGATTTGCATCTTTTATTTTTAACAAATGACAAAGCAATCCTGTATCATAAAAATACAACTTTGGGCTTTTTATAACCCGTTTATCAAAATTATCATGAAGGGGTTGCAGCAAAAACAAAATATAACTATTCTCTAAAGCCGACAACCACGATTTGGCAGTTGGTTGTGTAATTCCACACTCTTTTGCTAACGAATTCAAGTTCAGCAATTGTCCTGCTCGTGACGCACACAAACTCAAAAAAATCCTAAACGTTCGCATTTCCCGAATATTTACAAGTTCCGTAATATCGCGTTCCACATACGTTTGAATGTAATTGCCATAAAAATTTTTGCTTGGAATATTTCTGTCAAAAATTGCGGGATAAAACCCTTTCAGCATTGCTGCTACATAATCTTGAGATAATAAATTCTCCGATTTTAATTCTGTAAAATCAAAAGGCAATAATTTAAAAATCGCTACTCGACCCGCTAAACTCTGTGTGATATTTTTCATTAAATGAAAATTCTGCGAACCCGAAAGTATAAATTGTCCCATTATTTTACTATCATCAACAATCGTCTGAAGATAGGAAAATAGTTGCGGTGCGCGTTGTGCTTCGTCAAAAATACAATACTGGGAATATTTTTCAAAAAAACCTTTAGGGTCATCTTCTAAAAAGGCTCTCAAATCAGGACTTTCCAAACTGATGTATTGATACTCTGGAAAAAGCTCTCTCAATAATGTAGTTTTTCCAGATTGTCTTGGTCCGGTTAATGCAATAACTGGGTATTTAGTTCTATAAAAACGTATCGCATTAACTATTTCTCTTTTTACTACCATAACAATCTGTTTATCAAGAACAAATATACTTATAATTTTGAAAATACACGAATTAAATTTTAAAAATACAACTATTTAATTTTGAAATTACATAACTTAAATTTTGAAATTACATGGCTTCTATTTTAAAATTACATGCTTTATTTATGACTATCCGTAAATAATACTAAAGAAAAATTTAGCCACAAATTTCCACAAATTTCACGAATTTTTATCCTTAAAAGAAAAAAGAACACTAATTCGTGAAATTTGTGGAAATTCGTGGCTAAAAAAATAATTATACCATTTAGACTTTAAATTTACTGTGATAAATCAATTTAACTGTGCGCGTCAGTTCGAGTATTTTATTAAAAAATGCGATAGCTTTTTTTAATAAAATGTATCGAGAACCCTAACATTGTAAGCTTCTCGATACAATTTTGAATAGTAAAGCTGTCGCATTACTATTCAAAATCACTACCATTGACGTTTTTATTTAATGTATTGAAAATCAATAATTTAACAAAATTAACATGCAAGAATAATACGTCATTTTATATTGCTTTTTTTGTAAAAAAATTAAGCCTCGAAGAGACGTGGTGTTTTTTATTCCAGTAAAATCAAAAGTAAAATGATATTATAGTCCGCTAAGCGGACAGTCATATTATTTATTGTAATACTTCCCGCATGGCTTTTGCCTTGAGCAAACATTCCTCATACTCCTTTTCAGGAATTGACTGTGATGTTATGGCACTTCCCACTGAAAAAGAAACGTATTTTTTTTCCTGATTGTACAAGATGCTTCGTATTACCACATTGAAATCGAAATCACCACTTGGTGTAAAATAACCTACTGCCCCACTGTACAAACCTCGCTTTGTTTCTTCCAGATTTTCGATGATTTTCATTACCGAAATTTTTGGCGCTCCAGTCATACTTCCCATCGGGAAAGTGGTTTTTATTGCATCAACCGCAGTATATTGATGATCTAATTTTGAAGTAACCGTAGAAATCATTTGGTGCACTTGCAAAAAAGAATAAATGGCACATAATTCTGTTACTGCTACAGATCCTTTTTGTGCTGTATGCGACAAATCATTGCGAACTAAATCCGTAATCATAATATTTTCCGAACGCTCTTTCGGGTCTAAAGCCAATTGCGTTCTTGATTTTTCATCTTCTATAAGATCCGAAAATCGTTTTGCAGTTCCTTTAATTGGCTGCGAAATAATTAATTCTCCCTTCTTTTTCAAATAGCGTTCCGGAGAAGCTGAAAGTAAAAAATGCTTATTATTCTTGAAAAAAACGGCAAATGGAGGCAGAGAAATTTCGTTCAGCTTTACAAACTTTTCAATCGGATCTATAGTTGCATTTTCAGCAAAAAACTCCATGCAAAAATTAGCTTCGTAAATATCACCGTGATGAATGTGTTCTAATATTTTTGTTACTTTCTCAAGATAGTTTTCTCTTGAAATTCGCTGCTGAATTGTTATTTGTGAGTTCTGAATACTAAATACGGAATACTGGACGCTTATCTCCTCAAAATCTTCCTCAACTTCGTCATCACACATATTGAGATACTGAATTTCGAGCTCATTCCCCTTCAATAGAAATAGTTTTTTAGGTTGGAAGAAAAACAAATCCGGAAAATTCAGTCCATCAAAATTATTCGATTGTAAATCCTCTATATCATTTTTTAAATCATATGATAAATAACCAAAAAGCCAGTCTTTGGTAATTTGCTGATATTGCTTTAAATCCTCGAAAGCATTATGATAGTCCGTTTTTATGGAAGTAAAAGCATCTACTGCAAGCAGACAATCATAACTGGAATATCCCTGCGGATAGTCATTACTATCCATAAAAATGACTTCACGAAATTGTTGCGACCAAAGTAAAAGTTGCTGTTTGAACAGTTTTGGATTTTGAATGGTTTGTATAATAGATGTTCTCAAGCAGAATATAATTAGAAAATCAAAAATACGACAAATCTATCATTAAACTTTAATTGAATGGTATTAGTGGCGTTATTAACCCAGAAAATCATGATCCTTTCCGAATAATTAAGCTTACAGAAACCATAATTGATTTCTTTAAATTTTGTAATTTTACCAATAAACATCTGCAAATCAAACCAAAGGAACATGAAAAAAATTTTAATCTTAATCGTGATTACTTTTATTTTTTCTTGCAAAAAAGAACCTCAAAAAAATGAGGATGCGGTAATCGGAAAAACTAAAAAAACCTCTTACGGATGTGCACCACAAACTACAGACGCAAGTTGGTATTTAACAAATAATAAAGCCCCTATTTTTAAAGGACTCAATGTTATTGATTACCCGATAACTACTAAAAGTACCGAAGCTCAAAAGTATTTCAATCAAGGAATGGCCCTTTCCTATGGTTTCAACCATGCAGAAGCGGCTCGTTCATTCTATTATGCCACAAAACTGGATCCCGAATGTGCCATGTGTTATTGGGGATTTGCTTACGTACTTGGCCCGAATTATAATGCCGGTATGGAACCGGATAATTACGAAAGAGCCTATAAGGCTATTCAAAAAGCAATACAACTTTCAGACAAAGCTTCGAAAAAAGAGAAAGCATTGATAAACGCATTAGCAAAAAGATATACCAAGAAACACGTTGAAGACAGGAGCAACCTGGATATTGCTTACTCTGCCGAGATGAAAAAAGTGAGTAAAAAATTCCCGGATGATGTCAATATCAACACACTATATGCCGAATCCATCATGGATTTACATCCTTGGGATTTATATGAAAAAGACGGGACACCAAAGAAATGGACACCAGAAATTGTTTCTTTATTAGAGAAAACACTAAAAAAAGACCCCAAAAATATCGGTGCAAACCATTTTTATATCCATGTCGTAGAAGCATCAAATACTCCCGAACGTGGCAACAATGCGGCCAAAGCTTTTGATGACGGATTGGTTCCGGGATCCGGACATTTGGTCCACATGTCATCCCATATTTACATCAGAACAGGCGAGTATCATAAAGGTACCCTAGCCAATATTAATGCCGTAAAAGTGGACAGCAACTATGTTGCCATGTGTCATGCCCAAGGTGCTTATCCTTTAGGATATTATCCGCATAATTATCACTTTATGGCTGGAACAGCAACTTTGGAAGGCAATAGCAAATGGGCAATGATAGGTGCCAATAAAGTATCAAAACATGTCCATCCGAAGACCATGACAGAACCCGGCTGGGGAACACTACAGCATTACTATGTGATTCCCTATTATGTAGCGGTTAAGTTTGGGAAATGGGATGACATACTTAAAATGAAATTAGTCACGGACACCTTAAAATACCCCGTTGCTGTTACACATTATGCAAAAGGCATGGCTTATTTAGGAAAAAATGATTTAAAAAAGGCTAAACAAGAATTGCTTCAACTTGAAGAAATAGCAAAAGATAAAAAATTGGAACAGATAACAATTTGGGAATTAAATTCTGTTTCCACTTTGACACAAATTGCCAAACGGGTTTTGAAAGCGGAAATAGCCGCAAGTGAAAAAAATTACGTTCAGAGCATTGCACTGCTGAAAGAAGCGGTTGCTATTGAAGATTCCTTAAATTACAATGAACCACCAGATTGGTTCTTTTCCGTGAGACACCATCTCGGAGCAGTACAAATTGAAGCCGAAAAATATCAGGATGCCGTAAAAACGTATGAAGACGATTTAAAACGATTGCCTAAAAATGGATGGGCGCATCACGGACTCCGACTTGCCTATGAAAAGATGAACAATAAAACGAAAGCCAAAGAGATTACAAGACTTATTGAAAAAAGTTGGGGCAACGCAGATACAAAAATCACAACATCAAGGATAAAATAAAAGTGCCCGAAAGTCAATTTCATTATGTAATTTGATGCTTTCCTAGAAATTGCTACAGCTAATGTTTCAGCTTCCGATTGAGTCGATATTTCATCATTTTCAGGTTTTGAAAGAATTTTTTAATCATACTGTAAACTCTTTTGCTAGGATTGAATCCCGTTTTCAATAGGTTCTTGTGCTTAAATTTTGCTACTATTGTGCTAATATTCTTTAAATTAACAACAAAACATAAGAAAAATTAACTATTTTTATTGTAACTTTACAAGTAGTAATAACTTTTTGGTCATTTAAATCGTTCCCGTCATGGTTTCAAAAATTTTCATCAATTTAGCTGTTAAAGACCTGAAAAAATCAATAGCTTTTTTTACAAAATTAGGATTTTCTTTCAATCCAAAATTTACTGATGAGTCTGCTACTTGCATGATTATAGCCGAAAATATTTTTGCAATGTTACTTACTGAAGAACGTTTTAAAGACTTTACAAAAAAAGAAATCTGCAATGCCCATAAAAACACCGAAGTATTGATTGCCATAGCTGTTGAAAGCCGAGAAAAAGTAGATGAATTAGTAAAGAATGCAGTTGATGCAGGTGGTTCAATTTACATGAACCAACAGGATCATGGATGGATGTATGTCCATAGTTTTGCCGACTTAGATGGGCATCAATGGGAAATCCTATATATGGATGAAAGTGCTATTCCAAAGCGATAACCCTCAATTTTTAACCAATTAAAACCATATATTATGAAAATTGCAATTATTATTATCCGAACTCTAATAGGCCTTTTGTTTCTTTTTACCTCTATTAGTTTCTTTTTAAACCTAACGCCAGAACCTGTCTCCACCGGAAATTTTAAGGCTTTTCAGGTTGGTTTGGTTGCCTCAACTTATTTAATGCCTTTAGCAAAAACTATTGAATTACTTTGCGGATTATCATTTGTTTCCGGGCGCTTTGTAACCTTAGCCAATATTGCTATTCTTCCTGTTACAATAAATATATTGTTGATCAATTTTTTCTTGACACCCCAAAACATGCCAATTGCTTTGTTCGTATTTTTAGGAAACATATTTTTAATTTACAGTCATTGGGAAAACTATAAAGGTTTATTTGTGGCTAAAGGCTAAATAAACTTACCTCTTTGAAATAAAGAAACCCGCTCAATTGAACGGGTTTCTTTATTTTTAAACGAGATTTAATTATCTCATTTTCAAATTTTCTAATTAAACATGCAAAGCTCTATTGTCAGTAGCGGCTAATGCAGCTTCTTTTATTGCTTCTGCAAATGTTGGATGCGCATGGCTCATTCTGGAAATATCTTCGGCAGATGCTTTGAATTCCATTGCGGTAACGGCTTCAGCAATTAAATCCGCACAACGTGCTCCAATCATATGAACTCCAAGAACTTCATCCGTTTTTGCGTCAGCAAGAATTTTTACAAATCCGTCTAAATCTCCACCTGCACGAGCACGACCTAAAGCTTTGAAAGGAAAACTTCCTGATTTGAATTCCACACCAGATGCTTTCAATTGCTCCTCGGTTTGTCCTACAGCAGCCACTTCTGGCCAAGTGTAAACAACACCCGGAATTAAGTTATAATCAATATGTGGTTTTTGACCTGCTAAAATTTCAGCAACCATTGCTCCTTCTTCTTCTGCTTTGTGTGCTAACATTGCTCCACGAACAACATCACCAATTGCATAGATATTAGGAACTGAAGTTTGCAAATGATCGTTTACTTCAACCATTCCTCTATCAGAAATTTTCACACCCGCTTTATCAGCATTCAATCCATCTGTATAAGGACGACGTCCCACAGAAACTAATGAATAATCTCCTTCAAGAGTAATTGTTTCTCCTTTTGCATTTTCAGCTTGAACTACAACAGCATCTCCATTTCTTTCTACTGATTTCACTTTATGAGAAACGTAGAATTTCATGCCTTGTTTTTTCAATACTTTAGTCAATTCTTTAGACAATGAAGCATCCATTCCAGGAATAATTCTATCCATGAATTCCACTACAGAAACTTGCGCTCCCAATCGTAAATACACTTGACCTAATTCAATACCAATTACTCCACCACCAATAATGACCAAATGTTTTGGAACTTCTTTAAGTTTCAACGCTTCGGTAGAAGTGATGATTCTTTCTTTATCGATTTTGATAAATGGCAAAGAAGATGGTTTTGAACCTGTAGCGATAATGATATTTTTAGCTTCGATAGTTTCAGAAGTTCCATCCGCTTTTGTAACAGCAACGTGAGTTGCATCCATAAAAGAACCTAAACCTTCCAGAACTGTAATTTTATTTTTGTCCATTAAAAATTTCACACCACCCGAAGTCTGATCCACAACCGCTTGTTTGCGCGCAATCATTTTTTCAAGGTTCACTTTTACTTCACCGGAAACTTCAATTCCGTGATCTGCAAAATGAGCAATTTCACTGTAATGATGAGAAGAAGCCAGCAATGCTTTTGAGGGAATACAACCTACATTCAGGCAAGTTCCTCCAAGAGTGGAATATTTTTCGATAATTGCTGTTTTAAAACCCAGTTGTGCACAACGAATTGCTGATACATATCCGCCTGGTCCAGAACCTATAATGACTACGTCAAATGAACTCATAGTATATTTTTTTATTGTGTTTTTATAAAATGTCGCACAAAATTAAGGAATTAAGTTTTGTTTAAAGTTTAATTTATAAGGTTTTTTGTTATGAAAATGACACAAACAAACTTTCATAGAAAAATTATTTATGGTTTTTTAGAAGGATTTCTAAAAGTATGGAAAACAGGGTAAATAATAATTTCATCATTAAATACTTCATAAATAATTACAAAAGGAAATTTCTTAAGAGATAATTCTCTAAAATTAAGATTCTTTTTTTAGCGCAAATAATTCAGGATTTGTTTTTAATATTTTTAAATATCCTTTCAGATAAATTAAAAAATGTTTTCCTAATCCTCTTCTTCTGTTTTCATAAAATTCAATAGCTTCGATTATTTCAATTTCTGCTAATTTTGAAATAACAATTTTAAAAGCCATATTTAGCATTTAATTGCTTTTCCAAATCTTCCCAAGAAGTCACAAAACTATTCCCAGAATGATATTCGGCTCTGACTTCTTCCACTTTTTGATAATGAATATCCGAAACCAAAGAAGCTTTTTCATCATTTAAAATGGCGTCAAATACTCCTTCTAAAACGGCTAATTTTGAATCGTCCTGAATAAGTTTTCCAAAATTTGCAATAAGTTTCTGTCTAATTTCTTTAGTTTTCATGGGACAACTGATTTATCCAAATTTAATTATTTTTATGACTATAAAACGAACGATTACTAAATATCAACAACAGTCGTATTTTTCACTTCACTAATCATAAAGGTACTGTGTGTACTTCCTATATGTTGTAATGTGGTGAGTTTTGTAACTAAAAATTCCCGATACGCTTCCATATCTTTTACCACTATTTTCAGGATATAATCATAATCGCCGCTCACATGATGGCATTCTATCACTTCTTTTAGCTTTACCACTTCACTTTCGAATTTAGCAATAAACTCCTTGGTGTGCTGTATCAATTTGAGGTGACAAAAAACAACAAATCCTTTCTCGACTTTCGAACGATTGATTAACACTACGTATTTATCGATTATGCCTTCTCTTTCCAGTTTTTTTATACGCTCGTATACTGCAGTAACAGAAAGATTGAGTTTTAAGGACAGTTCCTTGGTTGTTTTTTTACTATCGGATTGTAATAAAAAAAGCAGCTTTTTATCTATTGAATCTAATGTCATTTTATTGAAAAATTGGAATTGATAAATAATCTATAAAATTCTTATTTGAGAAGCTAATTTAGAAAATTAAATTATATAATTTAATTTTAATAGTTTTAAAATCCAATATTAAACAATAGGATTGATTATTAATCTAGAACAATGTTATTTTGAATAGATTTTATACAGAACGAAATCCCCTAGCCCTGATAGAAGCGGCATCCTTTCCAGTCCTGAACTTGTTTCAGGATCCTGAAACAAGTTCAGGACTGGAAAGATATAGCGAATAGCAGGAATAGCTTCAAATAACAATAAAAAATAATTATGAAAAATTTCAATCCCGCAGACAACATTCAGGATTTACAGTACTTTGGCGAATTTGGCGGTGTAAACCCCTCCATTTCTGATTCATCAACCTATACTTTCTTATCGGCAAAAACGATGTTCGATACTTTTGAAGGCAATATGGAAGGCTGTTATTTGTACTCGCGTCACTCCTCTCCGAGCAATTTGTATTTAGACAAAGCATTGGCAGCGATGGAAGGAACGGAAACAGCAAACGTTTCAGCATCAGGAATGGGAGCAATTACGCCTACTCTATTACAATTGTGTGGTTCAGGCGATCATATTGTTTCAAGCAGAACTATTTATGGTGGTACCTATGCTTTCTTAAAGAATTTCACTCCGAGATTAGGCATCAAAACCACTTTTGTCGACATCACAAAACTAGACGTTGTAGAAGCTGCAATTACTCCCGAAACTAAAGTTTTGTACTGCGAGACCGTGAGCAATCCTTTACTCGAAGTGGCAGATATTGCTGGTTTGGCAAAAATTGCAAAAAGACACAATTTGAAATTAGTTGTCGATAATACTTTTTCTCCATTATCCGTCTCTCCTGCAAAATTAGGTGCTGATATTGTGATTCACAGTTTGACAAAATACATCAACGGAAGTAGCGATACAGTGGGTGGTGTAACATGTGCTTCGCAAGAATTTATTGACAGTTTAAAAAATGTGAATAGTGGCGCCAGTATGTTACTTGGGCCAACAATGGATAGTTTGCGTTCGGCCAGTGTGATGAAAAACTTGCGTACGCTACATATCCGAATGAAACAACACAGTCATAATGCGATGTATCTGGCGGAACGTTTTGAAAAAGACGGACTGAAAACGGTTTATCCTGGTTTGAAAAGCCACCCGAGTCATGAGTTGTACGCTACAATGATTAACCCAGAATATGGTTTTGGCGGAATGATGACATTGGATGTTGGAACTTTGGCGAAAGCCAATGCATTAATGGAATTGATGCAAGCACGAAATCTAGGATATTTAGCAGTGAGTTTAGGATTTTATAAAACCTTATTTAGCGCGCCTGGAACATCTACTTCAAGTGAAATTCCTATGGAAGAACAGATAGAAATGGGGTTGACTGATGGTTTAATCCGATTCTCTATAGGCTTAGATAATGATATTGAAAGAACGTATCAGATGATGAAAAAATGTATGATAGAATTGAATGTTCTAACATCAGAATCCGTTTTAATGGAATAATTTTTTTTTAGTTTTGTAGTTTGTTAAATCCGTTTGAAAATCATTTTCGAACGGATTTTTTGGTTTAAACCAAAAAAACGTCTTGATTAAACAAGACGTTTTCCTTTATAAATTTTTAAAAATTAAACTTCTTTAAAGTTCAACTTACTGTTATTTCTGCTAAAGCTAAAATAAATCACCAATCCAATCAAAAGCCAAATTCCAAAGTAAATCCAGTTCCAAACACTTAATTCAGCCATCAAATACAAACAACAAATTAAACCTAACAATGGAATTAAAGATAAATTTTCTTTGAAAGACCAAACCGTCAATCCAACCAAAACAATTAGGAAAATCCACATCGGAATTTTATGTTTAAATAAATCAAAACCACTCTCGTATTTAATAGTATCTGCTATTGGTAATCCAGCAATTACTGAAGCGTATTTTGCATCATCTTGTTGGTATTGGCTCAATAAATGTTCTAAATCCGGTGTTTCTGTCGTACTGTTCTTAGTGTCAATACCTACCAAATAGTCATATACTTTTTGGGTTTCTTCTTTATCCAGTGAAGTAATAATATCCGCTGAATTGTTTATTTGAATTTCATTGGTGATAAAATCCATAGTTGCCTTTTTGTTATAGACAAAAGCAAATACAAGCCCAATAATCATTAAAACTGGCATGATAAATTTTGAATTCACATAAGGTGTTTTGAATTTTCCACGAGGAATATCTTTTTTATTTTGTAATACCAGAACTCCAGCACAAACTAGGACAAAAGCGAATAAAGTTCCTATACTACATAAATCCGTAACCATGGTCAAATTCAAAAATAAAGCAGGAATTGCTACCACAAAACCAGTAACAATGGTAGCGTAAGAAGGTGTTTTGTATTTTGGATGCACTTTAGAAAAACGTTTCGGTAACAATCCATCACGACTCATACTCATCCAGATACGAGGCTGCCCCATTTGAAATACCAATAAAACACTTGCCATGGCTATCACTGCACTTACCGCAATTATACCAGACATCCATTTTAAGTCTAATTTTTCAAATACAAAAGCCAATGGATCTCCAACATTCAATACATTATAACTCACCATTCCCGTAAGCACTAATGCAATTGCAATATATAAAATGGTACAAATTATAATAGCCCACATCATTCCTTTTGGCAAATCCCGTTGTGGATCTTTACACTCTTCAGCAGTTGTAGAAATCGCATCAAAACCAATGTAGGCAAAAAATACTGCCGAAACGCCTTTCAAAACACCCGTAATTCCATTTGGAGCAAAAGGATCCCAATTGGCCGTATCTACATAAAAAACACCAACTGCAATAACCAAAAGAACGATACATAATTTCACAACAACCATTATGTTACTTGCATTTCGAGATTCTTTCATCCCACGATAAATTAATGCTGTAATTAAAATAATGATCAATAATGCAGGAAGGTCAGCAACAAAATGGAAAGAACCAATTACAGGCGACGTAGTCCATGCATTATGAGCTGCTTGTAAAGCCAAACTCAAATTATCAAAAGATTTTCCGCCTTGCATTAATGCCGTAGCATCATTATAACCATTGGAAGCCGTCAAATAATCCATTTGAACCCATTGAGGTAAATGGATACCACCACTTTCAAGTAAACCAGTAAAATAATCACTCCATGATATCGCGACCGTTATATTACCTACTGAATACTCCATTATCAATGCCCAACCAATAATCCAAGCTATTATTTCACCAAATGCAACGTAGGAATACGTATAGGCACTTCCGGAAACAGGAACCATCGAGGCAAATTCAGCATAAGCAAACGCAGCAAAACTACAAGCTATCGCTGTAAACAGGAAAAGAAATATAACTGCGGGTCCTCCATCAAAACTGGCTTTACCAATGGTACTAAAAATACCAGCTCCTACAATCGCTGCAATACCAAAAGCTGTCAAATCACGAGCCGTTAAATGCTTACCTAATGCATTATGTCCATCTGCATTATTTTTTTCAACTTGTTTTAAAATGTCTTGTACCGTCTTCTTTCTAAATAAACTTGAAATTGCCATATTCTAAATTTTATCATTAAAAATTAATATATTGTAAATTTTATGCTCTTATTTTGCTAATAATTAAAGTAATCTTAAAAATTCAAAAGTATAAAACAAATTGAATTAATAATATCTCTTCAGCCATTTTTTTTATTTTTTTTCAAAAAAAAGTCAAATTAAAAATTTTAACAACCAAAAAAAGCTAAATACACTTTAAAATAAGTTAAAATAAAAAATATGTATTTTCCTAAACACTCCTTTTTAATTTTATTTTACTGAATCGAATTGTTATTTTAGACAACTCTTCAGAATAGTAACCGGATGCAGGGCTTTTCTATTTGTTCCATCAAAAATCTGATGACGGCAACTGGTCCCTGCGGCAGCAATTGCTACTGTTGCATCGGTTGCTCTAATTTTTGGAAACAAGGTATCCTCACCCATTTGCATGCTGATGTCATAATGTTCTTTTTCATAACCAAAAGAACCTGCCATACCACAACAACCCGAATTGTAAATGGTAACCAAACTATTTTTTGGCAAATTCAACATCGCAAAAGTCGCTTCAATGGTGCTCAATGACTTTTGATGACAATGTCCGTGAATTTTTATTGTTTTCTCAACATCAGAAAATTGATCCGAATGAATTTTTCCAATCGCAATCTCTTTTTTGAAAAACTCTTCAATTGTAAATACATTTTGAGCTAGTTTTTCGGCATTTTCTTTATCATCTGCTAATCGGATGTATTCATCTCTAAAAGTCAATATCGCCGATGGCTCTATTCCTATCAACGGACAATCGGCAGTAATAATAGTTGAAAAAACAGCTACGTTTATATTGGCTATTGCTTTTGCTTCTTCCAGAAAACCTTTCGAAATAAAGGCTCTTCCGCTTTCCTCATGATCAACTACAATGACTTCATATCCTATTCTTGTCAATAATTCATACGCATCAACCCCAACTGAAACATCATAAAAATTAGTAAATTCATCACAAAATAAATATACTTTCCCGTTTGCAAAAGAATTATTTTGTGCTTTTGATTTGTTTTTTTCATACCATTTTCTAAAAGTAGTTGGAGCCAATAAAGGAACTTCCCTTTTTGGAGCAATTCCCATGCTCTTTTTCACCAAAGGTAAATTAACCATGAAATTAGTAAGCGAAGGAAAAATGCTTCCTAGGTTATTGATTTTCGAATTGAAAGCAAATATTTTATTCCGTAGCGTAAATCCCTTTGCTTTTTGATATTGATACAAAAACTCCGATTTCAGTGCCGCAACATCTACATTACTGGGACATTCACTGGCACAAGCTTTACAGCTCACACACAATTCGAAAACTTTATATAATTCTTCGTGATTGAACTTATTGTCTTTTTCTGAATGCGTCAAATATTCTCTCAACGCATTGGCTCTTGCACGAGTGGTGTCTTTTTCGTTTCGTGTGGCGCGATAACTTGGACATAAAGTACCGCCTGCCGAAGGTAATTTTCTGCAATCGCCGGAACCATTGCATTTCTCAGCCGCACGCAAAATCCCCATACTATCCGAAAAATCCTGAATCGTTTTTATATCCGGTTCCACCCTGCCCGCTTCCACCCTAAGGTTTTCGTCCATTTTGAAGGCGTTTACAATTTTTCCAACATTTAAAATTGTATTCGGATCAAAGGCATTTTTTATTCGTTTTAATAATTCATAATTCTTGTCCCCAATCATAAAAGGCAAAAACTCTCCACGCACGATTCCGTCTCCATGTTCCCCGCTCAATGAACCTCTATATTTTTTTACTAAAATAGCCACTTCGGTTGCGATGTTTCTAAATTGGTGTAATCCTTCTTTAGTTTTTAAATTTAAAACAGGTCGCAAGTGAATTTCTCCAGCTCCGGCATGTGCATAATAAATGGCGCTCTGACCATGACGCTGCATCATAGCGGAGAACTCGGCAATATAATTGGGCAAATCACTCAACTCAACAGCGGTATCCTCTATAGAATCTGCCGCTTTATTATCTCCTACAATACTTCCTAAAAGTCCGAGACCCGCTTTTCGCAACTCATTTATTTTATCAATATCAGATCCGTAAATTTTGGGTAAGGCATACCCAAAATTATGCTGCTCAAGATCAGCTATCAAAGCATTTGCTTGTCTTTCGGCATCTTCCATACTGTGATGCGAAGCCACTTCGAGCATGATAACTGCCTTTGGTTCTCCTTGTATAAAAAATCTGTTTTTGGCTTGCTCTCTATTGGTTTTGGTACAATTCAGAATGGTGTCATCCATCAATTCACACGTATAGAGATGATGTTTCATCGCAGTAACAACGGCTTCTAAACTTTCCTGAATGGTATGAAAATGGGCTACCACCATGACATTATTTGTTGGCGGTAAATCATCCACTTTCAAAGTAATTTCAGTCGTAAATGCTAAAGTTCCCTCGCTTCCGCAAAGTAATTTCCCTAAGTTTATCGTTTTTTCAGTTCCTGAAAACAGTTCCGATTTCAATAATAAATCTATCGCATAACCCGTATTTCGCCTGTGAATTTCAGGCTTTGGAAACTCCTTTATAATTTCTCTTTGGTTTTCTGTATTCGAAAGTTCCTCGTAAATGGTCTTATAAATGGTATTCTCAAGTGTATTCCCTTTTGTTTTTTCAATGAATTCTTCCGAAGTCATATCTTTGAATACCGTTGCACTGCCATCACTCAAAACCGCTTTTAATTCCACTATTTTGTCTCGGGTTACGCCATAGCGTATCGATGTGGTCCCCGATGAATTATTCCCTACCATTCCTCCTATCATACATCGATTTGACGTAGAAGTATTGGGTCCAAAAAACAAACCGTGAGGTTTTAAGAATAAATTCAGTTCATCCCGAATCACTCCTGGTTGTACCGTAACCGTCTTTTTTATTGGGTCAAAAGCAATAATCTTAGTGAAATG
This sequence comes from Flavobacterium gawalongense, assembly GCF_007097265.1. Classification (GTDB taxonomy): domain Bacteria; phylum Bacteroidota; class Bacteroidia; order Flavobacteriales; family Flavobacteriaceae; genus Flavobacterium; species Flavobacterium gawalongense. Next base: position 16,063 of record NZ_VJZP01000007.1, on the reverse strand, counting down.
TTTCGAAACATCCACAATAATTCCGTTACCAACCGTTTGCCCTGCTAATGAAGTCCCGGCAGTTCTAGGCGTGATTGAAATCTTATTTTTGGCTGCAAAGCGAATAATTTTGACAATATCTTCTTCTGATTTTGGAATCGCCACAGCAAGTGGCATAATTCTATAAGCTGAAGCGTCAGTTGCGTAAATCGTTTTATGAAGTTCATCATATAAAAGTGTTCCTTCTAATGATTGGGATAATTGTTGTAATTCAAGTGAGGTTAACATGGCTTAATACATTATATTTTATAAAACACTGATACTGCAGCATTATTTGACAAATATAAATATATAGCCGATTATAAATTAAAAAATCAAATACGAAAAATTCAAAAAGTTTTATTGTTTGATGGAAAGTTCAATTTAAAAACATTTTGGCAAAGAAATTGCGCTAGTAAAATAAGACAAATTTTATAACCATTTTATCTGGTAAATTTCACTAAAAAAACTATTTTTGAATACTTTATAAATTAAATAATAATGAAAAATTTCAAGCACGCCATATTCCTTATTTCGTTCTTTTTACTTTCTCTTTGGAATAGTAACGCGCAACAATTTGCTGCAAATCCTAAAAATGAATTTAGAGCCGTTTGGATAGCCACCGTTGTTAATATTGACTGGCCAAAAAGCAGTACGGATAACACTGCAAAACAAAAAGCCGATTTTATTGAAATTTTAGATACTTATAAAAAATTAAATTACAATGCCGTAATTGTCCAGATTCGAAGTGTTGGTGACGCCTTTTATCCAACGGAATTAGCGCCATGGTCTCGCTTTTTGACCGGAAAAGAAGGTCAAGCACCGAAACCCTATTTTGACACATTGGCATGGATGATAAACGAAACGCACGCCAGAGGTTTTGAATTTCACGCTTGGTTAAATCCGTATCGCGCCACAATGGACTTGAACACGGCTATTTTAAGTCCTAAACATGATTTTTACCAACATCCGGAATGGATGATTAAATACGGAGGTAAATATTATTACAATCCGGCACTGCCAGAAGTTCAAAACCATTTATTGTCCATAGTTGAAGAAGTTGTAGAAAAATATGACATCGATGCTATTCATTTTGATGATTATTTTTACCCATACAAAATAAAAGGAGAACAATTTAATGATGCCGATTCTTTCAAAAAATACGGAAATGGATTGAGTTTAGAAGATTGGAGACGTTCCAATGTGAATACTTTCGTGAAATGTGTTTCCCTTTCGATAAAAAACATAAAACCTTGGGTACAATTTGGCATCAGCCCTTTTGGGGTTTGGAGAAACAAATCAGTAGACCCAAAAGGTTCTGAAACGGAGTCTGGTCAGACTAATTATGACGATTTGTTTGCAGATCCTTTAGCATGGATGGAAAATAAATGGATTGACTACATCGTTCCACAATTATACTGGAGCATGGATCATCCAAAAGCTTCCTATTCAAAACTACTGCGTTGGTGGTCTGAAAACTCAAAAAACACGGCTGTTTATATCGGAAACGGAACCTATAAAATCAATACGGATTCCGATAAAAAATGGAATAATCCCAATGAAATCCCGAATCAAATAGATATTACCAGAACCTACAAAAACGTTCAAGGTAATGCCTTTTTTAGTGCCAAATCATTTTTGAACAGAAATCAAAACGTTGCGCAATTATTGATAGAAAACCAATACAAATACCCTGCACTTCCTACTGTGGTTCCAAATTCTATCAAAAAAATGGTCATCGTACCCACAGCGAACAGTATTTTGGTAAATCCTATTTCTTCAAGCTTTAATGTTAAATATCCTTTATACAGTAAAGTGCGTTATGTTATGGTTTATGGAGCCAAATTCAATTCGAAAATTGACGTCAATGATCCAAGCCAAATTATTGACAAAATAGCATTTAAAGACAATATTGATACTGTTGAAGTTGTAATTCCAACCTATAAATTAGACAAAAATACAACCTGCGCCATTACATTCATCGATTTTTATGGTAATGAAAGCCAACCGACTTTAGTAAATTTCACACTATAAAATTTAAATTGAATATAATCCGCTATAAATGAAAACAGACAATAGACCTTGGTATTGGATTCCTTTTTTAAACTTTGCTTCCGGCTTACCTTACGCCATTATTATTTCGGTATCAGTCATAATGTATAAAAACCTTGGTATCAATAATGAAGATATCGGAATTTATACCAGTTTACTCTATTTACCATGGGTTATTAAGCCATTATGGAGCCCGTTTATTGACATTTATTCGACTAAAAGAAAGTGGTTTTTAAGCATGCAATTACTAATTTCCATTGCTTTTTTAATTGTGGGATTAACGATTCCTTTGAGTAATTTTTTTATAATTAGTTTAGCTGTTTTTTGGGTTGCCGCATTTGCATCAGCCTCGAATGATGTAGCGAGTGATGGATTTTATATGTTGGCTTTAGAAAAGGAACAGCAATCGTTTTTCCTTGGAATCAGAAGTACATTTTATCGTCTTTCAATGCTTACCGGAAATGGACTAATCGTGGTAATTGCAGGATATCTCGAACAAGAATATGGCGATAAACAAAAAGCATGGTCCTATACGATGGTTGTTGTTGCATTGATTATGGCTGTGATTACGATTTACAATTATTTTTCCACTCCAAAAACGGAAACAAAAATCGTAGAAAACGAAACTGAATCGGTTCCGCATAAGAGTTTCGGAATTGTTTTTGCTACTTTTTTTCAAAAGAAACAAATTGGTTTGATTCTCGCTTTTATCTTATTATTTAGGTTGGGTGAATCCCAATTATTAAAAATGTTAACTCCTTTTTTAATCGACCCTACGTCTGTAGGCGGAATGGGTTTAACTACTCAGGATGTTGGGGTTATTTATGGAACCTTTGGTGTAATATCACTTACTGTTGGCGGAATTTTAGGTGGTATCGTCATTTCCAAAGATGGATTAGGCAAATGGATGCTGCCCATGATTTTAGCAATGCACTTACCAATAATAGGATTCATTTTACTTTCTTATTTTCATCCTGGTTCCGTTTTTTATATTTATCTAACGGTAATCGCGGAACAATTTGGATATGGTTTTGGTTTTGCTGCTTTCATGATGTATTTAATTTATGTGGCTGATGGTGAATCTAAAACGTCCCACTACTCTATTGCAACAGGGTTTATGGCTTTGGGAATGATGCTTCCGGGAATGTTGAGCGGTTTTATTCAGGAATATTTGGGTTATGGCAATTTCTTTATTTGGGTATTTTTAGCCACAATACCGGGATTAATACTTTCCAGATTTTTAATTTTCCCTTCCGATTTTGGAAAAAAATCAGAGCAAGAATAAAAAACATATATTTTCATCAACCACATAAGGCATATAAGTTCATTGAAGAGTTTATCTTTACTTTTTTTATATGAACTTACATTTCTTATATGGTTAAAAACTATTGTTAAATGACATTAGAACAAAAAATAGGGCAATTTTTCTTTCCTGCCGTTTTCATAAACGACACTGAAGAAAACATTCAAGAAACGGAACGATTAATTAGAGATTACAATATAGGCGGATTGACTTTTTTTCATAGCCGAGCCAGTGCCGCAACCAATTATGAAACCAAGAAAAAAGTAGTTTTAAATGATGATAGTTTTCAGCGTTTGGCAGCACTCATTGTTCGCTATCAAAACTGTGCCACCACTCCTTTATTAATGAGTATTGATGCCGAATGGGGATTGGCGATGCGCGTCGAAAAAACACCCCAATATCCTTATGCCATTACCCTTGGCGCTTTACCTGAAAGTGAAAAACATTTGGTTTACGAAGTTGGAAAACAAATAGGTTTGGACTTAAAATCAGTTGGAATCCATTATAATTTAGCGCCCTTAGCAGACATCAATAATAACCCGAATAATCCGGTAATTGGCTATCGTTCCTTTGGTGAGAATAAAGAAAAAGTAGCTGATTTTGCCCTTGAATATTTGAAAGGAATGAATGAGGTTGGCATTTTAGGTTGTCTCAAACATTTCCCAGGACATGGAAATACGAATGTCGATTCGCATTTAGGATTACCCGTTTTAGAAGAAACATTAGCCGAATTATTATCCAATGAACTATATCCTTTCCTAAAAGGTATTGAAAACAATGTCGATTCGATTATGATTGGTCATTTGGCTGTTCCTGCTTTGAATTCCGGAAAAGATACATCAGCTACATTATCAAAATCGGTAATTGAAACACTTTTGCGAAAGCAATTAGGTTATGATGGTTTGGTAATTTCGGATGCTTTGAATATGCACAGCGTCTCCAAATTATACGAGAAAAAAGGACAACTGGAATGGGAAGCTTTCAATGCCGGAAATGATGTTTTGTGTTTTGCCGAAAATGTACCGGAAGGAATTCAGGAAATAGTAAAAAATGCAACTCCACAGCGAATTGAAGCCAGTTTTAACAGATTGTGGAAATGCAAACAAAAAGCGGGTATTGTAGACGGAAAACTCCATTTACCAAACCTTTCGGAAAGTGATTTTGATTTTGAAACCACTTCTGCTTTAAATCGTAAAATTGCTCAAAAATGCATTACAAAAATTAAAGACAACAACAATACTGTCACTGTTTTTGATGCTAAAAACAGAGAGGATCTCGCCAAACTTAGCCTCTATAAAAACACTGATAATGCATTTTTTAAAAGCTTGACAGCTGCCTTGCCTTCTGCTGAATTTTGTTATGAAACGGGAAGTGATTTGACATTAAATGAATTAGAAAAGGCATTAACCCGTTTTGATACCCTTATCATTTCTTTGTTTGTTCCAAAGGCAAAACCTTTACATAATTTTGATATTGAGGATTCAGTACTTCAGTTTTTGGGTAACTTATTTACCACCAAAAAATGTGTTTTATATGTTTTTGGGAACCCATATTCACTTCAAGTTATCCCAAATTTAAAGCACGCTTTGGGAATCATTCAAATGTATCAAGATTTTACAGAATTTCAAGAAACCGCAGCCGAACAACTTTTAGAAAACACCAACTGTAAAGGTACTCTTCCTGTGATTGTTAGTGGTGTCTAATTAGCTTCTTTAATTTCAAAAGCATCCATTATAAGAAATTTTTATTCGTAAATAAATATTTATAATCAAATCTTATTGTTTCAAATCCTCTGTTTAGGCTATTTTTGCACCATCAAAAAAAATTAACTAAAAATAAATAATATGTCATTAGTAGGAAAAAAATTCCCAAGCATTGCAATAGACGCTATCTCAGAAATGGGTGATAATTTAAAAATCAATATTTTCGAAGAAGCTACAAAAAACAACAAAAAAGTACTTTTGTTTTGGTACCCGAAAGATTTTACATTCGTATGTCCAACTGAATTACATGCTTTTCAAGCGGCGCTACCGGAATTCGAAAAAAGAAATACAATTGTTATAGGAGCTTCTTGTGATACAAATGAAGTACATTTTGCTTGGTTAAACACTCCAAAAAATAATGGTGGAATTGAAGGAGTTACGTACCCAATTCTTGCTGATACTAACAGAAACTTATCAAACATCTTAGGAATTCTTGATGTTGAATCAACTAGCTACAGTGAAGATACTGATTCTATTATTATTGAAGGATCTAATGTAACTTACAGAGCTACTTACCTTATTGACGAAGAAGGAAAAATTTTCCACGAAAGTGTAAACGATATGCCATTAGGTCGTAACGTAAACGAATACTTACGTATGGTTGATGCTTACACACATATTCAAGAAAAAGGTGAAGTTTGTCCTGCAAACTGGGAAGCTGGAAAAGAAGCAATGAGCGCTGACAGAAAAAGTACTGCAGAATACTTGAGTTTAAACTAGTTCAATAACAATTTCAATGGCAATAATCAATTTCAATACTAAATATTGACTATTGATATTGCTATTGATTTTTGAAATTTTAAAATTATGTTAATCGAATTAAACGAAGATACGTTACAGGATTTAATTGCAAAAGACGAGAAAGTTGTAGTTCAATTTTCGGCTTCATGGTGTGGAAATTGTCGTATTATGAAACCAAAATTCAAAAAATTAGCTTCAGAAAACGAAACAATTACTTTTGCTCTTGTTGATGCTGAAAATTTTCCTGAATCAAGAAAATTAGCTAATGTGAGTAATTTACCAACTTTTGCCACTTTTGTAAATGGGAAATTAGTAAACGAAACGCAAACCAATAAACAAGAAGTACTGATTGAATTAGTAAACGAAATTGTTTAAAGTTTAAAGTTGAGCAACAATGCTATAAAGTTTAATGTTAAGCTCAAAGCATAATGTTCAATAGCAACCTATAAACCTTAAACTTTTTTAAACTTTAAACAAAAAAATATGAAATTACCGGTAATTAAGCATTTAACGCAGTTTATAGAAGAAAATGATGAAGATTATATCATAGAAACAATTGAAGTTTTGGAAGCAATGACTGAAATTACTACATTGAAAGATGAAGAATTAGATGTAATTGGTGAATTAATTTCTAATATGTATGGCGCTTTAGAAGTTAACAAACTGGTAAAAACCGGAACTGATAAAAAAGAAGCTTTAAACGGTTTCATGAAGCGTGTTCTGGGTTCTATCGACAAATAAAAAAGAATTTTTAATGCAATATTTCTAAAACGCAGTCTGAAACGACTGCGTTTTTTTATGCATTTTATAAAAAAGACATTGGGTTATACGAGTTTACTTAATGCTCCAAAATCTTGAACTTTATCCCAAAGTTTCATCACTAAATCTTAAATAATTTTCATACTTTTGAACCTCATTAAAAAACAAAAATTATGGCTTCAATTACTTTAAAAGGAAATCCAATAAATACCTCAGGAGAATTACCAACAGTAGGCTCAAAAATAAGCGATTTTAAATTAGTTAAAAACGATCTTTCTGTTGCTTCATTAGCTGACTTTGCAGGGAAAAAATTAGTTTTGAATATTTTTCCAAGTATCGATACCGGAACATGTGCTACGTCGGTTAGAAAATTTAACGAAAGCGCAAGTAAATTGGAAAACACCAATGTATTATGTATCTCCAGAGATTTACCTTTCGCGCAAAACCGTTTTTGTGGTGCTGAAGGACTTGAAAATGTTATTAATTTATCTGATTTCCAAGCTGGAGATTTTGGTAAAACCAATGGTTTAGAAATTGTAAATGGCCCCTTAGCCGGATTGCATTCCAGAGCCATCATTGTGGTTGATGAAAATGGAACAATTACTCATACGGAGCAAGTTGGAGAAATTGCGGATGAGCCGAATTACGAAGCTGCATTAGCAGTACTTTAATAACCTCCGGATGGAATTTCAAAAAGATAATACCTTCTTCACCGGAAGATTAAAAAGCGTCTCTTATGCTTTTAAGGGTGCCCTAAAATTGATTACAACAGAACACAGCGTTATGGTACAATTTTCAATTGGAATATTGATTACCATCGCTGGGTTTTATTTTGGCATTTCTAAAACAGAATGGCTTTTTCAGACTTTGGCCATTGGTTTGGTCATGAGTATTGAAGGTTTAAATACAGCAGTTGAAAAAGTAGCCGATTTTATTCATCCTAACTATCATGAAAGAATTGGGTTCATCAAAGATATTGCTGCAGGAGCTGTCTTTTTTGCTGCTTTGACAGCAATAGCAATCGGTTTAATCATATATATACCAATATTACTTTAGGTATTATTACAATCAAGAATGGCAAAAACAACAAAAACAGCGCCTTTAGATAAAAAAAACGATTCTAAAACGGAGGGAAATAATCCATGGAGAATAACCAAACAACACACAATTGTTTTTGGTTCTCTTTTGGTGTTATTTTCAATTGCTTTATTATTTGCATTTATTTCCTTTTACATCTACGGACAACAAGATCAAAGTGCTGTTCGAGAATTGACTTACAGAACCGAAACTGTTCACAATTGGTTAGGAAAATTTGGAGCATTTTTAGCTGACTTAATTGTTTATAAAGGTTTTGGGATTGCCGCATTTATATTCGTGCGCTTATTTTTCCTAACAGGAATGTACATGGTTCTCTCTATTCCCTTAAAAAAGCTGAAGAATATTTGGTTTTGGGATTTATTCGTAATTATTGTTTTATCCGTTTTATTTGGTTTTTTTGCCACATCAGTACCCGAATTAGGAGGGACAATTGGATATGAATTGAATCTATTTTCTCAAGATTACATTGGAAAAACAGGAACATTATTGATCTTGCTTTTTGGATTAATCATCTATGTGATTTTCAAAATCAAAATTTCGCCAGAAAATATTCAGTCCTTTTTTGATAATACCAAAAAAGAAATTAAAGCTGATTTAGCCACTATTCCTCTAAATGGAGCAAAAAGTAGCGGTTATAATTTAGAGGAATTTGCTGTTGCGGAAGAAGAAATTGATGACATTCATTTGAAAATAAATGGAAATCAATTCGAAATTAATAAAGAAGCGTTAAAACCAACTATCAATAATTCATCCGAAATTAATTTGGATCCCATAGCAAAACCTCTTGCCATGGAAGTAACGCCAATGGCTACTCCGGAAATTATTTCAAATCCTGCAGATACTTTTGTAATAGAAACAGCTCCAGAAGAAGATATTATAGAAGAAAATTTAGCTTCTAGACTTGTTGCTGATTTTGGATTATTCGATCCAACTTTGGATTTATCCAATTATAAATTTCCTACGATAGATTTATTAAAGGAATATTCGACTGGTGGAATTACCATCAACCAGGAAGAATTAGAAGAAAATAAAAACAGGATTGTTGATACGCTTCGCAATTATAAAATAGAAATTGCACAGATAAAAGCTACCGTTGGACCATCGGTTACTTTATATGAAATTGTACCGGAAGCGGGTATTCGTATCTCGAAAATTAAAAGTTTAGAAGATGATATTGCGTTGTCACTTTCGGCATTAGGAATTCGTATCATTGCTCCTATTCCAGGAAAAGGAACCATAGGAATCGAGGTTCCCAATAAGAATCCTACGATGGTTTCCATGAAAAGTGTTATTGGCTCAGCCAAATTTCAGGAAGCCGAAATGGAATTGCCAATCGCCTTAGGAAAAACTATTTCTAATGAAACTTTTGTGGTTGATTTAGCCAAAATGCCTCACTTACTGATGGCAGGAGCTACCGGACAAGGAAAATCTGTTGGATTGAATGCGGTTCTGACTTCACTTTTGTACAAAAAACATCCCGCAGAAGTTAAATTTGTACTGGTCGATCCTAAAAAAGTAGAGCTAACGTTGTTTAATAAAATTGAAAGACATTATTTAGCGAAGCTTCCAGATATGGATGATGCTATTATTACTGATAATGCAAAAGTGGTCAATACCCTGAATTCACTTTGTGTAGAAATGGACAACCGCTATTCTTTATTAAAAGATGCGATGGTGCGTAACATCAAAGAATACAACGATAAATTTAAAGCTCGAAAATTGAATCCTGAAAATGGACACCGATTTTTACCTTATATCGTTCTCGTTGTTGATGAGTTTGCCGATTTAATTATGACCGCCGGAAAAGAGGTCGAAGTTCCTATAGCACGTTTAGCTCAATTAGCGCGGGCCATTGGTATCCATTTAATTATTGCTACCCAAAGACCTTCGGTGAATGTAATTACAGGTTTAATAAAAGCCAATTTTCCAGCTAGAATTGCTTTTAGAGTTACCTCAAAAATTGATTCCCGAACCATTCTTGATACTCAGGGTGCGGATCAATTGATAGGACGAGGAGATATGCTTTACACCAACGGAAATGATGTTGTTCGTGTACAATGTGCCTTTATAGACACACCCGAAGTAGAAAAAATTACGGAATTCATTGGTTCGCAAAAAGCATATGCAACTGCTTATTTACTTCCGGAATTTGTTGGAGAGGAAAGTGGCATTAATCTTGATATGGATATTTCCGACAGAGATACTTTGTTTAGAGAAGCCGCCGAAATTATTGTAAATGCACAACAAGGCTCCGCTTCATTGTTACAAAGAAAGCTAAAATTAGGCTACAACAGAGCAGGTCGATTAATTGATCAATTGGAAGCCGCAGGAATTGTAGGTCCGTTTGAAGGAAGTAAAGCACGTAGTGTAAACATCCTAGACATGAGTTCTCTTGATCAATTTTTCAACAATGAACAGTCTTAAGAAGTGGTCAGTGTTCAGTCCAAGACAACAACAATAATAACAAAAGAACATATCTAATGAAACAACAACAGAAAGCAATGTACAAAAAAATTATATATATCTCATTTTTACTTCTTTTTAGTTTTTCAATACAAGCCCAAGATAAAAAAGCGAAAGACCTTTTAGATCAGGTTACTGCAAAAGTTAGAAGTTATGATAATATTGTAATTGATTTTAAATATTCTTTAAATAATTCCAGAGAAAATATCAATCAGGACAGTAAAGGGAATGTAACCATGAAAGGAAATCAGTATGTATTGAATTTCATGGGAGTTACGAAAATTTTTGACGGAAAAAAAACATATACTATTGTTCCAGAAGATGAAGAGATTACTATTTCTAAAGTAAATGAAAAAGAAGATAATGCCATTACACCTTCAAAAATGCTAACCTTTTTTAATACTGGTTATAAATATAATATGGATATTTTGCAGGATGTAAAAGGCAGAAAAATTCAGTACATTAAACTCATTCCAACAAATGCCAAAGATCAAAGAAAAGAGGTATTATTGGGAATCGATGTGCAAACCAAACATATCTATAATTTGATTGAAATGGGTAAAAAAGGCACAAAAACGACTTTAACCGTTAATTCTTTTAAAACCAACCAACCTTTGTCAAAAAATCAATTTACATTTGCGGAAAGTAAATATCCAAATTACTACATCAACAAATTAGATTAATCTATATCGGTGAAAATTCTTGACAAATACTTATTAAAAACATTTCTGACTACATTTACAACTGTATTTGTAATACTCTTTTTCATTTTTATACTTCAAACCGTTTGGTTATTTATATCCGAATTAGCAGGTAAAGATTTGGATTTAGTAATGATTATCAAATTTTTAGGCTTTTCAATGCCTCGAATTATTCCTTTGGTTTTACCTTTGTCAGTACTATTGGCTTCCATAATGACTTTTGGTGATTTGTCTGAAAATTATGAATTGGCTGCCATGAAATCAGCTGGGGTTTCGCTAAAAAGAGCAATGAAAAGCCTAACTATTTTCATTGTTATACTGGGAGGTATCGCCTTTCTTTTTGCTAATAATGTGATTCCTTTTGCAGAATATAAGTTTATCAATTTCAGAAAAAATATTGCTCAAGCCAAACCTGCTTTGGCAATTGCCGAAGGTCAGTTTAGCGATGTTGGCTTTTATAATATTAAAGTCAATAAAAAATCTGGAGAAAACGGAAATTTCCTTACTGGTATTACTATCCACAAAAAATCAAATCTAGGTGACGGCAGCAAAACGGTTATCAAGGCTAAAAATGGAGAATTAATAAGTAGCGAGGAATCCAGTATTCTACAATTAGTATTGAATAATGGTTACTACTATGAAGACATCGTTCCCAAAAAATATGAAGAAAGAAGCAAAATGCCATTTGCAAAAAGTTCATTCAAAAAATACATTATCAATATCGATTTATCAAAATTGAATAAAGTGGATGTAAATAATGAGCAGATTGCGAATACTAACACGATGCTTACCGTAAATGAATTAAATTATACGTTGGATTCATTACATAAAAATTTAAAAACGGATATCCTTTCGTTTTCGGAAAACATGAATCAGCGAATTCTAATTCCAAAGGATAATAAAATACAATCCCTCAAAAAAAGTAAAACCCTTCCAAACAATATATTGTCATTATATAACAATGAGGAGAAATCAAAGATTTTAGATCTTGCCGTTAGTAACCTTGCCAGTACAAAATATTCGATTGATGCCAGTAATACGGATTTTAAAAATAAACGAAAAAACATCAACAATCATTTATTGGCATTTTATGACAAATTTGTAATTGCATATGCTTGCTTTTTGATGTTTTTTATTGGAGCCCCTTTGGGAGCCATTATCAGAAAAGGCGGATTGGGACTTCCTATAATTTTTGCGGTTTTAATTTTCATAACTTTTCACTTTATAAATACTTTCGGTAAAAGAATCGCACAGGAAGATGGTTTATCTCCATTTTTAGGAGCTTGGATGTCCTCCTTTATTCTATCACCATTAGCTATTCTTTTGTCATACAGAGCCACAAACGATATCGGATTAATAAATATGGATGTCATTTTAGCTCCATTTCAAAAAATATTCCAAAAAATATTTCCATCACAAAATTAAACACCAATCATGGTTACAAGTAAAATACACCTCAACACAATAGAAGAAGCGATCGAAGACATTCGACAAGGGAAAATTATTATTGTTGTTGATGATGAAGATCGAGAAAACGAAGGTGATTTCTTGGCTGCAGCCGAAAAAGTAACACCCGAAATGATTAATTTCATGGCTACACACGGTCGTGGATTGATTTGTGCACCATTAACAGAAAGTCGTTGCAAAGAATTAGGACTGCATGTAATGGTTAGTAACAATACAGATCCTATGGAAACTGCTTTTACCGTTTCGGTAGATTTAAGAGGAAACGGAGTAACAACAGGGATATCAGCGGGAGATAGAGCAAAAACTATTTTGTCGTTGGTTGATTCCAAAACGAAACCACACGATTTAGCACGACCAGGACATATATTTCCTCTTATTGCTAAACAAGGAGGTGTATTAAGAAGAACTGGACATACTGAAGCTGCAATTGATTTCGCACGTTTGGCAGGCTTTAAATCGGCTGGAGTGATTGTAGAAATCATGAACGAAGATGGCTCGATGGCACGCTTACCACAATTGGTAAAAGTGGCTAAAAAATTCAATTTAAAATTAGTTTCTATCGAAGATTTAGTTGCTTACAGAATGCAGCACGATAGTTTGATTATTAAAAAAGAAGATTTTGATTTAGAAACCCGTTTTGGTACTTTCAGATTACGTGCTTACCAGCAAACAACCAACAAACAAATTCATATTGCTTTAACAAAAGGCACTTGGAATTTGGGCGAATCCATTTTAACAAGAATCAATTCCTCACAGGTAAATAATGATTTATTAGGCACATTGACTAATAATGCAGACCAACAACTGGATGATATGTTTAAAGTAATTAACGAGCAAGGAAAAGGTGCTGTTATTTTTATCAATCAGGATATGCAATCGGTGAATTTACTAAGCCGTATAACAGAACTTAAATTATTGCAAAGTGAAGGAGTGATGAAAGCGCCCAAAATTGTTATTGACAGTAAAGATTTTGGAATTGGCGCTCAAATATTACATGATATAGATATCTCAAAAATTAGATTGGTATCCAATACTGAGGGAACTAAACGTGTCGGAATGATTGGATATGGACTGGAAATAACCGAATACGTAAAGTATTAAACCTATATTTCAATTTTTTGTAAAAATAAGTTTCGCATAAAGTATAGAAAATGAAACAATTAAAAATTAGTCACTAAAATACATGCTTTTTTTATAAAAATAGATTTGCATAACCAAAAAAGGTTCTTATATTTGCACTCGCAATCAGATAATGAAAGCGACATACTGGAGAAATGGCAGAGCGGTCGAATGCGGCAGTCTTGAAAACTGTTGACTGTAACAGGTCCGGGGGTTCGAATCCCTCTTTCTCCGCTGGTTAATTCAAAAAGCCAACTAAAACCCTTTAAATCGTATGATTTAGAGGGTTTTCATTTTACGACCTATCCAAATTATTCATGGTTTCTCATACTATAAGGGGTACTTTGCGGGGCACTTTAAAAATTTAAAAGTTATGTGCCCCTACCTTTGGAAACCCTTATGAAATAAGAAGTTCACTATATGAACATCTTGTTTTGTGTTGATGGAATTTCTAAATTTCTATTAACTTAAAGGTTACCAAATCATGGATGCACCAATTTCAATTCTCTTTTATCTAAAAAGAGCAAAAGTCAATGCCCAAGGGCTAGTTCCAATTTTTCAAAGAATTACTATCAATCGCAAACGATTAGACAACAGCACAGGTAAGTTTGTGGATCCCGAAAAATGGCATTCTGAAATGTCAAAAATGAAAGGAACTTCGGAAGAAGCTCGTTTAATAAATGGACATCTTGACCATTTAAAATCAAAGATTTTAAATATTGAGAAAATTTTAATCAAAAAAGATATCCCGGTAAACTTTGAAACCTTCAAAAATGAGTTAACCGGAATTAAAGAACGGGAACGAATGCTAATTCCAATTTTCGAGGAGCACAACCGGAAAGTGGAAGAGCTTTTGGGTCTCGAATACGCACCTGGTACATTGGAACGATACAAAACCTCACTGAAGCACACCAAAGACTTTCTACACTGGAAATACAGCCTATCAGATATAAATATCGAGAAGATTGACCATGCTTTTATCATGGAGTATGAATTCTATTTGCGTAGTGTTCGCAAGTGCAACAATAATACGGCGGTCAAATACGTCAAAAACTTCCACAAAATAATAAATCAATGCCTCGCCAATGGCTGGCTAGCCAAAGACCCATTTGCAAACTACAAAGCCAAAGTCAAAGAAGTAATCCGTGAGTTCTTAAACGAAGACGAAATAGAAAGTATGATTAACAAAGAATTTGTTTCAGAACGATTGGAATTGGTCCGCGATATATTTATTTTCAGCTGCTTTACCGGATTGGCTTATGTTGATGTACAGCAACTAACCAGAAACCATGTAAGCCTAGGTATAGATGGAGATAAATGGATTTTTAAGAACCGACAAAAAACGGATACCCCTTCCAAAATCCCATTATTGCCAATGGCAATGGAAATCGTCGATAAATACAAAAATCATCCAACCTGTGTAAATGAAAACCGCCTCTTACCTATTCTGAGTAATCAAAAAATGAACGCTTACCTAAAAGAAATTGCCGATGTATGTGACATCAATAAAGAACTAACATTTCACATCGCCCGACATACTTTTGCTACGACTGTAACACTTTCCAATGGCGTTCCAATTGAAACGGTAAGCAAAATGCTGGGACATACCAATTTAAAAACCACCCAACATTATGCTAAGATTTTAGACAAAAAAATAAGCAATGACATGATGATTCTTAAAGATAAATTCAAAAACACAAATCAAATGAAGCTTGACAAGACCAATTAAATCAAGGAATTAGGAAATATTTAGGATGCTATTTTGAAAAATTTAACTACTATGTAAGATTTAACGCTAAAAGAATGTTATACTTTAGTTTGATATTTTGTAAACTAAAACTCATATATGCAGATATATTGCGATGCATTCTTTTGTGAATTTGAATCGGAAATTGAAAAAATTAAAAATACAACTATCGATCCTATCAGTCAGGCGAAACAAGTGCTTCAGTATATCCAAGTAAAACTTAAAGAGCTTTTCAAATGGTTGAAAAAGTATATCTTCAATTCGATTGAAGAGGAAATTCACTTTTTTAAGGAATTAAAATTTAAGATTACATCAAAGTATATTTTCTATAAAAAGATCTTGGATATCGAATCAAATTCGCCTTCCAACAGCAAGAAACTTAAAATAAGGCATTACGAAAAAGAACTTAATATTTGTTTTCAATTTTCAAAAAAAGACAAGGAGTTTTACAAATACTTCCGTTCTGGCAGCAGTTACAATGATCATTTGTATTTTGTACGAAACTCAGATAAACAGATAATCAACTCCGATATAGTTTTGATTAATTGTGACAAAAGACTCTGTACTTCCCATGATTTGAAAGTGGCCAGTATCATCGCAAATGATATTTTAGAAATTTACCTGGAAGAAAAAATTGATCAAATCAATAACATTTGTAGTACTACGCATCCCTCCAAAACATCAAAACTCACTTGGACGGGTACCAAAATTGAAATAGTAGAATTGATTTATTCGCTTTATTATCAAAAAACATTGGCTGTAGTCTAAAAGAATGTTGTTGAAATAATTTTGTTATATTTAATAAGTTGCGTATCTGTTTAATACATCTTTT
>NZ_VJZP01000079.1 GCF_007097265.1 Flavobacterium gawalongense | reverse complement strand
TACCAGCAGACACACCTGTTACCAATCCTGTTGAAGAAACAGTGGCTTTTGAGGGATCAGATGATACCCATGGATTCAATGCAGCCGGAGTTCCTGACCCAGCCAACTGTGTTGTAGAACTTTCACACACACTGAATGTACCGCTAATTGTTGGTCCAGGATTTATTTTAATTTCGGCAGATGTTGAGTTTAAAGTATTATTTGGACACAAAGTGCTACTAATTACTGCTCTGAAATAAGTTGTTGCACTAAGGTTTGAAGGAGTATCATAAACAGTAATTCCATTTGTATTTATAATTGGTGTACCCGCAGTATTAAAATCGTCTGTCGATGATTCCCATCTAACCACATCACCTAACTGTCCTGTAAGAATAAGATGAGTTTCAGTATCTTGTCCGGAACAATATTCCGCATCAGGTGTAACAATTCCATTAAGACCAATGATGAAATCAATGTCCTCTAAAGCGCATGGGTTAGAATTTATGCTCCCCCCTGAAAATGAAAGGTATTTCGCCAATGTAATTATTCCACCAGTTGTTGAATTACATGGGTTGAAAATTGATAAGGGGATTTTTATTTCAATAAAACTGTTATCCCCCGGATTGTAGCTTCCAATTTCACTCGCAATACCAGCGATAGTTACGATATCTAATTCACCCGAGAGATCATTCCATTCAAAAAGCATTAATTCGTTTTTGCTTGCATCTATCTGTATAACAATCTCAGCACCTCCAATTGGATAAACTGTACCTTTATATGTTTCATTTGCTAATCCAGTTGCTAAACCATCGGTATTAATATAATACCTGAAAATTGCAGAACCTCCATTTCCATTGTTAATACCCAGCAGCAAGTATTGATCCGTGTCAGTACCCCCTGTCAAAGCAAATACTCTTTCAACCTCACACGTTGAGGAGGCGTTAGGGTCAACTATTTTTGATTGTGCATTAAGATATTCATCAGTTGGGCTGTAGTAGTTACCATCTGGCACGAATTGGCTGAAGCCATTAGTAAGACTTAATAAGCACAACAATTGAAGTAAAAATAATTTTGTCGAATAAGTAAAAATTGATTTCATATTGATTTGTTTTAAATCGTTAGAAAATAATACGATTGTAAATGGTAAAATTTACATTTAAGATTGTTGTACGAATTGACGGTCGAATCGTTTTTATTAAGCTTTCGACCTTTGGGGGACTTGAATCAAAATTTCCTGAGGTTGCTCTCAAGGGGACAGTAAATTGATAAATAGGTCTATTTTTTTGAGATTGCAACAGTATAGTTTGAACTAAGCCAGTCCAATATTTTGGAGCATCAAATAGAAAATATATAGTGCCAACAATCGTGAAGAAGGCCGGTAAAAGGAAGGTAATTTCTGTTTTCATACAATCAAATTTTAAATATTGTTTGTAATGTTAATTTTCTACAGAATTTTATAAACTCAATATAGGTTTTTTATAAATGTTCAATTTTGATTATTTGGGGATTAATTCAAAAATGATTTCTTGTTGCTGACTACTATATATCAGCCAAATTAATTT
>NZ_VJZP01000078.1 GCF_007097265.1 Flavobacterium gawalongense | reverse complement strand
GCAAAGGTCGAGTAGGCAAAAGCCTTGCAGCAAAAGCCTCTCACAGAACCGTACGTGAAACTCTCGCTTCATACGGCTCTTATCATACAAATCATATTCTTAAAAGAATTGCCAATGATAAAACATTGTTGGATAGTTGAATTTTATATCTCTCATCCTTTTAAATGCTACACGATAGCTTCTTTCTTTATACTTATTCCGATACCATTTTGCCAGTCTGAACTCTAAGTTTCTAAACAATCCTTGCAAATGCCTAATTGTTGAATAACCATAGTATCTGATTATTCCACGTATTTGAGAGTTTACTTTATCGGCAATATCTTGTATTGTTAAAGGACTTTTTCTATGGAGTTCGAGTTCTTTCCAAAATCTAGTTATTCTACTTTGTGATTTTTGACTTATCTCGCACCCAAACCCCAGATACATTCCTCTTCCTGTTTTTGATTTTATAGAACGTGGTTTGAAAGTAAATCCTAAAAAATCAAACTTTTTCGGATAATCTTTTCTTTGCATTCTATTATAATCTAGACAGTAAACAATTTTAGTTTTTACCTCACTTAATCTCAATTTGCACTCGGCTAATCTATTCTTAATTGCATTTAATATTTCCAGACTTTGACTTTCGCTGTAACAATGCACAATTACATCATCGGCATAACGCACAAATGTTAATTGTGGATATTCCTTTTCGAGCCATTTATCTAGAACATAATGCAAAAATAGATTCGCCAATAATGGACTAATAACCACTCCTTGTGGTGTTCCCTCTCCTTTCTTTTGGACGAGTTCGCCACTTGAAGTTTGTATCGGACATTCCAACCATCTTACAATGTACATCTGTACCCACTTTTCCGGAACGTGTTTGTCTATTGCTTTGAGCAATAGTTCGTGATTCACTTCGTCGAAAAAGGCTTTAATGTCCATATCCACAACCCAAGAATACCGCCTTACGTTTTCTCTTACCTTTTCAAGGGCATTATGTGCGCTCTTGTTTGGTCGGTAACCATACGAGTTTTTACTAAATACAGCTTCTAACCTCGGTTCAAGATAGGTTTTGACTACTTCTTGGGCTATGCGGTCGCTTATTGTTGGAATGCCCAACTTTCGTTCGCCTCCGCCTGCTTTGGGAATGACAACCTCCTTGACGGCTTGAGGAAAATAACTGCCAGAGCTCATTCTGTTCCAAATTTTGTACAGGTTATTGAGTAGGTTTTCTTGGAATTTTTCCAAGCTTTCTTTATCAATTCCTGCACTGCCTTTGTTAGAATTTACTTTGCGATACGCTTCCTTAACCATCTTTTTGGTTATCGGAATTGGTTTTGATTCTGTCGTAAATAAATTAGTCATCCTTAAATGTTTAAGTTGTTAATCTACCAACAACTGTATGATTGGTGTTCTTCGCTCCACTCTCATTACAAAAGTTTCATCACTACTACAACACCATCCGCCATCCTTGTTAGATTGGTACTATAAGCCTTGTGGCTACTTCCAATTTGTACAGTTACTTCGACAAGTTCAGCAACCATCTCTTAGCATCTAACAAGGACT
>NZ_VJZP01000077.1 GCF_007097265.1 Flavobacterium gawalongense | reverse complement strand
GTATACGAGACCCGTACGTACGGTGGTGTGAGAGGCGCACTCCGTTAGTTTCTGGCGGAGCCGTCTACTCGATTATGTGCTGGTTATATATTTATTTAGTTAATAATGACTGAATTTTTGCACAAGGATTAATTGTCGGTTTTGGTAAAACTTCAAGCAATTTAATTTCATATTTAAAATTCTTTTCTAGAATTATAAAGCCAGGTTTAAAACCATTTAGTTCATTTAAATAAATTTTCCCAAGGTCTCCTGGTTCAATTTGGACTTTACTTGTAAACGTTTCTGACATAACAATTGTCTGTTTTATCAAATTTTCTATAGTTAATCGAATCTTAATTTCGGTTACTTCATATTCGGATAGGTTTAGGACTGGTATTGTAACATTTTCAAAAGAGGTGGTATTATTTTTATCCCAATTCAACTGAGGACAAGACACAGAAAATATTGGTCTGTATGTTTTTTTTTCAAAATCTTCACATTCTTTGGAATAGTTTTGAAAATAAAATGAAAAAAATGTGTTTGAAGAAATTTGATGGTTTGTAAGTCGCAATTTATAATATATACCATCAACTTTTGTATAGATGTTAAATGATGTGTTGTCTATCACTTGACCACCAGCTAAAGCGTCTAAATTATCATATTTTAAAAATTCTACGTTCTTGTTTTTAAAAAAGAAATTAGCTTTTTTGAATTCAGAAAGCAAAAGTTCTTTTACAGCAACTTTATCTTCAACATCTTCATTTAATGAGAAATCAAATAATTTTAAAAAACTTGATGAGTCGTTGTTTTTTATACAATCTATGGTAAATTCAGAAATTGAATTTAAATTAGACTGGTCTAATTCTTTTCTTTGACTGTAAGAAATAAGACAAATAAAAAGAAATATTATGGAAATAAAGTTATGTTTCATTTTGTAAAATTATTTTGTTAAAAGTGCTTTTTGAATTAAATTTTTATCTTCTTTTTCAAATTTAATCCAATCTTCAATGTGATTTATTATAATTTTACTAAATAACTCTTTTTTAATATTTTTTGAATAAAATGTTTCGAATGTAGTTATTATATGGTCAAAATCCTCAATACCAGATAAAAAACTATAGTCAGGGATAATTGTTAAGTTATTAAATTCTAATTTATTTTTGACAAATCCAGAAATTAGACCTTCGTCTATTGAAAATATATACTCTTTAATTTGATGACAATATTTAATAATTATTTTTTTATCAGAATTTTTAATTTCAATCAATAATTGTTCAATATTAATAGGGTTTTCTATATTACCTTCATTTTGAGAACCAATCAAAAAAGGCAATGTTAAACCTGTTTTCTTTTCGATTATGCATTTGTAGTATAGAAGCTTATACCAAAAATTATTTTTTTCCATTTGAAATATTTTAAGATTGTTTTTAATATTTGTTTTTTGCAGAATTTTGAGGTTAACTAGCACATAACGTCTTGGTGCTACACGTGGTTTGTGACTAAATTAGCGTAATTTTTCAGTTTAACCAAATTCTCACAAATACAAACCAATTTTCCCATTAAGCCAATTACCCAAATCACTTGTAGCAGCTGTGTGTGCCTTGCATGCACTTCCAATTCCTCAAAAGTAGGAATTTTATCTAGAGGGTGCAAGTCCCTTATCGG
>NZ_VJZP01000076.1 GCF_007097265.1 Flavobacterium gawalongense | reverse complement strand
CTAACGGAGTGCGCCTCTCACACCACCGTACGTACGGGTCTCGTATACGGCGGTTCGCAAAGTGATGGGTTGAGTTCCATGTAAATCTCCAACATTGATTGATAGCCTTTCTTCTTAAGTCGCAGTAGGGTAATTGTAGTGGTTAGAATTGGACTTTGGGCAATGCGCCATCCTCCTTTTCTGGTTCTGCTCCATGCATAAGCATGGTCTTTGTCAATCCCTAGTCGCATCAGGTTTTTCCTTTTGCGTTCGGGCTTTTTCCAGTCCGTCCAGATGCAATAGCGCAGTCTGTTGCGCAACCATCCATCAATATCTCGTAACTTTCCTTGAATACTTGTCCCTCGAAAATAGTTTAACCATCCTCGTTGGATTTCATTGATTTTACGGATGCGTTCCTCGAAACTTCTCGGTGCGGTTTTGCGGGTCACTTCTTTCAGACTCTGCTTAAGTTTTGCCCAAGCTTTGTCCCCTACTGTTAACTGATACCTGCCTTTTACCCCTTTTTGGTAGGTCGATGCGAACGAAAATCCCAATATCGTGAACTGAATGGGTTTTCTAATCCCGCTCTTTTCCAGATTAATAGTCAATTTTAGCTTGTCTCTCAAAAACAGAAAGATAGCGTTACCAACCGTTTTGGCTTGGTATCTCGATTTGGTGTAGATACTGAAATCATCGGCATAGCGGACAAACTTCAAGCCTTTTCTCGTCAGTTCTTTGTCCAATTCGTGGAGCAGAATATTTGACAAAAGCGGACTTATCGGACTTCCCTGCGGAACTCCTTTTCTGCGTTTGACCAGTTTTCCTTTGATGAGTATTGGCACTCGCAACCATTTGCGGATTAATCGCAAAGTTGTTGGGCATTTTACCTTTTGGTAAATTAGGTTCAGCAGCAAGCAATGGTCGACTTCATCGAAAAAGGTCTTTAGGTCAATATCTACAATGTAATTGTAGCCTTCGTGAATGTTCCCCAAGGCTTTGCCTACCGCTTGGCGGGCGTTTTTGTTGGGTCGAAATCCGAAGCTATTCACACTAAAATCCTTTTCGAATCTCGGCATCAACGCTTGCGATACGGCTTGTTGAAGTAGTCTGTCGACTACTGTTGGGATTCCTAAGAGTCGGAATTTTCCATCTCCTTTTGGAATCTCCACACCAAGAATGGCTTGCGGTAAATAACGGTCATTCTTAATATCTTCCAGTAATGCAGACTTATGTTCACGGAAATAATCCGCCAGTTGAGTGGTTTTTAGTCCATCAACGCCCGCACTGCCTTTGTTGACCACTACTTGACGTAGCGCCTTTTGGAGATTATAAGGATGTGTTACTTGTGCAATCATACTTGTTGTTTTACATTAAATCCTTCCTGTTCCGATTTTCTAGGGCTATAACTTACGCCATTCCGTTAGAAATTGAGAACCACTTGCGTTCAGTCCTTCCTTGTTTGTGAGTCCTATACCGTTTCTATTGGTAACTCGTTCCCCCAAGTACTATGACTTCTGCTGACTTCTCCACCTAACCACCCGTGGTTGTGAAGACCTCCCTCGGTAAGCACTTCCTCTTTCCGTCTATCCCCGACACATCTACTAACTAAACCTGTTGTCTCTAGGCTTTGTATTGCTGTGCATACTTACCCAATTTAGTTAGCCTCTTATGCGCTTTGTGTTCCTCGGTACAGACTTTTGCCGTTGGGCTTCCTTCACTCAAAGAATCGCTTCTTCCGAGCTTGCCACGTGCTAATCAGCTCAATATAAATCAACAACTTGCCGATAAGGGACTTGCACCCTCTAGATAAAATTCCTACTTTTGAGGAATTGGAAGTGCATGCAAGGCACACACAG
>NZ_VJZP01000075.1 GCF_007097265.1 Flavobacterium gawalongense | reverse complement strand
GTTTTATATATTCGAAACAGCTGTTTTTTAATCAAATTCCGTTTTGTAGTCCCCAGCAAATCTTGTCTTTAATGGGAATATTTACGATTTTTACTAAATGTATTTCAAATCTACTTTTCGTCGAAATCCTGAAACAGGAAAAATGGAATCCTACTATCGATTGGTAGAAAGTTTTCGTGATCAAAACGACATTGTTAGAAACAGAACCATCGTAACTGCCGGATTTATCGATTATTTATCGGCTGAGGAATTGAATTATATCCAGAAAAAATTAACGGAAAAATTGAATGGAAAAAAT
Organism: Flavobacterium gawalongense; assembly: GCF_007097265.1. Taxonomy (GTDB): domain Bacteria; phylum Bacteroidota; class Bacteroidia; order Flavobacteriales; family Flavobacteriaceae; genus Flavobacterium; species Flavobacterium gawalongense. The sequence continues at coordinate 1,705 of NZ_VJZP01000075.1, read as the reverse complement.
AGCTTGTTTGAAGATGATTTACAAGAACATCTTTGGGAGTATATTGATGAACTGTATTTCAAAATACTCAAATCAAACAAAATAGATAATTCTCATTCTTCCAAAAAAGACATGCACAATGTAGATTTGAACTCTCTAAAACATACTGAAGCACGTGAACTTGGAGGTGAGTGGATGAGTTTGCAAACATTGAAGCAATTGAAAATTGACCAATTTTTATTGGATAAAAAATGGTCCGAAGAACAGATTCAATTGGCACTTACTCAAATCATAAGCAGAGCCGTTTATCCTGCGAGCGAAAACAGAACCAGTAAATGGATAAAAGAAAATTCGGCCATTTGTGAATTAACCGCTTATCCAATCAAAAAAATAACAAAGGATAAATTATATCAATCTGCCTTGAATTTGTATCAAGTTAAAGATGAGATGGAAAAATATTTGTCTCAAAAGACCAATGAATTATTTGATATTGAAGATAAATTTTATTTGTACGACCTAACCAACACCTATTTTGAAGGTCAGAAAAAGAATAGTGATTTAGCTCAATACGGGCGTAGTAAGGAAAAGCGAACCGATGCCAAACTAGTTGTTTTGGCAGCTGTCGTAAATCTAGAAGGCTTTTTGAAATATTCCAATATCTACCAGGGGAATATGGCCGATTGTAAGACTTTGTCCGATATGATTGATAGCCTTCGAGAGGCAACGAGTGAGACCACAAAAAAGGCTTTAATCATTATGGATGCTGGTATTGCCACTGATGAAAACTTGAAATTGGTAACAGAAAAAGGATATGATTATTTATGTGTAAGCCGTACTAAACCAAAAAAATATACCTTAAAAAATGAAATTCCTACAATAGTTTATGATAAAAAAAATCAGAAAATAGAGTTGAATGAAATTGAAGATAAAGAACAAAATCAGTGTGTTTTCAAGGTAAAAAGCGACATGAAAGCGATGAAAGAACGTTCGATGAATCGCAAATTTAAAACACTTTATGAAGACACATTAACCAAACTTGCCAATGGATTAGCCAAAAAATCGGGGATAAAAAAGCAAGAAATCATAAATCAAAAAATAGGGAGATTACAACAAAAATATCCCTCGATAGCCAAACATTACCAAATCGATTTATTGGCTGACCAAAAAACAGGCAAGGTAATTTCTATGAAATGGGAAGTTAAAGAAAGCCAAGTAAATCAAGAAAAAGAACAAGGCGTATATTTTATAAAAACATCGCTAAAAGAACGGGATGAACAAACTGTTTGGAGGATATACAATTGCATACGAGAAATTGAAAGCACTTTTAGAACCTTAAAAACAGACTTGGATTTACGACCTATTTACCATCAAAACGATGAGTCAACTATGGCACATTTAAATCTGGGGTTGTTAGCCTATTGGATTGTAAATACGATTAGATATCAGCTAAAAGTAAAAAAAATAAATCATGATTGGCAGGAAATAATAAGAATTGCAAATACCCAAAAGTTAGTTACAACGGAAATAAAAGATGTACTTGAAAATACAATCGAAATAAAAAAATGTTCAGAGCCAAGCCAAAAACTAAGGGAAATTTATTTAGCCTTAAACTATAAAAAACAACCCTTTACTAAGAAAAAATTTGTAGTCCCCAAATCTGAACTTCTCAAACAAGAATCTCGTTTTCAACAATGGTTCACAGGCTAAACCCTGCAAGTTGGGTTAA
>NZ_VJZP01000074.1 GCF_007097265.1 Flavobacterium gawalongense | reverse complement strand
ATCAAATTTCAAGATCAAAAAAATTAAAAACAGCTGTGTTTTTAAGAGAAATACTATTGAATTCTTTTTCGTTTTTTAATAATTGTCTTTAACATACAAAATTTGCTGACTTCCAAACTGATGTTAGCGGTTTCTTCATTCATTTATCACTGTTAAAATTTAAAAATCAAATTACAAAACAGTTGTCTTCCAGGTTGTAAAAATTGTTTTGGACCACCTATTCTTATATCGGGTTGATAAAATTTTGAATCAAACACATTCGTAACTAGTAATTGTGTAGTAATTTCTGCATCATACACTTTTATTTTTACATAAGAAAATGTCAAATTAATCTTAGCATAAGATGGAATGGTAATTATTTGTGTAATGTCCTTATTGCCATGTTTTGCTTTAATTTCAGAATAATAATTGATTCTTGAATTTATTGTAAACGTATCAGTTGCATTAAAAGTTAAACCTCCAGTTATTCTATGTGTATAAACACCAAGATTTACAGTGCTAACTCCGGCGTAATCGTCAGCATCTTTTTGAACATAAGAATAACCAATTTCAGTTCTAATTTTTCCTATTTTATAAAACAATTGACTTTCAATACCAAAGATATTTATTACTTTATCTGAATTTTTAAAAATTACCGTCTCAGTAGGTTCAATAAAATTTGTTGCTATATTTTTGTAGGCAACAATATTCGCTATTAAATTACTTGTAAACGATTGATTAATTCCAACCTCAAAAGTATTCATACGTACTGGATTAAGTTCAATAGCCACTTTTTTTACCGTTAAGGCACCAAGTTCAAAAATAGTAGGTTCACGGAAAGCTTGCCCAAAAAGAAATCGTATTGAAGTTTTTTGAAATGGTGTATAAACTAAACCACTGCGAAAGGTAAAAATGGATTTATAAATATTGTGATGATCAAATCGTCCACCCAGGGTGAGATATAATTTATCAAATAGTGTTTTTTGTAATTGTAAAAACAGTGAATTTTTATACTGACGGAAAAATGGTTTACGCATACTATTTTCAATAGAGCGTGTTTCGTCAAAATCAGGATTTAATCTATCTGTAGAAAGAGCTATACCTAATAAATCAAACATATCAAAAGTATAACCACCAATAATAGATAAGGTTTGACTTGGAACATAATTTAATTGTACATTTCCTTTATATCGTTTTGAACCTGAACTCGATTGCTGTGAATATACATCCATAAAATTTTCTTGAATTTCTTTATCTGTAAGTGGTAAGTCCGGATTATGTCCGTTTTTTATAAGAGTATCATAAATAGCGTTGTTAAAAGAGTAGTTTACCCCCCAGAATCTTTCTTTATAAAATTGAAGTTCTGCATTAATTTTAAGTTTGTCCGTGATTTCTTTGTCTATGCCAGCATAATACAACGCTAATTGACGATAATCGTATTGACTTTTATAATCTAACGAAATATGTTCAAGTCCTCTACTGCCTTTAAGCTCATATCTCTCTATTCCCACATAAAATCCTTTGTAAGAAATTTTTGCAGCATATGGAAGTGACCAGCTATTCTGTTTAAATTGTTGGTTCACAGGAAACGCTTTAGTTGGAAATCCTTGCCGAAAATTTATGGTATCTTTTATAAAATCTTTATAATCCCAAAGATTACTACGAAAATATCGAAAACTGCCGCTAATACGAAAATCTTTTAAATTTTTTCCAAAAACGAAGCTTTGAGATTGCGTTTGTTGTGTTCCAATTCCAGCATGATACTCTGTTCCATTAAAATCAGGGGAATCATTTTTTGTGATGATATTAATAACACCAACCAAAGCATTTGCACCATAAAGGGCAGAAGCCGGACCTTGCAGAATTTCAACCTGTTTTATGTTATGCGTTGCAAATTGTGTTGCAATAAATGTTTCGGAAGCAATTAAATTTTGCATTTCTCTTCCGTTGACCAATAGTAGCGTTTGCGAAAAATTACTTAAAAAACCACGTTGTCCGCCAAAAGCAAAAATGTCGGTTCTTATAGCGACCACACCTGGAACGTTTTCCAATAAATTGGTTAAATCAGTGTAACCGTTTTCAATAATATCCTTTTCGGTGACCACATAAATTGTTGCCGGTGCAATTTTCTGATTTTCTGATTTTTTAGAAGCAGTTATAACTTCAACATTCATTAGTTC
>NZ_VJZP01000073.1 GCF_007097265.1 Flavobacterium gawalongense | reverse complement strand
TAGCCCCTAAATGTTATCAACTTCTCAAATGTTAAAACTATGAATTTTTATTATATTTTTGCGTAAGGTGAGTTACTGATTAAAAATTGACAACAAAGAATTAAAGTAACTTAAAAATAGTTCGTCTTAATTTGTGCAAAATTCGTGAAATTTGTGGCTTTTTTTTAAATAAAGTAATGATAAATAAAAATACAAATATGGATTTTAGATTAAAAGTATTCTTTACTGTCGCCAATAGATTGAGTTTTACAAAAGCAGCAACAGAGTTATTCATTACGCAACCCGCCATTTCAAAGCACATTCAAGAGTTAGAAGAACAATATAAAATCAAACTTTTTGAAAGAAACGGTTCGAAAATTTCGCTTACCAATGCTGGTGAAGTATTGCTAAAACACACCAAAAATATATTTGAAGTCTATAGAGAAATTGATTTTGATATGAGTGCGCTTATCAATCGACAAAAGGGATTACTTCGATTAGGAGCCAGCACAACAATTTCTCAATATATAATTCCACCACTTTTGGCCCGCTTTCATCAAAAATTGCAGGATATTAAAGTGAATCTACTGAACGGAAATACGGAGCAAATTGAAAAGGCATTATTAAATAAAGAGATTGAAATTGGAATTGTAGAAGGGCAATCTAAAAATCAGTCTATTAAATATACCGAATTTTTAAAAGATGAATTAGTTCTGGTTTGCAATAGCAGCAATCCTTTGGTAAACAAAGAACAAGTTACATTAGAGGATTTGAAAGACCTGCAATTTGTAACTCGGGAGCAAGGCTCTGGAACACTTGAAGTTATTGAACACGCCTTAAAACCTTTTGGAATTAATCTTTCGCAATTGAAAATTGAAATGCAGTTGGGAAGTCCAGAAAGTATAAAATCCTATTTAATGAATTCTGATTGTGTTGCTTTTATTTCTATTCATGCTATAGAAAAAGAGCTTAAAAATAACGAATTGATTATTCTGGATATTGATAATTTTGTGATTGAACGCTTTTTCTATATCATTACTTTACAAGGAAAGGTTGATGCATTATCTGAATTATTTATAAAAAACATATCAAGTTATTATAATTTAAAGTTATAGCAGATTGTTTTTTGCGATTGGTTAATACAGATTAATCCATTCACCTTTGTATAGTAATAATTCAACTACTTTACATTGGAAACAAATCAAAAATTAATTCAAAAGCCTTCACCGCTTTTTTTCGAAATAAGCACAATACAGCAACAAATCATTTTTGGTGTATTGTTATTATTTTGCATGACTACTTTTGTTTCCCCACCAATTGCTTTATTATTAGGCTTGATTGTAGCGAATCTTTCCGGACATCCTTTTTTACATCTCAACCATAAAGCAACGAACATTCTACTACAGGTTTCTGTGGTAGGTTTGGGTTTTGGAATGAATGTTAACAGTGCTTTATCGGCTGGTAAAGAAGGTTTCTTGTTTACTGTTGCATCTATTTTAAGCACTTTAATTCTGGGAACTTTTTTAGGGAAATGGCTAAAAATTGAAAAGAAAACGGCTCATCTGATTTCCTGTGGAACCGCAATTTGTGGAGGAAGTGCGATTGCTGCGATTGCTCCGGTAATTAAATCTGAGGATAAACAAACTTCAATTGCTTTAGGAGTGATATTTATTTTGAATTCAATTGCTTTATTTTTGTTTCCAGCAGTGGGTCATTGGTTGGATTTATCACAAAAGGAGTTTGGATTGTGGTGTGCCATTGCCATCCATGACACGAGTTCTGTAGTTGGTGCAGCCAGTAAATTTGGACCTGAAGCATTGCAAATAGCCACAACGGTAAAGTTAGCTCGAGTCTTATGGATTATTCCGGTAGCTTTAATTACCGCTGTTGTTTTCAAAAACAAATCCAGCAGAATAAAAATCCCATATTTTATTGGATTATTTATTTTGGCAATGGTAATGAATAATTATGTTTCAAAAACAGCGATAATTGCTCCATATTTGGTTTCAATTGCTAAAATTGGACTTACACTGACCTTGTTTTTAATCGGAGCAGGATTGAACAGAAGCATATTGAAATCCGTTGGTGTAAAACCGTTGTTTCAAGGAATTTTGCTTTGGATATTTATTGCAATTGCAACTTTGTTAACTATTCTGTATTTCAATTAAGTAGCATTAATTAAAAATATTATATGACTATCCGTAATGCGGACTAAAATCATTTCGAATATAATTTTCGTCGTTTGTACATTTATAAAGCATAAATA
>NZ_VJZP01000072.1 GCF_007097265.1 Flavobacterium gawalongense | reverse complement strand
TACGGGGTTAGGCCTCAGATAAACAAAGGGTTGTATTTCAACAATGACTCCACAACGCCTAGCGACGCCACTTCACAGTCTCCAACCTATCCTACACATCATTTATCCAAGGTCAATACTAAGCTATAGTAAAGGTGCACAGGGTCTTTTCGTCCCACTGCGGGTAAGCGGCATCTTCACCGCTACTACAATTTCACCGAGCTCATGGCTGAGACAGTGTCCAGATCGTTACACCATTCGTGCAGGTCGGAACTTACCCGACAAGGAATTTCGCTACCTTAGGACCGTTATAGTTACGGCCGCCGTTTACTGGGGCTTCAATTCAATGCTTCTCCGAAGATAACATCTCCTCTTAACCTTCCAGCACCGGGCAGGTGTCAGGCCCTATACTTCATCTTACGATTTTGCAGAGCCCTGTGTTTTTGATAAACAGTCGCCTGGACCTCTTCACTGCGGCCAGCATTGCTGCTGGCGACCCTTCTCCCGAAGTTACGGGTCTATTTTGCCTAATTCCTTAGCCATGAATCTCTCGAGCACCTTAGGATTCTCTCCTCGACTACCTGTGTCGGTTTGCGGTACGGGTACTTATTACCTGAAGTTTAGAGGTTTTTCTTGGAAGCCCTTAGGCGCACTATCTCTTTGTCCGAAGACGCCGAGTACTATCGTATTTCCCCAAGCCGCGTGGATTTGCCTGCGCAGCTTATAGGTAGGTACTTCAACGAACTATTCCGTCAGTTCGCGGCGCTTTCATCACTCCGTCACCCCATCACAGTAATAACTAGTACGGGAATATTAACCCGTTGTCCATCGACTGTCCCTTTCGGGTTCGCCTTAGGTCCCGACTAACCCACAGCTGATTAGCATAGCTGTGGAAACCTTAGTCTTTCGGTGTGCGGGTTTCTCGCCCGCATTATCGTTACTTATGCCTACATTTTCTTTTCTAACCAGTCCAGCATGCCTTACGACACACCTTCTACCCTGTTAGAATGCTCCCCTACCACTCCATAATTTAATATGAAATCCATAGCTTCGGTAATATACTTATGCCCGATTATTATCCATGCTCGTCCGCTCGACTAGTGAGCTGTTACGCACTCTTTAAATGAATGGCTGCTTCCAAGCCAACATCCTAGCTGTCTGGGCAGACAAACCTCGTTCTTTCAACTTAGTATATATTTGGGGACCTTAGCTGATGGTCTGGGTTCTTTCCCTCTCGGACTTGGACCTTAGCACCCAAGCCCTCACTGTTATGAAACATTATATAGCATTCGGAGTTTGTCAGGAATTGGTAGGCGGTGAAGCCCCCGCATCCAATCAGTAGCTCTACCTCTATATAACTTTACGCATAACGCTGCACCTAAATGCATTTCGGGGAGTACGAGCTATTTCCGAGTTTGATTGGCCTTTCACCCCTACCCACAGGTCATCCGAAGACTTTTCAACGTCAACCGGTTCGGTCCTCCACTGTGTGTTACCACAGCTTCAACCTGCCCATGGGTAGATCACACGGTTTCGCGTCTAACACTACTGACTAAAGCGCCCTATTCAGACTCGCTTTCGCTACGGATCCGTGGCTTAACCACTTATCCTTGCCAGCAACGTTAACTCGTAGGCTCATTATGCAAAAGGCACGCCGTCACCCCACCAAGGGGCTCCGACCGCTTGTAAGCGTATGGTTTCAGGATCTATTTCACTCCGTTATTCACGGTTCTTTTCACCTTTCCCTCACGGTACTGGTTCACTATCGGTCTCTCAGGAGTATTTAGCCTTAGCGGATGGTCCCGCCAAATTCAGACAGGATTTCTCGTGTCCCGCCCTACTCAGGATACCACTATCCTTTACATTCATTACTTATACAGGGCTATCACCTTCTTTGGCTCTACTTTCCAGTAGATTCTAATTCTTTATGCAAGAAATCTCGTGGTCCTACAACCCCAACATTGCCGTAACAACATTGGTTTGGGCTAATCCGCGTTCGCTCGCCACTACTTACGGAATCACTTTTGTTTTCTTCTCCTCCGCCTACTTAGATGTTTCAGTTCAGCGGGTTTGCCCACCTATCGGTGTACTATGTCTTCAACATAGTGGGTTGCCCCATTCGGGTATCTACGGATCTATTCGTGTGTGCCAATCCCCGTAGCTTTTCGCAGCTTATCACGCCCTTCATCGCCTCTGAGAGCCAAGGCATCCCCCATACGCCCTTATTTTGCTTATTGTACCAACATTCAATTAAGAATGCCGTTTCTTCTGTCTAGTCGTTGCAATGCAACGGCTCTACAGAAAATGCTTTCTACTTTTTATTATTTTCTTATCTCAATATGTCAATGAACTTTAATTCAGTGTTCAGTTTGCAGTATTTAGTATTCAGATTTCACTGAACACTGATCACTTTTTTTCTGATCACTTCTTTCGTGGAGAATAACGGAGTCGAACCGTTGACCTCCTGCGTGCAAGGCAGGCGCTCTAGCCAGCTGAGCTAATCCCCCA
>NZ_VJZP01000071.1 GCF_007097265.1 Flavobacterium gawalongense | reverse complement strand
TAATCTGAACTCGTTTCAGATTCTATAAATCCTCATCATGAATTTGATGAGGATTTTTTTTGTTGAATAGTTTTTTTTAGTACTGTAAAGGATTTTTTGGACCAAGCTATATTTTTGAGGACTGGCATAATTATGCATATAATTTAGTTATCCTAAACAAGAAGAATTCAATATCTCTGACACCTTTAAATTTGCTCTAATTTTTTTTGTATTAAAAGACCCCGCGGAAGCATTTGTACTTCTATTATCAAAATAGTTTAAAATTGGTTCGTAATGGATTTGTATCGATTTTGAAATCGTGTTGAAGGATTTATCCAGCATCGCTACTTTATTATACCACTACGCTAATTTCAATCTAGCTATATTTTTATCCGTATTATTTTCATAAATGTAACTTAGACTTTGTGATAACTCGTACGCTTTTTCTATACTTGGATACAATTCAAATAATAAAGAAGCTCTTTGAACTTGTGTTTGAGTCCATTTATTTCTGGATTTGAATAATATATATCTACTTCTGGCTAAAAGTTGTCTTTTTGTATCTCCGTTACTAAGTAACTCAGGTTTTTATGTTTTTTTCTGTTTTCTATCTCTTTCAAAATCATTGTTTTCTTGTTCAATAATCCCTTGTGTTAATCTAATACGCCATTATTGAACAGATTAAGTTGTAAATTTTTAAACATGGAATCTATCGGTTACAATGGCTCCTTTCTTTCCTTTGGCATTTTTATCAGTCAAAATGGTATATAGTTCGCCATTAGAAAGTGAGGTCTCACCTAAACTTAGATATTTGCTTAGGTTTTTACTAAACAGCAACCATTTTTTAGTATGCGTTTTTTGTGTCCAATTTTTAAAATCACTTAAATGATTTTATAATGATACTGTAGTTTTTTACCATTGGCGTTGTTGTAATAGTTCCCGAGTTTACTGGCGCTTACAGCATTGTTATCCAATGATACCTTTTAAAAAAGACGCGAATTCAGAAGTTATTCGTGTCCCTTTAGCTACGATTTCCCAATCTCTTTTATTACCCCACTCTCTAAAGTCCATCGTTGTCGTTTAATGTGAAGGAGTACTGATTTGCCTCGAAGAGGAAAGTCTTCAACTGTAATTTCCGGAGTGAAGCCTTTGGATTTGGCTAACTTGAATTTATATTCTTCAGGTATGATGTTTTTTCCCTAGGTAAAAGTGTGCTTTTCTTTTTCTAGTTTGTGAGATGCCGGGTCAAAATAATCTAGTATTCCTTCGGGTAAAAAATAAATAGCTAATTCTAAATCCAAAACATGTTTTTTTAGTAATGCAAATCTAGTTATTTAAATATTTGTCCCCAAGTTTTTGGCTTGATCCGAAATCTTTGTATTGATGTTGTAATTTTTTGTCAGAAACTCCATAGAAAGAAGCAATAGCATTAAAATTATTTGGTCTGGAATCTATTGATTTCTTTTAGAAAAGACGCAAACTCTTGTGTTACCCAAGTCCCCGTCTGTTACTAAATTCCAATCCCTAAATACGTTTTACCAATATCTTCATTAAGTCATCTTTTACCTGTGATATGAAGATACACTTGATGTCCACGAATAGGAAAGTCTTGAACTGTTATCTCATCAAAGAATCCTTTTGAATTTAGTTTTTCATGGCGATGCTCTCTTGGAATAGAGTTGCTCTCTTTTAAATACAAATGAAGTACTTCTTGCTCTTTTTTATAAAAAGTTAACTCGAAATATTCGACGATTATCTCCGATAATAATAACTTGATAAGTTCGCTATAGGAATCTTGTATTTGCATCTGATTTGGAAATACAAATATCTCCTTTTTTATATTTCTCCATAACTTTTAGACTTGATCTAATTTTTCACCAATAACTCAGTTGATAGTGTTATCAGTATTATAATTATTTGGGCTAGAGTCTATTGATCCCTTTTTGAAAAAAACAAACTCCTGGGTTGTTCGATTTTTACTTCTAACTAAATTTTAATTTCTAAAAATAGCTTTAGTAGTGCTATTATAGAGTCATATGAAGATATACTGGAAAATCCTGAACAGTTATCTCATCAAAGAGCCTTTCGGAGCTTAATTTGTGTTCTCGATATTCTTTTGGAATAGAATTAATCTATTTTAAGTAGTGATGAAGGACTTCTTGTTCTTTTCTATAAGAAGTTAACTCGAAATATTCGAGGATTATCTCAGTTAATAATTATTTGATTAGTTCGCTATAGGAATCTTGCATTTATGTTTAATTTGAAAATACAAAGATTTTTTTTGATTTTTCCCTATAACTTTTAGGATTGATGCAGATTTGCATCTTTTTGTATAATGGGTCGGCTATTCGCTACGTGTCCTTACCAAATTGCGTTTCAATTCCATTTTCTTGCGGGTTTTTCGCTGTTATTATTAGCGCTTGCGGTTTTACTAAATTCTGTTTGCATTATATTATATAGTATGTAGCTTGTATCAATGCTATTTATTGTTGGTACAACAATTTACAATCCGACTAAAATCGCTATAAATCGGAGTTTCGAGTCAGATTAGATAAATAAAGAAGAGAATAATAAAGTTATACTATATATAGTATGGTACAGCAAAGAGCGAAGATTGGAAGAATCTGTGTCATTAAATACAAATCAACCTAAAAAACTTTTAGATTCAAGAATCATGTTTTCAGCGAGTTAAATAAAAAGACAAGAAAACGTTAAAAAAAAGTGATTAAAAAGCTTGAATAACTGAATAAAGGTGCTACTTTTGCACCCGC
>NZ_VJZP01000070.1 GCF_007097265.1 Flavobacterium gawalongense | reverse complement strand
GACATCACTTATACCAATAGCAATGGTTGTCAAAAAACAGTCACGGTAACGGTGAATGCCCTGCCAACAATTAGCGGCACACTCAGTGTGTGCGTAAATTCTACAACACAGTTGACGGGGTCTGCAACTGCGGCTGCATCGAATCCATGGGTATCATCTGATCCCTCAAAAGCCACTGTTTCTTCAACAGGATTGGTAACAGGTGTGTCTGCTGGTACAGCTGACATCACTTATACCAATAGCAATGGTTGTCAAAAAACAGTCACGGTAACGGTGAATGCCCTGCCAACAATTAGCGGCACACTCAGTGTGTGCGTAAATTCTACAACACAGTTGACGGGGTCTGCAACTGCGGCTGCATCGAATCCATGGGTATCATCTGATCCCTCAAAAGCCACTGTTTCTTCAACAGGATTGGTAACAGGTGTGTCTGCTGGTACAGCTGACATCACTTATACCAATAGCAATGGTTGCCAAAAAACAGCAACAGTAACGGTGAATGCCCTGCCAGCAGCCCCAGTTTCCGGTGGTAATATAACAGAGTGTAAGAACCCTTCAATACAAACCTTAACCGCTACGGCAACTGTCCCAGCTGGTCAACACATTGATTGGTATAATGCCGCAACGGCTGGTGAAATAGTTGTAAGTCCAACCCTTAATACCGTTGGAACGGTTACTTATTATGCTCAGGCTGTAAACAATACTACTTCTTGCATAAGTTTAACTCGTACTGCCGTTACTTTAACAATAAACGCATGTTCGATTGTTATTACTAAAGACGGTACCTATCAAGATACAACCGCTCCTATAGGAACTGCAAATCCTGGGGATACTGTCACTTATGCTTTTGTTGTAACCAATACGGGTAATGTGACATTAACCAATGTGTCCATTACTGACCTATTTGGTGGTGTAACAATCACGGGAGGGCCTATAACATTGGCTGTTGACGCTTCTAATGATGCTGCTTTCCATGGTACTTACACAATCACTCAAGCGGATATTGATGCTGGTTTTGTATATAACTTGGCTAAAGTTTCCGGAACTCCGCCGACTGGTCCGGACGTAACGAGTACTTCAACCGACCCTACACCTTGTACTACTTGTCCTAAAGATCCTGAATGTACTGGTTGTACTATCACTCCAATACCTCAAACACCTGATATTGCTATTGTGAAAACCAATAACATTGATCCTGGACCAAATGGATGTGCTATTCTAAAAGTAGGCGATCTGGTAACCTATACCTTTACCGTGACTAATGAAGGTAATGTAAGTTTGCATACTATAACTGTTCTCGACCCTCATACTGGTTTATCTCCTATTGCGCTGCAAAGTGGTGATAGTAACAATAACAGTATATTAGAAGTTCCCGAAACTTGGATTTATACCGCAACGTATACCGTAACTCAAACCGATATCGATAATGGAAATATTACCAATCAAGCTTCAGTTAAAGGTACTGCCCCTGATAACACTACAATAGTAACTGACAAATCAGGTGATTCAGCAACTGAGGATGGTGAGAATGTGATTCCTATTTGTACTACGCCTGACATTGCTATTGTGAAAACCAATGACATTATAGTTGGACCAAATGGATGTGCTATTCTAAAAGTAGGCGATGTGGTAACCTATACCTTTACCGTGACTAATGAAGGTAATGTAAGTTTACATGATGTAGCTGTTGAAGACCTTCATACTGGCTTATCTGCTATTGCTCAGCAAAGCGGTGATGTTAATGATAACAGTATATTAGAAGTTCCCGAAACTTGGATTTATACCGCAACGTATACCGTAACTCAAACCGATATCGATAATGGAAATATTACCAATCAAGCTTCAGTTAAAGGTACTGCCCCTGATAACACTACAATAATAACTGACAAATCAGGTGATTCAGCAACTGAGGATGGTGAGAATGTGATTCCTATTTGTACTACGCCTGACATTGCTATTGTGAAAACCAATGACATTATAGTTGGACCAAATGGATGTGCTATTCTAAAAGTAGGCGATGTGGTAACCTATACCTTTACCGTGACTAATGAAGGCAATGTAAGTTTACATGATGTAGCTGTTGAAGACCTTCATACTGACTTATCTGCTATTACTCTGCAAAGTGGTGATGTTAATAATATCAGTATATTAGAAGTTGGCGAAACTTGGATTTATACCGCAACGTATACGGTAACTCAAACCGATATAGATGCAGGTACTATTACCAATCAAGCTTCGGTTAATGGTACTGCGCCAGATACGACAATAGTAACTGACAAATCAGGTGATTCAGCAACTGAGGATGGTGAGAATGTGATTCCTATTTGTACTACCCCTAACATTGCTATTGTGAAAACTAATGACATTATAGTTGGACCAAATGGATGTGCTATTCTAAAAGTAGGCGATGTGGTAACCTATACCTTTACCGTGACTAATGAAGGCAATGTAAGTTTACATGATGTTACTGTTGAAGACCTTCATACTGACTTATCTGCTATTACTCTGCAAAGTGGTGATGTCAATAATATCAGTATATTAGAAGTTGGCGAAACTTGGATTTATACCGCAACGTATACCGTAACTCAAACCGATATTGATAATGGAAATATTACCAATCAAGCTTCCGTTAAAGGTACTGCCCCTGATAACACTACAATAGTAACTGACAAATCAGGTGATTCAGCAACTGAGGATGGTGAGAATGTGATTCCTATTTGTATTAATCCTGACATTGCTTTAGTGAAAACTAATGACATTATAGTTGGACCAAATGGATGTGCTATTCTAAAAGTAGGCGATGTGGTAACCTATACCTTTACCGTGACTAATGAAGGCAATGTAAGTTTACATGATGTAGCTGTTGAAGACCTTCATACTGACTTATCTGCTATTACTCTGCAAAGTGGTGATGTCAATAATATCAGTATATTAGAAGTTGGCGAAACTTGGATTTATACCGCAACGTATACCGTAACTCAAACCGATATAGACGCAGGTACTATTACCAATCAAGCTTCCGTTAAAGGTACCGCCCCTGATAACACGACAATAGTAAATGACCTATCGGGTGATTCAGCAACTGAGGATGGTAACAATGTGATTCCTATTTGTACTAATCCTGACATTGCTTTAGTGAAAACTGGCACCTTTGTGGATACGAATAATGATGGTTTCGCTCAAGTGGGTGAAAAAATCAATTATACTTTCGCAGTAACCAATACGGGTAATGTGATCATAACCAATATCGTCATCACGGATCTAGTGCCATTGGTTGGTTTTGCAATAACTGGTAGTCCAATTGCTTCTTTAGCACCAGGAGCCACTAACAGTTCCGTGACTGGAGTTTATACCGTTACACAAGCGGATATCAATGCGGGACAAGTGACAAACTCGGCTTTGGCTATCGGTAAAGACCCTAAAGGCGAAGATGTAAG
>NZ_VJZP01000006.1 GCF_007097265.1 Flavobacterium gawalongense | reverse complement strand
TTGACTTTCTTTAAGCCAATCTGATATTGCTTTTAAATCCTCATTATAAACCCCAAACTCTCTAACATCATCATCATATTGTCCTACTGCTACAAAATGTGACCGACTACCAATATCGATTCCAGCAGCGTGTGGGTTAATAATTTCCATTGCAATGTGTTTTTCATTTTTCATACTTTTTAATTTTTTAGATTAATAAATATGCTCTAAGAGGAAATTCTTTCGGATAAACAAAATATTCTAAACGGGGTCAAATAAATGCCGCCACTGGGGTCATCACACACTTCCCTACCAGAATTACACTCGTGCTATTATGCAACAGTTTAAAAATCGGCCTTGCAAAGAGCGAATCTAATTTACGTATTTTTCGTGTTGTGATCGTTAGCTTAAGGAGTCAATTTGGTTCGAATATGTGGAACTACACCCAACGGGTTGAACATATTAAAAACATACATTATACCATTTTACTTTTGATTTTACTGTAATAAAAAAACACCCAGTCTCTTCGAGTGATTTTGAATAGTAATGCGACAGCTTTACTATTCAAAATTGTATCGATAAGCTTACAGTGTTAGGGTTCTCGATACGTTTTATTAAAAAAAGCTATCGCATTTTTTAATAAAACACTCGAACTGACGCGTACAGTTAAATTGATTTATCACGGTAAATTTAAAGACTAAATGGTATTATTTCATTAGGAAAAATGTGCGACAACACACTTTTTCAAATGAAAATATGCATTATTATACATTTTAACAAAGGAATATAGCGCTTTTACGGATAATAAAGTTCAATACACAATAAACCCAATCAATCGGATATCACTAATTTTTCTCGATTCAAAGTTGTTCGCGTAAGGGATTGCGGCGGTATCCTTTATTTTTTTTCTTTAAAAAAATAAAGATAGAGCCAAAAGCCCGACCCGAAAGTTAAAAATAAGGAAGGAACGACCAAAATTTTTAACTTTTGGGTTACGCCCAAATCATAATAGAAAACGGTTTATTTCTGGTTTATACTTTCCAATAAAGCCGTTAGACTGTCTTTAATTCCTAAAGTATTTCGGTATTTGTGATCTCTCCCGCTAGCGCAGGAGATTCTTTATACATTTTATCAATCATTTCCCTAAAGATTTCTTTTTGCACTTCCAATCCCTTTTCAAATCGTATTTCAGGGGAAGTTGTAGATTTACCTTCTAAAGGTAATTTAACTCTTTAATCGTCGATATACAAAAAGCTAATCAACCGTTTTTAACTGTTATGATTATTACTGCCAAATCTATGATTAGGTATAAACCATAATAAAGAAGTCATAATCAATATTACAAAGGCAAGTTTAGGCAATCCTAAAGATGAAATAATGGCTGCAGTTAAATTGAGAGAAATAGTTACATAACTTTTGTAATTACCTTTGAAAGTTTTTGAAAATACTGAATCAAAACCATGTAAAAAACGTAATTGATACACTAAAATCATATAAGAGATAACACACAGCGTCAGTATTATGGCGTAAAATGTAACGGTTGTACTTTGAAATGAATTTTCTCCCATCCAAGCTGTAGAATAGGGTATAAACGACAACCAAAAAAGTCCGAACAAATTTGCCCAAAGTATGCAATTATTCACTTTACTTGCCTTATGAAATAAATGATGATGACTACTCCAGTAAAGACCTACAAAAACAAAACTAAGAGCATAGCTTATAAAAATCGGCCAATTTTCCCATAAAGATCCCCATTTTGTATCATGAGGAACTTTTAATTCCAGTATCATAATGGTGATAATTATGGCAACAACTCCATCAGAAAAGGCTTCTAAGCGATTTTTATCCATGGTTGCTTAGTATGTATTTACACTATTATATTCCTCGTCGGTTACTGGTGTCAACCACTTAACAGCACCTTCTTCGGTAGTATTGGTTACAGCGATATGAGTGAAACTACTATCTTGTGTAGCACCATGCCAGTGTTCAACATTTGACGGGATAACCACTACATCACCTTTACTAAGTAACCTTGCGTGCTTCCCTTTTTCCTGATAATAGCCTTTACCATCAGTCACGAGTAGAATTTGTCCTGCCGGATGTGTATGCCAGTTGTTTCTGCAACCTGGTTCAAATGTAACATTACCTATAGAATATTTTCCTGTTTCATCCTGCGGAACTAAAATATTCACCCAAGCTGTTCCTGTAAAATAAGCTGCCGAAGCTCTTTCGCCTTTTGGGAAAATAGTATTTTGATTTTCTGATGTATTCATAATAATAATTTGATTTAATTATTGTCCAGTTCTTTTTTCCAGTTCTTCCGGATAGCGGTCACCCACTACTTTGATTTGTTCAAGTGCAGAATCAATGTTTCTCAATTCTTCGGAAGTCAATGTAATACTTGCTGCTCCAATATTTTCTTCCAAACGGTTGAGCTTCGTAGTCCCAGGAATAGGTACTATCCAAGGTTTTTGGGCGAGAAGCCACGTAAGGGAAATTTGAGCCGGAGTTGCATTTTTTTGTTCCGCCACTTTTTTTAATAAATCCACTAGAACCTGATTTGCTTCAAGTGCTTCGGAAGTAAATCGAGGAACGATGCTTCGAAAATCCGAACTGTCAAATTTGGAATCTTTGTTAAAACTTCCCGAAAGAAATCCCTTGCCCAAAGGACTGAATGGCACAAAGCCAATGCCGAGTTCTTCAAGGGTTGGCAGCAATTCTTCTTCAGGACGTCTCCACCATAGAGAATATTCACTTTCGATAGCGGCAAGAGGATGTACAGCATGTGCACGACGAATGGTCTTTACCCCCGCTTCGGAAAGTCCCCAATGTTTGATTTTACCTTCCTGAATCAAATCTTTAATAGTACCCGCTACATCCTCAATCGGAATTGTAGTATCCACACGATGCTGATAGTATAAATCTATGTATTCGGTGTTCAGACGTTTCAGCGAACCCTCTATGGATTTTCTAATTTGTTCCGGACGACTGTCCTGCACCTGTTTTCCATCCTGCATTTTAATACCAAATTTGGTAGCTATCACTACCTTGTCCCTGTAAAGAGCTAAGGCTTCACCTAGTAATTCTTCATTAGTATAGGGTCCATACATTTCTGCGGTATCAAATAGCGTAACACCTCTTTCCACAGCCGAATGAATCAAAGCAATCATTTCTTTTTTATCAGGTGCTTGGCCGTAAGCGTAACTCATTCCCATGCAACCGAGACCGATGGCGGAAACTTCGAGTCCGCTGTTTCCTAATTTTCTTGTTTTCATCTTTTTTGATTTGAATTAAAAATTCCCCGAAGTAGTATGAAGATTAACTAATTTCCATTTCTCGTTTTTCTTAGTATAAACTTCTGTATAGACCAATTTATATACACTGCCACCATTTACCGTGAAGTAGGCTTTTCCCACCAAAACGGCAGTATTCCCATAAACTTTAACAGAAGCCTCTTTTTGTTTAATTTTGTTGTAAACAAACCTTCCTGTCTTCAGTTCATTTATCCATTCCCCTTTGGTTGTGATATGTCCTGTGATATGGACAAAGACTAATTCATCATCGAACAAATCTGCAAGCAAATCAAATTTTCCAGAGGTCTTCCAAAGAAATTTTTCTTGTGAAAGATTAAGGATTTCTGTTTCCATTTTAGCGTTGTTTGAGGTATTCATAGTTTCTGTATTAGATTTTGTTTGTGAACATGCCACTCCGTTGTTTAGAAGTGATATGATGACTAAAATAGTAATAAGCCTTTTCATGGTTCCTGTTTTATTCTGACATAGAAAGCAGTCCCTCATTAAGCCTTGCACCCTGTACATTGATTTTTGATAATTCACTGTCAATTTCCTGAAGGTCTTCTTTTGTCAACTCAAGGTCTATCGATTTTAAATTATCATCTATATATTCCACTTTATCCATACCCGGGATAGGAACAATCCAAGGCTTTTGTGCCAATAACCACGACAATGCTATTTGTACCGTGGATACATCCTTTCTCCTTGCAATTTTGTTGAGCATTTCTACTACCGGCATATTGGCCTTTAGAGCTTCTGGCGTAAAGCGTGGGAAAGTGGCACGCAGGTCTGTTGCACTGTCAAATTTTGTGTCTGCTGTTATGGTCCCCGCAAGGAAGCCAGTTCCTAGCGGCCCCCAAGGCACGAAGCCAATTCCAAGCTCTTCACACACAGGCAAAACCAATGCTTCGGGCTCTCTTGTCCAGATAGAGTACTGGTTTTGAACGGCTGATACCGGTTGAACGGCATGTGCACGGCGGATGGTTTGTGCTCCTGCTTCAGAAAGCCCGAAGTATTTTACTTTACCTTCCTGTATCAGGTCTTTCACCGTTCCTGCTACATCTTCAATTGGCACATTCGGGTCAACGCGGTGTTGATAAAACAGGTCAATTACATCAGTCTTTAATCTTTTCAAGGAGGCTTCTGCAACCGCTCTGATAGTTGAGGGACGGCTGTCAGTACCAGCGATAACTCCGTTCTCCAATTTAAAACCAAATTTTGTAGCGATAACAACCTCATGGCGAAATGGAGCAAGAGCTTCTCCTACCAATTCTTCGTTCGTATAAGGTCCGTATGCTTCGGCGGTATCAAAGAAGGTGATACCACGCTCAAATCCTGCACGGATTATTGAAATGCCATTTTGTTTATCTGTAGCTTGACCAAGACCAAAGCTTAATCCCATACAACCAAAGCCAAGAGCAGAAACCTCTAAGCCACTGCTTCCTAATTTGCGTTTTTGAATTTTAGTATTCATAATTATTTTGTTTTTAATTATGATGCAAAGTTCGGCAAGAAGCGGTGTCCTTAAAAACAAAAATCAAACAGAGAATTACGAAATTCAAACATTTCTAAATTTTAAAGGACTAAGCTTAATATGCTTTTTAAAGAAATTATTGAAATGGGTTACTTCAGGACTTACAAGGCATTGGTGTAAGCCATGTAATGCTCAACCTGAGGTTTGGGCATCGACCAGAACAGGAAGTGATTGAAGAACTTAGGAGGTATGTATTACCATTATTTCCAGCTAATGGAAGTTAATGAAATAATGGTAATAGTATGGTACAGCTTACCCCCTGATTGCTCGGAAATAAATAAATTTCTTTCGATTTATGGTTTGTCCGCGTAAGGGATTGCGGCGTTATCCTTTATTTTTTTCTTTAAAAAATAAAGATATAGCCAAAAGCCCGACCCCAAAGTTGAAAATAAGGAAGGAACGACCGAAATTTTTAACTTTGGGGTTACGCCCAGATTATAAAGAATATTCTTGAGTATTATTCCCCTTACAATACCAGTTCTTCAAACAATCGTTGTGCTGTTTGTTCCAAATCATCACAGATTCCCGGATGTGGTCTTGAGGTTTGAATGGCGGAACTACGAATAGCCGTCAACCAACGGAAACGCGATGGAATATCGAATTGCGCTATTGGCCCACCCGATTTTTTGCCATGTGCCACTTTCTCGAATGCCTGTAAATTTAAATGCAATTGCTCCAGATCTAAATCTACTGAAAAAAGTTGGAGTTTGGCTTCGTTAATCGAAAAGAGGACTTTTATAAATTTCGCTTTTTTACAAAAGAGAATAATACCCACATTGAGGAATTCTTCGCGTTCTACCCTTGGTACAACCCGGATTACAGCATACTCATATAAGTGTTTCTCTTGCATTTTGGGCTTCATTTATAAAAATTTCGGAATGGTTCAAACGTATGGATAAAAACTGGAAATAGACTTCTCGAAGCGCTTCGGGAGTTTCATCCGAATCTTCCCATTGCAGCCATTCGTCTGGAATGAGATTAACAATTGACTGTAGCACTTCGTTAGTTAATATTTTTTTGAAAATCGCATCGGTTTCTTTCAACAACGAAGCTTGAGGCAATAATACGTGGTCTTTTATCAGTGCAAAAGGACTTTGTGCATGAGTTTTCCAATTGGTCCAAGAATGATGAAAATAAAGACTTGCACCATGATCAATCAGCCACAATTCTTTGTGCCAAATCAGCATGTTGGTGTTTTTAAAGGTTCGATCCACATTGGTGATAAAGCATCCAGCCAAACAATTTCTGAAGCTAATTTTGCATCAACCACCGTAACTACCGGATCAAAAGTTATGGCTCCCGATAAAAAATGTAAGGCCAAATTAAGTCCCTGACTCCCTTGAAGCAAGTCCTGAATTTCTTCGTCTGCTTCGGTTCGTCCGAAAGCTTCGTCTAGATTTGCATAAACGAGTTCCGGCATTTTTAGGTTTAAAACACGGGCAATTTCCCCGCCCATTAATTCGGCAATTAAGGCTTTTACGCCATGTCCGGCACCTTTGAATTTCAATACATATTTAAAATCATCATCGGCTTCAGCGAGCGCAGGTAAAGAACCGCCTTCCCGCAACGGAGTGATGTATCGCGTAACATTTACGGTTCTAAGATGGGGTATTTTTTCCATAATCGAATTGGATAAAGCTATTTTGCTTGAATACAAATGTAAATCAAAAGTTAAAGACTTTTTTGTACCACAAGGCACTAAATATTGGTAGAAAACAAGAATCGAAACGGATTTAGCGTGCCGTAGGTACGCAACATTTATCATTTTGTCGCGCACTACGGCACGCTAATAAATTTTGAAACTAATTGCTCCCAATATTTAGTGCCTAAAGGCACATTCCAAACCTTGACTTACATTACAAACTTACAAATAACTCGGATAAATTTAAGGCCTATTTTGTAGAATGATGGTTTTCTATTAAGCGAAACTTCGATACCGTTGAGATTCCTCCTTTGTCGGAATTGACAAACTGGAACGGAATGACAAATCAGGATGGAATGACGAATGAGAAATAAATTACAAGAAGTTCCAATCCTTATTCTCTAAACTCAAATACGCTTTCCCAATATTCGTAATAATATCAGAAGCAATAAAGGACTGATAACCGGTTTCGGGTAGTGCGATATCAGCGGTTAATCCATGAAGATAAACGCCAAGTATCGCAGCACTAATTGGTTCATAGGATTGTGCCAATAAACTGGTAATCATTCCGGTTAGGACATCTCCGCTTCCTGCGGTGGCCAAAGCGGCATTTCCTGTAGTGTTTTCGTAGATTGTATCTTCATCAATAATACGAGTTGGCGCGCCTTTCATTACAATAATCAGATGGTATTGTTTAGAAAAAGTGATCGCTTTATCGATTTTCTCTTCTTCCGAATTCCATTTTCCGATTAATCGTTCCAGTTCTTTGGGATGTGGCGTAATTATGGTTTTGGGCAATAATAAAGGAAGCCATTCTTTGTTTTTAGATAGAATATTCAACGCATCCGCATCGATTACCAAAGATGTTTTATTGATTTTTAAGAATTTATAAACGGCTTGTTGCGTTTCGATTTCCAGGCCTAACCCCGGTCCTATTCCTATGGCTTGCGGTTTGATATCGAAAGTGATATTGGAGATAAATTTTTCCTGATTATCCGTTACAACCATGACTTCGGGAATGGAAATTTGAAGGATATCGTAACCGCATTTGGGTATGAAAACAGTGACTAATCCGCAACCGGTTTTCAAGCAAGCTTTGGAAGACAAGGTCACCGCTCCTATTTTTCCATAACTTCCACCAATGATAATAGCGTGTCCCTGAATTCCTTTGTGGGTATATTTGTCAGGTTGTTTATAGTGTTTGAGAATTTCTTTTTGGTCTATATAAATTGGATTCATCATGGAATTTATTTGTATAAAATTACAAATTTAAAAGTTTGTGCAGTAATTAAGTAAGTCACTTTTTTTGCCACTAAGACACAAAGGCACTACGTTTTTTAGTGCTTGAAGAAGAAGTAACTATTTCAATTTACAAAATGTACTATTTGGATTCGAAATTCCCTAGCCCTGATTACTTCACTAAACTTTTATTTTTATAGGAGTTCAGTGAACGAAAACATTTGCAACGGAAATCCTTTTTATCCGCCTTTTCGGCGGATAAAAAGATTACTCACCAATTTAATATTTTATTTTGGTGTTCAGTGAATTACATTTGAAGTGAAGGCAGGAAATAGCTCTAAAAATTAGGCTTCTTTTTTCGCTTTTAATTTATTTACTGAAGCATTCAATTCAAAACCCAGCAGTAATATCATACAGTTGATCCAAATGTAAAACATCAGAATTAATAAGGTTCCTATCGAGCCATATAATTCATTGTATTTTGAGAATCGGATCACCCAAATCCCAAAAGCATAAGAATCTAAAAGCACCAATATAGTAGTAAATACGGAACCTATCGAGATAAAAGCCCTGTTTTTGTCATGTTTTGTACCGAATTTGAAAAGTATGGAAGTTGTGACTAAAATCATTAAAATCACAAATGCATATCGCCCTAAAATAATCAATTCAACTTGGTCACTCAATATCGTTTTTTGAATAAATACCTCAAAAACAACTATTATTGCTACGGTAACGATCAATAGCACTGACAATAATAATGACATGGCCAGAGCAACTATGTATTGGTGTATAAATCCTCTTTTGATGAGGACATGACGCGAGGATTCAAAGCCTCCTAAAATTCCATTTAACCCATTTGCCATCAGAAAAATAGACAATATAAATCCCGAAGACAATAAACCGGAATCACTGTTATTGAGAATATCATTGATAATTTTATAAATGGCGTCATACGTGTTTGGCGGTACTCCTTCTTTTACAAATAGAAGAAAATCATCCTGAAAACCTTCAATGGGAATGTAGGGAATAAGATTTAATATGAACAGCGCAAAAGGAAATAATGCCATGAAGAAACTAAATGCAATCGCACTGGCATGATAGGTCAAGGCACTTTCGACAATTCCTAATCCGTACAATTCCAATAAATCATACAAAGACAATCCCTGTAACCATGGGAGTTTTATCTTTTTTAACCCTCGGGCAAGATTCCGTATTACGAGGATTTTTTCTATTCTTTCTTCTATTTCTGCTGACATAAACTAAATTGCTTTTAAGCTCAAATCCATATTATAAACAGAATGTGTTAAGGCTCCAGACGAAATATAATTCACACCACATTCCGCATAATGACGAATCGTGTTTTCATTGATATTTCCCGATGATTCGGTTTGGCATTTGTCTCCTATCAAAGCTACTGCTTTTCGGGTATCTTCATAATTGAAATTGTCTATCAGAATTCTATAAACGCCTTCGCTCTGCAAGATTTCTTTGATTTCGTCTAAATTTCTGGCTTCGACAATGATTTTCAAATCCAGATTATTTTCTTTGAGATAGGCTTTGGTTTTGGCTATAGCCAAAGGAATTCCGCCGGCAAAATCATTGTGATTATCTTTGAGCATAATCATATCATATAAAGCAAAACGATGGTTTTCGCCACCTCCAATTTTCACTGCCCACTTTTCACAAGCTCTGAAACCAGGCGTTGTTTTGCGTGTGTCGAGGATTTTAGTTTTTGTTCCTTCCAGAAGCTGAACATATTCTTTGGTTTTGGTAGCGATTGCCGACATTCTCTGCATCGAATTCAAAACTACCCGTTCCGATTTCAAGATGGATTGTGAGCTTCCCGAAACATGAAAAACAACATCACCATATTTCACCGGAGTTCCGTCCTCAATGAACGTTTCTATTTGCAAATTAGAATCTACATATTCGAAAACCATTTTGGCGAAAGCCACACCGGCAATAATACCATCTTCTTTCACAAGTAACTTCGCTTTTCCAGTTGCCGTTGCAGGAATACAGGCCAAAGAGCTATAATCACCTGGACCAACATCTTCCCTTATGGCGTTTTCTATTAGTATGTGTAACTCGTTTTCGAACTGTGCTTCGCTAATCATTTTTATAGGAAATTTATGGAATGCTAAAGTAAGATTTATTTTGTGGATTTAAAAACATGTTCGCTGGGTTCTTTAGAAAAGAAGCAAACGAATCTATTTTTAATAAAGCATTGCAAAGCTATAAAAGACGAGGTTGTGATGGAATCTCCTGATACTAAACCAAAGCTCACCATAAAGTCACACTAAAAGATGGCTTCTTAACAAATACCAAAGAAAAAGTTAGTATGATAGTCCATTCTGCCATTTGGAAAGTAAAGCCCTTAAAATCAATCCTTATTATTTAGTCCAGTATTATTTAAAATCCTATATTTGGTTTCAGTAACAACAAAAAACACTGTTTATGAAATCTTTTTTAAGCCTCCTTTTTGTTTCCTCAATACTATTGGCTTCTTGTAAAAAAGAACTCGAACCACAACAAAGCACTACTCCAACAAACGTAGTTCCCTTTACCGAGGTTGGAAAACAGATGCAGAATCAATCCGCAATTTCTTCTCAAGTACAACAAGACCCCAATATGGTCAATCAAAATAAGGCTTTGGCAACACCAGCCCCTGTTGCCAAAGGAATGAATCCAGCGCACGGTCAACCCGGTCATCGTTGTGATATCCCTGTTGGTGCTCCATTAAATTCTCCGGTAGCCACAGCTAAAAATACTCCAGTAATTCAACCAGTTTCTACTAATCCCGTAACTTCTGCTCCAACAGTAACTACACCCACTCCTGAAGGAATGAACCCACCACACGGTCAAACAAACCACCGATGTGATATTGCCGTTGGCGCACCATTGCCTAAGTCATAATTTTAAGATAGCGTACGTTTACATGAGAACTGGCACGAATTCGTTTGAAAAATCAAAATCATGACTAAAGAAACAAAATATTATGCAAAAGCTGAAATGCTAATTAGAAAACCCATTGAACACGTTTTTCAGGCATTTATAAATCCAGAAATTACAACTAAATTTTGGTTTACTAAGAGTTCAGGAAAACTTGAAGAAGGAAAAGAAACCGAATGGACTTGGGAAATGTACAATCATTCTATTTTGGTTAGAACTAAAACGATAGAACGGAATAAAAAAATCATAATTGAATGGGGAAACTATGATGAAATTTCAACCGTTGAATGGACATTTAAAAATTTAGGAGAAGTTGGAACTTTTGTAAGCATTGTTAATAGCGGGTTTCAGGGCGAAACGGAAAAACTTATCTCACAAATACGGGATTCAACAGAAGGATTTACATTGGTTTTAGCAGGTTTAAAAGCTTATTTGGAACATAACATTCAGCTAAATTTAGTTTTTGACAGATTTCCAAAGGAACTTAATGAGTAAATAATAAACATCACACAGCTCGGAGAACTATTACTGTTGACTTCCAAGAAAACACAAGAAAAAAAGCACTTAAAAAAGCTCCTCAAATATTCCTATAAAAACTATTAAGCAGCTCTTTATATTAATTACCTAAATTCGATTATTATTTTCTTCCGTAGGAACTTTATATTGGTAGTAAAAAATTGGAAACCAATGATTTTTGTTCCGTTAGGAATTATACATTAATCTGCAGGTATAATCCCTACAGGATATTTTTTGATTTATCAATTAATTTTCTACCAATATTGAATCCCTACGGGATAATTTGAATTGAAAATCAATTAGTTAATTATCCGATTCAGGTCTATCAGCATTAAAAACAAGTAATCAAATATTTGATTTACAATTAATTAACAAAAATACATTTAGATTAACTTTTTATTTTTAACTAATTTTGTACTTTTAATATCCCAAAATAATTGCTTGTTTAAAATGATGCAATCTCCTTATTTTTTCCTGTTTTGTAATTTAAGTTCAATACATAAAAAGCTGTTTTATGGAAAATAAAAAAATAATCACCCAAAAAATCACACCTTGTTTATGGTTTAATGATAATGCAGAAGAAGCAGTGACTTTTTACGCATCTGTTTTTAAAAATTCAAAAATTGGAAAAGCAACCCATTACGGTAAAAATGC
Organism: Flavobacterium gawalongense; assembly: GCF_007097265.1. Lineage (GTDB taxonomy): Bacteria > Bacteroidota > Bacteroidia > Flavobacteriales > Flavobacteriaceae > Flavobacterium > Flavobacterium gawalongense. The sequence goes on along the minus strand of NZ_VJZP01000006.1, from coordinate 144,171 downwards.
ACCATTGCCGGAAGGAACAGTTTTAACGATTCCATTTCAATTAGACGGAGAAGATTTTTTGGCTTTGAATGGTGGACCGGTATTTACCTTTTCGGAAGCTATTTCATTCATCATTAATTGTGAAAACCAACGGGAGATTGATTCGTTTTGGGAAAAACTTTCTGAGGGCGGGCAAATTCAACAATGCGGATGGCTGAAAGATAAATTTGGTGTTTCCTGGCAAATTGTACCGGTTATATTGGGTGAAATGCTACAAAGCAACGATAGTGAAAAATCAAACCGGGTTATGCAGGCGATAATGCAAATGGTAAAAATTGATATCGAAAAGCTAGAAACAGCCTATCATGGTTAAAATAATTAAACCTTCAAAAAAAGCAATCCAAAGAAATTATTTAATTAAAAAACAAATAAAAATGGCACGAGTAAGCACATATCTAAACTTTCCTCGCAATACAGAGGAAGCATTTAATTTTTACAAATCCGTATTTGGAGGAGAATTTAGCGGAGGCGGAATAGCACGATTCAAAGACATTCCAGCAACAGAAGGAATGCCTCCAATTGATGAAAATGATAAAAATCTAATCATGCACATTGAATTACCAATTCTTGGCGGACACATTTTAATGGGAACTGACGCTCCTGAATCAATGGGTTTTAAAGTTAATTTTGGCAACAATGTTTATATCAATTTGGAACCAGACACAAGAGCCGAAACAAAAAAATTATTTGAATCATTGTCAAATGGAGGAACCATAACTATGGAACTTCAAGTAATGTTTTGGGGAGCCTATTATGGAAGTTGCACAGATAAATTCGGTGTTCAATGGATGTTTAACTGTGTTGAAAAAACAGAATAAATTGAGTTATGGACAAGAAAACCAAAACATTGATAACAGTTGAAACTGTTGTTAATGCCCCAATTGATACAGTTTGGAAAAAGTGGACAAACCCTGATGATATCGTTAAATGGAACAATGCCTCTGATGACTGGCACACAACCCGAGCCGAAAATGATTTGAAAATTGGAGGCAAATTTGTTTCAAGAATGGAAGCGAAAGATGGCAGTATGGGATTTGATTTTGAAGGTACTTATGACGATATAAAATCGAATGAACTTATTGAATATACAATTGGTGACAGTCGAAAAGTAAAAGTTCACTTTTCTAATGGAGACGATAAGACAAAAGTTATTGAAGTTTTTGAAGCCGAAAATGAAAATCCAATAGCCATGCAACAGTCGGGTTGGCAATCCATATTGAATAACTTCAAAAAATATACAGAATCTAAATTGTAAAAAAATCAAGAACTAGCTCAAAAAGTCCATTTATATCCTTACCGTATAAACACAAATTTTGGATTAGATATTTAAACACGAATTTCACTAATTTACACGAATTAATTAGTGGAAATTAGTGAAATTCGTGTTTGACTTTTTTATATTAACTTATAAATCAGTATAAATTCGTTTAATCAGCGTCATCTGCGTTCTTATTCTACTTGTGTCCATATGTTAGGATATAAATGGGCTTTTTTGTTAATCAAATACAATATCAATTTTCTATCTTTGCGCCTCTGAAATTCCACAAAATGAACATCAAACTTATTGCTATAGGTAAAACCGATAACAAAGCTTTACAATCTTTGATAGATGATTACACCAAGCGTTTGTCTTTTTATATCAAGTTCGATTTGGATATTATTCCTGACATCAAGAATGTAAAAAACCTGTCTGAAAGTCAGCAGAAAGAAAAAGAAGGCGAATTAATTTTGGCAAAAATCACACCTACAGACCAACTCATTTTATTGGATGAAAACGGAAAAAATTTTTCCAGCGTTGGTTTTTCAGAAGAATTACAAAAGAAAATGAATTCCGGTGTTAAAACCTTAGTTTTCGTAATTGGTGGTCCTTATGGCTTTTCGGAAACGGTTTATGCCAAAGCGCAGGGAAAAATCTCCCTTTCGTTAATGACTTTTTCACACCAAATGGTACGGTTGTTTTTTATAGAACAATTGTATCGTGGATTTACAATTTTGAGAAATGAGCCATATCATCATCAATAATTAGTTTGCAGTGTCCAGTCGCAGTTTTCAGTTCAAAAACTTCACATCCTAATCAACATTTAGAAAAATCTATTTTCGGTTTTATAAAAAAACAATTTGTAAAAATTTGTATCCAGGCGAATTTATGACATAATTTCAACCCTTCTATTTTTTCTTTGCTATTGTACCCGCTAACGACTCCAATTAGATAATCATTAGAACACAAAACACAACTATCTTAAAATCAATATTTTAACAATAAATTAATTTATTTAAAATATAAAATCCTTAAATTTATTATTATTTTAAGTCTAGGCTACTTACACTCACTTCTTGATCCAATCAGGGACACGCGACTTGTTAAAAGTAGCGATTACATTTTTTTTAACCTTTTAAATATTTTTATCATGAAACTCTTAATTAGGTTTTTAGCAATTTCAATTATTTTATTGGGTCTATTTTCCTGCGATGGAGACGGCTACTCAAGCGATCCTACTCCAATCCCAACCACAACAACTTTTAATGCTACCTTAAGTGGTGTGAGGGAAGTTCCTCCTAATAATTCGACAGCAACAGGAACTGCAGTGCTTACATTCAATAATACCACAAAAATATTTTCGATTACAGTAACACACAATGTTGTAGGAGCTAATGTCGCCCATATCCATAAAGGTGCCGTAGGGGTCAGTGGGGATATTGTTTTTCCTTTAACCAGTACCTCTGCAACAACTTACACTTACACAAGTCCTGCGTTAACAACTGCCCAGGAAGCTGACCTTAAAGCCGAGCTTTATTATGTAAACATACATAGTGCTACATATTCGTTGCCACTGGGAGAAATAAGGGGACAGCTTTTTAAACAGGGGACAGGAGGAGGATCTTATTAAATAATAACATTCTATTTTTGTACCGTTTCATCGGTAAAGCCTTTCTTTCGCAAAAAAGAAAGGCTTTTGCGTTTGTCCTAATTCCCCGCCCCCTATTTAAGTCGTTTAGAAAGTCCCAAACGTTGTCAATTCCAAAAAGCGTCGCTTTTTTTTGGGTCAGTAAACAAACTCTTCGTTGCCAACATTTAATTCCGACATTGAAAATTTTAAACTTTGTATCAAAATCTCATACTGCAAATAGCTTCCGAAAGACAACTCTTTTGCAAAGCAAAATACATATTTATTAGACTTGTCGCTTGGTAATGTATTCAGATAATCTTGAAATTTTTCTTTTTTTACAATTACATTATTAACCTGAACTTCGTTATTTTTCAAAAAAAAGACAACTATTCCTGACTTCGGTTTTTCTAATTTGTAAAACACATTTGTAAAAGGAATAAAGGCTAAGTTTTTTCCAATAGTATCGGCATAGGAATAATAATTCTGTGCTAATTCATTTTTATGAGCCTTTTCTTCCCGCTTTTTTTGTTGCAGTTTCATGACTTCAGGAATTACCAATCGCAAAGGCAAACGCTTGTCAATATTGAAAATCCAATTGGTAGAAATAATTTCGTTTTTTCTGTTTACTTCAGCCAAAGTATCTTTCTCTTTTGTTCTAAAAAAAATATAAATTGGTGAAAGATCATCTACATTTTTGACAATCGTTGTATTTGCTTTTGGCAATAATATGTCTTCTTTATTACCACAGGAAAGAAAAGTAAAAAGAACAATCAGACTAAAATATTTCATGCTTATAGATTGATTTTATTAAATAGCGTAACGCATTCCATCGCTTCTTTTACATCATGAACACGAAGGATTTTTGCACCTTTGGTTAATGCCAAAGTATTTAAAACTGTGGTTCCGTTCAACGCTTTTTCCACATTGGTATTCAGTGATTTATAAATCATTGATTTTCTGGAAATTCCAATAAGAAGTGGTAGTTCAAGCATTTTAAATAATTCCATTTTTTGAAAAACTTCATAATTCTGTTCTATTGTTTTGGCAAAGCCAAAGCCTGGATCAATAATTAAATCATTGATTCCAAAACTTCTTGCTTTGGCAATTAATTCCGAAAAATAAAACAACATTTCTTTTACAATATCCTCATAATTTGTGAGCTTTTGCATCGTTTGTGGATTGCCTCGCATGTGCATCATGATGTAAGGAACATTGTATTTTGCAATTACCTCAAACATTTTATCGTCCAGATTTCCAGCGGCGATATCGTTAATGATAGCAGCACCGTTTTCGATACTCGCTTTCGCCACTTCACTTCTAAAAGTATCAATAGACAGAATAGTTTCCGGAAAATGTTTTAAAATCAAATCAATAGCGGGAATAATTCTCGAAATTTCTTCTTGTTCAGAGACAAATTCGGCACTAGGCTTACTGGAATATGCGCCTAAATCAATGAATGTAGCGCCATCTATTAGCATTTTTTCGACTTGAGAAAGTATTTCGTTTTCATTTTTATACTTTCCACCATCAAAAAAAGAGTTGGGCGTAACATTCAAAATTCCCATTACCTTGGGAGTTGATACGTCTATGAGTTGTCCTTTGCAGTTAATAGTCATTTTTTTTAGTATTCAGTGTTCAGTCTCAGTTATCAGTTATCAAAACTTCTGCATTCAACATTCGTTAATCTTCATTCAACATTCAGCCGCAGTGTTCTATTTGCGGTTAACAGTCTTTGTCCTTTGTACTTAAATCTTAATTCTTTACTTTTGAAAAAATTTTAGACAAATATACACCAATAATGAAGAATACTTCAAAGGAATATGATACCGTGATTGCGATTTGTCGCTCGCTGTTTATCAACAAAATGAAAGATTACGGATGCGCATGGCGTATTTTAAGATTGCCTTCGTTGACAGACCAAATCTACATTAAAGCCCAAAGAATAAGAAGTTTACAAGAAAACGAAGTCCGTAAAATTGATGAAGATGAAACGGGTGAATTCATCGGAATTATCAATTATTCCATTATGGCATTGATTCAATTGGAATTAGGCGTTGCTGACCAACCTGATTTAGATGTCGAAAAAGCAACCGAATTATACGATGCTAAAGTTAAATTAACCAAAGAGTTAATGGAAGACAAAAATCATGATTATGGTGAAGCTTGGCGCGACATGCGCGTTAGTTCGTTAACGGATTTGATTTTGCAAAAACTACTTCGTGTAAAACAAATTGAAGATAATAAAGGTAAAACTTTGGTTTCTGAAGGTATTGATGCAAATTATCAGGATATGATTAATTATTCGGTTTTTGCATTGATTTTAATGGGTTTTTGTAAATAAAAATAAAACTATGAAAAATATAATTACACAATTTTCTAGAATTTTCGTTGGAATACTATTTATCATTTCGGGATTAATCAAACTAAATGACCCAATTGGGTTTTCTTATAAATTAGCTGAATATTTTAGTGAGCCGGTTTTCAATATGCCCTTTTTTGTTCCATTTGCCTTGGGAATCGCTTTGTTTCTAGTGATTCTTGAAGTGGTTTTGGGCATTATGCTACTTATTGGATACAAAACAAAATTCACAATTTGGAGTTTACTGGTTTTGATTGTACTATTTACTTTCTTGACTTTTTATTCTGCTTATTATAATGTGGTGAAAGATTGCGGTTGCTTTGGAGACGCTTTGAAACTTACACCGTGGCAGTCCTTCACTAAAGACATTGTTTTGTTATTTTTCATTCTAATATTGTTTTTCAACAAAAAACTGGTTCAACCATTATTTAGCAATAATGTTCAAAACATAATTATTTATACTAGCGTGATTTTGTGTTCGTTTATGGGAGTTTGGGTTTTAAACCATTTACCATTGATAGATTTCAGACCGTTCAAGGTGGGAAATAATATCCAAAAAGGAATGAGAATTCCTGATAATGCACCAAAAAGCGTAGTAGAAATGGTTTTCATTTATAAAGTAAATGGCGTTGACAAGGAATTTACTGAAAAGGATTTAATGGCTCTTCCTGAAGGAGCAGCTTTTGTGGATCGAAAAGACAAAGTAATTATAGAAGGTTATATCCCTCCTATCCATGATTTTACTATGGAAAAAGACGGCTCCGATTATAAAGATGAGTTGTTAGAAGAGCCCAAATTGGTCATCATTGTGACTTATGATTTGGTAAATGCAGATCAAAGTGGCTTAGCCAAAATGGAGAAATTAAACAAGGAAGCTAAAGCAAAAGGCTATAAAGTAATTGGTATGACAGCTTCTTCACCAGAAGAAATTGAAAAATCAAAAAAACAATCCGGAATAACATTCGATTTCTATTTTTGTGATGCCATCACTTTAAAAACTATTGAAAGAGCCAATCCTAGTATTGTAATTCTTGAAAAAGGAACGATAAAACAAAAAGTGCATCATAATGATCTTGCAGATTTGAAGTTATAAAAAAGTTTAAAGTTACTTGAAATATGAAATTTTAAACCTTAAACAATTTTATATATTCAACACTTTTTCCTAAAATAGATTCACAATAAAAAGATATTTCACTTTCATTACTAGAGTAACTACAACATTTAATATTGCATTTTTGCAGAAATATGTCTCAAAAAGTAATAAATTGGTTTGTTTTAAGAGCTAAAATTTCAATTTAATTAAACAAACACTTCTTTTAAAGTCTAACTATTACGATTTCACTACTTTTAACATTACAAAAAAATCATTTTTTGTGATATAATAGCGGAGAATTCAAAATTATCTAATCTATATTCTCCAATCAAATTGTTTGTTTAACTTTGTTCCAAAATTTTAAAAGATGAAAAAAATATTCGCTTTATTCATTGCTTTCATTACCTTTTCTTGCACTAATGCTCAAAAAACGGCATTTTCAAAAGAAGCATTATCAGAAACATTGTTATCAGCTGATGGAAGCCAAGTTGCTTTTAAGAATATTTTAAAAAAATATAAAGGCAAAACTCTAGTGATAGAAGTTTGGGCCTCTTGGTGTGGCGATTGTGTAAAAGCGATGCCGAAAATCAAAGAATTACAGGCTAATAATCCAGATGTGGCTTATGTATTTATTTCTATGGATAAAACAGCCGATAAATGGAAAATCGGTATTGAAAAACACGAAATGAAAGGAGAACACTTCATGGCAAATGACCAGATGAAAGGTGTTTTTGCAAAAGCGATTGACCTGGATTGGATTCCAAGATATATAATTATAGACAAAACCGGCAAAATTGTTTTATATCGTGCGATAGAAACTGATTTTGACTTAATAAATGAAACTTTAAAAAAATTGAAATAATAGCACTATTAATTTCAAAACAAACTATCTAACTAAAATAAAAACAAGAAAAATGAGAAAGAAGATCGTAGCAGGAAACTGGAAAATGCATAAAAACGCAGAACAAACGGAAGATTTATTGAACGAATTAATTGCAAAAATCCCAACAGAGACTAAGGCACAAGTGATTGTCGCTCCAACTTTTGTTAACTTGGCTTCTGCTGTAGATCATTTAGAGTTTACCAATATTGATGTAGCCGCACAAAATGTACATCAGGCAGAAAGTGGTGCTTTTACAGGTGAAATTTCAGCTGATATGCTTAAAAGTGTAGGTGTCAATATCGTAATTCTTGGACATTCAGAGCGTAGAGCAATTTTCAATGAAACAGATGCTTTAATTGCTAGTAAAGTAAATACCGCTTTAGAACATGACATGACTGTTATTTTCTGTTTTGGTGAAGAATTAAAAGACCGTCAATCTAAAAATCATTTTAATGTAGTTGAAAATCAATTGCGAGATGGTTTGTTTCATATTGAAGCTAAAGACTGGGCAAATGTTGTTTTAGCATATGAGCCAGTTTGGGCAATTGGAACTGGAGAAACAGCTTCTCCGGAACAAGCACAAGAAATGCACGAATTCATCAGAGAAACGGTTCGTAAAGCTTTTGGAAGCGATATCGCAGAAGATGTTTCAATTCTTTACGGAGGAAGTGTAAAACCAGAAAATGCAAAAGAAATTTTCTCTAAACCGGATGTAGACGGTGGTCTTATTGGTGGAGCTGCACTAAAAGCAGATGATTTTGTAGCAATTGTAAATGCTATTTAATAATTTAGATTAAACTTTGTAAATAGAATCCTCAATTACAAATGTAATTGGGGATTTTTTTTATCTAACTTAGAAATAAACAAAACTATTCATATCTTACTTTAGCAACTAAGGTAAATAATCATAAATTGACACAAAGATATAAAGGCAGGAAGGAAATTAATAACAATTGCTTATACTATCAAATGGCTTAAAACCTGGTGTATTTTTGACTTGGTAACAACAAAATGGTTTCTATTTAGTTCTAGAATAGTTACAAATAAATAATTCAAAAAAACACAATACAAAAACCCATGAAATCAGAAGGTTTAATTAAAAAATCAGGAAGAAAAATTTGGCAAAAATGGTCCATTGCAATCCGAATAATCCCTTTAATCATTTTAATAGCAACATTAAAAATTATTTCCCATAATTATGGATTAGAAGTAATTGAATTAAATGCACTTTTTACAAGTTTAGTGGCTGGTACCATATTCCTTATAGGATTTTTAATTAGTGGTGTACTATCCGATTATAAGGAGAGTGAAAAATTGCCCAGTGAACTTTCGGCATCCATGAAATCATTATTTGATGACACTTACACTATTTATAAAAGCAAAAATACTCCAACAGCTCTCGAATTTATAGAATTCCAAAAATCCTTTTACAGTTCCCTTGTTGATTGGTTTTACAAAAATGAAAAAACCGAATCAATATTAAAAAAAATAAGCGATATGAATCATTTTTTTATTGAGCTTGATAAAGAAGGAATTCAAGCGGGGTATATCATTAAAATGAAAAATGAGCAAAATAGTCTTCGAAAAATGATATTGAGAATCGATACCATCAGAGACACTGATTTTATTGGTTCAGCTTATGCAATTCTGGAAGCAATGGGTTTTTTAATTGGATGCTGTCTTCTAATTATAAAAATCGAGCCCTTTTATGCTTCGCTATTTTTTACATTAGTAGTAACGTTTTTAATTTCTTATATGTTTATGTTAATCAAAGACCTTGATAATCCATTCGATTATTCCCAAAATGGTGAGAGTGGAACAGAGATTTCATTAAAACCAATTCATGACCTTAAAATTGTGATCAACGATTTTATATAAAAAATTAAACAGCGTCTTTTTCACATACCATTTATAATATTTCATTGCGTCAAACCTTACGGTTTATAATGCCTAGTTTAAAATTTCCTTGAATATTTACTTACCTTTGCAAAAAAAAACATGTCAAACATTTATATCGGATATCATTTTACCATAGAACCAAAAGACTCGAGCGATAGCGAACAGGCGAAGCAATTAGGTTCGGAAATATTAATTGCCCAATTAGGAGAAAAAGCATTTGAAAGTTTTACTGAAACCGAAACTGGTATTTCTGCTTTTGTGCAAAAAGATTTATGGGATGAAATGATTCTTAATGACATTCACATTTTACAATCGGAGGAATTCAAAATTGACTACACTTTTGAAGAAATCGAGCAAGTCAACTGGAATGAGGAATGGGAAAAGAATTTTGAACCGATTGATGTAGATGGAAACTGTCATGTACGTGCGCCTTTTCATCCAAAAACTGATGCCGAATTTGATATTGTAATTGAACCAAAAATGAGTTTTGGAACAGGTCATCACGAAACCACTCACATGATGATTCAACATTTATTGGAAATAGATGTTACTGGATTAAAAACACTTGACATGGGTTGCGGAACCGCAATTTTAGCTATTCTTGCTGAAATGAAAGGTGCTCAGCCTATTGATGCCATTGATATTGACAACTGGTGTTATTTGAATTCTATCGAAAATGCCGAACGCAATAATTGTGGACATATTTCAGTTTATGAAGGAGATGCCGCATTGTTGAAAGACAAAAAATATGATTTGATAATTGCTAACATCAATAGAAATATTTTGTTGAACGATATGCAAAGTTATGTGGATTGTTTGAATCCAAAAGGAACCTTACTTTTAAGCGGTTTCTATGAAGAAGACATCCCATTTATTGACGCTTCTTGTACTGAGAAAGGGTTAACTTATGTTAAAAAGTTCCAAAAAAATAATTGGGTTTCTTTAAAATACGTAAATTAGTTTAATATTTTTTTTTATTAATAAAACGAGTACAAAAAACCTACAAAATGAGTACTAAAGAAAAAGTAAGAGAAAGAGTCAGTGTAAAAGAAATTATATCAATAAATAACGAAATTATTGTCTATAATGATGATGTAAACACTTTTGATCATGTTATAGAAACTTTAATACGTGTTTGTAATCACACTGCAGAACAAGCGGAACAATGTTCGTTGATTGTTCATTACAACGGAAAATGTACGGTAAAAACAGGTCCTTACAACAAACTAAAACCTCAGTGTACCCAACTATTAGAAGCTGGATTAACTGCTGAAATTATATAGCCGTATTTAAATCACATAGTCTATTATAGAATTATTGTAAATAATTCAAAAAATATATACTTTTATTATATATTTGAACAATAAATTAGGCTTTTATGGAAGAATACGGTAAAATTTTAGTTTTTGTAATGCCCGTTTTTTTGATATTAATCATAATAGAAAAAACATATGGCCATTATAAAGGAGAAAACACTTCTCCTAATATGGATTCTGTTTCGAGCGTAAGTTCAGGAATGGTCAATTCCGTAAAAGATGTTTTAGGACTTAGCATCACACTCATTTCTTATGATTGGATTGTTTCTAAAATAGCACTTTTCCATTTAGAGGCTACTACCCTTGCTTACCTCATCGGTTTTATAGCTATCGATTTTTATGGCTATTGGAGCCATCGTTTCTCGCATCAAATCAATTTTTTATGGAATAAACATGCTATTCATCACAGTAGCGAAGAGTTTAACTTAGCTTGTGCTTTACGCCAACCCATATCCAGTTTTGTAAATTTATTTACTTTTCTGCTTATTCCTGCGGCTCTTTTCGGAGTTCCTTCAAAAGTGATTGCGGTTACACTTCCCATTCATTTATTTCTTCAATTTTGGTATCATACCAAACACATTAAAAAAATTGGGTTTCTGGAAAATATTCTTGTTTCACCCTCCCATCATCGGGTGCATCATGCTATCAATCCAGAATATATGGATAAAAACCATTCCCAAATATTTATAATTTGGGATAAGTTATTTGGAACATTTCAGGAAGAGTTAGAAACTGTTCCGCCAGTTTTTGGAATCACAAGACCCGCACAAACCTGGAATCCAATCCGTATTAATTTTCAACATCTTTGGTTAATGATAACGGATGCTTGGCGCGCCGAAAATTGGAAAGACAAATTTGCCATTTGGTTTAAACCAACGGGATGGCGTCCAGAAAATTTTGAAGAAAAATATCCTGTACACAAGATTAAGAATGTTTATGATTTTGAAAAATATGGCACCCAACACTCCAAAAAACTCATGATTTGGTCCATGGTTCAAGCGATAATCACTTTATTGTTCATTAGCTATTTATACAATTCTATTGCCATAATAGGTTTACCCAACGTATTTATATATGGTGCTTTTATTTTTGTCACTGTGTATAGTTACACCGAACTAATGGATGCCCGAAAAATCTCAATACTTTGGGAAATCCTCCGATTTGCATTTGGGATAGCTATAATTGCATATTTGGGTGACTGGTTTTCAATGAATCAACTTTTCCCTTTAGCAAATTATATCATTATTGGATATCTTACGTTATCATTAATAGCCACAATCTATTTTGTAAGCGTAAATTTTGAAAAGGAAAAAGTGGCGTTAGCATAATCTTAAAAATAATTCATGAGAAGTACCTTATCATTCAAAGCCTATATAGGAATTAGTTTTCTTTATCTTTTATTAATTATTTTAGGAAAAGAAGATATTGCCTGGTTTTTAAAACCCTTTTTGATTCCTTTTCTTATATCGGCAGTTTATTTCTGTGGAGACTTTCCATCAAAAAGATTTCTTTCAATAGCCTTAACTTTTTCTTGGATGGGAGATGTAATTTTAATGTTCGCTGACCAAGCAGAAATATATTTTATACTTGGATTAGTAGTATTCCTGATTTCGCACATTGCTTATATCATTTTGTTCAGCAAACAATTAAGGATAAATTCGTCCAGAAACAATGCCGTTTTCTGGGTAGGCATCACAGCTATTATTGTATATTTAGTAGTAATGTTTTTACTATTATTACCCACTTTAGGCGATTTAAAAGTGCCGGTTTTGGTTTATGCTATCGTTCTGTCTACAATGCTTTTATTTGCATTTAAAGGGTATTTAAAATGGAGTAAACCTGCTGGGGCTTATATATTACTGGGTGCTGTTATTTTTGTAAGTTCGGATAGTATTCTGGCTTTCAATAAATTTTATGAACCCATTCCCTTTAGTTCTTTTCTTATAATGGCAACATACTTAATAGCACAATACTTGATTGTAGTTGGTATTTTGAAATTAAACAGAAAAAAATAGCATTCACTTATTTTAGAAAATGCTATTTAAAATTTTAATTAAAGTGGGATTAATGAGGCAATTTATCTTTCAATAATCCATAAATAAAGGTACCTAACAAAGCTCCCAAAAGCACTAAGAGCACACTCCAGAAACCAGCACCCAGCAAAATAAATATCGGGCCTGGGCAAGAACCTACAAGAGCCCAACCTAATCCAAAAAATAATCCGCCAATCCAATAGCGGGAAGAACCTACTTCTTTATCAATAATTTCTATTGGTTGTCCTTTTATATCTTTCAAGTTATTTCTTTTTATGATTTGAATGCCAATAATTCCTGTCAAAATAGCCACAGCAATAATTCCATACATGTGAAATGACTGAAATTGAAACATTTCATAAATGCGGTACCATGAAACCGCTTCTGATTTTGTAAGTACAATTCCAAAAACAAATCCGACAAATAAATATTTTAATACGTTCATATTCTAAAAAATTAATGGTAATAAAAAATGAGCCATAATCAATCCGCCAACAAAAAATCCTATAACGGCTTTTAAGGATGGAAGTTGCAAATTACTTAAGCCTGATATGGCATGTCCTGAAGTACATCCTCCGGCATAACGAGAACCAAAACCTATTAAACCCCCTCCTATAATAAGGATAAAAATGCTTTTGGGAGATTGCCAAATTTGTGTACCGAAAAGTGCATCTGGCATTAATTTTCCGTTTGGAGCATCAATTCCCAATTGCGCTAACTGTGCAATAGTTTTTGGGTTTACAGCAACATTTGAAGCATCACCCATAAAATGAACTGCAACAAAACCACCCAACATAGCTCCCAATACAACTGCTAAATTCCAACGTTGTGCTTTCCAATCAAAATCAAAAAATTCCACTCGTTTACCCAAACCAGCCATAGAACATAGTGAGCGTAGATTAGAAGACATGCCGAAAGTCTTTCCAAAATAGATAAGACATAGCATAATCATGCCTATCAAAAATCCGGAAACATACCAAGACCATGTTTGATAAATTAAATTCATATTATTTCTTTTTTTGTAAAAATAAGGATTCTGTTTTTTAAAAAAAGTACAATTGAGGCACAATTGTTGTTCAAAGTAAGAAACCGTTTAAAGTTCTGATTATATTTGTATTTTTTAAATTAGGTTACACTATTATATTGCATAAAATAGTATTCCAAAATTAAGAAAAAAATAATCAAAATAATTCTTAGTTCAAAGTTTAAGGAAGTTTAAAAAAATATGAAAAAATGAAAAAGTCACTACTTTTTATCGCTTTGCTACTCGTTTGTGTTTCTTGCATAAGTACCAAATCTACTTTGAAAAATGTGGATAGCAATGCGCCTAATCTCAGAGTTACAGATCAAAATACTTTTTTAATAACGGAATATAGTAAAGACAAAAAATATGGTTATGACCAGGACTATCCCATCAACCTATTTTATGGAAACACAGCAAACGAGACGATTAATCAAGAACGTTTTTTGAATGCATTGGCTGGACCTAAAGGTGGGAAAATCACCTATACAAAATTAGAAAGCTGCTGTCCGTTTCCAACAAAAAATACTGATTTGGGTGCAGGTTTTCTGGATGTGTATGAACTAAAATGGGAAGGTCAAAAAAAACCTGTAAAACTCTATTTGAATATTTACGAAAAAGGAATTTTAATGGTACCCGTTGGTCTTACTTTAAAAAAATAATTAAATACACAAACGACTTCCCTAGCCCTGATTACTTCACCCTGCATTTATTTTAATTGGTGTTCAGTGAATTTCATTTGAAGTGAAAATCTTTTTCTTTTTTGCTGCCAAAAAGGAAAAGATTACTTCACAAAGTTTTATTTTTATTAGAGTTCAGTGAATTTTATTTGTAACGGATAGCAGGAATTAGCTTCAAAAAAATACTAAATCATAATTTCTAATTACCTTTGCACTTTCAAAAAAAAAATATTTATGAACATACAACATATTCCACAAATCAAACATACTGAAAGTGGTAACTTCTTCCTACTTGCTGGTCCTTGTGCCATTGAAGGGGAAGAAATGGCAATGCGCATTGCCGAAAAACTAGTTGGAATCACAGATAAACTGGAGATTCCATTTGTATTTAAAGGTTCTTTTAAGAAAGCTAATCGCTCTAGAATTGACAGTTTTTCTGGAATTGGAGATGAAAAAGCATTGAAAATCCTTAGAAAAGTATCTGAAACTTTTGGAGTTCCTACAGTAACTGACATTCATACCAATGAAGATGCGGAAATGGCTGCTCAATATGTAGATGTGCTTCAAATTCCCGCTTTTTTGGTTCGTCAAACTGATTTAGTTGTGGCTGCTGCCAATACTGGAAAAGTCGTAAACTTGAAAAAAGGACAATTTATGAGTCCGGAAAGTATGAAACATGCCGTACAAAAAGTACTGGATTGCAACAATCAAAACGTAATGGTTACGGATCGTGGAACGATGTTTGGCTACCAAGACATGATTGTGGATTTTAGAGGAATTCCTACGATGCAACACTATGCGACTACCGTTCTTGATGTTACGCATTCGCTGCAACAACCCAACCAAACGGCTGGAGTAACTGGCGGAAGACCTGATATGATCGAAACTATTGCCAAAGCTGGAATTGCTGTAGGTGTAGATGGAATTTTTATCGAAACTCATTTTGATCCCGCTAATGCGAAAAGTGATGGAGCTAATATGCTTCATTTAGACTATTTTGAAGGTTTAATGACCAAATTAGTTGCCATAAGAAAAACTATAAATCAGTTTTAAATTTAGATACAAAAGTGTATTGAACATTTTTATGTTCAAATGAAATATAAGGGAGGCTGTCAAAAATGATAGCCTCCTTTTGTTTGACCTATTTTTTTATTTAAATGATGGCGATACGTTTTAGTTTAATTATAAATTTGTTTATACCATTATTATAAATAATTATTGGCTAAATTTGGATATTATGGTTTCTTCTAAAATTAAACGATTCATAAAATATTTGTCTAAAATCCGAATAACAAATAACTTTTACACTCCATGACTATAAAAAAAAGAAATCCTGATTCAGATGGGGAATATCACTTCGATAATTTTTTTAATATCTCAGCTGATTTTATTTGTATTGCAGGATTTGATGGCTATTTCAAGAGAATAAATCCCGCTGTTTCAAAATTATTAGGTTATTCGGATGAGGAATTGTATGCTAACCCCATAAGTAGTTTTGTTTATGCAGCAGACCTTAAAATTACTATCGAAACTAGAGAACAAGTATATAAAAACAAGCCCCTTTTAAATTTTGAAAATCGGTATTTAACTAAAAGTGGAGCCATTGTATGGTTATCTTGGACATCAATGCCGGTAGAAAATGAACAACTGGTTTATGCTATCGCTAAAAACATTACACACAAAAAAAGAATTGAAGAGGAACGAAACTTACTTCTTGCAAATCTGACAAAAATCAATAAAGACCTCAAGCATTTAACATACACCACTTCGCATGACTTGAAGTCTCCCGTAAATAATTTACTCTCTGTATTCAGCCTGATTGATATTTCGAAAATTAATGATCCTGAAACACTTGAATTCATAACTATACTAAAATCAACAACGGAGACTTTAAGACAAACGATAAAAAATTCTGTAGATGAGTTAATTCAAAAAGATGAATTAAATGCTCCCATTGAAGAATTAAGCTTGAATGATTATTTAAATGAAGTGTTACTTTCTATAAACTCTTTAATAGAAAATTCAAAAATCATCATTAATATTGACTTTTCAGAGCTTCCTGAAATTAATTTCAATAAAGAATACCTTAAAAGTATATTTCTAAACTTAATTACAAATTCAATTAAATACGCTAAACCGGACACATTACCATGTATCACTATTTATTCTAAAAAAGTAAACGGAGTCAGTCAATTAATTTATTCTGATAATGGCCTTGGTTTTGATATGGAAAAAGTTAAAGACAAAATTTTCGGATTGCATCAAAAATTTCATAACCATATTGACAGTAATGGAATAGGTCTTTACTTAATTTACAATCACATAACCAATCTAGGTGGCCGTATTGAAGTGGAAAGTAAAATTAATGAAGGTGCAAAATTCACGATTTTTTTTAAAAATTGAAAATTTTACACCTTCCTATTTATATCCTTAAAATTTATTCTTAAGTTTTAGATTTAGATACCAAAATGTTTTCTATCCCTTATTGATTTTCCTTACTTTTTTCAATTCCATTTTGATCTATCAAATACATCAAAGAAGCCATGGTTGCTGCTCCCAACTCCAATTCTCTTTTATTTATGGCATCAAAGGTATCATTCCCGGCATGATGATAATCGAAATAACGTTGCGAATCTGGTTTTAATCCCGCTTTTACAAGTGTTTTAGACGTTAATGGATCAAT
This sequence comes from Flavobacterium gawalongense, assembly GCF_007097265.1. GTDB lineage: Bacteria > Bacteroidota > Bacteroidia > Flavobacteriales > Flavobacteriaceae > Flavobacterium > Flavobacterium gawalongense. The sequence goes on along the minus strand of NZ_VJZP01000006.1, from coordinate 127,277 downwards.
ATCTGAGCCACTGTGTCCTTTTACAAAACTATGAATTAAATAAGGTTCGAAGAGGTTTTTCCAAGTCAGAATTTTGTTGAAATTAACATCATCACTTTCAAATGAAAAACCTCTTGGACTAAATCCGCCCGAATCACTTTCTAAAGCAAAAATGTGATTTTCCTTATTGGCTTGAGCCAATTCTTCATATTTGTCTCCACCTCTGCCTCCATTTTCCTCATTCATAAACAGCACGACACGAATGGTATTTTTGGGCTTATAGCCAATTTTTTTGAAGATGTTTACCACTTCCATACTTTGCACCACACCTGCGCCATCATCATGAGAACCATCAGCTAAATCCCAAGAATCAAGATGTCCGCCAACAACCATAATATTTTCCGGATTTTCACTTCCTTTTATTTCTCCTATGACATTGTATGACAAAACATCCTCCATCTGCTTACAGGATTGCTTAAAATAAAATTTTAAATTTGGATTGTTTTTCAAAGTTTTGCTTAATAATTCCGCTCCATTGGTACTAATGGCAGCTGTAGGAATGTATTCCGATTTTGAAATATCACCATAACTTTGTACTCCTGTGTGCGGAAAATCATCCAATCGTAAATTCATGGAACGCACAATTGTACCCACAGCACCAAACTTTGATGCTTCTTTTGCCCCAGCATATCTTTGATCCACGCAACCGCCATAGGATTTAAATGTTTCTATATTTTCCGGTTCCATCGGTCTGTTGAAAAATACAATCTTACCTTTTATTTTATTCCCTAAATCAGTTAATTCTTTAATGCTTTGCACTTCAATTACTTCAGCAGTAAGTCCGTTTTTTGGTGTAGCTATAGATCCACCTAAAGCACAAATAGGAACATTTATTTTAGTCTTTTTATCTTGAATATAGGCTGTTTCTTTTTCGCCACGTACCCATTTTGGCACCATTACTTCCTGAAGATAAACTCTGTCTAAACCCAGTGTTTCCAGTTGTGCTTTGGTATATTGAACTGCTTTTTCAGCGCTGGCAGAGCCTGATAATCGAGCTCCGATTTTATTGGATAAATAATCCAACCAAGAATAACATTTAGAATTAGTTAATGCTGATTTATAGATTTCCTTGATGGTTTTTTCATCGTTTGTTTGCGCAAAAAGAAAAAAGCTATTTAAAACCAGGACAACAGATACGATTGATTTTTTCATTAATTTTTTTATTACAATTTGGAATTCAAATATATTAAAAAACAAGTTGGGTATAACTATCAAAAAATAATTATACCCAACGGATTAAATTGTGAAGCAAATTTATTCCACTTTCTTAATCTCACTTCTTGTGCTGATACCATTATTATTGAATGCTTCAATTTGGAAATAATAAGTATCCTCTCGATCCATTCCTGTAAAGAAATAATCATTTTTACTATAAACCATAATACTTCCGTATAATTTATCCGGCGATTTTCCAAAGTAAATTACATATCCATCAGCTCTATCGTTTTGTTCCCATTTCATCCAAGAACTTCTTCTCTCACCAAATTTATTTTTTTCTGCACGAAGCACAACAAAATTTTCTACCGCTTTTGGTTTTTCTCCAGCTCCTTTTCCAAAAACCCTGAATCCGCTTAAAGCAAATTTACCTGTTGGCATTTTTATGTTTTCTAATTTTAAAAAACGAGCTTTTATTGGTGTTTCTAATTCAATATAGTCATGCGGAACATCTTTCTTATTGACACTTTTATCAACTGCAACAGTCCATTTTTTTCCGTCAATCGAAGCTAAAATTTTATATTGATGAAACTTACCAATTGTTTTCCCCATAAACTCTGCATCCTGATCGGCATAATTTATTTGGATAGCATTTACGGTCGAAACGTCACCCAAATCGGATTGAAACCATTCACCGGCATTAGCAGTTTTGGCACTCCAATAGGTTTTTATATCTTCATCAACAGCCAGATTCGGTTGAAATCCACCCAAAGTAGAAGAAACTTGTACGGGTTTATTATAATTTAATACCATCCAACCCGTAAATAAACCTTTGATATGATCGGCATTTTTGGTTGGTAATTGCGTTGGATAATCGCCATAGGCCGTATTGCAATACATCACATCATCTTTATCAAAACCAGCAGGCCAAATCCCTAGTCGACGCTCAAAACTATTTTTGACCCCTACAACTATAGTTGAAACATGCCAGTAATTTTTGAAATTATCTTGATAGGTAGCACCATGACCCGCTCCACGGGCAAATCCCCCCGGTTTATACGAAAAAGGATTATGGGCTTGATAAGCAAAACCTAGTAAGGGATCATTGCTTACAAAAACACCATCGGCATAACCACTAAATTCGGTTGCCGGTGCTCCGTATTGCAAATAATATTTCCCATTGTGTTTTGTCATCCATGCCCCTTCCATAAAAGGTTGCAAAAAAGTATTGTCGTTATATTCTCCAAATCGTTCCCAACCATGATCATTAGGATGCAATGAAATCATGGGTTTTACAAAACCTTCAGATTGCAATGTTTTAGTATTAATTTCAGTCCCTAAAATAGGAAATTCATTGCTTGAATTCCAGTACAAAAATAATTTATCTTTTTCTTCATCATATAAAAATCCTGGATCCCAGGCTCCTACTTTCAATGAATCTGTTGCTATTTCCCATTCGTCCTTGGTTGGATTTTTGCTCTTCCATATTGGGAAAGTTGGTTCGTGCGTAGATCCTATAACATACATTTCGTCTTTCATTACAAAAACAGCTGGCGCACATAATTCATCATATACTTTGTGTTGCGGCAATAAAAATTTCCGCGGTACAAAATTCCAATTGCTCATATCATCACTCCACCAATATCCCCATTGATTAGTCGAAAACAGAAAAAATTTGCCTTTGAAATTTACAATTACAGGATCTGCAGTAGCACGATGTTTTCCTTGTGTTACGAAGTTTGGAATTGGGCAATATCCATAATCAATATTGATGGGATTGCAATAGGTTTTTTGCTGCGCATTTGCATTTAAAAAAAAGCAAATGAGTAAACTGAAAAGTGTGTTTTTGATGGTTTTCATTTTAATATTGTGGTTTTTATCACTTCGAATTTCACCAAAAGAGAGCAGTCTATTACAATTCAATAAAAAACATATCCTGCAAGTGTTCAAAATCTTGCAGGATATGTTTTTTATTGAATTGGTTCGAAGCTTATCGCTGTTCCTCCTGCTGGTGCCATATTCAAATTGATTTTTGATTTGTTTGTTACTACTATCATTCTTATTTTGTAAGCGATAGGATTTTTTTGCCAATCGGCATCTTTTGTATTTTCATAAACAATGGTTTTATACTTTTCCCCTTTGGTAAGAAAATTTAAAGCCATTTCTGCTATTCTTGCATTTTCATCTGTAATTGCTCCAAGAAACCAAGATTCCTTTCCTCTTGCTTTTGTGGCAATCGTCAAATAATCACCAGTCATAACAATTTCATTTCTTTTGGTCAAAAAACCCTTCGGTATTGCTACCGAAGGGTCATCACTAAATAAACAAACCACATTTATTTAATCAACTCCAAACTAACTTTCTTCTCTGTAGTGGAATCAGGGCCGACAAAAACTTGAAAGGCACCAGGTTCCGCAATAAATTGTAAATCTGAATTATAAAACTTCAACTCTTCAACGGAAATTTCAAAAGTTACCGTTTGTTTTTCTCCCTTTTTTATATTGATTTTCTGAAATCCTTTCAACTCTTTTATAGGCCTTGTAACAGAACCTACTAAATCTCTTATGTACAATTGAACGACTTCTTTCCCATCAAAATTTCCAGTATTTGTAACATCAACGGTAACGGTTACTTTTTCGTTGAAATTCATTTTATCCGATGAAATTTTCAGGTTCGAATAGTCGAATGTGGTGTAACTCAATCCAAAGCCAAAAGGAAATAAAGGTTCATTTCTCAGGTCAATATAATTAGATCGGAATTTTTCGAACTTTCCTTCTTTATTTAAAAGTGGCCTTCCTGTATTTTTTTGATTGTAGTAAATAGGCACCTGCCCTACACTTCTAGGGAAAGTAGCAGTCAACTTCCCCGAAGGATTTTCATTTCCAAACAAAACGTCAGCAATAGCGCTCCCTGCTTCACTTCCTGCAAACCAAGTATTAAGAATAGCAGGAACAGTTGCGTTTTCTTGATTTAAAACCAATGGACGCCCAGTAAATAAAACCAAAACCACTGGTTTTCCTGTTTTAAGCAATTCCTGTAACAAATCTTTTTGAGCTTGTGGAATTTCTAAATTGGTTCTGCTACTGCTTTCTCCACTCATTTCAGCAGATTCACCAAGAGCAGCAATAATTACATCCGATTGATTGGCGGTTTTCAAAGCTTCCGCAAGTAATTCTTCCTTGGTTCTGCTATCGCGATGCAGGGTTTTACCAAACATGGTTGCTTTTTCTTCGAAAGCTGCATCATAATCCAGATTACTTCCTTTGGCATAAAGCACTTTAGTTGAATTTCCTACCCCTTCTTTAATTCCCGCTATCAATGAAATCGATGTTTGCATATTAGTGGCCACGCTCCAGGTCCCCGCCATGTTTTCTTTAGCATCAGCCAATGGCCCAATCACGGCAACAGTACCTGATTTTTTCAAAGGAAGCAATTGGTTTTGGTTTTTTAATAAAACCAAAGATTGAGTGGCAATTTTTCTGGCTTCAGCTCTATTACTACTAGTGAAAATTTCAGTTTTAGCTCTTTTTTCATCACAATATTTGTACGGATCTTGAAACAATCCCAAATCATATTTGGCATTTAAAATAAGTCGAACAGCATTATCAATTTGCTCCATACTCACTTTGTTTTCAGCCAATGATTTCTTTAAAGTAGTAAGAAAACCTTCGCCCACCATATCCATTTCAACACCAGCATTTAGAGCCAAAGCAGATACCGTTTGCAAATCACCCATTCCGTGTTCCATCATTTCAGGAATTCCTGTAAAATCAGTAACAACAAAACCTTTAAAGCCCCATTGCTTTCTCAACACATCGGTCATCAACCATTTGTTTCCAGTTGCAGGAATCCCATCAATTTCATTGAAAGATGCCATCACCGAACCAACTCCGGCATCAACAGCGGCTTTGTATGGAGGAAAATAATCATTATACATTTTTATTCTGCTCATATCAACGGTGTTGTAATCACGTCCTGCTTCGGGCGCACCATACAAAGCAAAGTGTTTTACACAGGATAAAATGGTATTATTTTTTGACAAATCATCTTGTTGATATCCATGCACCATTGCTTTTGCAATTTGGCTTCCCAAAAACGGATCTTCACCCGAACCTTCAGAAACTCTTCCCCAACGCGGATCACGAGAAATATCAACCATAGGAGAAAAAGTCCAGTTGATTCCATCAGCACTGGCTTCCTGAGCTGCAATTTGTGCACTTCTTTCGATCAGTTTCATATCCCAGGTACAAGATAATCCAAGCGGAATAGGAAAAGTCGTTTCATAGCCATGAATAACGTCCATTCCAAAAAGTAATGGGATTTTCAATCGGCTTTTTTCAACTGCAATCTTTTGTACTTCTTTGATTTTTTGAACGGACTTGATATTAAATAAACCACCAACTTTACCTTCTTCAATATTTTTAGCCACATTAGAACTATTGGCTGCTCCAGTTGTAATATCTCCCGAAGTGGGCAAGTTTAATTGACCTATTTTCTCCTCCAAAGTCATTTTCGACATTAATTCGGCTACGAATTCGGTTTTGGGTTTAATTTTAACCGTCTTTTTAGCTGCCTTTTTTTGGCTGTAGCCAAAAAGTGAAAAGCCAAAGAGTAGTATAATTAGTTTAATTTTCATTTTTTATCTGTTTTAATTTGTTGAAACATCCAATCATAAATTTCTTGGTTGTCATATACTTTCGACCAGCTATCGTGGCCCGCATCATCAAAGATGGTTAGCTGGACGTTAGCATCACAGGCCTTTAATTTTTTATAAATGGTAATCGCGTAATCGACATGGACAACATCATCTAACAAACCATGAAAAATTCGGGTAGGAATGTTCTTGATTTTACAATCTTCTATCATCGGAACTCTATCTACAAATCCTGCAATAGGAACTAATGCCGCAACTATTTCAGGATGTGCAAAAGCAAGATTCCAAGCACCCCAACCTCCCATGCTTAGACCCGTTAGGTAAATTCTGTCTCTATCAATATATTTTCTTTTTGGATTTTTAAAATCAGGCGATACAACACTTCTTCATCCCAATATTCATTTTCAGGACATTGCGGGGCCAGAATATAAGCATCTAATTCGTGGCTTTTTAAGTATTTGAAAGGACCATGAATTTTTACTTTTTCAATATCCGATCCTTTTTCACCAGAACCATGTAGAAAAATAATCAATGGCTTTTTTTCTTTAGTATTCGCTGGAATATGTAATGCATAACCTAATTCGTGTTTTTGCACGATTTCGGTTTTCATTTTCCCATTTACCTCCGATTGTGAAAAGGAATTCCATGAAAATAAAAAGGCAATTATTATAATTTTATACTTCATAATTCCTTAAAAATTATATTTCCCGGAATGAAAACCAAGTTTTACTAAACCTTGTTTTACTTCAGTTGAATTCATAAATAATTTCCATAATAAACCGGTACGATAATTTTCAACCATTGGTGCAATTGTACCTTGATCGATTGCCAAATATCGTGATGTTACCCAATTATAATGCGGAGAAAAAGCATCATAAGGTCCCGCAATTCCAACTAAAGAACTCTTTTTCTCATCATATAAATAATGCAGGAATTTCATACTTTCAGCAGGTGTAAAAGGGAAAGAGGACAAAGCTGCCGTTGGCGAAATTACTCCTGTATCATTCAAAGGTTGATGAGCAGTATACCCAGTTGTGCCATCTGCATTTCTAGTATAACTTGCCGTAAGTCCCCAACATTTTTCAGAATAACCATTCCATTGTTTTGGATTAGCAATACAATATTTGTTCATGATTTTAGCGTGATTTTGAGTCAATGCCCAATAATCTGCATACTGATCCGTCAAGTTAGTAGGATCTAAACCTAAATACGAATAATGCGCCCAAAACATAGGACCTACATTTCCTGTAGCTCCATTATAATTGAATAGTACTGGAATGCCGTATTGAGAACCACCATTTACAATTGCTCCACTTCTTGCCCAAGCTTGATGATACGCTGCTGCCGGAATAGGATGTGTTGGAGAAGCAGCACCCATTACATAAGTAATCAAACATTCATTGTATCCTTCCAGTTTAAAATTCATTTCCCAACCATAAGTAGGAGACCAATGCCAGTATAAAGCATTTTCGCCTTTGGTGTACCAGTCCCACTCTACGCCTTTCCATAAATTATCTGCTTTGATTGCAAGTGCTTGTTCTGCAGTAGTTCCATTTTTGAAATATTCTCTCACGGTTAATAAACCCTGACATAAAAAAGAGGTTTCTACTAAATCCCCTCCATTATCTTTAGTTCCAAATGGAATTACTTTACCTGTTGTCCCATTTATCCAATGTGGCCATGCACCGTGAAAACGATCTGCATTTTCGAGAAAAGTTAAAGCAGTAGCAAGTCTTGAAACAGCTTCAGTTCTATTAACAAATCCACGTTCTACACCAACTACAATTGACATTAATCCAAAACCCGAGCCTCCAGTTGTAACGATATTAGCTTCAAAATTAGGAACATCGGTATGATACCTTTCCCGGGCTAATTTTGAATTGGTTTCAGCATAATCCCAAAAATATTTGATCGCATCTTTTTGAACTTGATCCAAAGCTTCGGTATCCGTTAAAACGGGAATAGGAGTTGTAAGAGTTGTTGGCAATGGAGTACCTCCGCCACCCTTACCTTCAGGGGATGATGAAGAACAAGAGTTCAAAATACTCAAAAAAATTAACAAGAATAGGCTACTTTTCATTTTTATAAATAATTGGATTAATAACTAAAAATACACACCTAGTTTTATGCAAACTAGGTGCGTCAATAGACCTTTATCTGTTATCTTTTTCTAATTTATATAAAGCAACAACTTCATTGTCAGAAAGAGCAGCGTTATAAATTCTAAACTCATCCATTAGACCTGTATAATTCAACATCCAACCATCCGGAGCACCCCAGGGTGCACCTAAATGTTGTTGATATCCCCCAATAATGAATTTTGAAACATTTGAATTAGCTAGTTCGCCATATCCAACTCCACCAGCAAGAGGGTCGCTAGCATATCTTTTTGCTATTGAAGCAGGCAAATCAAGCTTTTGTCCATCAATATACATACTGTAAGTAGAACTGGCCCCACTATACGTCCATACCACATGCTTCCATTTCCCAAACATATTAGTTAATACGTTAGTACCGCTGTGTTCAATAAACTGACCTGACCAGGCAATACTTGGAGTTACATCTTTTTGAAGGTGATTTTTCATTAACATAGTAGTGGCCGGACCAGTACCTTCAATCAATGAGAAAATATTCCCCCAAAAATCTGTTGTTTTTGGTAACATAAATAAGGATTGTGCTCCTCCCGTATGTGGATTCGTATTGATCCACATAGAAACAGTAATGCTCTTTATATCTACCAAAGAACTTGCTACTGTACTATAAGCGATAAAAGAACTTGAAGATCCTTTATACGCTTTCCCTTTTACACCATTATCATAAGAAACATTTGTTCCAACTCCACCTGTAATTCCATTCTTTGAATCCGCGATATTGTCCTCAAAACTCAGTTTAGCAATCAAATTACTGGCAGCAATATCATCTGAGTTTTCATAACCTCCAATTGACTCGTAAGGAATTGGACTGTTTACTTTATCTATACTATCCTCATTACAGCTCACAAAAAATTGTGAAGCCAGAACAGAAGCAAATAAGAAAATATATTTATTTTTTTTCATTTTTACTGTTTTTTAAAATTAATAACCAGGATTTTGTGCTGACAATCCGTTTGATTGCGTAATGAATGATTGAGGCAATGGAAACAATTCATGTTTACCTGCAACAAACGTTTTTCCATCAATGGCAAAAGCGGCAACGGCTTGACCTGTACGTACTAAATCAAAGAATCTATCGTGCTCAAAAGCCATTTCAACTCTTCTTTCTTTCCAGATTGCTATTCTAACATCCGCCTGGGATACTGCAGTTGTATTTCCTAATCCAGCTCTTGTTCTGATTTGGTTTAACAAAGGAATAGCCGCAGAAGTTTGATTCAATTCGTTTAATGCTTCGGCTTTCATTAATAGTACTTCAGCATATCTCAAATATTTGATATTCACATCTGTTTCCCATGCATCCGTATAAGCAGAAGAATACGCTTTATAATTGTATCTAGGATTTTCTACGGTTGTTGGTACTACTCTACCATCGTATAAAGTAGTTCCTGCAAAAATGATTGTTGCATTTTTTCTTGCATCACCTGCTTCATAAGCATTTACCAAACTTTGAGATGGTGTATTGAAGCCCCATCCCCATCCACCGGCACCACGGGCACCTTGTGTAGCTGAATATCCTGAGATTCCTTTGGCCGGAGTTGAACCAGTTCCTTGAATTTCAAAAATTGATTCTGCATCATTCTCCCCTGCCAATCTAAACATAGAAGCATAATCTGAAACTATAGCATATCCTGTAATCAAATTACAGTTGTCTACGACTTTCTGCCAGTTTTTTTGATATAAATTTACTTTTGCCAACAGTGCATAAGCGGCTCCTTTTGAAGCTCTTCCTTTTTCAGAAACAGCATATTCTGATTTGTTTGGTAATGCCGCAATGGCATCAGCCAAATCACTTTCGATTAAAGCATATACTTCAGCACTTGTTTTGCGTGTTAATTGCATGATTCTATCTTCATCAGAAGATGGATTTGGCAAATGGTCTACAATTGGCACACCACCATAGGTTTTTACCAAAGTAAAATACATGAAAGCTCTTAAAAACTTAGCTTCGCCTAATAATCTGGCTCGTAAAGACGCATTTGCCTGATCTAATTGTGGGATAATGTTTAATGCTTGATTGCATCTGTTAATTCCCTCATAATTAGCCGCAAAAATCTCACTGGTTGACGGACTTGAAGCATTGTAAGTCAATGCATCCATTACATCTTTATCTGAACCTGTATCTCCGGGAGAAGATCCTTTATCAGCATCATCAGAAGCAATGCTTGACAATCCAATCCACGAAAATGAAGTCATGTTCCAATCTAAAAATTTACTATAGATTGCCGTTACAAAAGTAGCCGCTCCTTGATCATTGTTGAACAATGCTATATCTTTCGTAGAAATAGATTCGGTTTGATCTACATCTAAATAATCGCTTGAACATCCTGAAACAAAGTATGCGGATAGCACAAACATTGATATATATATCTTTTTCATAATATTAAAATTTTAAATTAGCACCAATAACAAACGATCTTAATGTAGGGTAAGCATCCAACTCGATACCTTGAGTCCCATAAGGATCGCCATTACCATTTAATTCGGGAGAAAAACCTGAGAATTTTTGAGTAATAAATGGATTTATCGCATTCACATATATTCTACAAGAATTCAAAAATTCTCCTTCTAATGGAATTTTATATCCTAGCGTAATATTATTGATTCTAAAGAAATCCCCTGATTCTAAATAGTAAGTAGAAGCTACCGGAACTAAATTAAATGGTGCAGGATTCAAAGCAGTTGTATTGTTTGGTGTCCAGAAATTGGTTGCCAGTGATTCTTCAATGTTTTCTCCAGTAAAACGTTGTGCTTTTTTACCGTTGTACACTTTTGCTCCAGAAGTACCGTATCCATCAACTGATAAATCAAAGTTTTTATAGTTCAAACCTAAAGTAACACCATAAGTTGAAGTTGGTAAAATAGAACCTACATATTTTTTATCCGCTTCTGCTAAAACATCTTGGGTTACTTTTGCACCGTTAGCGTCAAAATATAACATTTTACCATTTGCAGCATCTAAACCAGCATATTCATACATAAAGAAACTACCCAATGGCTGACCTACAGAACTATTATCCAGTAATTTTGTCCACTGTCCGTTTCCTAAACCTCCTCCATTAATTGGAGATAGTGTCGCATTTTTTAAACCTGTAAGTTCATTTTTGTTGTTAGAAAAATTACCTCCAATCCAGTAACTCAAGTTATCGGTTAGTTTATCATCCCAACGTAAAGCTACTTCATATCCTTTATTAGAAACTTCCCCAACATGTGCAGGTGAAGCATTGCTTATTCCAGAAGTGGTGTAAGGTTTTGTATTTAAAATGACATTAGTTGTTTTTTTATCATAAACATCAAACGATCCTTTCAATCTGTTATCTAATAATTCAAAATCTACACCTGCAGAAGCTTCTTCTGTAATTTCCCATGATAAACTCGGGTCAACTTGAGAATTAATAGTAGTACCTTCATTCAATATAGAACCTCCCAAATAACTACTAAGTCCTGAAGTATAAGCTTGGTTATTAAGAGGAACATTTTGGTTTCCTAATTTACCCCAACCTCCTCTTAATTTTAATAAATTGATTGCTTTTGCATTAGCCAAAAATTCTTCTTTGGTAACAATCCAGCCTAAACCAAAGGCAGGGAAAGTTCCCCAACGGTAATCTTTACCAAAATTTGATGAACCGTCACGTCTAATTGTACCAGTAAATAAGTATCTGTCCATTAATTTATATTGGAATCTGCCAAAATAAGAAGCCAATTTATTTTCATTAAAAACTTCATCCTTATAGCTAGTCACGGTTCCCACATAATCAACATCTTTTAAAGACCAATAATTAGCATCAGCATTCACATTTTTTCTGGCAATAGTCAATTGTTCTCTTGAACCTTTAACAGAAGTTTCAATACCTCCAGTTACTTCAATATCATGAATTTCTCCAAAAATTTTGTTGTAAGTAAAATAATTAGATAAGTTCCAGTTGAAATATTGATTTCTTCCTTTAGTTAATAAATTGATATTAGCTGTAGCACTGTATTGAGAGGCAACTCTACTTGGATCAGCAGCTAACCAGATGTTTTTAGTATCTTCGAAATTGTAGTTTTTCCAAGTATAATATTCTCCATTAAACTGCGATGTAAATTTTAATGCTTTTACAATTTCATAGTCTAATTTTAAACCGCCCTGCAATGTTATGCTTTTTTGCTTTTCATTAAAAAAGTCTAATTGAGCTACAGGATTCCCTACATTATTAAATGAAGAACCTGTTGTTCCTGCAAAACCATCGTTTCCAACAAAAGACACACCATATTGTCCATTTGGAAAACGAACCGGAACTATTGGAGATTGCTTGTACGCATTTGTAAAAGCACTCAATGGTTTTGGAGTTGAATTTGTTGAACCGAAACTAAAGTTTTGATTCAAAGTCAATTTTTTAGAAATTTTGTATTCATTATTATTTCTAAAAGTAGTACGACTGTAATCTAAGCCATTAAGAATTGCTTTCTCTTGATAATTTCCTAAACTGAAAAAGTATTTTATATTTTCTGTTCCTCCAGAAACCGATACGTTATTTTGATTATACGATCCTGTTCTGGTAATTGCATCAAACCAATCTGTATTTAAAGGTTGATCTTGTGAAAAAGTGGTCGTTTGCAAAGCTGCATTCGAATAATGAGCATACTTGTTACTTCCTGCCATTTTTACTTTTTTCAGAGGCTCTCTAAAACCTGCAAAGCTTTCAAATTCTACAGAAACCTTATCCCCTTTTCCTTTTTTGGTAGTAATTATGATTACACCATTTGCAGCTCTGGTTCCATAGATTGCTAATGAAGAAGCATCTTTCAATATCTCATATGATGTAATATCATTGGTATTGATGTTATTAATATTCTCAGTAGGCATACCATCTACAATAAATAAAGGAGTTCTTCCTCCTAATGCAGTTCCTAAACCTCTAATAACAACAGAAGGTGTACTTCCCGGCAAGTCTGAAGAAATTACTTGAACACCAGCGGCTTTACCTTGTATTGCTTGTGAAGCATTCAAAACTTTGGTTTTAGATATTTCTTCTGCTTTTAATGAAGTAATTGCGGTGGTATTATCAATCTTTTTTCTGGTTCCATATCCAATAACAACCACTTCTTTTAATTCGGTGTCTTTGGCTTCTTTCAAAGTAATGTTCATAACCCCGGATGTTGCATTCACTGATATGGCATCAAAACCTACCATGCTAATTTTTAATACCTCACCTACTTTGGCATTGATATTAAAATTACCGTCAAAATCAGTATCAGCTGAAGTCTTAGAATCGGCAGCAATTATCATTGCTCCAGGAATTCCAATCCCATCCTTATCCAATACTTTTCCCTTAATTACTTGACCAGACATGTACGCCGGAAGTAGAATGAGTGCTAAAAAGCTAAAAATAAAATTTCTCATATATTAATAATTTGTTAAAGTTAGTGGAGCCAAATTAGATAATTACAACGTTATAGTAACCATAATGGAGTTACTACATGAATACATCAAAATATTGAAAAACGACAAGAAATCTATGTTTTAAAGTAGCTAAGAAAGGTAAAGAGGCATTGTACTACATCTATATGATGTAGTAATGATGTATTATAATTTCGTAAAGAATTGACTTAAATAATATAGTATCTATAAAAAATATAACTTATTTATATATTTAATAAAAACTTGGAAAGGTTTTCATCCTGAACAAGGTTCAATTTTTTTCTTAATCGATAGCGATGCAATTCAACACCTCTGAAAGAAATATTCATCATTGGTGCAATTTCTTTGGAGGAAAGATTCATTTTTAAGTAAATACAAAGCTTAATATCCTTAGAAGTCAGGTTTGGATATTTTTTAGAAAGGTTAATTATAAACTCATTATGAATTTGATTCAAATTTGTTTCAAATGTTTCCCATTCATGCTTGTTAACCGCATTGATTTTTATGGCCTTTTTTATCTCGCTTTTTAGTTTGTTGAAATCCGTTTCAGAATCTAAAATTCCTTGAATATTCTCTATCATTTCACTTTGCTTGGCAATCGAAAGTGATTTACCAGCTACTTCTGATGATTTTGACTGTAATTCGAGTTCTAAAATATGCTTTTCATACTCCTGAACATTCAACTCGTTTTCGGCTTTTAATTCCATTTCCAGAATTTTCTTTTGATGCTTTAATTCTTCTTCCTGTAATTTCAGTTTCTGAATATATTTCATCTTATTCCATTTATAATAAAGATATAATATCAAACCTATAACAATCAGGTACACTAAAATCATCCACAAAGAAAAATACCATGCCTTTGCAACAATGAATTGAAAATTGGAAACTTTATTATAATGCAAACCATCGTTACCATAAATAGTCACATCGTGAGAACCACTATTGAGGTTATTCAAAATAATCAATCCTTCTTTTATAGGAATGAATTCTTTTGTCCCATTTATTCTATAAAACAAATCCGGTCTTGTCGCTCCATAAATTCCGGATATTACATGTATTTTAAGCTCTGAATTATGCTTGATTTTTGATTTATTTTCCACCAAAACATCATCGTTGAAAGCTTCAATCTTTACATTTGTTCTTGGCTTATTTTTATATTTTAATTGAAGAGAAATAAAACCATCATCCAGATTCAAAAGATAACTGTCGTTATTCTTATATACTTTCAAATTATCATTGATGATTTTTCCTTTATAATATTTCTCCTGAATACTATTTCTAATGAATTTATTATCATCTGCATAAACATGATACAAAAGTCCATCTTGAAGCACCATGAAGTTATTTTCGTCAATAGCAACAATATCAGAGACGTTTTTGAAATTGGAATTAAACAATTCATTCCCTTCCAACTGATTGGTGATTGAATTATAAGTGTACCAGGAATTGTGTATTAAAAAAAGGATTTCATTTCTGAACTCAAATATTTTTACGCCAAAATCATTGTTGATTTTACTGCGTTGGGTAACATTATCGATATCGATTGTCTCGTAGGCATCATTATAAAGAATTCGATACAAACCTCTGTTATTATCCGCAGCCCAAATCTCATTTTTCCTGTTTTGGGCCACATATTTAATAGGCTTCAATAGTCCTTCTACAACTATCTTTTTATTCAAATCATTAGCGTCATTATAAATGATCACACCACTGTAAGTAGCTTGCAAATACGAATTGTTAATGCTGCTTTTTGTTAAATTCCAACCCCCATTTATAGTACTTAATTTATTGAATGATCCGTTATCATAGATAAAAGTCCCTTCATTATGGCCTATGAGGTATTTATTATTTATTTTACTGATATTCCAAGCCTGGCCTTGTGTATTTGGAACCAATGAAAGTTGTTTGTCCTCATATTTAAAAACACCATGATTAGAAGCCATCAGATAGCCCTTTGCAGTGCTTGCCACCGAATAGACAGAACCTAAAATCCCTGAACTGTCATAAAAAATAGAAATAGGAGAATTGACTTCAATATGAGCAATTCCATTATCCAGTCCCAACCATAAATCATTCTCTTTGTCCTGACCAATACTTAAAATAGAATTGTTCATCAAGACGTTATTTCGATTGATGTTTTTATAAGAACCATCATTCAAATCAAAAACGTAAACCCCTTTATTTGCTGTTCCTATTATCAGTTTATTGCTTTTTATAAACTGGGCAATGTTAATGTTTGCAGCCTTCAAAATGTCATTTAAAGGATTTTTCCAAGCAATCAAAACGCCATTTTCCAGAACATAAACACCATTTTTTTTAGTAAAAAAATATGTTTTGTCTTGGTGTTTTTGAATGGCATGAATGACATTATTTTCTAAAACTGACCATTCTTTTACTTTTTCTATACGACCATTATTCATTTTATAAATCCCTTTCTCTACTGAAGCAATCAATAATTCATTATCTACCACAAAGCAATAGGAAATAAGAAAGGTAAGCTTTATTTCCTTGATTACTTTTCCATCAAAGAGAAAAACCCCATTAAAGGACTGAAAGTAAATTTTGTTATTAAACTTAAATATCTTCCAAATTTCTTCATTGTTCTTTTCATCAAAAACCTTATTGCCTTTGGAAATCGAAACATAATGCATCTTTCCTTCTTTTCGAAACCAATACCCAAATTCTTTATAAGAACCAGAATAAATCTTGTTGCCGTCAACCATTATGGAGCGAATAATTGTTTTGTTAGGCAAGGTATATTTCTCCCATTTTACGCCATCGTATCGCAGTAAATAATAATTATTAGCAAAATACATGGCAGCATCATTTCCTTGCGCCACATTCCAAATCTGGTTATCGCCCTGATAATTAGATTTGCTGTAATTTTCGACGAAAGGAAGTAACTCTTGAGAATAAAGTTGGAATGAAATAAAATATAATAGGATTATTGCTGTAATTCTTACTTTCAAAATGTGGCGTTTTATCTCCAAATATAAACAGATTTCTTAAATAAAAACCATAAAAAAAGCTTCTCTGCAGAAGCTTTTTCAGAAAATGACATTTTTTAATTTGAAAGCAATTCAAATACCTGATTTGCAATTTCTATTTCTTCATTGGTTGGAATAACCAATATTTTTGTTTTTGAATCGGGTGTATTAATTTCTCGAATTTCCTTAGAACGAGTTTCATTTTTGGAATCGTCTAATTCAATTCCGAAATAATCCATATCCGTACAAACCAGTTTTCGAATGTAAGAGGAATTCTCTCCAATTCCTGCTGTAAAAACAATAGCGTCTAAACCATTTAAAACTGCAGTGTATGAACCAATGTATTTTTTAATCCGATACGCATTCATATCTAAAGCCAACTGACAATCAACATTTCCTTTTTCTGCATTTGCTTCAATGTCTCTCAAATCGCTATAACCGGTAAGTCCTAGCATTCCGCTTTGTTTTTGCAGCATCGTATTTACGGCTTCAAGCGAATACCCTAACGAATTAACCAGATAAAAAATCACTGATTGATCCACATCTCCGCTTCGGGTTCCCATAATCAAACCATTCATTGGACCAAAACCAAGCGTATGATCGACACTTTTCCCGTCTTTTATAGCTGTCATGCTACATCCATTTCCTAAATGTATCGTAATAATTTTCGAGCCTTTATTTTTAGAATTTTGTTTCAAATAATGAATTGCATTTTCCGAAACATATTTGTGACTCGTTCCATGAAAACCATATACACGTATTTTATTTTCAGTCAAAAGGTAATTGGGCAATGCATATTTGTGCGCCACGACAGGAATCGTCTGATGGAAAGCCGTATCAAAAACAGCCACTTGCTTTGCTGTATTGAAAATTGCTGACGCAACATTTATTCCTTCCAAGTTAGCAGGATTATGCAAAGGTGCCAAATCAAAAAGCTGTCTGATTTTATCTTTTACTTCACTGGTAATGATTACGGTATTCGAAAAAGCACTGCCGCCATGCACCACACGATGCCCGACAGCTTCAATCTCATCAGTACTTTTAATAACTCCAACTGTCTCGTCCATTAACAATTGAGCGATTTTTTTCAAACCAATTTTATGATTTGGAATAGGCAACGTTTCTTCTAATTTATTATTATTGGTTACGTAAGTAAGATTTGAAGTTTCCAATCCTATTCTGTCAATCATCCCCGAACAAATGACTTCATTAGCCGGCATGTCGATTAATTGGTATTTTATGGATGAACTCCCTGAATTTATTATTACTATTTTCATTATTTATTAGTTTTTTCCTCACCCCAACCCTCTCCAAAGGAGAGGGAGACTGGGTGGATATACTTTGTGTTTGTTTGTTTGTTTGTTTGTTTGTTTGTTTATTCTTAGTTTAAACTCATAACTACAGCCCCTGTGCTTGAATCGCTGTAATCACGACTGTATTTATAATATCATCTACTGTACAACCTCGGCTTAAATCATTTACAGGTTTGTTCAATCCTTGTAACATTGGACCAATTGCTAGTGCGCCAGTTTCTCTTTGCACCGCTTTATACGTGTTATTTCCCGTATTTAAATCCGGAAAAATCAAAACGCTGGCTTGTCCTGCCACTTCTGAATTTGGCATTTTACTTTTTCCGACAGCCATGTCAACTGCTGCATCATATTGAATAGGTCCTTCAATTTTTAAATCTGGACGTTTTTTTCTTACTATTTCCGTGGCTGTTCTTACTTTATCGACTTCATCTCCTTTTCCTGAAGAACCAGATGAATAGGAAAGCATGGCAATTTTTGGTTCAATTCCAAAAGCCAAACTGGACTCGGCAGAGGAAATCGCTATTTCTGCCAGTTGCTCGGCGGTAGGATTTGGATTGATGGCACAATCCCCAAAAACAGAAACCCGGTCTTCTAAACACATGAAAAATATGGAAGAAACCACAGTGGAATTGGGTTTTGTTTTAATGAATTGCAAGGCTGGTAAAATAGTTTGTTGTGTGGTATGTGCCGCGCCGGAAACCATTCCGTCTGCATCGCCTTTATATACCATCATCGTCCCAAAATACGAAACATCTTCCATCAAATCTTTGGCCATTCCTAAAGTTACGTTTTTTGCTTTTCGCAACTCATAATACGTATTTACATAATCATCGTAATGCAACGATTCTATTGGATTAATGATGTGTATTTTAGAAAAATCAAAAGCTAAACCCAGTTCCGAAACTTTATTCTCTATTTGTTTTTTGTTCCCAATAATCGAAATATCAACCACATCCATCGCTAATAATCGCGAAGCCGCAATAATGATTCTTTCGTCATTCCCTTCCGGTAAAACAATATGTTTTCTATACTTTCTGGCTCTTTTTACTAAGTTGTATTGGAACATTTTTGGCGTCATTCCCTCAGCTTCAAAAGTAATTAGCTTTTCAGCCAAATTATCTAAGTCTACATACTTTTCGAAAGTGTTTATGGAAGTTTCAATCTTTTGTTTGTTGTTAGCGTAAATTTTGGATTTAATGGAACCTATTTTATTGGTAATATAATACGTTCCTTCCTCTACAGCAAAAATGGGAACAACAGGAGAAAGTCCTTCTATCAATTTTAAAATACTAACTTCAGGTAATATATTTCCCGTAAGAAGTATTCCCGAAATTGTTGGATAATTTACCGATTCATTCGCTTGCAATGCACCAAGAATAATGTCGGCTCTGTCTCCGGGCGTAATCACCAGACTATTTTCTTTCAAGTGCAACAAGTAATTACAAAGCTGCATGGCACCCACACTAAAATTACCTGTCTGATTGTTTAAATAAGCGGAACCAAATAAAACTTTAGCATCTAATTTGTTTACAATTTCTTGAATTGTGGGATTATTCAAATTTAAAATTAAAGGAATTGAATTCACTAATACACTCTCCGGTAAACTTTTTCTTAAACCAGTAGTCACCAATTCAATGTTTTCAGGTTCGACTTTATTCGCAATAACGGCCAAAACTTCTACTTCTTTAACTTTGAATGAATCGTATACTAGGTACAAACTATCGATTAATTCCTCTAATGTTTTACCCACTCCTGAACCCACAATAATAGTTGGAATTCCAAGATTTTTGGCAATCAAAACATTCATATCTAATTCGATAACGGTTCCTTCCCCAGTAAAACTGGTTCCTTCAACCAAAACAAAATCGAAATGTTCTTCTAATTTCTTGTATTTTTCAATAATTAAATCAAGGACCTCACCTATTTTCCCTTTATTCTTCTTTTTGATTAGTTTACTTTTTGTAATAGCATATGCATCTTCAAATTGAATATCCAACCCAAAATGACCAATCACGGTTTCTATATGATTGTCAAATCCTCCTTCTTCAAAATCTTCTATAATAGGCCTAAAATAACCGACTTTGGCTGTTTTGCCAATAAGCATACTCATCAGCCCCAAAGTTATAATCGATTTACCACTATTTTGTTCACTTGTTGCTATATATATGGCCTTATTCATTTTTTTATTTTTTAATTTAATTCCAAAATAAATCGGATAGTTATATTTTTAATTACTAAAACCAACGACGTTTTTTAAAATAAATAATCATCCCAACTACTATTAAAAACATAGCGCCCACAACAGTATGATAACCATAGTGCCGTTTAAGCTCCGGCATATATTCAAAATTCATTCCATAAACCCCCACAATAAAAGTTAGCGGAATAAATATCGCCGACACAATAGTCAGCGTTTTCATAATCTCATTCATCTTATGGGTTTGTGCCGAGAAAAAGAAATTAGAAGCACTCTCCAGTGAACCCATATCAGATTCTATTTGTTCTAAAAGTTCTAAGCTCTTTTGATGCAATCGGGTAAAAAAACTAAAATTATCCGCTTCCATGGCATTAAACACATTATCGTCTTTTATGCTTTTAATATCGTACAAAGAATCCCGAAGTGGTATAATGGATCGTTTCAGAAAATTAAAATTATCCCTGTGTTTTTCAATTCTTTCCAGAATTAAAGGATCCGCACTTTCCTTGGTAAGGTTAATCAATTCTTCCACCTTATCTTCTTCATTTTCTATGGTTATGTAGAAATTTTCCATGATGGCATCCAAAAGAATGTACAACAAATAATCGGCTTTTTTTGTTCTGACAATCCCTGAATGTGTTCGAATACGTTCTCTAATATGAGTAAAAAAATCACTTCGCTTTTCTTGAAAAGAAACAAGAATGCCGTCTTTTATCAAAAAACTAATTTGCTCCACACTTATATTATCGGAATTTCCTGCAGGTAACAGTGATTTTATATTAAAGAATAAACTGTCCTGAGACTCTTCCAGTTTAGTTCTTCGCGTCGTATTCAAAATGTCGGCTAACATGAAATTATCTATTTTAAAATAAGCGCCAATAGACTTCAACCACTCAACATTATTTAATCCGTGTATGTTAATCCAATTGGTTTTTTGGACATTGATAAATTTGTCTAAATCGGAAACTTTAAAATCTTCATATTCTATCAAATCTAAATTATCATATACAAACAACTGCATTTCCGACTCCTTATTTTTATGAATACCAGTATATTCCAAATTATAAGGTTGCAGTTTCCTTCCTTTCTTGTATTTAATTTTTCTCATTCCAACTGATTTATGTAGTAATATTACAAAAAACTTTTATCAATGAATGACTACTTTATGAATTTGGCATTCATAAAAATGAATATTATCTTATTGATTTATTTTGAAAAACAAAGGTATACAGAAATAATAATCCGTTTTATGAGATTAATCATGTTTCATTTATAAAATTCCACAAAAAAAACCGAGCTATCACTAACTCGGTTTCTTCTTAAAAAATTATATTCTTTATTCAGCATCTACATAATCCTGCAAATAACTAAATCTTGGAGTCAATTTTCCTTTTTCGGTTATCTTGGCTCTTTGAAGAATACCATCAGCATCTCCATTGAAAAAAGCAGGTATTACATGCTCCATAAACATTTCACCAAAACCTATACTGGCATCCTTTGGCAATTCGCATGGTAAATTATCAACTGCCATTACAACAATTGCAGCGGGATGAAAGATATCAACTTCTTTATTTTCACTGGGCAAATATCCATATAAAGGTTCCGCAATTGTTGATGCTCTTTGCGTACAGGCTATTGGACCATTGACATCACAAGAAATATCCGCAACGACTTTAATTTTGCAATCTTTCGACTGCAGCATTTCGCGTGTAAGAATAACCGGAGCTTCATTGGCATAAAAATGCCCTGTAATATAGATATCGGAAACTTTAGTAAATCGTTCAAAATTGGATACGTAATCTTGTGGATTAGTATAAAAATCTTTAAAATCCAATATCTTCCCATCTTTACGTTTGTTGTATTCTAAAACATCAATTTGAGTATAAACGGGTTGTGAATAATTCTTTGTCAAATAATTTTCAACCGAAACTTCCTTTACTTTTATAGCATCCAGAACTTCTTTTGCTCCATTACCCACTTTTCCGGTACCCGTAATCACAAATTTTAAAGGCGGCAATATCAATCGTTTTAAATGAGCGATTAGTGCTTCTTTACCAGAAAGTGTATCTGCCTTTGGCAATTTGAACAATTCGAATTTTATTCCAAAAGCGCGAATACTGTTATAAACCCCTACAATTCCGGCATAGCGTCCAAAACCAATTAACCTGCGATTATGGGAATCCACGATGGTTTCATGATCGTATAAATCAATGTTTTTTTCGAGTATGGCTTGCAACAATTTTCTGTTGTATGGTTGTTTTTTTATGGTATGCGAAAAAAAGAAATACGCTTTATTAGGGATTAAGTCTTCCACAGGAATTTCTTTTACACCAAATAAAACATCACAATCACTGATGTCATTTGTAACTTCAATCCCAAGTTTTTTATATTCCTCATCTGTAAAAATTCGAATATCGGAATGTTCCACTTTTATAGAAACTCCCTGATAAAGCTGTTTTAATCTTGCCAATTCATCTGGTGAAAAAACAACTCTTCTGTCTGGTGGGTTTTTTCTTTCTTTTATAATTCCGAATTTCATTTTCTGTACTTTTATATTAATATAACTTATTTTGTATTATTTGTTACAAATATAACAATTTTAAATAAATTGGCTTTCTTTTTTAAATAATTTTACAAGTCATAAGCCATTAAAAGCTGATGTCCAAAATGATACAAAACAGCATTTATAAAACGTTGATAAAATAGTGTTAAGGTTTCGGAAAAAAGAGGAATCAAAAGGGATTGATTCTATATATTTGTCTTTCTAGCACTATGAAAATGAAATTTATAAAAAAAGCAAATATACTACAAATACTCATCTTGATAATCGTTTTGAGTTCTTGTACCAAAGAGAAAAAGAAAACAGAATTAAGTGATGCCCAACTCCCAAAGAGTACATTGCCTAAGATGAAACCTTTAATAAATGATCTTCCTAAACTAACTGCTGAATACATCGATACTAAAAAAAGGGCTGTTGATGCTTTTTACAATAAAAATTGGTCCAATAATAGTGCTAACGGTAGTTTTCTGGTAGCTAAAAACGGCCAAATTATTTATGAAAAATATGAAGGCTACTCTAATTTTAGGAATAAAACATTAATTACTAAATCGACACCGCTACATATTGCATCAGTGAGTAAAGTCATTACCGCAACGGCTATCTTAAAATTAGTAAATGCCAAAAGAATAGATTTAGATCAAAAAGTAAATACCATCTTGAAAGAGTTTCCTTATCCGGATGTAACTATCAAAACATTGCTGAATCACAGAAGTGGGATGCGTAATTATGCCTATTTTACAGATCGTGATAAATTGATTTGGGACAGACACAACATACTTACCAATCAAGATATCCTGACTATTATGGCAACTAAGGATATTGGTTTAGAATTCAAAACCGATACCCGTTTTAGCTACTGTAATACTAATTATGCCATGTTGGCATTAATAATTGAAAAAGTAACAAAACTCCCTTACAAAGATGCCATGAAACAAATCATTTTTGAACCACTTGGGATGAAAAATACCTATGTTTTTGATTATGAAAGAGATAAAGACACAGCAGTTACCTCTTATAAAGGAAATAAAGTTGAAATTGGCAAGGATTATTTAGATGCGGTTTATGGTGATAAAAATATCTATTCCACACCACGGGATTTATTGAAATTTGACAGAGCCAGAAATAGTTCTTCTTTTTTAACACCAAAGCTGCAAAGTCAAGTATATAAAGGATACAGCAATGAGCGTAAAGGGACTAAAAATTATGGTCTTGGTATTCGGATGGTCAATTGGGATACGGGACAAAATTTTTATTTTCACAACGGTTGGTGGCATGGCAATACGTCATCCTACATCACCTTGAGAAAAGAGAGTGTTACCATTATAGCACTATCCAATAAATTTACCCGAAAAACATACGATGTTAGGAAATTGGCTGTTTTATTTGGTGATTATCCGTTCAGAATAAAAGACGAATAAAAAAGGGAATGATTTTTGTAATAGAGTTGAGAGTTTAGCAGTACTAATTCAAGTTTAAAATTGTACATTTGCAAACTCAAAATTCATATTTTGAATTTTGAAATAAAAAAGGGGTCGACTGGTTTTGACAGCAAGTCGAATTGATAAGTAAGCACGTCGAGCATTGAGACCTTGCTCGTAAATATAAGATCTTACACTTTTACACGGCGAAAATAACTACGCTTTAGCTGCATAATCCGAATTATAGTACGATTAAGCCACGTTCCTATCAGATAGGAAAGCTGGATTCTCCTTGAAAGCCTTGGTTTGTGGCGGTCAATTTAGGGGAACCGTAAAAATAAACCTAGATTTCCATAAGCTTCGGGTGGATTTCGAAATTAAGAAGATAAGTATCGTGTGGCTGTTTCTGGCCAAGCACAATATCGAAAATCTAATCAGGAAATAAACGCGTAGAAAGCCTTTTAGTTGCTTGTTTGGACCCGGGTTCGATTCTCGGCGACTCCACTCGACGGGATGATTAACAAATCATCCCGTTTTTTTTCATAAATAAGACACCATTCATCTCTCATTAACAGGTAATTACGAGAAAATATACTTGACATAGTAGGTGTTCGATACACCCCTTCTTCATAGTATAAGTTGGTGTCGAACACCATACTTATAAATTCCCTTTTTTGCAGAGTTGTCGATTTAGTATAAACATAAGGTATGTCGGTAAGTAAATCCATATTTTTCTGCAAGATTTTATATACGTCCCCTACATTGGTACTCAGCCGTTCAATCGCTCCTTTTAGATTTAAAGAAGAGTAATTATAGGTAGCGTACCATCTGTTGTATGTTTCTCTTGAAATTTCGTTACTGATCCACTTTTCCTCAAGTGTATATAACTTTGCTTCTACATCTACCAGTTCCTCCTTTTTAAGTATCACCTTTTCACCATTACTTTTAATCTCCTTTTCTATTGACAAAGTGCAGCTATTCTTAATGTCCTTTAGCATTTTATCCGAAATGCTCATCAATTCAAAAGCACCTAGTAATTGAGTGTGTGCTTTAAGTGCACTTATATTATTATGCTTGGGACATCTACATTTATAATAATAGAAATATTTCCCCGATTTACCACGAGAAGGAGCACCAGTTAAAATATTGCCACAATGACATTTTAATATTCCTCTTAAAGGAATTTCGTCGTCTATTACCGTTTTTACTTTTTCAGGCTTTTTCATTTTACGTTGTACCATCTGCCATGTTGTAATATCAATTATAGGCTCATGTATCCCCGGAAAAAGTCCTCCAGGGTGTTCTTTAAAAGCCTCAACATGTAATAACCCTGCATAAATAGGATTTGCAAGTATTCTTTCGATTGCGCTATTACCGCCCCTATTAAATGGAAAAAACGGTCAAATTGACCACCACTTTCCAGTCATAAAACCTTTTTTAATATTAATAAAGTAAAATTGAGTACGGAAACTTAAAAAAACACTACTAATGCCAATCAAACCAATTTTTACGAAATAGTCAGCACTTCGCTATATTATCAAAAAACAATAAGTTCCAAAATTATCCTGATAGGGTCTCCTTTCTTGCCTTAAAACATTAAGCTGAGTAAGTATCCTTCGGAACTTAAAGCTCTTCATATCCTTATCTATTTTTTTAATAAATATTGTTTTTCTTTAACTAAAAGAATATGAATTTTAATATTTAGCAATCCTTTAAAACATTTTTTATTTTATAAGATATTTACACCAGAAGCTAAATCAAGTTTGTTTTAACTATTTACATTTTCAGAACCGAAAGGTTTTTATATTGATTTCTTAATTAAAAATCAAAACTAAATCCTTTTTGAGTCAATTTTTCATAAACTTTAGAATCAAATTTGTACAACTTTGCAGCCCGATGGGAAACATTTTGTTGTTCTTCATCCAAGGGAAGCAATAACTTCTTGCTTAAAATCTTTCTGCGAAAATTAGATTTATCTGTTGCTACACCCAGAATCTCTTCGTAAAGATGCAAAAGTTCCAATAATGTAAATTTTTCAGGTAAAAGATTAAAACCTATAGGAGCCTGACGAACCCGATTACGCAACTGCTTTAAGCTAAAAGCTAAAATTTCATTGTGATCGTAAATTAAATCCGGTATATCCTTAATTTTATACCACTTCGCATGTGAAGTGGTAAAACTAGCATTTACATTATATTTTTCTCGATTTACTAAAGCATAATAACCTATGGTAATAACTCGCCTTAATGGAAAACGATTGGGATCTCCAAAAGCCTTCAACTGCTCTAAAAATATATTGTCAAACATTCTAAACTCTTCTAATAATCTATGTGCAGCATTATCAGTACTTTCCTCCCTTTTAATGAGACCAGATGGAAGCCCCCATTTTATCATACCGGTACCTTCTCCTTGCTCCACTAAAAGTACTTCGAGACTTCCTCTATCAAAACCAAATATTACACAATCAATAGTTATTTCATTCATAACTGATTCCTTTACTGTTTTTAATGGATTATTATCTGAAATGGAACAAAAAAACATATTGAAACGTAGTTTTTAGCTACACAAATTATTTCAATACTATTTTTTGTTCCATCACACTACTAACCAAAAACAAACCCCATTTTAGGCTACAAACTATATATATTGATTAATAATATTTTCAAAAAGTTCTTGTTTACCACTTTGCAATGATAACTCCCCATTTTGTTGTGCAATTTTATACAAATCTGTCAGGCTTAATTTTCCTTCTTCAAATGCTTTCCCTTTTCCAGAGTCAAAAGAACTATAGCGCTGTTTTCTTAAACTATCATAAGGCGAAGAAGCAATAATTTTATCCGCAGTAAGCAATGCTCTAGCAAATGTATCTGCTCCACCAATGTGCGCTAGGAAAATATCTTCCATATCGGTAGAATTTCTTCTCAATTTTGCATCAAAATTTACTCCACCACCTTGAAGACCGCCTGCTTTTAAGAAAACCAACATAGCTTCTGTTATTTCTTGGATATTATTTGGGAATTGATCCGTATCCCAACCATTTTGATAATCTCCTCTATTAGCATCCACACTTCCTAGCATGCCCGCTTTTGCCGCAACTTCCAGTTCATGTTGAAAAGTATGCTGAGCTAATGTGGCATGATTTACTTCGATATTCATTTTGAAATCTTTTTCTAATCCATACTCACGTAAAAAACCAATAGCAGTAGCACAATCAAAATCATATTGATGTTTAGATGGCTCCATAGGCTTAGGTTCTATAAAAAAAGTTCCTTTAAAACCTTGTGCTCTTGCATAATCTCTCGCTTGTGTCAAAAACTGCCCCATATGGTCTAATTCTCTTCCCATATCCGTGTTTAGTAAAGTCATGTATCCTTCACGTCCTCCCCAAAAAACATAATTTTCTCCATCTAATGCAATAGTAGCATCTAAAGCCAATTTAACTTGACCTCCAGCCCTAGCCAGAACATTAAAATCAGGATTTGTAGCTGCACCATTCATATAACGAGGGTTAGAAAAACAATTCGCAGTTCCCCAAAGTAGCTTAATTCCTGAAGCTGCTTTTTTCTCTTTTAGATATTCCGTAATAGTTGCTAATCTTCTTTCTGATTCAGCAAATGTTGGTCCTTCTTGAATTAAATCATAATCATGAAAACAGAAATAATCAAAACCCATTTTACTAATAAATTCAAATGCTGCATCTGCCTTATCTTTTGCTGCTTGAATAGGATCAGTAGATTGATCCCAAGCGAAATTTTGCGTTCCTGGTCCAAATGGATCTGACCCTTGACCACAGAAGGTATGCCAATAAGCGATCGCAAATCTAAAATGTTCGCGCATAGTTTTACCTGCAACTATCTGATCTGGATTATAATATTTAAATGCCAAAGGATTATCCGAATCCTTTCCTTCAAAGTTAATTTTACCAATTCCTTTGTAATACTCTTTGTTTCCTAAAACTATCATCTGGTTGTTATTTTTTTGTTAGTATTAATTCTAATTCATTTTTCCAATTCTCATAAGCTTCTAAATAATGCTCCTTGTTTTTTAAAGGCATATAGGTCATTACATGATCGTTTTTGATTATACTCTCTCCAAATTTTTCAAAATTACCGTCAATAAGTCCCACCGCTCTAGCTGCTCCAACAGAACCTGTTGTGTTATAGATTTCTATTTCATGCCCAATAAGTGTGGCCACCGTATTTGAAAAAATTTCCGAACGAAACAAATTGTCATTACCAGCCCGAATAACATTTATTACTGTATTATCCTTTTTCAAAATTTCCATTCCATATACAAATGAAAAAGCAATTCCTTCTAAAGCTGCTCTGTATAGATGACCATGACTGTGTTTGTTTAAATTCAAATTCAAGAAATGAGTTCCTACATTTTTGTTATTCAGCATGCGCTCAGCACCATTTCCAAAAGGAATAATTACAACACCGTCCGAACCAACAGGCACTTTAGATGCTTTTCTATTCATATTTTCATACGAATCTAACCCACTATGATTACGCAACCAACGGTATTGAATTCCAGCACCATTGATACACAATAACTTCCCTACAATTGGTTTTTCATTGGTATAATTCACATGAACAAAACTGTTTACTCTAGAAGTTTCTTTTGAGTCTAATTGATCCGTTATAGCATATAAAACCCCCGAAGTACCTCCTGTAGCGGCAACTTCTCCAGGTTTGAATATGTTTAAGGACAATGCATTATTAGACTGATCTCCCGCTCTATAAACCACCGGAATACCGATAGGAAGTCCGGATTCATTTGAAGCTTGAGCATGTAAAAATCCTTGATTAGTAAAATTAGTTACAATGTTTGGAGTTAAGGACTCATCAATCCCATAATAATCTAATAACCAATTGGCCACTTTATTTTCTTTAAAATCCCAAAGTATTCCTTCAGACAAGCCATTTTTAGTTGTGGCGATTTCTCCTGTCAATTTATACGCAATGAAATCGCCCGGAAGCATGAATTTATAAATTTTATCATAAATAACAGGCTCATTTTCTTTAACCCATTTCAATTTAGAAACCGTAAAATTTCCTGGAGAGTTCATTAAATGAGTAGCGCATTTTTGCTCTCCTAATTCAGTAAAGGCTTGATCTCCGATTGTTACCGCCCTACTATCACACCATATTATTGCATTGCGTAACGCCTTTCCTTCTTTATCGACAACAACTAGCCCATGCATTTGGTAAGATATTCCAATACCTGTTATGTTAGAGGCATCTACATTTGCTTCTTTGATAGCTCGTCTGGTAGCAGTACAAACGTGTTGCCACCAAAGTTCTGGATCTTGCTCTGCCCACTCTTTATGAAAAGCAATTATAGGCATTTCGTCTGATGGCTCATGTATTGCTATTAATTTCTCTCCTGTAACAGCATCTACCAGGGCTACTTTAACTGATGAACTTCCTATATCATAACCTATATAGTACATTATATATTCTTTAAATTACTATTTATTTTAATCGTAATTCACAAACCTATTATATTAAAATAACATAACTGTTCTGAACCATACCGTTTACTGAAATTTAAATAAGAATTCGAGGTTTACTTGGATAGTGGACAAAGAAAAAACTACTTTTTGGGTGATAAAATCTATCATTATCTTTTTTTACCTTGAAAAGAAAATAGCTCTATGATGATGACACCAATTAAAGTAGTTAAAGGAGAATTTTCGAAAATTAAAAACTAGAAATAAAACCGCGAATAACTTGCAATCAACGGCCGTATCAAGACGCGACAAAGACTATTTAAAAGTAAATAATTGATAGTTTCAAAAACGCATAAATAATTCTCAGGTATTTTGACATAAACATGAATCTCTACTACAAATTAAAAAATGCTAAAATCCACTATCTAGAATCAGATATTGCCAGCTTTTTTTCTTAAAAAAATGAAACCCAACAATATATCTCTATGCCTATTTAAATAAAAAAAGTATTGTAAACAATTAGCTAATTGTTTACAATACTTTTTTTCTAACGGAATAAGAATATCTAAATTTTAACTCTCATTAGAAGGTTTTCCTATTGTTGCTAAAATACCCCCATCAACATAAACAACATGACCATTAACAAAGTCACTTGCTTTTGAACTTAAGAAAATAGCAGCTCCTTGCAAATCATCTGGATCTCCCCAACGACCAGCGGGAGTTCTACTTACAATAAATTCATTGAAAGGATGCCCATCAACCCTAATTGGAGCCGTTTGGCTCGTTGCAAAATACCCTGGTCCAATTCCGTTTGTTTGAACATTGAATTTAGCCCATTCTGTAGCCATACTACGTGTCAACATTTTCAGTCCTCCTTTTGCAGCAGCATAGGCACTTACTGAATCTCTTCCTAATTCACTCATCATGGAACACATATTGATGATTTTCCCAGAACGTCTTTCAACCATTCCTTTGGCTACATATTTAGACACAATAAATGGTCCTATAAGGTCAACTCTAATAACTGCTTCAAAATCTACAGTTTCCATTTCAAGAATAGGAGTTCTTTTAATAATCCCAGCATTATTAACCAAAATATCTATTGGCCCCACTTCTTTTTCAATTTTTTCAATACTCGCTTTTACTGCTGCATCATCCGTGACATCAAACAAATAGCCATAAGCTTCAATACCCACTGACTGATATTCTTTAATAGCAGCATCAACACTTTCTTGTGAAGAATGATCGTTTACAACAATTTTTGCTCCTGCATGACCAAGTCCTTTGGCAATTGACATTCCTAAACCATGAACACCACCGGTAATTAATGCAGTTTTACCTGTTAAATCAAATAAGTTTATTGACATAATTATTTATTTTAAAGTTTATTTTAATTCATTTATTTTACAAAAATCCATATCCCCGTAGTCTAAGTTTTCACCAGCCATTCCCCAAATAAAAGTATAGTTACTCGTAGCTGATCCAGAGTGAATTGACCAAGGTGGAGAAATTACTGCTTCGTTATTTGCCATCCATATATGCCTTGTTTCTTGTGGTTCTCCTATAAAATGACACACCGCTTGATCTTCTGGGACTTCAAAATAGAAATAAACTTCCATCCTTCTATCGTGTACGTGGGCAGGCATCGTATTCCATACGCTTCCCGGTTTCAACTCGGTCATCCCCATTTGAACCTGACACGTTTCTACGATACTATTAACTATTAACTTTCTAATAGTCCTCGCATTTGCAGTTTCCATTGCCCCTAACTCTACAACTTCAGCCTCTTTTTGACTTATCTTTTTTGTTGGAAATACTTTATGAGCTGGAGCCGAGTTCAAATAAAACTTTGCAGGATTTGTAGCGTCATCACTATTGAAAATTATTTCTTTATTTTCTCTTCCCACATACAAAGCTTCTTTATATGCCAATTCATATTTTTCCCCATCAACCAAAACAGAACCGCTTCCACCAACATTGATAATTCCCAATTCCCTTCTTTCCAGGAAATATTCTGCTTTTAACGGATCAATTGTTTCTAATTTTAAAGCCGATTTAACTGGTACAGCCCCTCCTGCTATATACCTGTCATAATGGGTATATACCAAGTTTACTGCATCAGGCTCCATCAAATTTTGAATTAAAAACTCTTCCCGCAATCTTGTGGTATCATACATTTTAAAATCGCGTGGCGAAGAAGCATATCGTACTTCAAAAGTGTTTTTCATAACTATATTTATCTAATTATTAGCAGATTCTGTTTTTTATATAAAAACAGAATCTGCTGCAAAAGTACTATTTTATTTTAAAAATACAATCGATTGTATTTATTTTTGTATTTTTGTATAGCATCACTATTAAACGATTCAACATCATTTTGTCAAAATCAAGACTTGTATTTATAGCTAAATAGGGGTTGGTAGTGAAATTTAGAGTTTTGAAGAAATAAAAACATTTAAATATGCTATTCAAGAAGCAATACTGTCAGAAGACACCTAATTTTGCAATAAGTGAATTGTTTATTTTATATTAGAGAGCAAGACGCCAATTAAAACTAACAAAAAAACATCGAAATAGTATTATATAATGGAAAACAGTAAAGTAACTATACACGATATTGCCAAAGCATTAAACATTGACAGCTCAACAGTTTCAAGAGCCTTGAACAACAATTCCAGGGTTACCCAAAAGACAAAAAACAGGGTCAATGAGAAAGCCAATGAACTTGGATACCAACGAAATTTATTAGCCTCAAGTTTACGCAATAACAAGTCTAATACTATAGGCGTGATTGTTCCCAGAATATCTCGTCATTTCTTTTCTTCGGCTATTGCGGGCATTGAAGAAACTGCTTATGAAGCAGGATATAATGTAATTATTTGCCAATCATTAGAACAATTAAGCAGAGAACAAAAAATAATACAAACACTTTCTGAAAACAGAGTCGATGGAGTCCTGATTTCCATTTCAATGGAAACAAAGGATAATCATAATTTATTGATTTTAAAAAAAAATGGAACACCAATAGTCTTTTTTGACAGACATCTTGATATCCCAGGAAACAGTAATGTACTTATTGATGATTTTCAAGGAGGATTTGATGCAACGGAACATCTAATCTCACAAGGATGTAAATGCATCGCTCATTTTTCCGGTCCACAAGAATTAGAAATTTATAAAAACAGATTTGAAGGTTATAAATCGGCTTTAGAAAAACATAATATAGAGTTAAATGAAAACTTAATTATAAGTTCAAAATTAATGGAATCAGATGGTATTGAAAGTGCTAAAAAGTTGCTTTCACAGCCTATACCCATTGATGGAATTTTTTCGGCCAATGATGTCGCAGCCATTGGTGCCATGCAATATTTAAAAGGAGAAGGCATTAAAATTCCTGAGGACATTGCAATTGTTGGATTTAGTAATGAACCTATTTCTTCAGTAATTGAACCTTCATTGACAACTATTGATCAACCTGGTTTTGAAATGGGAAAAATAGCCGCAAATTTATTATTAACACAAATAAAGGACAAATCAGGTTCAACTGTAGCCGAAACAATCGTATTAAAACCTATTCTTATAAAACGAAATTCTTCAAAAAGATTAATCTAATCCTATTTTGTTAAAATTAAAACAACTCTAAATAAATACTTCAATTTAACAAACAGTTCAGAATAGTATTCTTTTAATTAATATATACTTTTGAAATTAATTTAATAATAAATAAATTATGATTTTTTTTAGCAAATACAATCTTTTAAAGTCCCAAATACTATCATTTACTATTTTACAAGTCCTACTTCATTATTTTTGTGAAGCACAAGATAACGTAAATTCGAATTCTAAAGAAGAAAAATTAGGGTATAACAAGCCTTCCGAAAAGTGGGTTGAAGCATACCAATAAAAATCCTGAAATACCGTTTCTCAAAAAATTGGAGATGGTTACCAAATTTCATTTAAAACAATTAAAACGTAATCAATATCCAAATTATAAAAAATTATGTTACAAATATCCTTTACTTCAAAACCGGTACGCAGTCGTTTTATTAAAAATAGAATTGCTCTAGTTACATTATTGACGGTATGTATACAGATGTCTTTTGCCCAAAACGCTGAAAAGTTTTTTGATAAAAAAGACCTTATGCTTGTAGGCAGCTATTATTACCCGGAACAATGGCCTGAATCCAATTGGGAAAGGGATATCAAAAAAATGGCTGACCTTGGTTTTGAATTTACCCATTTCGGTGAATTTGCATGGTCAACGATGGAACCTGAAGAAGGTAAATACAATTTTGAATGGCTGGACAAAGCCGTAGCTCTGGCAGAAAAACACAATCTCAAAGTAGTATTATGTACACCTACACCCACTCCCCCGGCCTGGCTCACTCAAAAGCATCCTGATATATTAATGGTAAATGCCGAAGGACGCACGATACAACATGGTGCAAGACAACAAGCATCATGGTCAAGTAAAACCTACGAAGAATACGTTACTAAAATTGTGACTTTGTTGGCGAAGCGTTACGGCAACAATAAAACCGTTTGGGGATGGCAGATCGATAATGAGCCTTCTCATTATGGAGCTTCTTTTGACTATAGCAACAACGCCCAAAAATCGTATCGAGATTGGTTGAAAAACAAATACAAAACCATAGAAACCTTAAATAAGGTATGGGGAAATGCTTTCTGGAGTCAGACTTACAACAACTTTGAACAGATACGTATTCCTAACTCAAAGGAATTAGTGCAACAGGCTAACCCTCATGCTGTCCTCGATTTCAAACGCTTTTCAGCAGATGAAGCCGCTCGTTTTGTTATCCTGCAAAAAGACATATTGCGCAAATACATCCAACCTTCTCAGTGGGTAACCACTAACCTAATGCCTAATCATTCAGCAGTTGATCCGCTGCGGATGAAAGAGCTGGATTTCCAAACCTATACCAAATACCTCGCAGAAGGATATGATTTAGGGCACGGAGAACAAGGTTTCCGTATGGGATCGGCGAACAGCATCGGCTTTTCAAATGACTTTTTCAGACCAATAAATGGCGTAAGCGGTGTAATGGAATTGCAGCCCGGACAGGTAAACTGGGGATTGTTTAATCCACAAACGATGCCTGGAACAGTGCGGATGTGGATGTATCACGTAATGGCAGGCGGAAATAAATTTGTTTGCAATTACCGTTTTCGCCAACCTTTATCCGGAGGGGAACAATACCATTACGGCATCATGAAAACGGATGGCATTACGGTGAGTCGCTCTGGCGACGAATATGTAAAAGTAATAAAAGAATTGCAGGAACTGCGCAAATGGTACAAACCCGAAACAACAACACCAGCTATTCTCATTAAAAGAAAAACAGCCATTCTTTATAACCCGGATAACCGCTGGGAAATGGAATATCAACCCCAAACCAATCAATGGGACTATATGGCTCATGTAAACCGCTATTATAAAGCCCTTAAATCCTTAGGATCCCCAGTTGATGTAATTGATGAAAGTAAAGATTTTTCTGAATATCCATTTTTGATAGCTCCTGCTTATCAGCTATTAGATGATAAACTGGTTGCCCGATGGAAAACGTATGTGGAGAATGGAGGAAACCTAGTCCTTACCTGCCGTACAGGCCAGAAAGACCGGGAAGCACATTTATGGGAAGCACTCTTTCAAAAACCAATCTTGGAGTTGATTGGAGCCAAAGAAATTTATTTTGATTTGCTGCCCACTACCTTAATGGGAAAAGTAAAAATGGGCGAAACTTCTTTTGACTGGAATAATTGGGGAGATGTCATAGAACCACAGGATACCTCAACCGTTTGGGCGAGCTATGACAATCAATTTTACAAAGGTAAAGCTGCGGTTTTACATCGTAAATTAGGCAAAGGTACCGTTACCTATGTTGGCCCTGATACCGATGATGGACAACTGGAAAAGGAAGTACTTCAAAAAATATTCAACAAAGCAAACGTACCAACATTGGCATTGCCCGAAGGTGTATTGGTAGAATACAGTAACGGTTTCTGGTATGGATTTAATTATTCTTCACAAAATCAAGAAATCCCGGTACCCACTAATGCAAAAGTACTTATTGGAGAAAAATCACTCAAACCGGCAGAAGTTGTTATTTGGAAAGGATAAAATAAAGATTTAACAAACAGTTCAGAATAGTTTTCTCTGAATTAAAATATATTTTTGAGCTTTTATTTTAAAATAAAAATAGCATTAAAAGTGGGTACACGACAAATTGCATCTTTTAAAAAAGTACAATCTATTTGATTAAGAAACGATTGCTTTTATGGTAAATTAACCAATCGAATCTGCGTAAATCTGCCAAATCTGCGTGCCATTTTTTAACGCAGATTTGGCAGATTTACGCAGATTTCTTAAAAATTGACTACGAAATGCAATTTGTCGTGCACCCATTAAAAGTTTTTAATGCCATTTTTAGTTAAAATAAATTATAATTTAGGATAACAAATCATTTAAACATGAAAAACAAACCAAATAGACCATTCTTCTTGATGATACTGTTCTATTTATTATTAAGCACTCCAGTTGTCGCCCAATACCAGTGGTCGGTTCCAGTTTCTAGCCTTATTTCTAACGAAACCAAAGAGCACCCTCAAGCCTTTTTGTGGATTCCTGAAAATTGCAAACAAGTTCGTGCGGTTGTAATTGGTCAGCATAACATGACGGAAGAAACTATTTTTGAGAATCCCAAATTTCGAAAAGAAATGACCAAACTAGACATCGCCATAGTTTGGGTTTCTCCAGGATTCGATATGCTGTTTGACTTCAATAAAGGTGCCGGCGAGCAGTTCGAATCCATTATGAATGCTTTGGCAGAAGAATCAGGATACTCAGAGCTTAAGTTTGCCCCGGCAATTCCTATTGGACATTCAGCCTATGCTACGTATCCTTGGAATTTTGCAGCGTGGAATCCAGTAAGAACATTGGCAGTTTTATCTATTCATGGAGATGCTCCCTTAACAAACCTCACTGGATTTGGACGTCCAAATATGGATTGGGGCAAGCGAAACATTGACGGCGTACCTGGTTTAATGGTCGAAGGCGAATATGAATGGTTGGAAACACGGGTACAACCAGCACTCGATTTTCAGCAACGTTTTCCAGATGCTCCAGTCTCCTTTTTATGTGATGCCGGACACGGTCATTTTGATATTTCGGATGAACTAATAGATTATCTCAATTTATTCATCAAAAAAGCGGTACAGTATCGTTTACCATCAGCAACAGCTCTAAATAAACCCGTCCCATTAAAACCTGTGGATCCAAGAAAAGGCTGGCTCAAAGAAAGATGGCAAAAAGATTCAAAACCCAACTATTCAGCCGCCTCCTATAGTCGGTACAAAGGAGATAGAAAGGATGCTTTCTGGTACTTCGACAAAGAAATAGCCAGCGCCACCGAAAAATTTTACGCCAAAGTTCGCGGCAAAAAAGAACAATACCTTGGCTTTAGCCAAAATGGAACTTTACTTCCTTTCAATCCAAAATCACACGCTCGCATAATTGGCAAGTTCTCTCCCGAGGCCGATGGACTCACCTTTCATGTAAAATCCGTTTTTACAGATACTTTGAGAACCAAATCGATTAATGATCATGCCCAATCAAAACCAATGATAAGTCGTATCTGTGGACCAGTTGCAAAAATAAATGATACCACCTTCACGGTACGATTCTACCGAATGGGACTCAATAATGAAAAACGAACCGGAGATATTTGGCTTATGGCAAGTCATCCGGAAGACAATAAATATAAGAGTAGTGTCCAGCAATTCAATATGAGAATACCATTGCAAAATAAAGAAGGAATTGATCAACACCTCAGTTTTCCAGCGATACAAAATGTAAAGCAAGGGATAAATTCCATATCTTTAAAAGCCTCTTCGGATAGCGGGATGCCCGTTTATTTCTATGTTCAGGAAGGTCCGGCAGAATGGAAAGATGGAAAATTAATTTTTACAAAAATTCCGCCTCGAAGCAAATTCCCAATTAAGGTTACTGTGGTAGCTTGGCAATACGGACGTTCTGTTGAACCCAAAATAAAATCAGCTACACCAGTTGTACAAAGTTTTTATATTTTTAAATAATCAAATATTCATTAATGAATAATAGTAGAAAAATGAAAAAGCACTTACTGTTAATAATCATCTGTGCATTTAGTATCACCGCTTCAGCTCAGGGGCGAAAATATTTATTGCATACCGATGCCAATATTTCCCGTTTGAAAGAACAGATTAAAAATGATCCAGAGGTCAAAAAAGTTTGGGAAAACCAGTTACAAAAAGCAGAAGACATGCTTAAACGGGAACGGTCTAGTGCTCCAGATTTACAGGAACTGGGATTGGCTTATCGAATGACTGGAGACTCCCGTTTTGCTGAACGAATGAAACAGGTATTGCTAAACTCCATCAGTCAGCAAACTTGGGAAGGACAGGATTTACTGCAACGCTCTCCGCCATGGAAAGGTGGACTAGGAACAGCCCATACCAGTTATTATATGGCCATCGGATATGATTGTGCATACAATTATCTCACGCGATCCGAACGAAAACAAATTGCTGAAGGCATCGTGAAATTAGGAATTAAACCTGCAATGAACGATTGGCTTTCACCTGAAACCAACATCCATACTTTCGACACAATGGGACACAATTGGTGGAGCGCTTGCGTCGATATGGCTGGATTTGCAGCATTGGCAGTAAAAGGCGAAATTCCGGAAGCTCAAAAATGGGCCAATGAAATTTCAGAAACAGTTACAGAATGGGTTAATTTTTCTGGAAATGTCATGGACAACAAACCAAGGACTTTCGGTCGCGATGGTGGTTTTTATGAAAGCATCAACTATGCCGGCTTCGGTTTTTCGCAATACCTGCTTTTTCGTTATGCTTTCCAAAATGTGCTTCCAGAAGTAAAATTACCCGAAGTTCCAGCCATGGAAAAAATGGCCGACTTCTTTATTCAAACCACTTATTACACAAAAGACACTCCTCTTTCCGTCAATTTTGGAGACGGCAGCATCAAACGAAATGGAAACTCCTGTGTGCTTTTATTATGGAATCTGGGAGTCCATAAAGATCGTTATGCCTGGTATTTGCAAAAAACAATGAGAGGTTCCGACAAAGAAGGTTTGGAAATGGATAGTCCTCAAGGCTTGATTTTACACCCTGATTTTTCAAATCAAAAAGAAGTTAAAGCCCCTGATTTGCCAGAATCAAAACTATTTTCAGATTTAGGCTGGGCGACTTTGCGTAATTCATGGAAAGACAATGCAACTATGCTTGGGATCAAATGTGGTACCACTTGGAACCATGCGCATGCAGATGCCGGCTCTTTCATCCTGTTTCACAACGGTAAAAACCTGCTTATCGACTCCGGAAATTCATCCTACGGAAGACCAGAATACACCGAATATTACTGCCAGAGCGAAGCGCACAATGTCGCACTTTTCAATGGAAAAGCACAAAGCAGAAAAGACCCTTATTTTGGAGTAAAGAATGAAGGACACCTTTATAATTTGCTTGAAACAGACAAAATGAAATACATTTATGCGGATGCCACCGGTCCTACTTCACAATGGTTTTCCCGTAACTATCGCCATTTTTTATGGATAGGTGATGTAATTCTGGTAATGGACGATTTAGAATCCTACGAACCCGGAAAGTTTGAATGGTTGCTGCATTACAATGGGGAATCAAAACGTCGTGGTTTGGATTTATCGGTTAAAGATGGTGATGCCGAAATATTGGTTCGTCCTCTTTATCCGGAGACATTTCCTGATGGAGGATTACCGCATGACTTCCCGGAAAAAATGCGACTAGAAGAAAAATCAGGACTGAAAGACCATGAACCGGATGTAAAACAACCCTATTGGTCCATCAGTCATTTTCAAGAAACCAACCGCACCAAATTCATTACTGCCATCACCTTGAAGAATGATCAGAACAAAGATAAATTACCAATTATTGAACGGTTTGACGGAAAAAATTTTTTAGGGATCCGAATAACGCAAAATGGACAGACAACGGAAATCTACCTAAACCTATTGGCCGACGGCCGAATCAAACACCGCAATAGTCTCAACGTAATGAACGGCTGGGATACGGATGCTTACCTAATGGCGCTGACATTTCCTGAAGGTGCAGATACCGGCAATCCAAAAAACATAAAACGACTGTTCATCTCCGATGGTAGCTATTTACGCAGAAATGGAAAACCGTTGATTCATGCACTTTCCAAATTTTTTACCATAGTTGATTTTGACGGCGACAACCGAAATATGCAATTTCAGGGACAAGATGAGGTAACTGTTTCCATGTATTCTGAAAAAAATCAGAAATCGGTTATTGTCAATGGCAAAAAGGCACAAGTCGATTATAATTCGGATTCTAAATTGTCAAAATTTGTCGTGAAAAAATAATTCTTATTAAAATTAATTCAATCTTTATTCAATGAAAAAAATAGTTATCCTTCTCCTATTGATTAATATCAACTTTTGTTTAAATGCACAACAACTCATTACATTTCCCGCATCAGACAGTATCCCTCATAATGACGATTTTTCCGTAAAAGTGAGAATCCCCGGTGGTCAATGGCAGGATTTATATGAATATGAAGCACTGGTGGACATGCATAACGTTGCCAAAAGTTCTATGGTACATTTTGATTTTGAAGGTACTGTCGATTTTTCTGTAACCTACAATCGAGGAACGGTTCAATCGGCCCGTATTCGCCCATTGTCTTATGGATTTCAACCGGTGATAAATGGTAATACACTAACATTTTCACTTTCCAAACCATGCAATCTTTCTGTTGAAGTCAATGGTGACATTTTTCACAATCTGCAAATTTTCACTAATGCACCCGAAACTTACAAACCTAATCCCAAAGATAAATCAGTAATTTATTTTGCTCCGGGCTTTCATAAAATAAAAAACAATGTCCTACATGTTCCAAGTGGCAAAACGGTTTATCTCGCCGGAGGAGCAGTCCTGAAAGCTTCCATTCATTGTGACAGTATTAAAAATGTACGCATTTGTGGCCGTGGAATTGTTTATAAAGCCGATGATGGTGTGGGTGTGAATTTTTCGGATCAAGTGCAAATTGAAGATCTAATTTTTCTAAATCCAAATCACTATACCGTATCCAGTGGTCAATCTACAAATCTCACTATAAAAAATATTCGCTCTTTCAGTTCCAAAGGTTGGGGCGATGGTATTGATTTGTTTTCCAATACCAATGTGTTAATTGATGGTGTTTTCATGAGAAATTCAGATGATTGCATCGCTATTTATGGACATCGTTGGAAGTTTTTCGGAGATTGCCGAAATGTAACGGTGCAAAATGCTACGCTTTGGGCCGATGTGGCTCACCCGATTTTAATTGGAACTCATGGAAATCCGGAGCCGGGCAAATCCGAAGTAATCGAAAACATAAAATTTGAAAACATCGATATTTTGAATCATGATGAACCCCAAATTAATTACCAAGGTTGCATGTCTATTAACGTATCTGACGAAAATTTAGCCCGAAACATCTATTTTGAAAATATCCGTGTTGAAGATTTCGAACAAGGACAACTTATCAATTTACGCGTCACTTTTAATAAAAAATATGCAAAAGCTCCCGGTCGTGGAATCGAAAATGTATTTTTTAAAAACGTGAGCTATAACGGGAAAAATGCCAACCTTTCGATTATTGAAGGCTATTCACCAGAGCGCGGTATTAAAAACATTGTATTCGAAGGTTTAAAAATAAACGGAACTGAAATATCCGATCAATCTATTAATAAACGCCACATGCTACTATCTGATTTTGCCAGATTATACGAAGGTTTATATGTAGAGGGACTTGTTTACAAATCATTAAACGAAGGCGTAAAATAATGCTTATAAAAATTACCTGGTAAGTATCACGCAAACCAACATTCAAAAACAGGAAATCTTTCTCGATTTCCTGTTTTTTTTTTAACTGATTTATAATTTATCCGAATAGAATAAAAAGTCAAATTAGGTAATTTCTTTTTTCAGACGCTCGCTTTTCCATTACCCAAACTAGCATCCCAAACAACAGTACCCGTTTTTACACTTTCTTAAATATTTTAAAAAATTAACAACCAATTACGCCTAAAATTACTTTAAGTGTTTTTTTATTATTAAAAAACAACAAAAAACACAATTACATCAGCATGGTTCAGAACAGTTATATGAATTTTAAACAATAATTTTGTTTAAATACTAAAGACAAGATTGATACATAAGCCTTTAAAAGTAAAAAAACAGAACAGATTTTAAAGAAACCCATATTATAAAATGACTGAATAATAATATCTATCTATCTATAAAAATTTATAGAAACGATTTACATAACACGATAAATTTTAATAAAATAAATTGCCTATGACGAAATAAAAAAATAAAACTTAAGTGATAGTTATTATCTAATTATATCAAAAAACATTTAGAAAAATACGATTGAATTTAATGATAATATGTTAAATTCATCCGAAGCTACCAAATACAATCTACCTTTTTTATATAAAAAAATAACTATGGCTCAATTGTATTTAAATACCACAAATCATATCTAAAAAAAAATCAATGAAAAAAATTTACTCCATCTTTCTGTATGGAACCTTGTTGCTGATTCTCGGGTTTACCCAGCAGATTTCAGCACAACAACCGTTCGTACATCCGGGTATCCCTTTTACCCAGACCGATTTGGATCAGCTGAAGGTCAATATTACCAAGGAACCCTGGCTTTCGGCTTATAATGCTTTTAAAAGCAACTATCGTTCTCAACTAAGCTACACTCCTGGTGCACCGCAGGCAACAGTAAGCCGTGCTCCAAACTTGAATAATGAACAATGGAAGAGTGACATGATTGCCATACACAACCTGGCATTTATGTGGTGGTTTACCGGTGATGCTGCTTATGCCAAAAAAGCTACTGATATGCTTGATGCCTGGGCAGTAACCAATACCACCTGGGGCGGTAATGAATCTATGCTGGATATTGGAGACTATGTCCAGTACTGGGCTACTGGTGCCGAAATACTCCGATATACTTATCCCGGCTGGACCCAGGCAAATACAGACCATGTAGAAAAGTATTTTTCTCAGGTGTTATTCCCTACTTCCTGGGTACCTTATCCATTACGCGACCAGAACAAAGGAGCTCTTCAGCTGAAAATAGCCCTGGCCGCAGCCGTATTTTGTAATGATGTCACCAAATTTAACCAGGCGGTGGAAGTATACAGAATGGACGCCGGTGGAGGTATGCGTAACTCGCTACCCAATGGCGAAGTAGGTGATACAGGCCGCGACGACCACTGGCGTGTGCAGGCCGCAGCTTTAGCCTGGGGTGCAGAAGTTGCCTACAAACAAAATGTAGATATGTTTTCTGAGTTGGACAATCGAGTATTGGCTATCGGCGAATTGTACCATAAATACGCTTTTGACGGAGCTACCATGACCTATATCCCCTTTGGAGGTTATGCAAGTTATTGGACCAGCTGGGGAATTCAGCCCGGAGCAGTAGCTGGCGATATGACAAACCTTATTTATAGTGCTTATAATGTGCGTAAGGGAATACCAACCCCTAACACCGACAGAATGCGTGCTGCACTGGGTGGCGCCGGTGGTGATTTCTTATATCTAAAATCGTCAGATACTTCTACCGCAGTTAGTTTGCCTCCTGTATATTATCCTGCCGATCATGTGCAACCAGTGAGCAACCTGACCAATATAGATATTGGTAATACAGGATTAGCAAGCAGCGCTTCGTTCAATAACGGAATCTGGACACTTAAAGCTGCCGGAACTTCCACCAGTACTGCCTTTAGTTTCAATTTCAAAAAAGTTAGTGGTGATGCTGGTCTGGTAGTAAAAGTGGATAATATGTCGCTCACTACTGGAGGCTGCGGCGTGATGTTACGCGAATCACTTGCACCAGGTTCTGCTTACTGGGATCTTTTTCTTAACGCTACCGGCGGTGCCGGAAGACATTGGCAACCCAAAGCACCTTGGTGGTTAAAAATTGAACGTGTTAACACCCGTATATTTGTGTAT
The DNA here is from genome assembly GCF_007097265.1 of Flavobacterium gawalongense. GTDB lineage: Bacteria > Bacteroidota > Bacteroidia > Flavobacteriales > Flavobacteriaceae > Flavobacterium > Flavobacterium gawalongense. The sequence continues at coordinate 83,857 of NZ_VJZP01000006.1, read as the reverse complement.
CATTCGCAAGATGGTGTTAACTGGACTAATGATGGTTGCTGGTATTCAGCTACCGGTTTCCCAACTAATTTGTATGCGGGATTTTATACCCTTTCTAATAATACATCGGCACAAAACACTGCTACGTTCAGTAATGTGGCATTTAGTCAAACCGCAGCTGCCGGATCTCCGGAGATTAGCAGTGCTACCACAGCTACAGCTACCATTGGCACGCCTTTTAGCTATAACATCATTGCTAGTGCCAGTCCATCTTCTTACAGTGCCAGCGGATTGCCGGCAGGACTTAGCGTTGATACAGCTACTGGAATTATTTCTGGTACAGCTACCGAATTAGGACAAAACGAAGTTACCATAACTGCTACCAATGCCAGTGGAACAGGTACAGCCACATTAATCCTTACAGTGATTAATAGTGAAGCACCTGCAGCACCAACTTCAGCATTGGCATCGATTGTTAATACTACACAAATTAAACTTAACTGGACAGCTTCAGTTAACGCAACCAGTTATTCAGTAAAACGTTCGTTAACACCGGGAGGAACCTATACAACTATCCAGACAGGCATTACGGGAACCACTTTTACAGATGTAGCTCCTACACCTGAGGTGAATAACTATTATGTAATTACTGCACTTACAGGGAATAATGAAAGCGGTACTTCCAATGAAGTTTTTGAGTCGGTTCCTCCTGCAATTCCAGGTCGTCCTGTAGCAACTAATCATAATGACCGTATCAGCCTTACATGGGATACTGCTTTGGGCGCTTCTTCATACAAAGTAAAACGTGGTACCGTAAGTGGTGGTCCTTATACAACGATTGCAACTGTTAGCACTAACAGCTATGAGGATACAAATGTTACCAGTGGTAATCCATATTACTATGTGGTTTCTTCTGTAGGAACCTCACAGGAAAGCGGCAATTCTGCTGAAGCCTTTGGTGTACCAGGTGCAAACTCTTCGGTATGGAGTCCAACACCTCTTACCACTTCGTTGAATCTGGCAGCCAACTGGGTTGAAAATACTCTTCCGGTAAACCCTGCCATATTAACCTTCAAGGCAACTACTGATTCAATTCTGACCAACGATATAAATGACCTGATAGTCTCAAGACTTCAATTCGAAGCCGGAGCTGATGCCTATACCATTTCAGGGAATAGCTTAAATCTAAAGAATGATCTTGTTAACAACTCATCCAATACTCAAACTTTAACTACTCCTTTACTTTTAACTGACCTCCTTAATGTGAATTCCGTAGCTAATACAGCTTTAGAAGGAACAATAAGCGGTACTGGTTCTTTAATGAAATCTGGAACGGGTATCTTATATGTTAGGGGAAGTAATAATGTTTATTCTGGAAATACTACTATTTTTAGCGGTACTCTGTCAGCAGCAGGAATAGGAACCGGAACTGCGAGCAATCCTACAGCCGGGCCTTTAGGTACAGGCAAGATTGTCATGAATGGAGGCGCATTGCAGGCTACGGCTGGTGGCGACCTCAATTTGTACAACGATATAGAAGTGCTGTCTGAAAGAAGAAGTTATATGTATGAAGATGTTAATTCTATAACGCTTCGTGGAAGACTATTAGGTAGTGGAACACTGGAGCATGACGGAAATGATTATGCCGGCCTTAATCTTGTGGGTGATAATAGCGAATTTACAGGAACTTTTATCTCTAAATTGAGAAGTGGAAAACAAAGAATACGCTTTGGAATTCCCAATTCCGGAAGCGCAAAAGCAACTTGGCTATTAGATGCCAATGGGATTGATTGTCAGAGTATCGGATTTTCAACTGGAACGCTAAACTTTGGTGCTCTTAACGGTCGTGGTTATATACGTGTCAATGCAGGTGGCTCACCTGTTATCAGTATAGGTGCACTTAATACGTATTCTAGCTATGGAGGAACTATTAACGCTAATGGCAGTAATGTGACCGTTGAAAAGGTAGGTACAGGTATTTTAGAAATGTGGGGAAATCAGGCCTATGGAGGAACAACTACCGTTAAAAAAGGAAAATTGTTGATTAACAATAGTGGAACCACTGGGGTTTTTATCAGTCCAATAATTATAGAAGAAGGTGCTTTAGGTGGCTTCGGACTAACTCAGGCTTCGGCAACTCTTGGAACTGGTAGCGGAGCAGGTGCTATATTAGAACCTGGATTTTTAAAGGTCGGTACCTTAAGTGTTGGTGCTCTTACTTTAAAAGCGGATGCTACCTATACTCCGGAAATTAACCTGGGTACAGCTATTGGCGATCAAATTAAAGCCACTAGTGTAAACTTGCTTAACAGTCCTGTTTTAGCTCCAATCAGCATTGCGGGTACATTAACTGAAGGAACAAACTATACGATAATAGACAATACAGGAACGCTTGCTATTAACGGAACATTTAAAGATTTACCAGAAATGTCACTGGTAACTATAGGTGGAAATAATTTCCGTATTACTTACATAGGTGGTACCGGCAACGATGTGGTACTATTAGATGACCGTACTGTTACTGTTGCAATTACAAGTGTATTAGAACAAACTACACTTATTGGAAAACCTTTCTCTTATACTATTACAGCCATCAAATCACCAACTAGCTTTAATGCTACTGGGTTGCCTGCTGGTTTAAGCATAGATACTGCTTCTGGCATAATTTCAGGAACTCCAACTGTGCAAGGGATTTTTTCTGTTACACTTACTGCTTCAAATGAAACTGCATCTAATACTAAAATTTTATCATTAAAAGTATTAAATACTGTAGTGGATGGTCTAATAGTAGCGGCTGGTGATGCTAAAAACATCATCGAATGGAACCCTATTTTGAACTTTAGCTATAATGTAAAACGTTCGACAACTTCAGGAGGACCATACACTACCGTTGGAACTGTTACGGAATCAAAATTTACTGATACAAGTATCACTAACGGAACTGCTTATTATTATGTAGTGTCTTCTATTGACAGTACGGGAGAGAATCCTAACAGTACTGAAGTCAAAGCAACTCCAAATATCGGGCAAGTTACTTACCTGAAATTTGACGAACTAAGTGGAACACGTAGCATTGATAGCTGGGGTGCCAATCATGGTACATTAAACACCACTGCAAGTCGCGCTGAGGGTAGAAACGGACAAGCCCTTAAACTGGACGGAACTTCAACTTCTTATGCTACCTTACCTACCGGTATTGTAAGTACTTTAGCTGATTATTCGATATCAGCATGGGTAAATATGGATGCATTGGCTAACTGGATGCGAGTTTTTGATTTTGGAACCGGAACATCTAAGTATATGTTTTTATCCGCTCAGGCAGGAACATCAGGTCAAGTACGTTTTGCAATTAAAAATGGTGGATCAGAACAAGGCATAACGTATAATTACACTGTTCCTCTTAAAACCTGGACTCACTTTGCAATTACCCAATCTGGAAGTACTTGTAGTATGTACATTAACGGAGCTTTAGTTGCAAGCAATACCGCTATAACTATTAAACCTTCTGACTTGGGAAGCACTAATTTGAACTATTTGGGTAAATCTCAATGGAATGACCCTATGTTTAAAGGTGCAATTGATGAGTTTAAGATATATAGCAGAGCTTTAACTGCATCTGAAATTGCTGGAAGTTCTGTAAGTCAAACTATAACGCTAAATTCAATTGCCCAAAAAGTAATGGGTGATGACGATTTTGACCTAGCAGCAACCGCTACTTCAGGTCTTCCAGTAACGTACAGCAGCTCAAACGAATCTGTGGCAACCATTGTAAATGGTAAAGTCCATATTGTTTCTACCGGAACTGCAACTATTACTGCTTCACAGGCAGGAAATAGCGTATACTGGCCAGCACCATCACAAGCAAAAGTTTTAACGGTTGTCATTACAAACGATACGCAACTTACTACTTTGATTGGTAAACCATTTACTTATACCATTAGTAACAAAGCACTAAGCAATTTTACTGCAACAGGTTTACCTGCTGGTTTAAGTGTTGACAGTGTTACAGGGATAATATCGGGTACTCCTACACAATTTGGTGCTTTTTCTGTAACCTTAACTGCAACTAACGGTAGCAATACAGGTTCACAAATAATAACTTTAACAGTACAAAATAATGTAGTAAGCAATGTTATCGTGGCATCTGGTGATGCTAAAAATATCATCGAATGGGATCCTATTCAGAATTTTAGCTATAACATCAAACGTTCTACTACTTCTGGTGGACCTTATACTACTATCGGAAATACTGCCGGCACAAAATTTACCGATACTGCAATTAGTAATGGTACTATTTATTACTATGTGGTTTCTTCTATTGATGGTACTACGGAAAATTCTTCCAGCACCGAAGTGGTGGCAACTCCAAATATCGGACAGCTGACCTACCTGAAATTTGATGAACAAAGTGGAACGCGTGCTATTGATAACTGGGGAGCTAACCACGGAACATTAGCTGCCACAGCTACTAGAGATACAGGTAAATACAGCCAGTCACTTAAACTGGATGGAACAGCCAATGCTTATGCTACGTTGCCAACCGGAATTGTCAGTACACTAACTGATTTTACCATATCAACATGGGTAAGAATGGATGTTAAGACAACATGGATGCGTGCATTTGATTTTGGTGTCAGCGCTACAGCACCTACCAAGTATATGTTTTTGACAATTCAGGCAGGGACTAACCTTATGCGTTATGCTATTAGAAATGGTGGTTCAGAACAACAGCTAACTGCTACTTATACCCTACCGCTTAACACTTGGACTCATTTTGCAATTACCCAAACAGGAAGCACCTGTCGTATGTACATTAATGGGGCTTTGGTTGCTACTAATACTGGTGTAACAATTAAACCGTCTACCATAGGCAGTACCAATCAAAACTATTTGGGTAAATCTCAATTTAATGATCCTCTGTTCAAAGGTTCAATTGATGATTTTAAAATTTACAGCAAAGCTTTAAGTGCCTCTGAGATTGCCGAAAGTGCTAAATTAAGTCAGACGATTGCTCTTAAAGCGACTTTGCAAAAAGAAATGGCTGACGCTGATTTTTCTCCTGCAACAGCAACTTCAGGACTGGCTGTTAGTTATACCAGTTCAGATACCGCTGTAGCAAGTATAGTAGATGGAAAGCTGCATATTATTGCTCCTGGAACCTCAACTATTACAGCTTCGCAGGCAGGAAACACAGATTACAATGCTGCACAAACGCAAACGCAAGTTTTAACAGTGGTAAAAAAAGAACAGACTATTAGTTTTGCTTCAATTGGAGCGAAATCTATTAGCGATGCTGATTTTGATGCTGGAGCTACTGCCTCTTCAGGACTACCTCTAACATATAGCAGCTCAAATACCTCTGTAGCAACGATTGTGGACAACAAAGTTCATATTTTATCTGCAGGTTCTGCTATAATCACTGCTTCGCAAGCGGGTAATGACATCTACAATGCTGCAACTTCAGTTTCACAACCACTAACCGTTAATAGGACATATTATATAGATGCCGATCGTGATGGTTTTGGATCAACTACAAGTGCTTTATTTACGGTAAATGTTACCCCTGAAGGATATGCTACCAACAATACCGATTGTAATGACAGCGATGCGACTGTTCATGAGCCTCTTCAATATTATGTAGATGCTGATAAGGATGGATTTGGATCGACTGTAACAGCAATGTTATGTTCATCTATTGCTCCTGAAGGATATGCTACCAACAACACCGATTGTAATGATAGCGATGCGACGGTTCATGAGCCTCTTCAATATTATGTAGATGCTGATAAGGATGGATTTGGATCGACTGTAACAGCAATGTTATGCTCATCAGTTGCTCCTGAAGGATATGCTACCAACAATACCGATTGTAATGATAGCGATGCGACGGTTCATCAGCCTCTTCAATATTATGTAGATGCTGATAAGGATGGATTTGGATCGACTGTAACAGCAATGTTGTGTACATCAGTTGCTCCTCAAGGATATGCTACCAACAATACCGATTGTAATGATAGCGATGCGACGGTTCATCAACCTATTCAATATTATGTAGATGCTGATAAGGATGGATTTGGATCGACTGTAACAGCAATGTTGTGCTCATCAGTTGCTCCTGAAGGTTATGCTACCAACAACACCGATTGTAATGATAGCGATGCGACTGTTCATCAGCCTCTTCAATATTATGTAGATGCCGATAAGGATGGATTCGGATCGAGTACAACAGCAATGTTGTGTTCATCAGTTGCTCCTGAAGGATATGCTACCAACAACACCGATTGTAATGACAATCAGTTTTTATATGCAGATAATGATGGGGATGGATTAGGTTCAGGCAATCCAGTAGCCTGTGGTGTAACAAACCATACGGATTGTGATGACACCAATGCAGTTCAATTGACAGCAACGATTCCAAATGTGTATGCGCTTAATGCTGCTGTTGACGAAAAAAACACCATCTATATTGGTTATGGACCAACTTCTCTTAGTATTACCGCGACTCCAACAGGAGGAACAGCACCTTATACTTATACTTGGAGTTCAAACCAAACAACACCAACCATTGCAGTAGCAACAGCAGGAATGTATACTGCGGTAGTAACTGATGCGAAAGGTTGTCAAACAACGACTTCTATAGTGATTAAAACCATAAATGTACAGTGTGGCAACTCCGGTGATAAAGTTATGGTTTGCCATAATGGAAAAGAAATTTGTGTAAGTTCCAATTCGGTTCAATCGCATTTGGATCATGGAGACAAACTGGGTTCTTGCAGTACCACTGCGGTTAGTATGGTAAGCAAAGACATTAGTAAAGTCTTGATTAGTGAGGAAAATGCTGCGGAAGACGTAACCGTTTATCCTAATCCCGTTACAACCCTATTAAATGTTAAAGTAAGTGAAGTCCATAGCGGTGCCACACTTCAACTATACAATTCATTAGGAATGAAAGTGCAGTCTCAAGCTTTGACTACTACTTCAGAAGTGATGTCTTTGGAAAGATTACCTTCCGGAATGTATTTCTTGAACATTACCAATGGAAATGAAACTACCGTGAAAAAGATTATCAAAGAATAAGTCTTTTTTCTAAAAACAAAAGCCGTCTCTTGTGCAAACTTGAGGCGGCTTTTTATTTTCTGTCACGTCCTGAAATAAAATTGATTCAAAATCTTCCCGATAATATTCTGAGTATAGCCTTTCTATTATGGCATCAACTTTTGTAAAGAAAAAATCTGCTGGACTATTTTCAAATATGTCTGAATATGCAAAAAAACTAATTTAATAACGGATATAAACGATTCAAAAGCTCTCGAAATAAAAAAATAGATGTTTTTCAATAAAGAATCAAAATGATGTTCTCCCTATCGAAAGGAAAATCCTAATCTTGTTAATATGTCCAATAAATTTAAGTCAAGTGGATTTGAAATCTTTGCTGTTTCAATAGATGATAATAAAATTGATTGGATGGAGAATCTTCTTAAGTTCGCAAGAGTTCTAAGGTTGTCAACAAAGTCTATTCAATTGGATTTAAGACTCAATGGAGAGAGTGAAAAAGAAGTTATAGAGATGTAGTTCGTAAGAACTAGACGCCCGTTTTGGTTGGGAGTTCTAACTGATTTAAAAGTTAGAGGAGGTGTTGAAAATATATTCATAACTGCTACAGACAATTTAAATAGCTAAACCCAAACTATAAAACATATTTCCAGACTAGCAAACTCAAATCTGTGTGGTACATCAAATCAGAAACTCTGCTCGTTATAAGTTTGGAAAAATAAGAAGGGATTTTCAAAAGACATAAAGCAATTTTATGAAGCCTCAACTAAACAAGATGATCAAGCCACATTGGGTGATTCAGACAATAAAGGAAATGATAAAATCCTTTAAATAAATTTAAGAAGAACTCAATGTATTCTTTCACTTTCCAGCGAAAATCAGAAAATAATCTGCACAACAATTTTAATAAAAAACTTCAATGGAAAGATTAGGACATACACCAAAAATAAGTTGTCTTTCCCAACTGATGATACTATAATAAAATCTACATGTTTGCCTATCAGGGAATCAACCAAAAGATGGTCAATACCAATACAAACTATATTAAAAAAAGGGTTCAACTTTAATTAAAAAGTCAACCCTATTATTTTTAAACTTACACACTTTTTAGGATAGTATCTTTAAAATATTACAATTTTGTTTTTGAAAAAATAATTCCCTCAACATGTTCCCCTACAAAGAAATTCGCCATATCGGATGTCTTAAACCATTTAGGTTTATTTGGCATATCATCGTAGATTAAAACACCATTAATGGTTAGGTTCTCAAAAACCACATCTTTCACTTTTCTATTGCTGTCATAGCCCGCAATTATAGATGTTCCTGCATTCACACCATTATAAGTAATATCTTTAAAAAGAATATTTTCAACACCCCTGCCCGGTGACGTACAATATTTGCTATTAAAAAACACTCGGATATTTACAAGCTGTCCCTGTCTGAAATCTTCAATTCTGATATTCTCAAATTTTACATTTCTAATCAGGTTGCTGTCCCCTGCATTAAGGCTCAGACAACCCTGGTAATCAAGCTGGCGTTCTTTGTGATCCAATATATCTATGTTTTTATAGGTAAGATTTTCAAGAATTTCCGGATTAGGCGTACTGCCGTGTGTTCCTACCAAAATAGGATGTCCTACATCTGCCCAGAGTGTGGAATTTTGCATGGTAATATTAGCACAGCCCCCTTTATAGCCGCCTCTTGTTCCATATACAGTAGTACAGTCATCGGAATTTCTATTAAACGAGCGATCAATAAGGACATTAGTACTGGATATGACATTCATTCCGTCACCCCACCCAAAAAAACTGATTACCTTTACATTGCGAATAATAACACCGTCCGATCCCCCGGTGAAACACTGGGTACTAAATAGTCCTTCGATTTCAATATTTTTAGAATTGGATATAGAAATGCCGCCTTTAATTGACTGATCGACCATACCGCTTCCCAGTACTTTTACATTTTGGGCATTTTCAATCCTGATCTTCCCCATAATAATAGCACCGCCGTCTACATATACTGTTGAGCCGGAAGGCACCATCAGTTTACCGTCTGGTATATTATGAATACCCGGACCGAAATAAATAAGTTTTTTATCCTTCTTATTCGGCACATAAGTACTTATAGGATTAGCAAAAAGATGCAGATTGTGCATAATATCTCCATTAACCTCTATTGATAAATTGGATGGCTGACTCAGCTTAAAGGTCAGGGTATTACCGTTTACATTATGTTGGATTCCATAAGATAACGGTCGTACTCTAGATGTATTAATAAGCCCGTGGCTGTAAGTAACTGAAACTTCGACTTCTCCCGAAAAATCAAAATAACTCATTGACGCATACTGCACATCATGACCGCTGTCTTTTACTTCGTCAACCTTAATCAAATGTTCAGGCAATTCCTGCCATGTACCACCCGGGACACGAACCTTAACCGAGAAATCCGTATTTTGCAATGCCTCTTTCGGAGCAGTATAGGTAATTAGTTTATTTTGTACTCCAACTTCCGCATACAGCATATTTCCTAAAAACAGCAATACACCAAGATAAAATATTTTTTTTATGTGCTTCATAATACTTTCGCAAATTATATAAATATAGTATTAAATTAATTAAGATTAGATTGGTTTTCTATTTCTGCTTAAAAACCGTTTCCTGTAATTCTTCTAAGGTTTTTCCTTTGGTTTCCGGCATCATAAACATGACAAATAACAATTGGAATACCATCATTACCGCAAAGATTAAAAACACCGTTCCTGCTCCGATGGTGGAGAATAAAAATGGAACCATCGATGGTATAATCGCTGCCAACACCCAGTGTGTGGAGGAGCCGAATGCCTGTCCGCTGGCACGCAGGTGATTGGGGAAAATTTCAGAAATAAATACCCAAATCACTGCCCCCTGTCCGATAGCATGTGACGCGATAAACATGAATAAGAAAATAGGCACTGCCATTCCTTCCCATTTTAGGAAAAAGGCTAGCGAAACTAAACCAAGAGAAATGATGTACCCTATAGAACCAATATACATCAGTACCTTACGTCCTAATACATCAATCAAAAAGACTCCAAAAAGGGTAAACACTAAGTTAGTCAAACCAATTCCGATACTGCTCATCAAGGCAGCACTTTCTTCTAATCCCGCTTCAGCAAAAATCCTTGGCGCATAATACAAGAACGCATTAATACCGGATAACTGGTTGAAAAGCGCAATCAAAAAGGCCAATATCAAAGGGAATCTGTACTTCTTCAAAAAGATGGTTTCGCCTTTTACATGATCTTCGCCAATATGAAGCTCGGCTATCAATTCTTCAATTTTAGCGTCAGGATTAATTTGTTGTAATACTTTCTTCGCTTCCTCATTTCTGGATTTAGACAACAACCATCTCGGACTCTCCGGTATCGTAAAAACGATTATCATATAAAAGAAAGATGGAAATGCCATCACTCCTATCATCCAACGCCATGCATTTTCTCCTGCGTCTCTCAATAAATAATTAGATAAGAATGCCATTAAAATTCCCAGTACAATATTAAACTGGTACAAGGAAACCAAACGTCCCCTGTCTTTCGCCGGAGCAATCTCGGAAACATAAGCCGGTGCCGCTATGGTAGAAGCTCCAATTCCCAATCCGCCTAAAAAACGAAAAAAAGCAAATGTATACGGATCATTGGCTAAAGCCGAACCAATCGCTGAAACTAAGAATAAAACACCAATCCAGATTAATGTTTTTTTTCTTCCTAATGCATTGGTCGGAATTCCGCCAAAAATAGCTCCAATCACAGTGCCCCATAATGCCATTGCCATGACTACAGAACCGTGAAAAACATCGGAAGTATGCCATAATTCCTGTAATTTTTTATCGGCACCCGAAATGACAACGGTGTCAAAACCAAATAAGAAACCGGCCAGGGCTGCCGTAATAGACCATAAAAGTATTTTATTCATAATTGTTTGTTTTTATTGTTTTGATAGTAAAAAATCCTGTTTATAGATTAGTTGTTTATCCACCTAAATCAGGATGGATTTGTAATTATTATTTTTTGGTGGCAATAGCTTTATTCCTTTGAAACGGAGCAAAAATATCCTTACCTGATTTCAATTTTTTCAAACGCAACAAGGCTTCCACATAATAATAATCAGCATATATAATTGAATAATCTATTTCGCTTTTGTTCGGATAATGTCCGGTTGAATGCAATAAAAACGCAGGATTGGCATTACCGCTTTGGTACCTTTTACTGGATAATTCGGCTAACATGGCTTCTGCCTTATCCAAATAGGTTTTGGCCAATGCTTTATCTTTGGTATAGGTCGATAATTCTATCAATCCCGAAGCTACCAAGGCTGCTGCCGAGGCATCTCTAGGTTCTTTAGTAACATTAGGCACATCAAAATCCCAATACGGAATCAGATCTTTAGGCAAACGGTCTAAATATACTTTGGTTACCTTATGTGCAAAATCCAGGAATTTAGGATCTTTGGTTTCTCTATACACCATCGTGTAACCGTAAATGGCCCAACCCTGACCTCTGGCCCACATACTGTTATCAGCATATCCCTGATGCGTCATTCCTTTTATTTTTTTACCTGTAACGGTGTCGTAAACAACTACATGATAAACCGAATAATCTTTTCTAAATTGATTTTTCATGGTAGTTTCAGCATGTTTAACTGCCATATCATACAGCGATTTATTACCTCCATTTTTAGAAGCTTCAAATAACATCTCTAAATTTATCATATTGTCTATGATGGTGTTGTGCGGCCAATTCATCTTCTTAACCATTTCTGGCCATGACAAAATAGTTCCCACTTTAGGATTATATAATGTTGCCAAAGTATCTGATGTTTTAAGTATAACATCCTTAAACTCCTGATTTTTAGTCAATCTATAGCCATTCCCAAAACTACAATATACTTGAAAGCCTAAATCGTGATCAGTCGCTGAACGTACCGATAATGGAGTTAAGAAACGGGTGTACTTATCTGCTTTTTCTTTCCACACTTCATCTCCGGTATATTCGTATAAATACCACAATATTCCTGGCCAAAATCCACTTGTCCAGTCTTTATAACCTACAAGATTCCAGTCTTTTGATCCAGGAGCTACATTTCTTGGAATTCCTAAACTATCTGGTAAAACCGATAAAGTTTTATTAGCTTGTGCTACACAATACTCTAAATTTTGATCTATGTTAAAAGACTTTTTCTCTTTTTGAGAACTTATCATTACAATTGTCAGCGTAATTATCAATGCAATTGTCAGTGCAAAAAAAATTGTTTTTTTCATTTTCTTTATTTATTATTTTTTTAATTTGACTCTTTTTTCTACTTACTATTTTTTATTTATTTAGATACTTTAAACCAATCAAAATCGGCATAACTTCCCATTCTTGCAGTTGCTTCACTCACGGAAAAAATTCCCATTTTGGCACTGATCCACAAATCTTTTTGCGCTTTGAAAGGTTCTCCTATTATTTGAAATTTGTTTCCATCTTCACTGTAACTGAAGTAACAAGTAGCATCCGGAGACTTTACCTCCATTCTTAAAAAGACCTCATTTTTTGGAAGCTTTTTCTTTTCGACAACTTTTTCTTTTGAACTGTTTGTAGCGTCATTACAGACCACTTGTTTTACCCAAAAACTTCCCTCTTCAAAACTGATTCCGGCATAAGCATAGGACTGTCCCATCATCAATAATCCTGCGGTTTTCCCGGTGGTTTCCCATTCGATATTCAACTTTACTTTAGTGGTTGTGGTAAAATTTTCTGCGGGTAATTTTTGTAATAATAAATTAGGAGCATCCCATAAGTTGGGCAACTCTTTTTTACTCATACAAAAAAGCCTTAAATAATCTGTTCCCGGAATTTGAGCACTCCATTTGACGGAAGGATTACCATACCATTGCCATTGAATACCCATTTTTCCGTCATTAAAATCATCGCTTTCCTGTGGCGTTTGAATGGGATATTGTTTATCCACAATTGTTTTTTTTAAACTAAAAATTGGTTCCCCAATACCATTCCCATCGAGATCTTTCCCCATCAATGGCCAATCATTTACCCAATTTAATGGCTGCAGGTGCAACACTCTTCCATACACTCCTTTATCTTGAAAGTGTAAAAACCAGGAATCTCCATTTGGAGTGGTTACCCAAGCCCCCTGATGTGGGCCATTTATTGCTGTACTGCCTTGTTCTAATACAATTTTTTCTTCATAAGGACCATAAATATTCTTGGATCTTAAAACCAACTGCCATCCCGTAGCCACACCACCAGCTGGTGCGAAAATATAGTAGTAGCCCTCTTTTTTATACAATTTTGGTCCTTCAACAGTATGATGTTTATCATGCCCGTCAAAAACATGTTTCCCTTCATCAATCACTTTTGTTCCCTCTTGATTCATTTTATTAATAGTTAGCATACTATTAATACCAGCGCGGCTTCCCGCCCAACCATGTATCAAATAGGTGTTTTCACCATCCCATAGCGGACAAGGATCGATAATCCCTTTCCCTTCTAAAACCAGAACAGGAGCTTCCCAAACACCGGCAGGATTTTTCGTTTTCACCATATACACCCCAAAATCAGGATCTCCCCAATAGATATAAAATTCATTATTATGATACCTAATAACAGGTGCCCATACCCCTTTGCTATGTTGAGGGACATCAAACACTTTTTCCGGTACCAGTTTATTAATCGCATAATTAATGATGGTCCAATTCACCAAATCGTTGGAATGTAAAATAGGCAATCCAGGAGCACAATTAAAACTACTGGCGGTCATATAATAATCATCCCCAACCCGAATTACATCAGGATCAGAGTAATCGGCATGCAGAATAGGATTGATAAAAGTTCCATCGCCTTGGTCGGATTTCCAAACCTCAGAAACATAGTGTTCCGTTTTGTTTTCTTGATGAACAGGGGCACTATTTTTTTTATCAATAGAACTACATCCATTTATAATCAAAATACTTATACCCAGAAAAAGACTTTTATTCCTCATTATTAGCTTATTATTTAATTGTAACCGATAATGGATTCTGAATTGCTTGTGATTGTTTTTCCAACATCGCATCCCAATCTTGGACAGATTGTACTTGACCGCTTCCTGTCCAGGCAAAACCAACGTAATAAGTCAATGTATTCTTTTTAGGTGCTGTTACCACCAAAATCTGGCTTTGGTCAACAGCTTTAGAATGATGATTCATCGCTGTTTTGACCACACTCGGATCAATCACAATTCCTTCTCCCACGAAAGAATCGTCGATGGGTTCCCAATGACGAAAAACTCCCTTTTGGGCATTAATAGCCACCACTCCTTTTTCTTTGTGCAGTGTAATTCCTAAGGTATAGTTTGGTATTTTACTTGTTGAACTGATTTTATTTTCAAATTTTGAAAAATTAGAACCCAAGTCAAGAGAAATTCGTTTGGTTTCTTTAACGCCATATTTACTCCAAGGAGCATAATCCAATTCAAAAATGGTACGCAAAGGGCCTGTTGCAATTATTCGGTATTTAGTATAGTTTTTAGAAATGTATAAACTATCCTTTTCCCAAATTCCTGTTCCACCACTGCCTCTACTCCTTCCAACATGATACGGGTCGTATCCTTCGCCGTGATCGATATGATAGTAACCTGGCGCTACAACATTTTTGGCATACCAGGAATCAATGATGGAATAATTTACTTTTTTCAACCAAAGATCGATACCACTTGATAATGTCCCATCAGTTCTTCCAGCTTCGGTTAATCGTTGCGCTTCCGGGCCATAGGTTCGAAAAGCTACTCTGTCATTTTCCCAAGCAAAATCATCGATTCTTTCCGGAACAAAACGAGCATATGTAGTAGTAACACTTACGGGGCCTTTGTGATTGGATTCCTTATCTGTAAACAAAGTATAAACAACCTTAGACATTGCGGGAACGCTAGCTTGAAACAATAACTCATCTGGAGTTCCATCAAGGTTTGTATCAATTAATTGTGTAACCAATAGTTTCCCGGTTGCATCTTTCACCAATACCGCACTAAAATCTTTAATTTTAGAAAGACATTTATAGGTATTTAACTGAATGCTTACTACTTCATTTCGATCAAAATGAAGTTTGTTTTCCACCACTATCTTTTTGGTTAATTTATTTTCGCTGTCAAAACTGGAAAACAAAATTAGGATTCCTAAAAAACTCGCTATTTTGGTTAAACTAAATCTCATTTTCTATTTAATTTCTATTATTCAAAAACTGTTATTTCTTAACTTCTGTAATCCAAATCGCTACTCCACCAGACGCTTTTAGATCTAATTTTATTTTAGAACCTTTTTTAATCAAAACATCTTTTAAGGCAACTTTTGTTTTGGTAGCCATTTTTTCATCATCAGAATAAATTCTGGCATTATATTTCTTATTGGCATCCAAAAAATTAAAATCCAATTCCAGAGTTCTCGCCTCATTATTGGTAATACTTCCCACAAACCAATCCTTCCCAGATTTTCTTGCGGTTGTGATATATTTCCCTATTTTTCCATTTAAAACTTTGGTATCATCCCAAACTGTTGGCACTTTATCAAAAAATTCTATTTCAGGTTCTCCGCCATAATTGGAAGCATTGTCGTACCAAAATAAAGTTTGCAATGGGCTGTACATTACCACTGACAATGCCAATTGATGCGCGTGGGTGGTTTTAATTCTGTTGGTGTAATAACAAACGGTATAATCGCCTGCACCGGCAATCCCTCTGGTAAAAGGCAAAGTCGTATTGTGCGTTGCATCAGGCATTTCTTCATTTCCGCGTATTCCTTCAACGGTCAAAACATTAGGCCAAGTTCTTTGTTCCCCGGTCAGTCTAAACTCATCATGTATGTTCACCATCAATTTATTATCCGCAGCACGTTGAATCGACTCGTGCAACCAGGTCGTCCATCGGTGGGAACCTACTTCAACAAAACCGTATTTAACTCCGGCAATTCCCCATTTTTTATAAATTGGAAAAATCTCGGCATCTTGCTTCAATAAGGCTTGTTGGTTCACGTATAACCAAATTCCAATTCCTTTCTCTTTTCCATAACGGATGACTTCCGGTAAATCTAAATCGATAGCCACTTTACCCGCATCAGAGTCAAATGTAAATGCCGGTCCATACCATTTCCAATCAAACAAAACATATTGCAGGTTATGTTGTGCTGCAAAATCAATCCAAGCTTTAGCCCCTTTCTCGGTAAGTGTCAGGTCACGGACAATTTTTCCAGGTTTCACCCAAGAGACATCTCCTATTCTATTCGGTTCATTCAAATTGAGCAATAAATCGTTATTTTCAATTAGTTTCCCGGGAGTTTCCGCAGCCATCACCACGCGCCAAGGCGTAGCGAAATAAGGCACTTTGTCAACCGATTCATAGAGTGCGGTTTTAATGGTATTCTTTTTGGTTTTCGATAATTCAAAATTCAATTTCACATAATCCACCATATTGGCTTCAGCCAAACAGGCATACAAACCATTTTCCAGTTGCAAAGTCAATGGACGAACCGTTTGGGAAGTCCAGTCTTTTAACGGTTTTAAAGTAAATGGTGCTTGCGCCCAAGGTTCATACCAAGCCATCGTATTCTCCGGAAAAGTAAACTCGGTGTTTTCTTCGGTTATCTTATAATAAATCCCTGTTGGATTATCATGGAAATAATAACGCATCGCCAGACCTTCATCATACAATCTGATTTGAAGATCCATCTTATAATTAGAAGAAACTTTTTGCTCAAATGTCAAAATAATCTCATTGTATTTCTCTTTGATAATTTTTCGTTCCCCATAAGGCGGAACCCAAGAAGTATCAACACTCTTGTTTTTAGTTTCTTTTAAAACTAAGCCATCCATCCAATCACCTGTTGGCACATTTTTAATGGCCAACGCCCATTCTGAAGCTCTATTGTCTAATTTAATGTCAAGTCCTGAATCGAGTAGTACCGGTTTATTCTTGAAATTTAAGTTATAGCTAAGACTATTTTTTCCTGAGACATCCTGCTTTTGCTGTAAAACAAATGCATACTTTTTATCAGGAGAAAATAGTTGTTTCTCTATTACTGTTTTTAATTGAACCGATTGGGCATACCCCCCCATCACCAGAAAATAAAAAATAAACGAAAGTAATTTTAGTGCTGATTTTATGATTTTAGGCATCTTGCATTAATTTTTTATTATTACAAAAAAGTAGCTTAAGAATATCATCTGATATACTAATTATACTGTTATATCCAAATTTTAATTTAAATCCGACAACTCATTTGTCCGTTTTTTTAACAAAGTATAAAAAGAAACCTACAGCCATCATATTGACTGTAGGCTACTATTATTATTAATATTAAAAAACTAAGCTAAATTACCAGCCTGGGTTTTGTTTTAAACTCGCATTCAATTGAATCTGACCAGAAGGAATCGGTTTTAAATAATGCTTTAAAGCAAATTTACGATTAGCTGTCTGTTCTATAATGATGGCTCCCGCTTTTGTTGGAGTCAGACCAGAATAAGTAAATGAGAAGTCCGAAGTATTAATTTTTCCCCCATACGATGATGCAATATATACTGGTTTGTTATCAATAGGATTAATCATTGTTTTCAGGAATGAATCGGTACCATTATAAGACAAATACCCCCCACAACGTGGTTGTCCTCCCAATTCTGCCTCGGCAATTCCCCAACGGCAAAGATCATTTATACGTTGTCCTTCGCTGTAAAGCTCTAAAGCACGTTCACGACGAATTTCACCAAGGAATGTCAGTTGACCACCTAAACTACTTGCTTTTGCAAGCAATGCCGCATTCAGGGGAGCTACACCGCCACGGGCACGAACTTTATTTATTGAATAGTCCAAATCACCATCAGAGATCAGGCCTCCACCCAATTCACAGGTCGCTTCTGCATAAATCAGATAGACCTCGGCAAAACGGATAAACATATAATCCATAGCCTCATCACCAGCGGCACTATTTGAAGCCAATTCACTGCGGAATTTACGCCCCCCTACAGCCCCCTCTCCATTACGAAGACTAGGGATATTTTGATAAGAAATCTTAGATAAAGTATAAATATCTACGGCATATTGGGCTCCAGTCTTATACATCCCATTTCCCCAAGCATACTCTAAAACTGGAGTCACACACGAAGTAAAGCGGTAATCACGGTTCTGCAGTTCTGCATTCATTGTGGTGTAGCCTTTAAATAACGGAGAAAGGTGTACTGGCAGTCCATCAGTACAAAGATACATATCAGACAACTTACGGGTCATCCCCGCAGGCCAAGTATGTGTAAGATTTGTAGCACTTTTTCGTGTTACTGCATCATACACCGCTCTATAAATAGACTCTTTATTGGATGCTTTGGTCAAACCAGCAGGATTCGAAGTAGCGCCTTCCAAATTAAAAAGATAATAATAACTACTATTTTTATACAATTGCGGATTTTTAACCGAGGCAATATTACTAACATTTTCTACCCCTTTCCATAGTTCAAACTTTCCACCGTCAATAATTTCTTTTGAAAGATTTTTGGCCATGGTAAGGAATTCCGTTACGGTAGGATAGCCTGAAGGCATTTTACTTCCGGTACCTGAACCGGTGCCATCACCATCAGTCTTAGTACCAACATATTTATCCCAAGTTCCTTCAAATAAGCATACACGGGCTTTCAAAGCCTTCGCTGCTTCCAGTGTAACATGCCCATCGTTACCGGTTGAAGTCACGGTGGTCTTGGCCAGTTTGGCAATAGCCACGTCCAAGTCATCCAGAATCTGTTTCACCACTTCGTAACGGGAGGCACGAGATCCATTTACAAGATCGGAATTTATATCAGGCACAGAATTCGCAATTGGCACTCCTCCATAACGTTTTAATAAAAAGAAGTGATTCCAGGCACGAAAGAAGTAGGCCTGTCCAATTGGACCTGCAATCTCTTCTTGATTGCTATACGCTTCACCAGCTACTATCACCTTATTTGCCGCACGCAACCATTTATAAGTAGTTTCCCAAAATAGGTCACCAGTGGAGATAACATTAAGACCGCTTCCTTCATCTCCTCCTGCAGAGACTATGTCAGATCCCCAATCATGATTAATACCATAAGTAGCATTAGCAGTTACAGGCTTTTCACCGCTACCACCCCATGCATAAACATTCGTGTGCAAACCATTGGCTGCAGCCTGAAATTCTGTCAGATTCTTAAAATAAGAAACCTCTGAATTTGAATCAAGCGGTGCCTGTTCTAAAAAATCTTGCTCACAACTTGTAGTAAGCATACTGCTTACCAGTAAGAATAATATGATTTTATTTGTTTTCATAATATACAAATTTGTAAAAGTTTTAAATTATAATGATAAATCGATACCGAATGAAATCGTACGTGAATATACATCTACGTTACCTTGTCCGGTGGCCGATTTGCTTTCAGGATCAAAACCATCCTTAACATTTGAAATTTCAAACAGGTTGTCTCCAGATACATAGACGCGAAGATTATCAATCAACATGCGATTAAGCAATGTTTTTGGTAAAGTGTAACCTAAAGCAACACTTTTGGCACGGGCATACCAATTATTGTTTATGCTAATATCGTTAGCCCATTTGTAATTCCAGTTGTTACGGGCTCCATTTTGTGACATCACCGGGTAACGTGCATTGGGATTTTCAGGTGTCCATGTTTGTCCATAAAAAGTAGCATTCTGATTTGTAAACTTTTGAAACCAAGGAGATGATAACGACCCTTCACGAAGGTTGTTTTGTTGTCCTACTCCCTGAATAAACATCTTGAAATCGAAGTTTTTATAGTTTAGGCCAAGGTTTAATCCAAAAAGGTAGTGTGGATTCGCATCGCCATAATAATACAAATCGTCGGTTGTGATTCTACCATCATTGTTCAAATCAACTTTCCTTACAGATCCCGGAGTCAACTGATTCGATGTACCCTGTACAGGATGTTCTCCTCCTGTTGTCTGGGTAATCGCAGTATAGTAAGCAGCCACTTCAGCTGTGTTTTGAAGATAGCCATCGGTCTTATATACATAAAGTGCATTCAATGGTTTTCCTTCGATATAAGTCGGAAACGCACCACTTCCGTTATAAACCGGACTATTCAATCCACGATTAATAGCCTTTGCTCCTGAATACGAAGTTACTTCTGTTCTTGAATCAGTAAGTGTTGCTCCGATTCTATAACTAAAATCATCATTGATCTTATCTTTCCAGTTCAATGTCAACTCCCAGCCTTTTGCAATAAAATTACCACTGTTGGTTCTCGGAGCAATTCCACCCAAAGCTTGCGGATAAACCACCGGAATCAACATCCCTTTATTCTCTCTCTCAAAGATTTCAAATGTACCCCCCAAACGATTGTTCAGTACATCAAAATCAATTGCAAGGTTGGTTGAAGCGACACGTTCCCATGTACGCTCAGTAGAAGTAATTGAAGAAACCGACGAAGTATTGTACAATGCTCCTGTGTAACCAAATACAGTTGTTCCTGTACCAACACCAGAGATATAATCGTAGTTACCAATACCCGTTTGAGAACCGGTTTCGCCATAAGACGATCTAATTTTCAGGTTATCAAAGAGGTTCAATTTTTTAAGTGACGGAAGTTCGGACAAACGCACCCCGGCAGAAACACCTCCAAAATTAGCCCAACGATTTTCAGGAGTAAATTTAGAAGACCCATCGCGACGGAAATTACCTTCCAATAAAAAGATTCCTTTATAGTCGTAGTTTAAACGACCTAAATAAGAAACCAAACCAGTCTCAAAACTACCTCCAGTTGCTTCTGCTGTTGTTGCATCTCCTAAATTAATATCATCCAACAAATTGTTTGACAAATTCTTACGAAACCCAACAAATTTTTGTTCGTGAAATTTTTCTGATGTCATACCAGCTATCAAACCAATATTGTGACCGGAAAATTCACGGTTATATGCCGCAATAGCATTATAAACTTGGTAAAATCCATCTATATTGGTATTTTTTACATTTGTATTAAGAGCAGTTGTTTGACTCTTAATAGATCCTGTTCCCAAAGTATAATCCGGAAGCCCTGTTGGATTTGTCGTTTCACCTGACCAGTCATACATGGTAATCTTATTATTACGTTCAATTAATAAAGTATTAAGTTGACGCATATTAGCACTACCGCTAACAGATAGCCCTTTTGTTATTTTACCCAAGTCAAGTGTCAATTTACCTCCCAGACGTAAAACGTTATCGGTATTATTCTTACGACCACCTTCAATTAATTTTGCCAATAAGTTATTATTCCCGAAAGTATCATAGAATTGACCATAGGTATTATACAACGGAAAAATATAGAAGTCCTGAATACCATGTCCTATCCCATTAATTGGAGTACTTACAGTTCGTTTATCGTATGACATATTAAAATCAGTTTTAATCCAATCGTTTACTTTATAGTCAATATTGGTTCTGAAATTATATTTTTTTTGTCCATCATAAACTACATCAACCAACGAACGGTCATCAGAATACCCTAACGAGGTATATACTTTTAAGTTCTCATTACCTCCACTAAAACTTAAATTATGATCCTTACCCCAAGTATCCCCATAAACTGCATCAAATTGATTCACATTTGGATCCAACACGCGCCATAAACCAAATGCCAATCCTTCAGTTCTTTCTCCTGCTGCCATGGCACGATAAACACCTTCCCCCCATATCCACCAATCGTATTGAGGATTATTAGGTCCCAAAGCAAAAGCATCACTAGTCACCGTATCAACAAACATTTTGCCCCAAGTCTGACCATTAGCAACCGGAAATCGATTCCCCAACATGTTCACATGTGTACTACCGGAATATGATACTTTTGTCTTCCCTGATTTACCACGTTTAGTAGTAATTAAGATAACCCCGCCCCCAGCTCTTGTACCATAAATAGCGGCAGCTCCATCTTTCAGTACTGAAACAGTATCCACATCGTCTGCATTAATTTGAGAAAGTTCAAACCCATAAGCCTCCACACCATCTATCAAAATCATTGGAGCAGTTGCATTCACAGAAATCCCGCCACGTAACGTAATGTCAATTCCTTCATTACCAGGTCTTGAAGAAGTTCTGGTAATTACCAATCCCGGAATTTCACCTTGTAATGCTGCTGCAATATTGTTGGTTGCCTTTCCTTTTAAAACTTCATCCCCTTTCACCTGAGTAACTGATCCGGTAAGAGTAGCTTTCTTAATAGTTCCATATCCTACCACTACCACCTCATTTAAAGATGCTATATCAGCTTGTAGCTTTACATTGATTGAAGTTTGAGAACCCACTTTAATCTCTTGGGTTTTAAAACCTACAGAGGTAAAAACCAATATAGCTTGAGATGAAGAAACATTTATGGAGTAGTTTCCGTCAAAATCAGTACTTACACCACCTTTTACACCTTTCACGGTAACGTTAACTCCGGGAATCCCCATATTATCATCGGCAGAAACTACTTTCCCCGTTATCGTAATACTCTGCTGAACACTTGACAGTCCAGTCTCACTCAAACTTAGATTAATAGCCTTATTAGAATCGGCAGCATATACATCGCCTACAGCACTGCATCCTAATAATAACACTAACAAAGTTGGTTTTGATAAAAATTTCAGTTTATACTGAATGATTTTCGGTTTGTTCATAAAACAATTCATTTTGGTTAATAATTAATTATGTTAATTTAACTTAAATAGTATAGCTGTACCTATACTATTATTCTGCAATAATAAGACTGCCAATTCACCTAACTGTTCTGAACCGTTATGTCTTAGAAAAAAATCCACTATTTAAAGAGATTATCAACAAACAACCTCTTTTATAAAAATCCAATAATAAAACAGGGTCGGATTTTTAGAATACTATCCGTCTTAAATTTTGATACATGTAAAAATCTATAATCGTCATTTCCTAAAGTACCTTGACATACATCATAAATTTTCTTCATATCAAATGGGCTATGTAAAAACTTCAAACCAACCAAAGTCTGTAGTTTGATTCCAATCCCAACTCGTTAAAAAAATAAAATCCAGAACGCTTGAAGTATTTAATCTCCTATTTGTAATTATCAATACTGATACCCATAAACTCATTGATAATTCATAATACATTAACCTTAGACTAACGATTTATTAACTTATCAACATATCAAAATTACCTAAAATGTCTTTTTCAGAAGATAAATTATAATTCATTCTACATAAATTATCGCCCATTTTTAGTGTAAACACATAAAAAAGTAAGTTTTTTTTACGATACCGTATTTATATTGACAAATTATTACATTTTACATATTAATAAAAAACCAAAAAACATTAACTTAATTTTACAAAACATGCAATCAAAACCACGGCCGTCACTATATTTTTTTAGATATATTGAATCAAAAAGTCATTTCTTAATTGAATAAAATCAGAATTAAACAACGAGCAACGTAAAGACTTCAACTAAAACCATCATAAATTATACGTTCACATAAACTAATACCATTTTACTTTTGATTTTACTGTAATAAAAAAACATCCCGTCTCTTCGAGGCTTAATTTTTTTACAAAAAAAGCAATATAAAATGACGTATTATTCTTGCATGTTAATTTTGTTAAATTATTGATTTTCAATACATTAAACAAAAACGTCAATGGTAGTGATTTTAAATAGGAATGCGACAGCTTTACTATTTAAAATTGTATCGAGAAGCTTACAATGTTAGGGTTCTCGATACATTTTATTAAAAAAAGCTATCGCATTTTTTAATAAAACACTACCAATGACGTTTTTTTAAAACGAGTATAAAATACCGCTAAACACAAATAGTAAAGATTAAATTTGAACACGAATTTCACTAATTGTCACGAATTCGTTCGTGAAATTATTACACGAACCATATTAACCACATAGATTCGTGTAAATTAGTGCAATTCGTGTTTGTTTTTTAGGCTTATGGCCTGATGATAGTCGTAATACGTCATTTTATATTGCTTTTTTTGTAAAAAAATTAAGCCTCGAACTGACGCACAGTTAAATTGATTTATCACAGTAAATTTAAAGCCTAAATGGTATAATATGTTTTATTTAAGAACACTCAAAATATACCTAAATCCACTCCTTATTCTCCTATACAATTACAATGAAGATAACCGCCTATACTTTCAACAATTATGATAACTAACAAAAAAGTGGTCGGAATTTCTTCCGACCACTCATATTAAAAAATCAGTAGTATTAAAACTAATTTATTTTATCGAATAAGCCCTGTAGATTATTAACTCAATATGACTGTCCGGTACTTGTACCAAGCTACATCTTATGAATAAATTTAGCTGTTTTGTCATTTCGACGAAGGAGAAATCACATAACGAGAGCAACTAATGAGATTTCTCCTTCGTCGAAATGACAAAATTAATTACATTGGTATTAGTAACGGACAGTCATATAACTCAATATACCTTAACCTCCCACAAACCAGGCGCACCGGACAAGATGGTAAGTTTAAGGAAACGGGTTTTTCCTATTTTATTAATAACTTCGGGAGAGCGAATTAGCTGTGACACAGGCATATTTACTGTTTTCCATTCCTTGCCATCATCCGACTTCTCAATTTTAAAACTATGCCCCAGAGTAGATTTCAAGAAAAAGAGCTCCAGACTCTTCACCCGCTTTACAGCTCCCAGATCAATTTGATACCAAGGCTTTTTATCGGCATTATCGCACATCCAGAAAGTTCCGTTTGAAGCGTCAATCGCATTTTCTGGTTTAAAATCCATTGTACGCTGAACATTTGCTAATTCAGATTCAACAAATTTTGGAGGGATAGTGATTAACTTCTCAATTACCGTGTCGATAGTTGTTTTGATAATGGTATCTCTCCTTACACTCGAAGCCGTAACTTTAACAGGACGAATAAGAGGCTTTTTGTTCAAATTAGGCATTTCTGAAATACCAGTAGTAGTAACCTGTACAGGCTTAATGGTCCCATCGGCGTTAAATTGCAAGCGGTTAACAAAAACCTGACGGGTGGTACTTCCCTGACCGTATTCCAGATAGAAAAACAAATAGTCGTCAGTACCGGGAATATGTAGCACATTACCATGGCCTGGTCCCCAAACCCCTTTCTCAATATTCGATTTAAACACCATATCCTGTTCAGGGGCAACAAATGGCCCTAATGGTCCTGTTTTGCTCATCATATAGGCATACACATAATTAGCTCCACCAGATAAAGTGTACAAATAGTAATAAATTCCGTTTCTTTTAAATAATAAGGGACCTTCTGAGTAGCCACTCCTTTTGGTTGGAATAGATACTTCCGAACCTTCAATCGTTTTCCAGTCTTTACTCAGTTTGGCAGCCTTTCGACGACGCCAGTAGATATAAGCTTGACCATCGTCATCAACGAAAGGGTCTCCATCTATATCTGCAAAAACAGGCTTAGTCTCTTCTTTTTCTTTTTCCGGCTCATTAAAGAAAATCCCTTTCCCATTGCTGAATTGGAACGGGCCTTCCGGACTTTTTGATGTTAAATGGTACGTACCAAGTTTATTATCCGGCTTTAGAATTGTAGGATACAAATGATACAATTTATCTTTTTTAATTACGACACCAGGTGCCCAATACCTGAAATAACCCGTTTTCTTTTTTCCTTCGGGACCAAAAGTGTAAGGTTTGTTCCAATCAAAACCTTTAAAAAGCACTCCTTTATAACTCCAGTTGACAAGGTCTTTTGATATCCACACAACTGGCGGACCCATTTCCTGCAAACCATGGTCGATATCGGACGTTCCATATAAATAGTAGATACCATTAAAATAAGAAACAGAGGGATCAGCAACATAATCCGGTATAACCGGTTGTGGTAAAGGCTGATTTTGCTGTGCTTCAACTTCATACCCAACAAGCAATAGCCATAATAGACCAAAAATCTTTAAAAAATTATTATTCATGACAGTACTTTTATTAAACTTCCAATTTTTATCTATTTCCCTTTTTTAAATCGCAATACCGAAAAAGAATAGGCAGGAATTTCTTTATCCATAACTTCTGACAAAGAAGTACTATTTGTTACAGGACGAAGCTGTTTGTCTTCTGGGCGACCACTCAAACAAGTATAGGATACTTTTGTGTCCAAATTTCCTAAAGAACTCAAATCCAGTTTGGCCTTCACTGACACAGGAAGCAAATTAACTAACTTTACGATATAGTCTCCTGATGCTTTATCGTGAACTACAGAAACAACAATACGTTTTTTTACAGCTTCTGATCTATCGGATAAATCCAATGAAGTGGGTATATAAGTGTCTCCTGCATTTTGTCCGAACAATTGCTGTACATAATAGCCAACGGTTGGTTTTACTTCTGTATTATTAAAATAAATCATATCCGGATTCCACTGGGTGAATTTCTCTTTAGCCAATAAAGGGGCATAAGAAGTCATGGCAACCACATCGCCGTTACGCTCTATATTTGCCAAGTGAAGCGCCTCAGCCAATGCCGACTCCAAGTTAGGACCTCCCTTAGCACGGGCTGCATATTCTCCCAAATATACCTTAGCTTTATTTCTATCGTAGCTATCATAAAAATCTTGATTATTAATATACCAACCCACAGACTGATAGCCATGCTCATCTACCATTGACAAGCCTAGTTTGTCTGCTATTTGCCAACCTTCTTCATAATCAGTTCCCTCTAAGAAAGGACCACTTGTTCCTATTACGGTAATTTCTGGATATTTCTCTTTGATAGCTTTGTAAATCATCGTAAATCGTTCTTCGAATACATCAGTTATCATGTCTTCATTACCCACGCCAATGTATTTCAAATTGAATGGTTTAGGATGCCCCGACTCCGAACGTATCTTACCCCATTTAGTGTCTACTCCTCCATTAGCCCATTCTATCAAATCCAAAACCTCTTGCACATATTCACCCATTTGCTCCATCGGTATTCCGCCTTGTTGTCCACCATTTGAATTTTGACAAGGTACTCCGGCAGCAACCACAGGTAAAGGTTGTGCACCTATATCTTCGCAGAACTGAAAATATTCGAAATAGCCTAAGCCTACAGTTTGGTGATAATCCCATATATTTCTTTGTGGTACACGAGCTTCCAATGGACCAATGGTATTTTTCCAACGATACATATTATTCAATCCGTCGCCATGTGACAAACAGCCTCCGGGAAAACGCATAAATTTTGGTTTTAGGTCGGCAATGGTCTGCGCCAAATCTGCTCTCAGTCCGTTCTTGCGACCTTTGAACGTTTTTTGCGGAAACAACGAAATCATATCCATCGCCACCGTTCCTTGAAAACGAGGATGAATTTCTAACTTCGCATCAGCAACGGTTTGAGTAGCCGTTAAAACAATCTCTTGTTTCTTCCAGTTTGCAGAGGTACAATTCAAGGTCTTTTCTCCACATACCTTCCCCTCTTTATCTACTAAACGAATCAGTACTTCTCCTCCTTTTCCTTCCAATATTCTACTAAATAGTGAGAAATTGTATTTATCACCAGCTTTTAAAGGAATCCCTTCAAAACCTTCACTTACTAAAGCTGCATCAGGACTTTCTAACTTTAATTTGGCATAATGTTTATTGTTAGGATGCACAGGTGATATACTGTCTATTGTCCAAGAAGCTCCTTTCCCTTTCAATTCCCATGCTTTACGGCTATTCCAGTCTTTGTCTTTTCCTTCTTTGTCACTCAATACATATTCAAAATCACGGTTTTGAATCAACTCGGCATAAAGTCCACCGTCGGCGGCATAATTTAGATCTTCAAAAAATACCCCAATCAACAGATCACTTATAGATTTGCTTTCGCTGGTATTTAAATTTACTTTGGCTTCTAGCTGTTTCAAAGAAGCAAAACGGCTACTATCATCCTTGGTTGATTCTCCATTCAATATCCCTTTGTAGGCAACCATTTGTTGTGCTTTCATTAATCCATCAACAACACTCCACTTCACCTTATGCACCGTTCCTGTCGCACTTTCTCCATTGATATTTAAAGTAGTACGTAGATTTGTATTTGCTCTGGAAGCTATTTCTTTCACCCCCGAAAAGTTTTTAAAATCTTGTGTAGTACCCGAATATATTTTCTCTTTTCCACTTAGTTTACCTATCCAGCTTACATCATAGCTATCTCCTTTTTTGACTGCCTCAATTGATAGACAATTATCATTCGACAACATCTTATTATACGATTGGCTTTTCCACTTTACTAGATCTTCCGAAGTTGTATGAGCTAAAAGTCCTTCTCTTTCGTTCAAGGTCCAGAAACAATGCCAAATTCCTTGTTCATCTCTCAACAAAAAAGGCTGTATAAGGGTTTTATCCCTGCCATAGTCGCTTTTCAAATACCTGTATTCAGATCCTATAGTATGCCATTTTTTCCCATCAGCACTCCAAGCAAACATTAAACCGTTTGCTCTTTTTCCATCCTGTTTTGTATAGGCAAATAAATAAACCGAATCTGGTTCTTTAGCCCAAATAGATGAACTGAACTGTGCTGTAAAAAAAATCAACAAGAGTATTAAAATCCTTTTCTTGTTATTCGTTTTTTTACTATCCCTAATTATTAAATCTTTTACTTTTTTCATTTTAAATCGTTGGTTTAACCTTTTTAATTGTTCCGTCTTTATTAAATTTTAATTTATCGATGCATACTTCGCGATTGAAACCTGCATCTTTACCCATTTTAATCGCATCAGGTCGTTGAAAACGATGGTATACAATATACCATTTGTCTTTTCCCGGTATCTGCAAAACAGAGTGATGACCTGTTGCAAATATGCCTTTCTTAGGTTCTTTTTGTATGATAACTATACTTTGAGAAGGATCTATAGGTCCTAGTGGCGATGCTGCCTTTACATACCGAACTTCATAATCTTCACTTCTTGTGTCATTTTTTGACCAGGAGAAATAATAAAAGCCATCGCGATAAAAAACAAATGGAGCTTCACTGTAATAAGTATCGTCTTTTATTATAATACGAGTGCTATTGGGTTTCACAGAAATCATGTCATCATTTAGCTCACAACCCGCCATAAAATAATTCCCCCAATACAAATAGGATTTCCCAGTTTTGGGATCAGTAAAAACATCCGGATCAATATTTTGTCCGCGATTCAT
Source organism: Flavobacterium gawalongense (assembly GCF_007097265.1). Classification (GTDB taxonomy): domain Bacteria; phylum Bacteroidota; class Bacteroidia; order Flavobacteriales; family Flavobacteriaceae; genus Flavobacterium; species Flavobacterium gawalongense. The sequence goes on along the minus strand of NZ_VJZP01000006.1, from coordinate 54,671 downwards.
TCCATCAGGAAATTTATCAATCAGCGGCTTTCCCGAATCTATAAAAGGTCCTGTAGGATGATCCGCTACAGCCACACCAATTTTTTTATTCGCAGTGAAATAATAGTAATATTTGTATTGACCGTTTTTGTCTTTTTTCTCTACAATACTTGGTGCCCAGGCATTGGCATTTGCCCATGAAACATCCTTTTTCAAATCTAATATAACACCTTCATCTTTCCATTTTTTTAAATTATCGGAAGAGAAAACTTTAAAATAGGTTCCAGACCAATTTTTAAATCCATCAGATGTTGGGTAGATATAATATTTACCGGTCTTTTCTGCATATAATACATGCGGGTCTGCGTACAGACCCGGCAATATTGGATTTTGAGCGTAAATACTAAATGCGCAAAGCAGTAGTAGTACTAGCTGAAGATTAATTTTTTTCATGATTCTTACATTCATTATACAATTTGGATTGAACCCTCTGTTTATTTGAATTCCAACTGAAGTTTCCATTTTTCAGCAAGCTTTTCTGCTTCTTCCTTAGTCAAATGAATTACTGCCGCATGCTTTGGAGAAGTAAAGTTTGTGGTTTTCATCACCCCTTCGTTGAAATGACCAAGGTCTTTGAAATTCACAAAATCAGAAGTTTCACTGAAACCAAAGTTATGAGGATCAATACCGTAAATATCGTACATCAACACCCATTTATCTTCACCAATTCGTTTCCATACAGTTGGAGCTTCACATTGTTTAGGTTCCGGATCATACCAACGTGGATCGTATTCATATCCTCCGTTTATTTGATCCGAAACAGCCTGCTTAATTCCGGCACTTCCATCATGTGACACATAAAACATTCTGTATTTATCCTTCACTTTTGTAATATCTGCATCAATGGCCGAAACTTTATAATCAGGATATTCAAACAACAATTGTGGCATTGATTCTAGTTTATCAAAATCATCGTTAACATACGCATAATACAATTTGTTTGCTTCGTTTTGAAAACGCATCGTAAAATAGATCATTAATTTCCCTTTTTCTTCATCATAGATTACCTCTGGCGCCCAAGCACAACCAATTTCGCTAAATGCCGCTGAAAATTCATTAAGGTAAATATTCTTGCGCTTCCAGTTAACCAAATCCCAAGATTTCATCAATACCAAACCTTTATTATTTCCCCAACCGTATTTTGCTTTATCACGCTCCCACTCGGTATCGCGGAAACCATCTCTTTTTGCAAATACGTGAAGGTCTGTCATGGCCAAATAAAATGCTCCATCAGGACCACGATAAATATGTGGATCACGAATCCCTTTTTGACTGGATATAGTATCGCCTCCAATTATTGGTTTACCATCATTTAATGCGGTAAAACTATATCCATCAGTACTCAAAGCCATGTGCAAACTATGTGTTTCATCTTTATGAAAAACCATCAAATAAGCACTCATGTCTTTCTCTGTAGGAGTAGCATTTGCATAGCGAAAATCTTTGAAAATGCTTTTCCCTTTTCCATAGGATATCAAACCTGGTCTCAAGGCATAAAATCCTTTGTAATTATTATGATGCATTTTAGAAACATCAATATCCTTGGCCACAACTGTCCACTTAAGACCGTCTTTACTCGCCGAAAAAGTGCAGTTGTTTCCTTTATTCAATATTTTTAAGAAGAAGTGTTTTCCAAATTTATTTGGTATTTTGGTATTGTGTTCCGCATCTTTATAAACGGTGAAATTCTTGCCGTCTGAAACAATACCCGAAAAAGCTTTTTCATTATAAAACAGAATTAATCCTGCCTGATTGTCTTTAGCAACTTGAACCTCAACCTGAGTTACATAAGATTTATCAGTTGGGGTGATCAATAATTTTCGTGCATCGGCTGGAGAATCTCCGTTTGCTTTTACCGTAAGTGATTTATTTTTTAACATAAGAGCTTCAGGCGCATATTCTTTCCAAAATGTCCATTGTAAACCCAGTTCAGAACCTTTGAAATCATCAGATAGATCAAGTCCTTGTTTTATTGTTTTATTTGATGCAATCGGATTTGCCTTTTTCGTGCTGCGATACCAACCATCTAAAGTCCACTCAATAGGCTCAATTAGTGTTTGACGCCCTAAAGTATGATAACCATTTGCATAAGCATGATACACAATCCACCAATTTCCGTTTACATCATCTACTAATGTACCATGGCCTTTTGACCACCAATTGTCTCTTTCACTATAAGTATGCACAATTGGATTATACGGAGAATTTTCCCAAGGACCTGTAGGATTCTTAGAACGTGCCACAACAACCATGTGACTTGTTGCCGGACCGGCTGTTCCTCCTTCGGCCGAAGTCATATAATAATACCCATCTTTATAAGTCAACTTAGGAGATTCTAAACACATGCATTCTGTTTTCCAACCTTTAGGATATACCCATCCCTCATAAACTGATTTGCGTTCGCCAATGGTACTTAAACCATCATCAGAAAGACGAATTACATATCCCTCATTAACATATAAAAAACGTTGACCATCTTTCCCTACCACATGCCCTGGATCAATACCCGGAACTTTCAAATCAATAGGTTTACTCCATGGTCCTTTGATATTATTGGCCCAAACAACCCAGTTTGTTCCCGCCGCAGGATAATAAAGATAAAACTTACCGTTGTGTTTTACAAGATCAGGTGCCATAGCTGAACCTTCATACTCGGGTATTACACGAGTAATGGGTTCCCAGTTTACCAAATCCTGAGAATGCCAAATCAAAAAGCCTGGCTTATAATAAAATGGAGAGTGTGTCATGTAATAATCCTTTCCATCACGTAGAATGGTAGGATCAGGATAATCTCCTGACAAAATAGCTTTTGGATATTCCTGGGCTATTACTGTTGAAGCACAACAAAAGATAATGGATAATAAAAGAAGAAAAAGTGTTTTAATTTTAATCATTTTTTAGTAATTGTTTAGGTAATAGAATTAAAATTATATTCTATCTATTGCAACCATAGCAGATAAAATATAATTTTTAAAAGAGATGTATAGTCGTTTAAATTATGGTAAATTGATTTAGTTTATTGTTAATTATATGAAAACCCATTAAATGATTTTGACTTTTAATTATATAAAATTATCGAATATAAATTTATTGACATATTGAGAGTCAATGTTAATACTGTTATTTTGCTTCAGTTAAGTTCAACCAACAACTCCAATTGATACTGTCCTTCATATTTTATCAAAAAATAAAAAAGATTACAACGATTTTCTTACAATAACATTAAACGGATTACTGATTTGTTCCCTTTCATTTTTTAAAACCATATTTGCAGCATGCTCTCCTAATTTATCGAAGTCTGTTGAAATTACGGTTATTCCATCAACCAATACTTCCTTTAAAGGAGTATCATTATAGGAAATGATTCCTATATCTTTACCAATAACAAAATCATTACTTTTAATTTGTTTAATCAGACTCACTAAATCCTCTTCTTCCAAATTTATATAAACGGTATGCTTTTTCATTTTCTCATTATCTGTGTCCTCAATAATACTGGATTCATAACCGTATTTAGTACAAAAATTTAAAAACCCAGTTTTTATTTCATTTGGCAAGCAACTATTTTTTGGAAAAACTAGTTTAATAGTATTATACTTTTTTGACAAAGGGTTCAGCTCCACCAGAGCTAAAAAAATATCTTTTTCAAAATCTTGATATACCCCGGCAATAGTACCCAGTTGATCCATTTTTTTATCAAGTAGTATCAACTTTTCTAATTGGATTTCTTTTTTAAGAAACGCAACAACATCGTGATCGTCATCAACATCGTGATCCTCAACAACATCGTGATCCTCAACAACATCGTAATCCTCAACAACATCGTAATCCTCAACAACATCGTAATCCTCAACAACATCGTGATCCTCATCAACAAAATGAGTATTCATAACATAATGTGTATAATCTTTAGATTTGCTGTTTAGTATATGCTTTTTGAATTGAGCAAAATCATTTTGATATATGTATAAATCTATTGTAGCAAATTCAGTAAGAATACTGGAAAAAGCATCATAATTTCTTTTTTGAGAAGGACTTAATTTATGGATTAATAAAAAAACCTTAGCTTTTAAATCATTTTTCACCGACTTTACATAATATCCTTTTCCCGGAACGGAATCTATGATATTATGCTCTTTTAGAAAAGCATATGCCTTAACAACCGTATCCCTTGAAATGTCATATTCAACCGCCAGCTTATTAACCGATGGTAATTTATCATTTAACTTCAAAGACCCTATTGTAGTGGCACTCATAACAGAATTAACAATCTGCTTATGCTTACGAACTCTAGAGTAATCATTAATTGATATTATATCTTTAAAATTTTCCATTTGAATACTGTTATTAAGATTTTCTAAAACTACATTCTTTTCTTTCCTCTTAGGTATACAACCCGCATCTCAGTTTTTTTATCGCTAGGTAACATTCCTTGAAAAGAACGCTCGCGACACCACCCTTTAAAGGTTGGCTTTTCATTTGGTTTTACAGCTGCCGATAGCTAATACCGGCAACTGCGATGTAAAAACACAAACCAACCAAAATTTGTTTCTTCAGATTCCAACCATCTTATCAATTCCGTTTCTTAAAACAGATTGATACAATTGCAATTGCATCTATTATTATTATTTTTATTTCACCTCTTAATTTTAGTTTTACAAAATGCACTCAGTAATAGCTTTTACTTAATTATGATGCACATTAAAAAATGTAATTATCGGTTTCAATGTTTCATTATGAACTTTAATATCACAAACCCTTTTATTTCACACTTACGATTCCGTTAAATTTACTTTACTATATCGTTAAGTTTACCTTATTAAGAGTTTACCAAATTTACTTAGAATGATTGCTTAGGACGATAAATTATAATTCATTATGCATAAATTATCATCCATTTTTAATGGTAAGTCACAAAAAAGTAGGATTTTTTTAATATAATGCATTTTTAAAGAAAAAATATTGCCAAATAAAAGATATAGGACAGTTCTTTAAATTAACCTAAAAAAGGGGGTGTATAAATTCAGTTTCATCTAAAAGCATATTTTGATGACGTAAAATAGAAGTCCAAATGGATTTATATTCAAAAAAATACAGAAATAAGCTGTTGAGGATAATCATTAAAAAGTCAGTCCGAAGTTTGATTCTTTTTAAAGAATAAACTTCGGACTGACGAAAATTAAACCTATAACTGACACTGAAAAGTAATATAAATTGACTGATAGTGACAATTTTTAAAAACTATTGCCAATTAGGGTTTTGTATCAAAACACCATTTGAGTTTGTAACAAATGTAGACGGAATTGGAAATTTACTGTTCTTATTATAATTAAAATTGGATCTGCCCAGATTATTCATAATATTGGTTGTATAACCAGGAACAACTTTTTCATAGCGAACTAAATCAAACCAGCGATTACCTTCAATAGCAAGTTCTACTCTTCGTTCTTTCCAAATAAGCTGACGCAATTGAACCTTATTAGTTTCCGTAATTTGTGGCAGTACACCAGCCTGCAAGAACGTTTTATTACCACGAGCTCTAAAACGCACCTGCTCCAGTGCATCAAGTGCATCTCCACTATTACCTAATTCATTGGCTGCTTCTGCATAAATAAGTAATAAATCGGCATAACGCAAAAATGGAAGGTTAAGCTGCTGCTTAAAAAAATCTGCATCAGGCCATTGTGTCGCTGGCCAAATAACTTTTTTATTCGCGTATTGAAACCCTGCTTTCCAGTTTATTGCCCCGGTGTAGCCTTCGATAGTTTCCCCTTTGTTAAAAATAGAAGCGGCTTTACGTGGATCATTAACTTCAAAACTGTTCACTAAATCATCAGATGGAGCAAAAAATGCACTTCCAAGGCCCGATCCCGGAATCCCCTGAAATTCTACATAAGGATTTCTTAAACGGCCTGCAATATTCTGATAGATGTAATGCCCCGGCATCATACTTTCAACGGAGTATTTGCCGTCTATAGAGAATAGATTTCTGTAGTTAGGATCAAGACTGTATTCGCCACTTTGTACTAACTGTTTTGCATACTTATAAGCATTAGTGTAATCCTGTCTGTAAAGATAAACTTTAGCCAATAATCCCAATGCTGTACCTTTGGTCACACGCCCTAGGTTGCTGGTTCCCCATACTTGTCTGGTAGGCAGATTCTCTGCTGCGTATTCAAGATCACTGATGATAAGCTTGTAAACATCTTCCTGTGGGCTTTTAGGAATATTAAATTCGTCCGCCGTTGGTACATGATCACGTATCACTACATCTCCAAAAACATTTACCAGATCAAAATGCCAATAGGCTCTAAAGTAACGCGCCTGCGCATTGTATTGTAAAGCTTTGCTGTCATTATACTTACTTGCCAGCTTTAAAACCTGGTTACAGTCATTAAGATACAGATACCATCTTTCCCAAAGACGCTCCATATATATATTGGAAGGGTTATTGGTGAAGGTATAGGCTGAGGTAAAATTGACATCAGCAGTATTCATTATCACATCATCCGAAGAAAATTCATGTGATGTGAAATACATGGTTCCCAATCTGAAGAAACGCCAGTTGACTGAAGAATATACCCTGTTTAGGGCGTCATCTATACTTTCTTCATCAGAAAAATAAACATCAGTAGTCAGCTGTGCCTCAGGAGTAACATCAAGGAAATCATCACAGGAAACCAAAAGGCTTAATCCGGCAATGGTTAATATATATTTTAGCTTTTTCATACTTAATGAGTTTTATTATTAATTAAAAATTAAGGTTCATACCAAATTGCATACTGCCTGAGATAGGAAAAGAATTATAGTCAAGCCCATCAGCCAATTCCGGAGTAAAACCTTTGTACTTAGTAAAATATAACAGATTGGCTCCAGTGAAATAAAATCGCAATCTGCTTATTCCTGTTTTTTCAATAACTGAATCTGGTAGCGTATAACCAAGGGTTGCATTTCTCAATTTTACATAGTTACCGTTGAACACCATAATATCGATGGTTCTGTTCATGTTTACAGATCCTGCAGCCAGACGCGGCATAGCTGCTCCGGTATTATCAGGAGTCCATGAATCCAACCAATCTGTATGCATATTATTGTTAGGCGAGGTAAAATCGTTATAAGAGTTATTCATCACCTTTGCTCCAAAACTTCCGGTAAAATCAAAATTAAAATCAAAATTTTCATACTCTGCATTCAAAGCAATACTCCCTGTAAATTTAGGGAACGGACTTCCAATATTAGTCTGGTCAACCGGAGTTATCTGACCATCTCCATCAGTATCCACATAAATCATATCTCCTAATTTCGCGGTTGTATGGTAAGCTGTTTTTCCCTTGCTTACTGCATAGGCATTCCAACTGTCAATATCGGCTTGTGTGCGATAAATCCCCTGGGTTTTGTAGCCATAGAAATAATTAAAGGGCTGACCTTCCTGTATGCGGGTTTGTAAATTTGTAGAGAATGTTGTATTGGTAGTAGTAAGGCCATTCCAGTCAACAACTTCATTTTTAAAAGAACTTCCAGTGAAGCTGACTCCATATTCAAAATTATTTTTGTTATCCTGCCATCCTATCATTACCTCATATCCTTTATTTTGTACTGAGCCGGCATTACTGTATGTCGGAGCTATACCTACAGAACCACCCTGTATAGGCAATATCATCAGTAAATCTTCTGTTTTGCGGTTAAAATAGTCAAATTCAAAAGTAAGTCTGTTATCCAGTGCAGTCATTTCCATACCTAAGTCAGCCTGAACATTGTTTTCCCATTTTACATTAGGATTATAATCATTTACGATACCGGCCCCAGGGTTCACCTGGTTGTTGAAAATCGCATGAAATTCATCGCTCTGTGTTACCAGTGCATAAGCTACGTTATTAAAAATTTTGTCATTACCGGTCATACCCCAGCTTCCTCTTATTTTTAAGTTGTCAAGCCAGCTTAGCTGTTTTAGGAAACTTTCTTCACTGATTCTCCAGCCTAAAGCTGCAGAAGGGAAATACCCCCATCTGTTATTGGGACCGAATTTTGAGGAACCATCGGCACGGATTGTTGCCGTAAACAGATAACGATCCTTTAATACATAATTAGTTCTGAACCAAAACGATTCTCTTGATGATTTTGCCGGCAGAAACGCATTTACTGTCCTGTTATTTATACTAGCCGAATATATAGAAACATAATCCAGATTATCCACAACATATTTTTTACCTGTGGCTCCCAGACCACGCAACTGGCTCGCTTCTGAACTCTGGCCGGCAAGCAGGTTTAGACGATGGCTTTCATTAAATTTTTTATCATAGGTTAGTGTATTGGTCCATAACCATGTATTATTAGTACTGTAGTTTTCAGTATAGCTGTTTGGATTATTGAATTGGAATGAAGGGTTTATGCTGTACTGCGGCAGAAACTGATCAAATCGTGTAAGCATCCAGTCTTCTCCAAACGATGTCTTAAACTGAAGTCCGTCTATAATGTCCCAGGTTCCCCACAAGTCCCCTACAAAACGAAGATTATTTGTATTGGCTTCCTTATTCAAATCTAATTCTGCAGCAGGGTTAATAAGATCATTGTTCTGCATCGGATTCCATGCTCCTAGATTGTTTTTAGGAGTAATAAGCGGTGAGCCTGAAAGAACAGAACGTACTGTTCTATAAGTCAATGCCTGACCTGTATTTGCGCTGCTGACATTGAAATTATGCCCGATTTTTATCTTGCTGCTCAGTTTGTAGTCATTATTGATCCGTAAGGTCCAACGGTTATAATCTGTATTGTTCCAAACCCCTTCCTGTTCAAAATACCCTAAGCTTATATTGTAGCTTACATTTTCAGTACTTCCTGAAGCAGATATCTGATGATCGCTCATCAAGCCCGTCCTGCTGATTTCGTCCATCCAGTTGGTTCCTTTTCCATACTGCGAAGGATTTTGGTAGGGCTGTGCCTGCCCGGCCGTGAAAGCAACTGTATTCATCAGCGTCGCATATTGACTTCCGTTGGCTACCTTGTAATTATCAAGTACAAATTGGCTACCGACACTTCCTGAATAGGAAATAATGTTTTTCCCTAATTTTCCTTTTTTTGTTGTAACCACGATTACCCCATTCGCTCCTCTGGAACCATAAATAGCTGTAGCCGAAGCGTCTTTCAATACACTCATTGATTCAATATCTTTGGGATTCAGCCAAGTTACATCATTTGTCATCATACCGTCTACTACATAGAGCGGAGAAGAATCGCTGTTGGTACCGATACCACGAATTCTAACTACAGGACTTGTACCCGGTGATCCTGATGACACTACAGTTAAACCACTTTTACCTTGTAATGCTTCCGCAGCATTACCTCCTCTGATACCATTAATATCTTTTGCTTTCACCGTCGTAACAGCACCAGTAAGATCTGTTTTCTTCTGCGAACCATACCCTATCACAATTACTTGTTGAAGTTGTTCAATGCTCAACGCACTGGATGTCATGGTTATATCAATTACTGATCTGCCCCCTACTTTAATTTCCTGCTGGGTCAAATCAATGGAAGAAAACACCAGTACGTCATTATCAGAACTAACTTCAATCTTATAATTACCTTCAAAATCCGTAACAACAGATTTGTTTGTTCCTTTTACGACAACAGTAACACCTGGAATTCCATTATTATCTTCAGAAGAGATTACCTTTCCTGTAACAATTTTTTCTTGTTCCATAACCATTCTGACCTCTATACTAGATTCAATAGTATTTTCTTTGGCCTGTAACAAGTTTGTCGACACCAGTGCCATGGATAGCACAGTTAAACTCCATCTTTTACTGAGTAAATTAGGAATCAGGTACTTTTTTCTCATTTTTTTAATCATATTTAGGTTAATTAAGGTTAATTCCGTTATTAAAGTAAACTTAAACAATTAAATTTTTAAATAAATTTTCGAGTTACTGACATAATGACTACTCAATGTTCCCGTGATTATTGAGGCTCAGAATTTATTGAAATGAAAAAGGATATATCTAAATTTTTTAGATACACTATCATCAATTCTCTACCTAAATATTCACTTATGTTACAAGTGTTTTTTAAGTAAGTAAGTCGAATAAATTATTTAAACAAAATTTTATTTAGATCCTTGCAATTATAGGTTGTTATGAAATTGACTTCTTATTTTGGTATACAGCTGCCGACATAAAAACATCGGCAACTGTTATGTAAAAAAACTACAAACCAACCAAAATTTGTATTTTGAATTCCAAACTCAACTTGTTAAAAAAATTAAAATCCAGAAATGTTTAATCTTTTCTATAATATCAATACTAATACCCATAAACTCATTGACAATTCATAATGCATTAACCTTAGATTAATAATTTATTGGCTTATCAACATATCAAAATTACCCAGAATAGCCAGATTTGAAGATAAATTATAATTCATTCTATATAAATTATCGTCTATTTTTAATGGTAAGTTACAAAAAAGTAGTATTTTTTTAATATAATGCATTTTTAAAGAAAAAATATTGCCAAATAAAAAATATAAGGCAGTTCTTTAAATTAACCTAAAAAAGGGGGTGTATAAAATTCAGTTTCATCTAGAAGCATATTTGATGACGTAAAATAGAAGTCCAAATGGATTTATATTTTAAAATAAGAAGGAAATAAACTGTTGGGGAATCATCATTAAAAAGTCAGTCCGAAGTTTGATTCTTTACAAAGAATAAACTTCGGACTGACGTAAATTAAGCGTTAATTATCCCCTAACGATAAGAAGACAATTAGAAATTATTGATCCTATTTTTGTTCCAGATACTGGGTAGGAGTTAAACCAAAAAGCTCTTTAAAGGTTTTGGTAAAATAGGCAGAAGAATTAAAGCCGCACATGTGTGTTATTTCTTTGACAGAATACTTTTTACTCAATAATAATTCCGAAGCATATTTTAACCTGACAGTTCTAATGAAATTACTCGGATTTTGTCCAGTGATAGAACTAATTTTTCTGTAGAATTGTGATCTACCTAACCCCAGTTCTTTTATTATATCTTCCAATGTAAAATCAGGATCAGAAATATTGTCGACCACAATTTTGGTAGTTTTATCCAGAAACATTTCATCAATCGAGTTTGTTGTAACTTCACTGGAAGGAAGAATACCGCCAATTGAGGCAAAACGTTCTCTTGCTCTTTTCCTAGCTTCCAGCAGGTTTTTAATTCTGGCTTTTAAAACATTTATATTAAATGGTTTGGAAAGATATTCATCTGCACCGGTATCATATCCTTCGATCCTATCCTCTTCTAAACTCCTAGCGGTTAATAATATAACAGGAATGTGACTGGTCTCTAAGTCATTTTTAACCTGTCTGCACAATTCAAAACCATCCATCTCCGGCATCATCACATCACTAATAACGATATCCGGATAATATTTCCTGACTTTTTCTAATCCAATGAGTCCGTTTGCGGCTTCCTTAACTTGGAACTGATTACTCAATTCGTTTTTGAGATGATTCCGTAGTTCTTTATTATCCTCAACAATGAGAACAACCGGTCTGTTTCCTTTTTCAGACTCCAAAGAAATTGTATCATCCTCTTCATTAGATATTGCAATTTCGTACTCAGCAGATGTTAAAGAGTTTCTGTCTATTTCGTAATTGCCTGTCTGATACAAACTAACAGACTCTTTTTTATCAGCGGGGAGATTCGCGGGCAATCTGACAATGAAGGTAGTTCCAATGTGATATTCACTCTCCACTACAATCTCACCTTTATGCAATTCAACTAAACTTTTAATAAAATTCAGTCCGATTCCAGTGCCTGTTTTAGAGGTATCCGCATGGAAAAATCGTTGAAAGACTTCTTTTAACTGTTCTTTTTTCAAACCTATTCCAGTATCTGAAACTCGGATTTCAAGTAGCCTTTCCCTCCTTAATTTTCTAAAAAACCATAATACGGTCTTACTCTTTTCTTGATTTAATTCGGAAAGAGACAATGTCACCGTGCCGCCTTTATCGGTAAATTTAACCGCATTTGACAGCAGATTGGTTAGAATTTTTTCAATTTTATCAGGATCGAACATTCCATAAATTTCTTTTTTTGACGCATCAAACACAAACCGAATACCTTTTGCCTTTGCCAGATCTTCAAACAACAAAAAAATGTCTTTACTGAACTTCACTATATTCATACGGGTAAGTTCCAGTTCAGTTTTTCCAAGATCCATTTTTCTCAAATCGAGAAGCTGATTTACAAGATGTAAAAGGCGTCTGCTGCTTCTTTGAATTATAAGTGCCGATTTTTTAACTTCCTCAGGATCGTTGTAAGCAGAGAGAATTTTATCAACAGGGTTTAAAATTAGTGTTAGGGGTGTCCTGAACTCATGAGAGACATTGATAAAAAAGTTTAATTTCATTTGATCTAATTCCTGCTCTTTGTCTTCTCTTACCTTTTTAGTATAATAATATATGGAGAACCAAAGTACCGAAACAAACGCCAACACATAAATGCTATAAGCCCACCAAGTTTTCCAAGGCGGTGACAGTACCGTAATTCGAATAGAAGATTTTCTAGCCTGCTCCCACTGCCCGTCGACAGAAGCCATCACTTCAAAAGTATAATTCCCCGGTTCCAGATTAGAATAATTGGCAATCCTACTATTTCCTGCATTAATAAAATTCTCATCCAACCCATTCATCTTATAGGCATATTTAACCCGTTCCGGGTTTTGGTAATTCAGCGCCACAAAACTGAAAGAAATGTATCCTTCATCATACTTAAGTTCTATTTCTTTAATCTTTGTTACAGATTTATTTAAGAGTATTCTGCCATTAACGGTATCACCCGCATTTATTTTCTTATTGAACAACCTTATTTCAGTTATAACCGGGTTTACAATATTTGATTTTAATGAAATATTGTTGGGATTAAAAATATTAAAGCCATTTATCCCCCCCACAATAATACGACCGTCTTGAATTTTGGCTATCGATTTACTTTGAAATTCAGTTCCCTGCAATCCGTCATGAGCATTGAAATTTTTAAAAGTTTGTGTTTTGGGATTAAGTAATGACAAACCTCCCTTCGTGGTGATCCACAAATTCCTGTTATTATCTTCCTGTATACCCACAACTAAATTATTAGGCAATCCGTTCAGCGAAGAATAGGAATGTTTCAAATTTAATTCAGGATCTAGTTCATATAACCCCATATCGGTTCCAACCCATATATTTCCTCTATAATCCTCGGTTATATAATTAATCCGGTTACCCTGAATGTTTTTTATTTTGATTTCAGTGAATTTTATTTTTTTAGGGATGTCTCCTTTTAGTTTGTTCAACACCGTAAAAGATAATCCCTGTGAGGTACCAGTAAAAAGGCGGTTTTTTGAATCAATAAAAACTGAAAACACAAAATTGCTTATTAAGCTTTGCGAATCACCCGGAATATTCTTGTATTGGTAGAATTTTTCATTAACAGGATCAAACAAATTTAAACCTGCGGTTGAAGTACCCAACCACAACCTTCCCTGAAAATCCTTTTCGGCACTCCAAACAGTGTTTTGCCCTATTGAGAAAGGATTATTCCGATTGTATTGATATGATTTAACGATTCCTGTATCGGTATAAAACTTGTTCAATCCACTATCCCAAGTACATACCCATAAAACACCATTATCCCCTTCCAACAGATATACAATTTTATCTGAACTCAACGAATTGGGATCTCCTGGTCTTGCCCTGAAATGCTTAAAAGTACCATTTTTCTCATCAAAAAGATTCAAACCACCACCATCAGTACCAATCCAAATTCTCTTTTTACTATCCTGTAACACCGATTGTGCGATTTTAGCACTCAGCCCTTCATTACTTTCCTTTTTATAAAAATAATGCCCAAAAGAGGTTTTAGACATTGCTAATTTATTAACCCCGGTATTATAGGTGGCAATCCAGTAAATCCCGTTTTTATCCTCCAAAACTTTTGAAGGCTGATTGTTTGACAATGAAAAAGGATCATAAGGATTGTATTTCAGGTGCTGGAGCAAACCTTTCTTTTTGTCCATCAGAAAAATTCCACCTCCATCCGTAGAAACCCAAACAATGCCTTTTTTGTCCTGATAAAGGTGAAAAATTGGAATACTTTTATTCTCAGGGGAAATATCTCTAAAACTCCGTTTCTTAGTATCAAACAAAAATAAATGGGAGATATCATTTCCTATCCAAAAATCCCCTTCCTTGTCTACAAGAATTTGCTTAGGCAAATGATTCAAATATTGACTGCCTTTGAAATCGATTGGAAATCTTATGAAATTATTAGTTTTAGGATTATACTTATGTAAATGGTTTCCTTTAGTTCCTAACCATATATTCCCACTATTGTCTTCTATAACATTAGTTACATCATCACTGTCTATCGATCCTTTATCTTTTGGATTATGGATATAATGTGTAAACTTAATGGTATCATAAGAACCGCCTCCAGTATTGTCCAGCAACAATTTAATAACACCATTTTTAGAAACTACCCAAAGCGTATTCGTTTTTTTATGGTACAGAAGACCATTTATAACTTCACGGAAATTTGCTTCGCCTGCCTTCTTCTGATATAAATCAATCTTATAGAATTGCTCTGTATTCTTGTCAAAAACATTCAATCCATTACCGGTTCCAATCCACAAACGTCCATAACCATCTTCAGTTATTACATTTATTCTATTATTACTGATTGAATGTGGATCGTCCAGAATAGTTCGGTAAACTTCAAATTCATAACCATTGTATTTATTAAGACCATCAATGGTTCCAAACCATAAAAAACCCTCACGATCCTGAAAGATATCAACGCAGGTACTACTCGAAAGCCCTTTTGATGTATCGAAATTTTCAAACTTTAAATTTGAAAATTGGGCATGAGAGAAACAGGTAACCAAAAAAAATAGAACCCAAATTAACTGTTTGCTTTTCATTACATTTCTTTCTCCAAGTAGTTTAAAATGAATTTAGTGTTCGTATTATGACTTTCAAAAATAATGAATAAAAAGGAAAAATTATAAGGGGAAATACTAAAATTTGTTATTTAACTCAATCCAAATCTAATTTTTAAAATAAAGTATAGTGCACTTAGCGGTTTTAATTTAGCCAATATATGGAAACCAAATAGTTATATTTTATTTATGTAAATAAATAATGTCCTTATAATAAACACTCTAATAATATCTATTAAAAGTAAAACTTCCCGTTCCGTGAAAATAAACTGACAAACCTTTTTTGTGATTTATTAAAAAACTATAAAAAAAATTCGTTATTGATATAAATCTTTTTAATTCTTTATTTAGTGAGTACCTACATCCGATACAATTTTTTATTTCATGCCTGATAATTTTGGTTTGTATTTGATTCTAATTGAAAAAAGTGCAGCTTGTTTAACATCACACTTTTCCTAATTAGAATCCCAAATTATTAAATCAGCTTACTAAATTTAAAACCACCATACACCATGTACTTTAAATCCTTATCTTCCAAAATCATCCTGTAAACGAACAATATCATCTTCATCAGATGGGTTTTCCGGATCTGTGTGTTGCCAAATTTCAGCTACAATCCCCCAAGAGTCCAAACCAATTAAGCGATGACGCTCTCCTTTTTCCATTTTAATAAAAGTTTCAGGAGCAAGTTTCTGAATCTCCCCTTCTTCATCAGTGGCACTTGTCTTTACACCTACAATGCCAGAAAGTATTTTCCAAATTTCAGATCTTCTAAAGTGATATTGCCAAGACAATCTTTTATTTGGGGCAACAACCAAAATCTTAGGACTTAACTTATTTGTAATCTGAATCTGCGACATTTCAAGATGTGGAAAAAATTTTACGGCAAAAGATTTTGCTTCACTTTCATCAATTACAAAAAAACCACCCCATGGCCTAGTTTGATCCTGCGTAATAACTGTAAAATTTTCTTCTTTTAAGAAATTAGCAATTTTTTCAAAAACTGCATCTTTTTTTAATTCTGGTGATAAATTAAAATCCATATTTTTATTTGTTTATTTTGGTGAATTTGTTTAGAAAAATAAATCGGGGCTTAGACTACCCTTATAGCCCCGAATAAAAAACTAAAAAAATCTAAAACATCTTATATCCACTCTGATTCAAGAATGGTTTTGTATTTCACTTTATTTTATAGTAAGCCCATATATTTCAACTAATTCTAACGAATTAGAATAGTTAAAAATGCAATGAAATGTTAAGGTTTACTTATTTCTGATTTTATCAATTATAGCTAAGGTTTCTTGTACTTTCAGCTTCAATCCATCATAATCTTTATTTGCCAAGATTTCATTAGAAATAAGTTGAGATCCAATTCCTACGCAAGTAACTCCTGAATCAAACCAACCTTTTAAGTTTTCTTCCGAAGTTGATACACCTCCAGTAGGCATGATGCTAGTCCAAGGACAAGGCCCTTTTATTGCTTTTATAAAATTAGGTCCGTAGATATCTCCTGGAAATAATTTTACAATCTCACAACCCAATTCTTCTGCTCGTGCAATTTCAGTAAGCGAACCACAGCCCGGAGACCACAATACTTTTCGACGGTTACAAGCAATAGCAATATCTTCTCTTAAAACTGGAGTTACGATAAAATTAGCTCCTAATTGCATATAAAGTGAAGCTGCCGCTGCATCAGTTATAGAACCAACCCCCAAGATCATTCCCGGTAATTCTGCTAATGCATATTTATTAAGCGCTCCAAAAATTTCAAAAGCAAAATCACCTCTACTGGTAAATTCCATTAGACGTGCTCCACCATCATAACAGGCTTTTACAATTTTTTTTCCTAGTTCAACATCGGTATGAAAAAACAAAGGAACCATTCCCGTTGCTGCCATTACACTTGCTACTTCTATTCTTGAATATTTTGCCATAATTTTTTATTTATCTTGAAACTAATCCGGCGGAATCACCATCTAGCATATTTTCAACTTCTTTTAAGGTAACTAAATTGTAATCTCCTGCTATTGTATGTTTTAAACAACAAGCTGCAACTGCAAAATCTAAAGCTCTTTGATCATTATTTGGATATTCCAACAAACCATAAATTAATCCACCCATAAAAGCATCTCCGCTACCTACACGGTCTACCACGGGAGTCACTTCTTTTACAGCTGCATTATAAATAGTTTTTCCGTCAAATAAAACACCTCCAATTCTTTGATGAGAAGCACTTACAGAATAACGTAATGTAGTTGCCACTGTTTTTAAGTTTGGGCATAATTCAAACAACTTAGTATACAAAGCAGGAAGTGTTTTTTCATCTTGATAATTAGGATTTACTTTAGCTTCTCCTAACATAAAATAAGCCGTATCAATATCTCCCAAAATCACATTACTGTATTGCAATAGTTCAGGCATAACATCACTTGGTGTTTTACGATATTGCCATAATTTAGATCTGTAATTTAAATCGCATGAAATAGTTAAACCTAATTTATGAGCTATTTTAACCGCTTCTAAACATGCTTCAGCTGCACTCTCAGATATAGCGGGTGTAATCCCACTCCAATGAAACCATGTAGCTCCTTCTAAAACTTTTTCCCAATCAATAGCTCCCTTTTCAATGGTTGCCATGGAACTATGAGCACGGTCATAAACTACATTACTCCCTCTAGTCCCTGCACCAGTTTCAAGAAAATAGATTCCTAAACGTTCTCCTCCATAAATTACATTTTTAGATTCTACGTTCATTTTCCTCATTTCTTTTAGCGCACAAGCACCAATTTCATTATTGGGAAGCCTTGTTACAAACTCTGCATTTACACCATAATTAACTAAAGAAACTGCCACATTAAATTCACCTCCACCATAGGTAGCCGTAAATGCCTTTGCTTGCTCAAAACGCAAATGCCTTTCTGTTGAAAGACGTAACATTATTTCGCCAAAAGTGATTACTTTTTTCAATTTAAAAATTTTAATCAATTAGTATTCTTATTTTATTTAACTCTTTACAAGAAACTTAGACTACTCTTTTATTCTTATAAAGTTATTAAATTACTTTATATAACCTTTTTTGCTTATTATAAGTCTGTTATTGGGCTATATTTAGGAACCAACGTTTTCATAATACCCCATGCAGTTAGATAAGCCAAAGCACAAATACCAAACATAATAGTATAACCAGTTTGAATATGTCCTAATCCTTCATAATAATCAAATAATGCACCTCCTAATTTAGTTATCAGTACTCCTCCAATTCCACCAGCCATTCCTCCTATACCAACTACAGAACCAATCGCTTTTTTAGGAAACATGTCAGAAACTGTAGTAAAAATATTAGCAGACCATGCCTGATGAGCAGAGGCACCAACACCAATAAGTAAAACAGGTATCCAAAAGCTAATATACCCTAATGGTTGAGCAAACAATACAACTACAGGAAAGCATGCTATGAATAACATTGCCTTCATCCTTGCGTCATATGGATTGTGTCCTTTTTTAATGAAATATATGGGAAACCATCCGCCAGCGATACTACCAATCATCGTCATACTGTAGAGCACTGCAATAGGAAATACAATATCCGTTTTTACCATCCCAAATTGAGCTTCTAGATACTTTGGTAACCAAAACAAAAAGAACCACCAAACACCATCAGTCATAAATTTACCAAATACAAATGCCCATGTTTGTCTATATCCTAATAGTTTAAACCAAGCCACTTTTCCTTGATTCGAAACTTCTTGATTTACAATTTCAGATTCATGTCCGGCATTAATATAATCATACTCTATTTTAGATAATCTTTTTTGTTTTTCTGGTTTTTCATAAAATATAAACCAGAAAAACATCCATATAAAACCAATAGCACCAACAAGAATAAAAGCAGTTTGCCATCCCCAGTTTACAGCAATCCATGGAACTGTTAATGGTGCTAAAATAGCTCCGATATTTGATCCGGAATTAAAAATACCTGTTGCGAATGACCTTTCTTTTTTAGGAAAATATTCAGCAGTTGCCTTAATTGCCGCTGGAAAATTTCCGGATTCCCCGAAACCTAAAATCGCTCTTGAAAGCATAAAACCTGCAATTGAAACCGGAACAGCACTAATTCCTACCCAAGTTAGTACATTTGAAAAAACACCTCCAATTGGGATTGCATAGGCATGCATTATGGCACCAGCGGACCAGACTATTATGGAAAGCATAAACCCCCATTTAGTCCCCAACTTATCAATTAATCTGCCTGCAAACAACATTGAAAAAGCATACACAAATTGGAACACAGCAGTAATATTGGCATAGTCAGTATTTGTCCAATTAAATTCTTTTGACAAACTGGGAGCTAAAAGGCTTAATACCTGTCGATCTAAATAATTAATTGTTGTAGCAAAAAAAAGTAGTCCGCAAATTGTCCAACGGTAACTTCCAATCGATTTAATTGATTCGTTCATATAAGTTTGTAAAAAAATTAAAATTAATAATTAAATTATTTATTCCATAAATCCTCTATTCCGATTGGTAAAATATCATCCCACAAAACAAGACATAGAAAAATACAATCGATTGTACAAAAATAGTTTTTATTACTACATGTTTTAAATTTATAAAAAAATATTTATAACTATTTTTTTACAATACTGAATATCAACATATTTTAAGCAATAAAATAGAAAAAGAACGAAAATCAATAAGCAAAAACAGGATGTTTCAACTGAATAGGCTGATGAGTTGAGCGCATAAAATCAAGAATAATATTGTGTTTTTCTTAAGTATGAAAAAGAATGCAGAGCAACCAATGGATAGTTCGCTATTTATCCTAAAAAAAAATGACTTTTTTAAAAAATTTATTGCACTCCTCGTTTCAAATTATTGAATTTGGTGAGTTAAAACAGATTCTACAATATTCAGATTCAACTTTAAATATTCACTAATAAATCAATGAATTTAATCACAACCATTGGCAGTCCAATATTTTCTATAGGTAAGAATCAAGTGATGGTTATTTGCATACTGTATACTACTGTTCTTATTCCTATTAAAATGCCCGTATACCTAATTCCGAAAACATAAGATTTTTTTTAGAAATTTTAAGTAATATTTTCGTTCGAAACGGACTAAAAGGCAGCTAAGATAGTGTCTTAGGAATGTTGCAAGCGCATAATGGCTGCGTTGCACTTGTCACCCTTCGGGACTTATAGCTCTACACATTCTTAAGCCACTTATTTCTTGCTTTCTTTTTCTCCGTTTTTCCTTTTGAAAATATTTTGAGGGACAGATGGCTAAAGGAAAAGAAATGTAAACAATATTAATTATTAAAAAATCAAGTTATGGAAATCACAGGAAGAGTAACAGCTGACGCAGTAGTTAACAAAGTTAACAGCGACAAAGAAGTAGTCAATTTTAGTATTGCTATCAATGACAGCTACAAGCCTAAAAGAAGTACCGAAGTAAGAGAAGTTACAACCTACATCAATTGTTCCTATTGGCTCAATTCAAAAACGGCACAATGGCTTAAGAAAGGTGCAATCGTACAATTGTTTGGACGCATAAGCTTAAACGTATATAGCAGTACCGAAGGCAAAGCAATGGGAAGCCTTACGTTTCACATCAACAGCCTTAAATTTTTAGTCTTTGCCAAAAGTGCAAATTCCAGTGATATTGACCACATTTTTTCTGGGAGAAGATTACGAGGAAGAACTATTTGCCACCCAGATGAAGAAAAGGAGAATTATTTTCTTCACTATCTATATTTTTTTGTATATACAATTAATTTAGCATTAAAAATTTGTATTTAATCGTAATATTTGTTTTTATAATCTTAATAAATTAAATACCTAATCACATATAGCGCTAAAAATTTGTAAAAAACCAATATTTTATCATCAAAAATTTGTCACTATGGGGTAATATACTTAAATTGCCTTGAAAAATTTGTAGGCATATAATCATGGAAAAAGGTAAATCATTGCATCTGCAGGAGATTATATTTTCATCCAGCAACCCAGAAATCAGCAGGGCTATTTCAAGACTCTTAAAAGAGGGGCATATCAGGAAAATAGCCCCGAAAATATATACCCCAAATCTGGAGGAAGACCCATCTGTCATTATACGGCGTAGCCTGTTTCGAATTATAGGGCATCTCTATCCGGGGATTTTATTAAGTCACCGTTCCGCCCTTGAATTTGCCCCTACCAAAACAGGGGACATCTTCCTGACCTACACATACGAAAGAAAAGTGAAATTACCGGGCATTACCCTGAATATCGTAAAAGGGCATCCTCCAATTGCCGGGGATAATCCAATGAGTGATGGATTATATGTTGCGCAAAAGGAAAGGGCCATGATTGAGAACTTCCAGGAATCCAGAAAGTCAGGTGAAGAATCAAAAACCCTGGAGCGCAGGCAAATTGAAGATAAACTGGAAACTATAGTCCGTGTCCAGGGAGAGGATGGGCTGAATGCACTGCGCGACAAAGCACGTGAAATTAGTGAGGTACTTGGCATGGAAAAGGAATTCAACAAACTTAATGCCGTAATAGGCTCTATGCTCGCCACGCGAAATTCCAAGATCCTGACCTCCCCGATAGCTATTGCCAGGGCATTCGGGCATCCTTACGATCCGGACAGGCTCAACCTTTTCGAAAAGCTATTCGTGGAACTTCAGCAAAGGACATTTGCTGATATCCCGGACAAGAATACAACCCAGGAATTATTCCGCAATTTTGCGTTTTATGAAGCGTATTTCTCAAATTTTATTGAAGGGACACGGTTTGAGGTGGAAGATGCACGTAGGATCATAGAGACACAAAAGCCCCTGCCGGCAAGGGACGAGGATTCCCATGATGTATTGGGTACTTACCAAATCGTTAGCAATCGGCAGGAAATGTCCATAACGCCAAAAGACGCGGAAGAACTGATAACAATACTCCTATACCGGCATAAGATCATGCTCAGTGCCAGGCCCAACAAAAATCCAGGAACTTTTAAAGATCGCAACAACAGAGCTGGGGACACTGAGTTTGTAGATTACAACCTTGTAAGGGGCACACTTATCCGGGGCTTTGATTTTTACCGGGGATTGGCACATCCTTTTGCAAAGGCAGCCTATATGATGTTTTTGGTTAGTGAGGTACACCCTTTTCCAGATGGAAACGGAAGGATTGCACGGGTGATGATGAACGCCGAGCTAGTAAAGGAAGGGCAGTCAAAGATTATCATCCCAACTGTATTCCGGGAGGATTATCTTGGAGGACTAAGGCAATTGACCAGAAGGAGCGAACCAGATACCTATATCAGGATGCTCCAGCGGGCGCAACTATTCAGTACTTCCCTTTCGGGACAGGATTTGAACGGTATGAAACATGTACTTGTCCAAAGCAACGCATTTAAGGAAGGAGATGAGCATATCCTCCGGATTGTCGGCGAATAGACAAATGTTTATCCCATCGGTGTTGTAGCACAAGCTATCAAGGAATTGAACCAAGAAACTATTATCTTAGCGGAGAGAACTCCGCTCCTACTTTCCTGCGAAATATTAGTAGCAACAGTTTATCAATAAACCGGAAATATTATGAGGGATGAAACCAAAATGTTTGTAAAGTGTTCAACTGTAAAAAAGAGTTCGACAGTCGAACTCTCACGCCTCCTTTAGTTACAACTTTTTACCTTTAAAAAACTTAGAATTATTAAAAAACGTTAAAAACACGTAGTTAAACATTTTAAACTTAAAAAGTAATCATCAAAAAAAAAATTACTTAAAATACTTAAAATCAATACATTAATTCATAATTTTAAGCTATCAAAAAAAGTTAAGATTTGTATAAGGTGTTCGATTGTAATCCAGGCGACTCCACAAATTCATTTTCAATTGAAACCAAAAGCCTGTAAATCTTAGGATTTACAGGCTTTTTCGTTTTTATTAATTTCAAATATCATCATTAAATCATAATCGTAAGGGTGCAAATTCGGGGACATAAATTAATTTAAAAAAAATGTCCCCGATTTTCAGATTAGACCTTGTTTAATAAGGGGTTTGAATACTGAACATCTTGACAATAGAATATTTAAAGTCGAAATTTAATAACTTCAAAAGTCACCACATTATGAAAAACAAAATTGCAATACTTTTTTATACAAAAAGTTCTAGAGCATTAAAAAACGGTTTACTACCGATCTATTTAAGAATTACGATTGACGGAGTTCGAATTGAAATTAGCACATCAAAGTATGTTAAAAATTCAAAATGGTCAGTAGCAGCAGGCAAAATTAAAGGCAATTCAGAGGAAGCCCGTACAATTAATAGTTATCTAGATATTCTAAGAAACAAAGTTTATGAAACCGAAAAGTCAATGATTAACAACAATCAAGAAATTTTTGCCAATAGTTTCAAAAACAAGTTTATGGGTGTGAAAGAAAAAAAAAGAATGTTGATTCCTATTTTTCAAGACCATAATAAAAGAATGGAGGCATTAATTGACAAAGAATATGCATCCAGTACCTCAAAACGATATGAAACTACACTAAAACATGTAGAGGATTTTATTAAACATTCCTACTTATGCTCATAGGTAAAATATTATTCACCATAATTTTTAAATCAGTTTATTTAAGATAAAAAAGGATAATCAGTATAACCTTTTTCACCTGTAGTGTAAAAAGTTGAGGAATCTGGAGTATTTAAATCTGTACTTAACTGATATCTCTTTACAAGATCAGGATTTGCGATAAATGGTACGCCGTACGCTACGAGGTCTGCTTCTCCATCTTCAAGTACTTTTGTTCCGGAAGCCTTATCGAATGACTTATTAATGATTAGCGTCCCATTGTAAAGAGGTCTAAAATGCTTTGCAACATGTTTAACTCAATACAACAAGAGTCTAATTCATCCTTGCAAAAATGATGATCAGCTAGAACTTATTATAAATATAATTACCTTTAACATATCCTTAGAAAACAAACCATGACGGAAATATTTAAAATGTTTCGCATTACAGCTGCAGAATCTGAGAAGATAATGCATTCTGTGAATGAGCCCCATGCCCACAATTTTGAAGAACTAATTATCGGTGGACAAGGTCAGCTGGAACATTTTATAGATTTCAAATCTCGCTTGATGGACGCGCCTTTTATTAGTTTTGTAACTCAGGGAAAAATCCATCGTATCAAGCCGCTTCTTAAAGATGGCCAATGTGATATGTGGGTATTAAGGTTCAAAAGTGAATTTATCGCAGAAACTACCTTTAGCCTTTATGCATCATTCCATGATAAAGCCAACATCTCAATGCAGAGCAATAAATGTTTTGAGAAGTTAGACACTATATGTAAAATAATTTATGATGAATACCAGCAGGATGCTCCTGACCTGGCCGTAATCAAACAATTACTAAGTGCCCTTTTTACCATGATAGAATCTGAACGCCGAAAACTCAATCTGAACGATGATGAGTCTAAAAAAATACAAAGCAGCACTTTTAAAAATTTTCTACAATTATTGGAAGAACATTATAAAGAACCAAAGGATGTAAATTTTTATGCCGATAAACTTTTCATGACTTCGCGCAACCTGAACCTAATTTGCCAAAATATATTACAGCAGAGCGTTTCGGAAATTATCGAAATCCGTAAACTTACTCAGGCCAAGAATCTTCTTATGTCCACCGACAAAAATGTGGCTGAAATAGGTTATGAACTTGGTTTTAATGAAAAAACCTATTTTACCCATGCCTTTAAGCGTAAAGCAGGTTTAACTCCAACGGAATTCAGGGACGAAATTCAGAAGCAGCTTTCCTAAAAACACAACCTTTCTTCCGAAAAGTGTTACCCCAACCTTGTCATTAAGTCCCAACTTTGCATTATAAAAATGATACATTATGAAAAATTCAATTACAAGACAGGTAGCTGGTGCAATACTTGTTTTTACAGCTCTGAGTACTACAGCTTTTGCACAAAAAAAAGAAGATAAGGCATCTTTGGTAAAACAAATTAAAGAGCTTACCGCTGCTAACGCTCAAGTAGCGAAACACCTTGAAACTTTTGACACTTTAGACTATACGGTTTTCAGTAACCGTGACTGGACACGTCTGCACGAAAGCCATGCAAAAAATATTAAGGTACACTTTCCTGACGGTCATACTGAGGTGGGTCTGGAGCAGCATATCAAAACTCTTGATGCTATGTTTGTATATGCTCCAGACACCCGTATTAAAGAGCATCCTTTTAAAATTGGCTCAGGCAATATTACTGCCGTAATGGGTTATATGGAAGGTACGTTTACACAGCCTATGCCCGCAGGAGATGGTACTTTTATACAGCCTACGGGTAAGAAATTCAAAATTCCAATGGCAACCATCGGAGTTTGGGAAAACGGTGTAATGCAGGAAGAATATCTTTTCTGGGATAATAAATCCTATATGGACCAAATAGTAGGAAAATAAATAAAGCATAAAAATGGATAGAAAAAATTTTCTTAAAACCATGGCTATTTTACCACTGGGAGCTGCAGCAATGCAGCTCAGCTCCCTTAAAACAGCTACGAATCCTTTTAGTCCTACAGAAAGAATGCCCGTTCTTTTTCTTGGACACGGTAATCCGATGAATGCTCTGACCAATAACAGTTTTACCCAAGGTTTTCAGCAGATGGCCAAAACATTGCCAAAACCAAGGGCTATTCTTTGTATATCAGCTCACTGGGAAACCAAGGGTACTTTTGTAACGGCAATGCAAAAACCAGAAACTATTCATGATTTTGGAGGTTTTCCTCAGGCACTTTTTGACGTTCAATATCCTGCACCTGGAAGCCCGGAGCTCGCATTGGAAACACAAAAACTAATCACTTCAACCTCTATAGGGTTGAGCAATGAATGGGGGCTAGATCATGGCTGTTGGACAGTTTTAAAATTCCTGTACCCCAATGCCGAAATTCCTATTGTCGAAATGAGCATTGACTATACCAAACCTACTTCTTATCATTATGAATTGGGAAAAGAGCTGGCAGCATTAAGACGCAAAGGTGTTCTAATTGTTGGAAGCGGTAACTCGGTACACAATTTACAATTGGCAGCATGGGATAAAATGATGCTACCCGGATATGCTTACGAATGGGCTCATATTGCGAATGAAAAAATAAAAAAAATGATTCTAGAGAATGATCACCAGTCTCTTATCAATTTCGACAAACAGGGACGTGAGTTCCAGCTTGCCGTGCCCACTCCTGAACACTACATTCCGATGCTTTACACACTCGCTCTGAGGGAAAAAGACGAAAAGGCTACTGTTTTTAATGACGCCATAGTAGCCGGATCACTCAATATGCTTTCTATAAAAATAGATAAGGCATGATGATAAAAAAAAATTTTTTGGATATGCTTTAGCATCCTAATTTTAATTTCAATTTTTAGTTTTACCATTATGAATTCCAGCAAAGAAAAAACAACGCTGCATTACCTTGTGAGACAGCCAAAAACCAAAACAACAAATCCGCCTTTACTGTTACTATTACATGGGGTGGGTGGAAATGAGCAAAATCTTTTTTCTTTTGCCAACGACCTGCCGAACAACTTTTTAGTAGTATCAGCACGTGGGCCACTTACTCTGGGACCGGAAAGTTTTGCTTGGTTTCAGGTAAATTTTACCGGTGGACACCCCCAGATCAACGAGCAGCAGGCCGAAGCTGCCAGAGTAACTATTCTTGATTTTATTGAAAGTCTGAAAAATGAACTTGATTTTGATGATAAACAGGTTTATTTGATGGGCTTCAGCCAGGGAGGTATAATGAGTTACAGCGTGGCTCTTACTGAACCTGAAAAAATAAAAGGAATCGCTGTAATGAGCGGCAGGCTGCTTCCGGAAGTTAAACCTCTTATTGCGGATGAAAAACGTTTAGATAAACTTAAAGTTTTCGTTTCCCATGGCAGACAAGATGCGGTACTTCATTTTCCTTTTGCAGCTGATGCCGTATCGTATCTTCAAACAAAGGGTATAAAACCCGAATTCCATCAATACGATGAGGGCCATACTGTCAATAAACAAATGTTTGATGACGTAAATTTTTGGTTAAAAACAAATATTACTCACTAATAACTTGCTGTACTACTCCTAAAACGATTCTTTTATAATAAAAGGTTCCATATTAAGGAATTGATTTAAAAGTGAGGCTGTTATGATATTATCAAAATAAAGCATGGATAGTTTGAAGCTATAAAAATCCAATACAGGAGAAAAACAGGTATTGGGTTTTTGCTTTTTCAATATCAAATACAACCGTTACACCTATTTTGTTGGTTTGCTGATGTTCTCAAAGTTTTCTTTTCGTAAAAATGCATTTTATAAACATTTATGGCTATGGGTTTTCCTGAAAAGGTTTCTGCGGGTGTATTTCCTTGCAATGAGAATTGCGGGCTTATCGTGTTGTAAGATAATATATTTCCTCCTAAAGCAGTTTCAAGTTATTCCCTGTTGGTTAATTTTTGGGGCAACAAAAACTGGTGTTTAATGATTTTATTCACACCTCGATTTTAGAATTGGAAAAAGGAATGTCTTTTTGAGTAATTAAGTCTTTGATGTCTTAATTGGTTGTATCTAAAAAAAATATGAACTGTGGTGCGAATAAAATTATTAATTACCTGAAAAAAAACAAGTTGATTTTTTTATTCCGTATAATATGTATCGAATCGAGCAAACTAGAAAATACAAGAAAAACGTATTTCATGCCAAAACCTTTTTTATCACTTAGAACATGACTTTTTAGTAATAAACATCTTGACAATAGAAAATTAAGAGGTTGTTCAAGATAACAACCTCTTTTAATTTTAGATATAATATAACTATATTCATTAAATATTATTCAATCAATCTCTAACGTAGTAGTCATTATGAAATGGTATACTGGGTATATCAGTGTCTATTAAAAATCACCTTATTTTCATGTATCGCCAAACAAGGCTCAGACACTCCAGGAGAATAGGCTAGTCCCAAATCACGTTGGGCTACATACGGTTTTGTTGATCCGATTTTTATCTTTCCGGGTTGCAGTTAGGCATGGTAAGCCAAAGCTTCACTTCTTAATTTTCTTTACTCATAATAATATTTTTTTTATAGATTTATATGCTTTTTTTTATCAAAAATCTAAATTTCTATTTTTTGAATTTGTGGACCAGCGTTTATCAAACTTACACCTTCTTCATTATCAGTGTATTGTTTAAAGTTTTTAATAAAACGAGAGGCTAAATCAATTGCTTTATTATTCCATTCAGAAACATTCGCATAAGTATTTCTAGGATCTAAAATATCAAGCTTTACATTATCTAGAGACGTTGGTACTTCTAAATTGAAAACTGGAATTATT
This sequence comes from Flavobacterium gawalongense, assembly GCF_007097265.1. Taxonomy (GTDB): domain Bacteria; phylum Bacteroidota; class Bacteroidia; order Flavobacteriales; family Flavobacteriaceae; genus Flavobacterium; species Flavobacterium gawalongense. The sequence goes on along the minus strand of NZ_VJZP01000006.1, from coordinate 26,327 downwards.
TTGGTTTCTGCTTTTTCGATCGAACCGTCAAGAATTGCATCGATAATAGCCCTAGTATCTTTAATAGAAATTCTTTTTCCTGTTCCATTCCAACCTGTATTTACCATATAAGCGGTGGAATGGTGCTGCTTCATTTTTTTTACCAGCTCTTCTCCATATTTTGTTGGATGCAATGATAAAAATGCTTTTCCAAAACAAGCTGAAAATGTAGGCTCTGGTTGCGTAACTCCAAGTTCCGTCCCCGCTAATTTTGAAGTAAATCCAGAAAGAAAATAATATTTAGTTTGCTCTGGTGTTAGTTTTGAAACTGGTGGCATCACTCCGAAAGCGTCAGCTGTTAAAAATATAACTTTGTTAGCATGTCCAGCTTTGGAAACTGGTTTTACAATATTTTGAATATGATTAATTGGATAGGAAACTCTTGTATTTTGAGTAACCGAGCCATCTTTAAAATCTATAATCCCTTTACTATCTAAGGTTACATTTTCCAATAAAGCATCTCTTTTTATAGCATCGTAAATATCAGGCTCATTTTCTTTGCTTAAATCGATAGTTTTAGCATAGCATCCACCTTCAAAATTGAAAACACCGTCGTTATCCCAACCGTGTTCATCATCTCCAATTAATTCCCGTTTCGGATCTGTTGATAATGTTGTTTTTCCTGTACCAGATAATCCAAAGAAAACAGCAACATCACCCTCTTTTCCTTTATTAGCAGAGCAATGCATCGATGCAATTCCTTGTAATGGTAAATAATAGTTCATCATGGAGAACATTCCTTTTTTCATTTCTCCTCCATACCAAGTACCTCCAATTAATTGCATTTTTTCAGTCAAATTAAAAGCAACATATACTTCCGAATTCAATCCGTGATTAGTATAATCTTTAAATGAAGTTTTAGAACCATTCATTACAATAAAATCCGGCTCACCAAAATTTTCTAATTCTGCTTTCGTAGGACGAATAAACATGTTAGTCACAAAATGAGCTTGCCAAGCAACTTCCATAATAAAGCGTACCTTTAAACGTGTATTTTCATTGGCTCCACAAAAAGCATCAACTATATATATTTTTTTACCGGATAATTGATTAATTGTAGTTTTTTTTAATGCATTCCAAGTATTTTGTGTAATTGGCTTGTTGTCATTCGGTGCTTTTTCAGAAGTCCACCAAATAGTATTTTCAGTAATGTTATCTTTAACAATATATTTGTCTTTTGGCGATCTACCCGTAAAAACCCCAGTCATAACATTCACGGCATCGAGTTGAGAAATTTGTCCTTTTTCATAACCTATTAAATTAGGATCTAACTCATAATTGGCTAACTGCTCGTAGGAAGGATTATGAATAATTTCGTGTACATTTTTAATCCCATATTTTTCTAATGAAATCGACTTCTTAATTTGATTGTTATTCTTCATAGAAATTTAGTTTATTTTTCATAATTAGTCCTGTTGATATCATTATTATCTATATTGCCTGTGGATAGCACGGTAAACTAAAACGATAGTTCTTAATTCTTTGGAACTACTCTTTTTATAATTTTTTATTTAAAAAATAGTCTAAATGCTAAATGTTGTGTTCTTAATAACCACCGCATAACTCATTCCTATACCAATACACATCGTACATTGTAAATTCCGGAGATATTGACCACTCAGTTCAGATTCAATCTAGTAGGCTGTTAGAACATTGGATGATATAGAATTGGCTGTACTTTTTGTGTTAGTAGCTTCTGGTGGATCAACAATTACTTCCAGACGATAAAACTTAATTTATTGTCTATGTAGTTTTTTTGTTTTTTACCTTAATTTACATCTTTATATTTCTGCTGTAATAATTTCGTGAGGGCACTTTCGGTTTTGGAATCCAATTGTTGCGATGCAAAATGTTTCCACATTCCATCGATATAAATCAGTAGCAATTCGGCTTCCAAAGTTGGATTTTCATACTGCAATTTCGAAAAAGCTACTGTTAGTTTTTCGTAACAAGGCTTCATGAAAATATCGTGGTATTTTTGAGAAAGAGAATTTAACGCAATGATTTTATGTTGCATTTTCCAAAAATTGGGATGAGAATCTACCAAAATTCGGGGAACCTCAACAATTTTCAAAATGTATTGCAATCCGTTTTCGTCATTCAAATAATTGCAAATTATTTTTGCCGCTTCTTGATAGCCATGTCTAATAATCTCCTCCAGTAATTTTTCTTTGGTACCAAAATGCCTGAAAATCAAAGCCTCTGAAGTTTCCGCCTCAGAAGCTATCGATTTTGTAGATGTGGCTCGCTCCCCATTTTCTGTAAACAGTTTGAGAGCAGCGTCAAGTATATCCTTTTTTTTGCTCATCTGGAAATTATTTAGATTGCGAGCGTTTTATAATTTAAACTCTTTCAATGATTACCGCATACCCTTGTCCAACACCAATACACATGGTTGCTAAAGCATATCGTTTTTGTAAACGTTGCAATGATAAAGCAGCGCTGTAAACTATTCTGGTTCCTGACATTCCCAGTGGATGTCCCAAAGCAATTGCTCCTCCGTTCACATTAATTCTCGAATCATTGTCTTGAAGTCCCATAGCTCTTGTACAGGCAAGTCCTTGTGCTGCAAAGGCTTCGTTCAATTCAATAATGTCGATATCATTCAATGTTAATCCGGCTTTCGCCAATGCTTTTTGCGTTGCCGTAACGGGACCAATTCCCATAATTCGAGGCTCAACACCTACAACGGCCGAACTTACGATTCGGGCTAACGGTTTTAAATTGTATTTTTTTACCGCCTTTTCAGAAGCAATAAAAGTAGCTGCAGCACCGTCATTCAATCCCGAAGCATTTCCTGCAGTAACCGTTCCATCTGCTTTGAAGACCGGTTTTAATTTAGCCAATGTTTCTATAGTTGTATTGGCTCTAACGAACTCATCTTCAGAAAAAACAATTGGTTCGCCTTTTCGCTGCGGAATGCTAACCGGTATAATTTCTTGCGCTAATACACCATTTTCTTGCGCTTTGGTCGCCTTCATTTGTGAATTGTAAGCGAAAAAATCTTGGTCTTCCCGACTGATATCGTACAAATCCACTAAATTTTCGGCGGTAATTCCCATAGGATCTACGCCATACATTTGTTTCATTTTTGGATTTACAAAACGCCATCCAAAACTGGAATCTTCCATTTTAGAATCGGTTCCATACGCTTTTGATGATTTTGAAATCACCAATGGACCATGTGTCATATGCTCTACTCCACCGGCAATAAAAATATCGCCATCCCCAGCTTTAATTGCTCTTGAAGCTCCAATAATTGCAGACATTCCTGATGCACATAATCTATTAACCGTTTCTCCTGGAACTGTAACTGGTAATCCCGCCAGCAATGACGCCATTCGAGCCACATTACGATTGTCTTCTCCTGCTTGATTGTGACACCCTAAAATGACATCATCAATCGCATCGGGTGGAATATTTGGATTTCTGTTTACTAATGCTGCAATGACAATTGCCGCCAAATCATCTGCTCTGACAGCAGAAAGTGTTCCGCCAAAACTTCCTATTGGCGTTCTGATTCCATCAATTATATACGCTTCCGTACTCATTTTTATTACTTTTAAATTATAATTCTTCTTGCGGAAGGTTTGCTTTTTTTTCTCCAATAATTAATTACTGCCGATGTAATAATGGTTATCGACAATCCAATGAAACATCCGGTAGTAACCGATATAAACCGTTCCACAGCTCCTATCCATGACATTTGTGTCTGTTCATGAATTAATACAATTATGAGTGCTACAATTGCGGTTCGCGCCACATTCATTAGATTAAAAAAATAACAAGTGGCTATTGAAAGTATAATACCCAACAATAGCATATAGACATTTGGGGCATGAATAAAATAACAAAACAATCCAATTCCGGAACCAATTAGGTTCGATTTAAACCGTTCAATCGATAAACGACGCGCATCTTTTGCTTCGGGCGATATAACCAAAATAATAGAAAGCATCGTCCAATACAGTTCATATTGAGGAAAGCTCAGATACAATTGATAACCGATTAAAAACCCAATGATGCATTTGAATCCATAAATAATTAAATCAGATCCGATACTGTATCGTATTAATTTGTTTACCATTCGATTATTATTAGATTCATTAGAATTGAAAAACTAAAGGTAATCCAATTCTATCCCGCTTTTTATGCTAATTGTTCCACAAATTTTGCTTCTGTTTTTTCTCGAACTTCTTCTAATGTTGCTCCAGGCATTAATTCTATTAAAGTGAGTTTGTTATCAATATATTTGAAAACAGCCAACTCTGTAATCACCATATCTACCGAATTCAAAGTTGTTAATGGCAATGTACAAGTGGGTACAATTTTAGAACTTCCATCTCGGTTGTTGTGATTCATCGTGATAATCAGCGTTTTTGCACCTGAGGCCAAATCCATTGCTCCGCCAACTCCCAATAAAGGTTGCCCCGGAACGGCCCAATTTGCCAGATTTGCATGCTCATCCACTTCTAAACCGCCCATTACAGCAATATCAACATGTTTCCCACGTATCATTGCAAAAGATTCGGCACTGTCAAAATAACTACTTCCTGGTACTGCCGTAACTGGAATTTTTCCCGCGTTAACAGGATAATTCATTGCCCCTCCGCCGTCTACAGGTTCTGGACCAACGCCTAACATTCCGTTTTCAGTGTGTAAAATAACACCGTGTTTTAGTGTAATTAAATCAGCTACTAAGGTTGGAATTCCGATTCCCAAATTGACTACATCTCCTTTTTGCAATTCCTGTAACGCGCGTTTGGCCATATTCATACGGTCTTCACTCACTTTTTTTCCTTTACTCACTGATGCCGATGAACCCAAATCTTCCAAAGTAAGTGTCGCCTGAACCAAGTAATCGATGTAACATCCCGGTGTGTGAATGTAATTTGGATCTAAAGTGCCTTCCGGCACAATTTCTTCCACCTCAGCCACAACCAAATCAGCTGCTGTTGCCATTGCCCGATTGAAATTTTGCTCTGTCATACGATAGATTAAATTTCCTGCCGTATCCGCTTTCCACGCTCTGATAAAAGCAACGTTTCCACGAATTCCTTTCACAAAAACCTGTTCCACACCATCAATTATTTTAGTCTCTTTCCCTTCCGCAATAGGCGTTCCGGCTGCGGTTGGCGTATAAAAACCTCCTATTCCTGCCCCTCCGGCTCTTAAGGCTTCCGCCAAAGTTCCTTGCGGTATCAATTCATATTCAACAATTCCATCCTGAGCAGCTTTCACCGCTTCGGGATTACTGGTAAAAAAAGAACCAATCATTTTTTTTAATTGTCCGTTTCGCAACAAACGTCCGCCCCCAATTCCCGCTTCGCCTACATTGTTTCCAATGAAAGTGATGTTTCTAGTTTCAGTTTTCGATAAAGCATCCATTAAATGGACTGGATTTCCCGTCATCCCAAAACCACCTTGCAATAAGGTATCGCCATCTTTTACGAATGCTGCGGCTTGTTCGGTTGTTATTTGTGGAACTGTTTTCATAATTTAATTTTTAATAAATTCAATAAGTAGTTTTGTAAAATCATCAGCCTTTTCAATATTTGAAATATGAGCCGTTTTTAAGGCAGCCAAAATCGAATTTGGAATTTTTTCCATTAGAAAATCACCATCTTTTACGGTTGTTACCAAATCTTCTGTACCTGAAATGATTAAAGTTGGCACCGAAATTTTTGAAACTTCATTTGTAAAATCAGCATCCCGAACGGCGGCACAACAAGAAATATATCCTTCTAATGGGGTTTGTACAAACGTTGATAAAACCGAATCAACCTCAGCTTTATTTTCGATTACAAATTCAGGTGTGAACCAGCGTTCTTGCGTTCCTGAAACGATACTGTCCAAACCATTTTTTTGAACCGTTTCTATTCGGGTATTCCAGCCTTCATTGTTTCCAATTTTTACGGCAGTATTACAAAGTATCAGTTTGTTCAACCGTTCCGGCGCATGAATTCCCAACCATTGTCCGGTCAATCCGCCAATGGATAATCCGCAGAAATTTACTTTTTCAATCTTCAGATAATTCAATAAATCCAATACATCGTTCCCCAGCATTTCAATAGAATATTCCCCTTCGGTAGCTTCGCTTTTTCCATGACCGCGAGTATCATACCGCAGCATATTAAATTCCTGTCCAAGTAGTTCTATTTGTTTGTCCCACATCGTCAAATCAGTTCCTAATGAATTAGAAAAAACCAATGTTTGCTCCTTCTTGAAATCATCAAACAAGTAATTCAGTGTTGTGTTCCGCATTTTTATTTTTGACATTATTTCATTTTTATATTAACCCAAATCACCGCCCGCAACCGGAATTGTAACTCCTGTGATATAGGAAGCTTCATCGGATGCCAGAAAAAGTATGGCTGAAGTTTGCTCTTCAATGGTTCCGTAGCGTTTCATTAAACTCGATTCGGTGGTTTGATCCGCCACTTCTTGTCTCCATATTTTTTCCTGTTCCGAATCAGGAGTTTCATTACGGGGAATCAAGCGTTCCGGAGCTTCGGTTCCACCTGGTGCAACAGCATTCACACGAATATTTTTTTCAGCATATTCGAAAGCCATAGCAGCCGTAAGGGCATTTACACCTCCTTTTGCAGCAGCATAAGGAACACGATTAATTCCTCTGGTTGCAACCGAGGAAACATTTACAATGACCCCTCCTTTTTGATCCAACATTACCGGAAGAACTGCACGACAGCCCCAAAGCGTTGGGAAAAGGGAACGGCGAATTTCTTTTTCTATTTGATCTTCTTCGTAGGTTGCAAAAGGTTTCATCCAAATTGTTCCTCCCACGTTGTTAATCAAGATGTCTATTCTGCCAAACTTTGCAACGGCTTGTTCTACTACCGACTGAAAGCCTGAAAATTGTTCCAAATCAGCAACAACTGGAAGTGCTTTATTTTTGTGGTCTTCACTCAATTGTGAAGCTATTTCATTTACTATTGGAGAACGATCGACCATTACAACTGAACCAGCTTCCTGTAAAAGTTGAAGTGCAACCGTTTTTCCTATTCCTTGAGCAGCACCGGTAACAAGGGCCACTTTTCCTGAAAATCTATTGGGGTGAAGCATTTTTACTGTTTAAAAAATTATAATTGTACATTTTCCTGACCAGTTGGAACAAATTTTTCCATGTAAAAATTAACATGTTGAATCGCCTCTTTATCAAGTGTTGTTTTTACCGCTTCTACCATGGCATTTGGTCCACAGATATAAATATCATAGGCTTTATCGCCAAGAAGCTCTTTATTAATCCATTGCGTAACAAATCCTTTGTCATGACCTTCTGCTTGTTCGTCAGAAGTACAAGTGAATAGTTGCAATGGCATAATTGCACTAAACGCTTTCAAACGTTCCAATTCCACTACATTCTCCCCTGTAGTTGCTCCGTAAAACAAATGAATAGGAGTAGTATTTTTTTCTGCTTTTAGTTTTTCAAGCATCGCCATAAAAGGTGCAATACCTGTACCGCCTGCAATAAAGATTAAATCACGTTGAGCCTCTCTTAAATAAAAACTTCCTAAAGGAGTTACAATGTTTAGTTTCCCTCCTACAGTCGCCTCCTCTTTTAGATAAGTACTCATCAATCCTCCAGGCACTAATTTGATTAAAAACTCCCCTTCAGCTGTATCAGGTTGTGAACTGTACGAATACGATCTGGTTTGTGGAGTTTCCGGAACCTCAATATTTACATATTGTCCCGGAAGAAATTGAAAAGAACTCCCGTCAGCAGCACGCAATTTTAATTGATAAATTTCGGAAGACAATCGGTTTAATTCCTTGATTTCGGTAGTGACAGCCGTAGATTTTACTTTACAGGCAGCAGAACTTGCCAAAATATCAACTACAAGGTCTGATTTTGGTCTCACTTGACAAGCAAGCGCAAAACCTGCCGCCGCTTCTTCATCTGATAAGGCTTCTTCGATATAGTCTCCCGCATCGAAATTTCCTGATCTCATTTTACATTTACAAGTACCACAAGCGCCATCAGCGCAATCTAACGGAATGTTTATCCCAACACGATACGCAGTTTCTGCTACAGTTTCATTGGGTAAACTATCTATAAATCGGGTAACTCCGTCCTCAAAGTTTAATGCTATTTTTGCCATTACTTTTGTATTAAATATGATATATGTCAAGCACCTGTCGAATGTAATCGTTCTTAAGGATGACTTTTTTATTAGTGATTAAAAATGAGTCTTCCACTTTTTTCAAAGTGTAGAAGGAAACGCCAAAAAACTGATCCAATTTATTGTATCGAAAGCTTAATGTATTCCAGTTAAAACGTATTTTAACTTCATCGTTGTTTTCTTCCAGAATTTCAAGATTGGTGCAATTATGGCTTGTTCTGGTGTCCGGTAAAGTAGCGCTCGAACGTTCGGTTCTGATTCTAAAAACACGGTCTTCCAAACCATTTCTGTTTGGATAATAAATCAAGGAGATTTCAGTTTCGTGATTTGTTGTCAATTTATCCTCATCATCCCAAGATGGCATCCAAAACGTTACTTTTTCATCGTATAACTGAAGCCATTCATCCCATTGTTTGTCATCTAAATGTCTTGCTTCCTGATAAACAAATGCCTGTATTTTATCGTAATTAGTCATCTTACAAATTGTTTTCTAGATTAATCAATTCTTCTTTTGCCAAAGCTTCTTTCAAAGTTTCTGCCCAATACTGGTGTTGCATCAGGAATAATCCTTCATCTTCGGTTCGGATTCCGCTTAATTTTGGATTGATACCCATGGCGGTAGCATGTTCGTCCGGACCGTAAACCCAATGTTCTGCTCCACGGCTGACATCGTTCCAAGGCATGGCTTTTGCTAAATAACTTTCCTGACAGGATCTGAATTCTTCCAAATCATCAGGAGTTCCCATTCCGGTTACATTGAAGAAATCTTCGTATTGGCGAATACGTAACGCACGGTCTGCTGCAGGTTCATTTTTTGGTGCTATACAGTAAATCGTCACTTCCGATTTATCGACAGAGATCGGTCGAACCACACGAATTTGAGTCGAAAACTGATCCATCAAATACACATTTGGATAAATAGCCAAGTTGCGGGTTTCGTTGACAATGAAATTGGTTCTTTCTTCACCAAGAGTGTCATTCAATCGATCCAATTGACTGTAAAGAGGACGTACTTCCGGATTCAGCATTTTTGTCCAAAGTAGCATATGACCATTTTCAAAACCATAAACACCACCAATACTTTTCGACCATCCGTTAGGATCTACCGCTTTTACACCATCTTCTTTACGGTTCCCCATGGTAGCAACATAATTCCAGTGCACCGAGCTTACGTGGTAGCCATCAGCACCATTTTCCATTTGCATTTTCCAGTTTGCATCATAGGTATACGTAGAAGCTCCTCTTACTACTTCCAATCCAAATTCTGCCTGATCCACCATTTGATCAATAATCTTTTTGGTATCTCCGAGATAGTCTTCCAATGAAGAAGAATCTGGATTTAAGCTGCCAAATAAAAATCCTTTGTACGATTCAAATCTTGCCACTTTTTTCAAATCATGAGAACCTTCTGTGTTGAACTGTTCCGGATATCCAGCCCCTTTTACATCTTTTACTTTTAGTAATTTTCCCGAATTATTAAAAGTCCAACCGTGAAAAGGACACGTATACGTTGATTTATTCCCTTTTTTATAGCGACAAAGCTGCGCTCCTCTATGGCTGCACGCATTAATAAAGGCGTTCAATTCGCCTTCTTTGTTGCGAGCGATAAAGATGGGTTGTCTGCCAATATGAGTAGTGAAATAATCGTTTGCTTCCGTTATTTGACTTTCATGAGCCAAATACACCCAATTGTTTTCGAAAATATATTTCATTTCCAATTCGAACAACTCCGGATTGGTAAAGGATTCTCTGTTATGACGATAAAGACCTTCAGAAACGTTGTGTTCCAATAGGCTTTCTACATATTCTTTATTTAATTTTTCCATTAGTGTTGTTGTTTAGTAGTCATAACCTAACCGCTCCGGAGTTATTTTGGGATAAAACCACCATGAGGATGATTAAAAAAAATCAATTCGATTTGTTCCTTCTCACGGGGATTCTACAAGTCCAAAAAAGATTCGAAAAATGGCAATAGACCGTTTCTTTTTTTATTATGCTACAGATTCAGCTCTCAATCGCTCTACTTCTGCATCATGAATTCCTTCAATTTCACTATGTAATGTGAAGTCGAAATCGATTGAGGAAAAAGGCTTGTCTAATCCTTTTTCTTTGATTTTTTCCGCATCAGTAATTACGGTAAGATCCGGAACCAAACCTTCACGAGTTGCGAAAGCGAAATCATCCCATAAGTATGGATCTCCTTCAAAGTTAATTTGTGTCGTTAATTTTCTGCAGCCTGGCGCTGAAACAAAGAAATGAACGTGAGACGGACGATTTCCGTGACGACCAATGGCACTTAAAAGTGTTTCTGTTGATCCACCAGGAGGAACTGCATATCCAGAAGGAAGGATACTGCGGAATTGATAGTTTCCGTTTTCATCCGTTTCTATCGTTCTGCGTAAATTGAAATCACTTTGTGATTGATCAAAATAAGAATAATTCCCTTTCAAGTTGGCATGCCAAACCTCTACAATTGCATTCGGAATTGGATTGTTACTATCATCCAAAACTTTTCCTTGCATGAAGAAAATTTCCCCTTGTTCCGCTTCAGTTCCGTCGTCCAGACGTGCAAACCCTTTTGATTTTGGTGCTCCTGCAACATAAAGTGGTCCTTCAATAGTTCTTGGCGTTCCACCGGTCATTCCAGCTTTTTCTTCTTCTTCATCCATGCGTAAGTCTAAGAAATGTTCTAATCCTAAACCTGCAGCGATTAAACCATATTCTCCATTTTGACCCGCTTGCGTTAAGAAATTAACTGCTGTCCAAACTTCATCCGGTTGAATATCTAAATCTTCGATAGTATAAAACAAATCGCGAAGGATTCTGTTTACAATTGCTTTTGCTCTGTCGCTTCCACCTTCTATTTTTTCAGTACTTTCAATTTTTTGAAGTAATCCGTCTATTTGTGCTCTAGTCATGATATTGATTTTTTAATTTATTATAGTTTTTTTTGATTATTTAAAATGGTTATAATTCTCCTTCTTTAATCGAAGAATAATGTTTGCATAATGATTTTACTTCGATTTCCATAAAAGGAAAAAGGGGTAAATTGCTTAGAATGTCATGAAGTTCAGCCGGACTTTCTACATTGAAAATACTGATGTTGGAATACTTCCCGACGATTCTCCAAATGTCTACCCATTTTCCGCTGCGTTGCAAATCTTGGGACATTGCTTTTTCTTTTGCTTTTAATTCGTTTACAAAATTCACATCTGAATCATGTGGAATTTTTACGGTCATTTCTACGTGGAATAACATAGTGCTAATTTTTATTTGCGTTTATATTGGTTGAGTTTTTCTAAATCTAATTCCAAGCCTAAACCCGGACCTTGTGGGATTTTCATCGAAGCATTCGAAAATTCTACTTTGGTTTTAACAATATCATCCGTTAATAATAATGGGCCGAAAAGTTCCGTTCCCCACGACATTGTTTTCAACGTACTAAAAGCATGTGCCGAGGCAACAGAACCAATTGTTCCTTCCAATAAGGTTCCTCCATACAAACTGATATCAGCAGCTTCTGCAATCGCAGCCACTTTTAAAACATTATGCAATCCGCCTGATTTTCCGATTTTTAATGCAAAAACATCTCCTCCTCTTATTTTGGCCAATTTGTAAGCATCACTACTATCGTTCAACGCTTCATCGGCCATGATAGGTACTGTAAACATTTTGGTCAAACGAGCCAAACCTTCAAAATTTTCTTTAACTATAGGCTGTTCGATCAAATCAATTCCTGCTTCCTGAAGTTTAGCAATGCTAATTTTCGCGGTACTTTCGTCCCAAGCCTGATTCACATCCACTGTTATTTTTGCTCTGTCTCCCATCGCTTTTTTGATTGCGGCAACGTGAGCGATTGAAATTTCAGGAGCTTGCCATCCAATTTTTAATTTAAAAGTAGTGTGTCTTCCAATAGCTAAAAGATGTTCGGCTTCTTCAATATCCTGTTGTGTATTTCCGCTGGCCAAAGTCCATAAAACGGGTAAAGTTTCAGTAATTGCACCTCCTAATAATGTAGCGACAGAAACACCCAATCGTTTTCCATGCGCATCTAAAAGTGCCGTTTCAATTCCTGATTTTGCGATTCGGTTGCCTTTAATGTTTTTTTCAATCCAAAACATTGCTTTGTGAATATTAGTCGCATCCTGACCCACTAATAAAGGAGCAAAATACGTATCGATGTTGAGTTTCATGCTCTCCGGAGATTCCTCTCCGTAACTCAATCCACCGATTGTTGTTGCTTCTCCAATTCCTTCAATTCCATCACTGCAAAACAAACGAATGATAACCATAGTTTGTTTTTTCATTACGGTCATCGAGAGATGATGCGGACGAATTGTTGGCAAATCAACCAAAATGGCTTCAATTTTTTCAATAATAGGATTATTCATTTCTTAGTATCTAAATTTATTTGATTTCGACAGGAGTAAGTACTCACTCATAAATAATTGAGTGCTCACTTACTGTTTGCTTATCACAAATTTATAGCTAAAAGCAGGGTCTAAAATTGGATTAATTTGCTATTAATGAGACAAATCAAACAAATAAGCAAAAAGCATAACTATTTGTTTACGATACCTTTAAACAGTAAAAACAAAGATAAAAAGGTGTGATTTATTTAAAAAAGCAGGACTAACAAAATTTTCTGTAGAAAGATTGGAAATGAGGTTGTTATGAACACCTAATTTATAGGATTGACAGTTATCTCATTTAAATAATTAAAGTGGTAAAAGACGAATGAAGTGATTACTTACGTCCTAATTGACTTCTGAATTCTTTGGGAGTTAGCCCGGTTTTTTTCTTAAACAAACGCGTAAAATAAGCGGGATCTTCGATATCTAATTCATACGAGATTTCGGCAATTGACATTTCAAAATTGCGCAGGTAAATTTTAGCTTCGTCAATAAAAAAATTAATAACAACATCTTTTGGCGACAAGCCGGAAACATCCTTACAAATTCGGTTGAGATGTCCGCTTGAAATAGCTAAACGAGCCGCATAGTCTTCAACGCTTACTTTAAAAGATTTTTGTTCCTTAATTAATTGAATAAAACGCCTGTAATACATTTTATTCTTATTATCGGAAAGATGAACAGCCGCAGAAGTTACAAATATCCTATACAAGCGCAACAACATCATTCCCACTAAGTACTGTAAAGCGTGTTGCTTACCCGGTAATTCAGAATAATATTCATCGATACATTTACGAATCGTTGTCAAAGCATCATTGATTAATTTATCATCTTCGTCCAGTTTTGAAATATGAATTTCGTCTATCTTATTGATGATATCGGTATCGAGTTTTAACATATTCTCCAAGGATTTATCATAAAGTGAGATTACCCATCCTTTAGTATCCGCATTCATGCGTAAACCATGACTGATGTTTTTTGGAATAGAAAAAAAAGAAACACTTTCCACAATTTGACTTTCGTCATTAAGTATTAATTCTAAAGAGCCGCTTTCTACCACAAAAATTTGAAAAAGATCACTGTGTACATGAGGTTTTATATACCATTCGTGGCGTTTACCAGTTATCTCCATAGGAGTAATATGAATAATATCCCTAACCATATCAATAGAGTTATCACCATAAATCCCCTTAAAAAATAATTTACTTCTCATGAATTATTTTAGCTCAAAAAATATTTTGAAATCTATCAAAGATAATAAAAATACAACTATATCGTTTGAGTATTATTTAACATTTTTCAGATAAAAGAAAAAAGCTTTGTACTATTCTAAGACGGATTGGTTGTATTCAATTTTGAAAGTCGGTATAAAAATAGCGCTACAAAAACCAAATAGACAATCGCCATACTCATAGCAATGCTATAGCCATCCAGATGTTGTTTTAAACTATAAAAAAATACACTCCCAATAATACTGATTCCAAAAGCAGATGAAAATTGCTGTACAGTTGAATACACACCTCCAGCCAATGCGGCATAATCTGCTGGAATTTTTTTAAGCGCATAATTTAAAATCGACGGTAAAAGTATCCCCTGTCCCAATCCATACAATAAAAGAAAGCAAGGAATGTAATCCACATTTGCCGGATCTCCAAGAGTAAAAACCTGTAAAACCAAAGAAATAATCATTAGAAAACAGCCTATAATCAATAATTTGATTCCATATTTATGCAATAATTTTAAAGCAATAAATGAAGACATCAAAAAACCAATACCATTAAAAGTAAAATACTGGCTGGCAACATAAGGATCCAGATGTAATGTTTTTTGAAACTGAACCGCACATATTAATAAATAAGAATTGTGTGCTCCGAAAAAAAACAACGCTACCAGTAAAACCAAATTGAAACTTTTTATTTTAAAAAGATTCGTGTTCATTAAAGGACTGCTTTGCTGTTGGGTTTTCCTTTTTTGGTTCTTCCAGAATATATATAGAAAAATCCCGGATAAAAACGGCAAAAGCAATACTAAAACCGAAAGTCCTTGCTCTGGTACTAAAGTGAGTCCATAAATTAAACTTCCTAAAGCAATGGTCAACAATAATACGCCAAGCATGTCAAATTTACCTCCTTTATGCAGACTCGTTTCTTGCAAAAAGAAAAATGAAAGAACAACAGTTACTAAACCAAACGGAACATTTATCAAGAATATCAACCTCCAACTTTCTTCAATATAATGGTGTGCCACAAAATAGCCCCCTAAAAATTGGCCTAAAATAGAAGCAATACCCAACGTAATTCCGAAAAAACCAAAGGCCGTGTTTCGTTCTTTGGCTTCTCGAAAAGTAACTTGTATTATCGTCAAGGTTTGAGGAATCATAAAGGCCGCAGCCACACCCTGAAAAAACCTAAAAAGTATTAATTGTAAAATTGTTACTGCACAACCGCATAAAGCAGAAGTAATCGTGAAGGACAGCGTCCCAATAATGAATATTTTCTTTCGTCCAAAAAAATCTCCGGCTCTTCCTCCTGTGACTAAAAAAACACAATATCCTAATAAATAAGAACTGATCACTAATTCTGTATTACTGTCTGATGTTACATACTGTTGTTTGATTTCCGGCAAAGCCATATTCACAATATACACATCGATTACTGAAAGTAAAGGAGCTACTAGTACAATAATTAAAGACAGCCATTTATTGGTTTCATTCATAATGATAACAAAAAAATTGGGTGTAGTTATCTTTCAATAATTACACCCAATACATTAAAAAATTAAAATTTAAGAACCGTAGCAAATACAACTCTCCAAGTTCCTATCAAATTCAGATTGCTTATTGCTCTTCCGCTATTATCCGCATTTCCCCATTCGGCAGCCGAATATTCTGCTTCCAAACCAAATTTCAGATTTTTAATAGGCACTTCAATTCTTGGTGCCAATCGATAAATATAATTAATAGTTCTGGTAGTTGTATTTCCTGATGCCGCTATACCTCCTACCATGTTTGAAAATCCATAAGCTACCGCTTTTCCAGAAAACGGATTAGTGGCACCATCATTTTGGCTAAAGCCAGCAAAGAATCCAGGAATTATTTTTTTAGTTTTCCCGGTTAAATCAATCCAAAAAGACTGTGTAGCCATTGTAGAATAGGTTTCTAAACCCGCACCTGAAGTGGGTGTATATCCTACATATCCTCCAAGCATAATGAATGAAGTGGCGTTTTCACCATACATTGCTTCTGCTTTTATAGTCATGGGTTTCGTTTCAAAACGGCCATACGCCATAACGGAAACACTGTTGAGTCTTTCATTGGAAAAATCATTGGTCAATCCAGAACCTGTTTTAGGACGAATTTGTTCAAAATGCCCTGCTAAACCTACGAGAGCATTTTTACTTTTATAATTTACCTGAACATGTCCCGAAGGAAGTGAACTGTTTCTGTACGGAGCCGTATTCGAAGTAAAATCTCTTTGTGAAACGGCGGCTACAATAAAATTAAAATTCGCATCTAACTTTTGGGTAAAACGAATCTGAGGGTTTCTGTTATATGGCATATAAGGCGCACCCCCACTGAAATTAACTACTCCGGGAAACATTTCCGGAATGGTTAGCGGATGCCAAAATTGACCTATTCCCAACTGGCTTTTTTTCCAGTCCAATGTAATATAGGCATGTCTCAAACGAAATTCATTGATTCCTCCTTCTGCATTACCAAAAAAATCACCTTCAAGGAATCCGGCAGTTTTTGCACCCAAAACATCGGGAGCGCCTACTTTAACTCCGGCTCTGGATAATACATTCAGCATTTGAAACTTGGAAGCGGAGTTTCTGTCTTTCCCATTGACATCAAAGTCAACATCTTTTCCCCAAAGTACCACTGCCGCTTCTCTTACATCAACAGTCTGACGGGAATCAAACACTGCATCATGTCGAATAAAACCCGAGAACTTAACATCAAAAAGCGGTTCTTTTTTCTCTGGTTTAATAGCTGGAATGCTATCCTTTTTTTTAATGATTTCCTGAGCATTAAGCAGCACTGTTGTCAATAACAAACCAGTGACTGCTACTATTTTTTTTAACTTCATTTCTTTATATTTTATTTTAAAAACCCTAAATTATAGCGGATAAATACTTCTATTTTAGGTTTATTCGTCGGCTACAATAGGATCTAATTGAATTGTTTCTTCTTTATGAAACGCCACTTTATTATCATGACTGTGTTTTACATTGATAAAGCAAACGGCCAAAGCACCTATAGCTCCGGGAACAGCAAATGCAACAAAATTCAATTCAAAAGGCAATCCTAAACTCAATAAAGCGCCTCCTAAAATTGGTCCTAAAATAGCGCCTGTTCTACCTACTCCAGATGCCCAGCCAATACCGGAAGATCTAATGTTTATAGGATAAAATTGCGCTACATAAGCATAACAAAGTATTTGGGTTCCAATAGTTGTTGCTCCTGCAATTGCTATTAAAATGTATAATACCAACGTAGAATTTTTGAAACCAAGCAAGCTTAAAGAGATTGCAGCTACGGCAAAAAAGGAAATCAAAACGGTTTTTAAATTAAATTTGTCACCAAGCCATCCGCCACCTATTGCTCCTATCATAGCTCCAAAATTCAGTACCAACAAAAAGGTAAGACTGGATCCTAACTCATATCCTGCTTTGTTCATTAATTTTGGCAACCAGGAATTCAGACCGTAAACCATCAAAAGACAAGTAAAAAAAGCGATCCAAAACATGATTGTACTCTTTGTTCTATTTTGTTTAAAAAGTTGGGAAACACTGGCTCCGGCAGCTTTTGCTTCTCCAGAATCCAAAACATCACCTGTGGCAGGAAGATACGTTGGCTCAATAAGTGAAAGTATTTTTTTGGCCTCCTCTGTTCTTTTTTGTTTTGCCAAAAAACCTACAGAATCCGGTAAAAATTTAATGATTAAAGGCAACAAAAGTATTGGCAATAATCCAACATAAAATACGGATTGCCATCCAAAATTTGGTATCAAAAAGATTCCTAATCCCGCCGAAAGCATTCCTCCTACTGAATAGCCGCTAAACATGAGTGTTACCAGCGTACTTCTAATTTTCTTAGGTGAATATTCAGTCATTAAAGCCACAACATTGGGCATCACTCCCCCAATTCCTAATCCGGCAATAAAACGACAAATCCCAAATTGCAAAGGAGTCTCTACAAATCCATTTATAAAAGTGAATCCACTGAAAATAGACACACACATGATGATTGCTTTTTTTCGTCCAATACGATCCGAAAGTGTTCCAAATATCAAAGCGCCAAACATCATCCCAAAGAGTGCATAACTCCCCAAAGTTCCCGCTTCAAGGGGTGATAAATTCCACTTTTCCATAAGTAATGGCAACACTACGCCATAAATAACCAAGTCATACCCATCAAAAATGATGATTAAGGAACACCAGAACAATACAGTCCAGTGAAATCGATTAAACTTGGCGTTATCGATTAAATTATGAATATCTATTTTTCGCATTTTTTTTTAGTTATTGGTTATTGGTTAATTAAGCATTATAAACACTAGGCTGTTATTATGGTTAAGCCTGTTTTAACAAATTTCTCCATATAAAAATTTGTATGTTTTAACTGGATTTATGCCAAGCTTTCTTTTGGATTCGTCCACTATATTTATGCATCATTTCGCGATGCTGTTTCTCATTTTAAGAACAACCTAATAGCCATTCATCCAGAATTCTTTAGTTAAACACTATATCCATTCTGTAATACATTTACACTATAATTGATATATTGTCAAGAAAAATCAATTATAATTATACAAAACATAATTATTAACTGTTTTTTATATTGATATGCAAATATTAAAATTATTCAAGATTAAAAATTGTTCTTTTAAATCAAAAACAGGACAAATCAAATGTTTTGTAGAAATTGAAGATGTAAAAAGAATATTTAAATCCTTTTTTACCAATAATGAAAAGGGAGAATGTAAAAAACAGAATCGAAAATAGAAGTTTGCAAATCAGACTTATAAGAATAATCTTAACCACTTTGCCTTCGTTGTGGCAGCAAAAATGAATACCACTACAAATTGAAAGCAAGAAGAGTATTTATGTGTCTTTATAAATACAAAGATTGTAGAGCAAGATTTACTATTAGAGTTGGAACAATGTTTGAAGACTCACATGTATCGCTACGCAAATGGTTCATGGCTATCTACATATTTACATCTCACAAAAAAAGAAATCAGTAGTTTACAATTGCATCGGGATTTAGATGTACGTTTTGAATCTTAACGTAGTCTCAGCCATGGATTCAAATAAACTTGCTCTCCGAAGTCAGAACACTTTGGTACAATCAAATCAGGGTGGATAGAAAAGCAGGAGTGGGACTTCGTTTTGTTCGTGATTTAGAACAAGGCAAAGAAACGGTGCGTTTAGATAAAGTAAACCAAGTACTGCAATTATTTGGCTACCAAGTAGGAGCTGTTCGTACAAACTAAAATTCTCTTTTAGATGATAAAGGCTGAAATAAAAATACACAATACAACTGCGGGTTGGCTTCCACAAGATGAAAATAGATATCCTTTTGTGCACGACCCAACCTATATGGAAATCAACTAAGTAACACTAAGCAAACGTATCTGTTCCACCAATGTGTGCTAGAAAAACATCTTTTATATCGGCAGAATTTCTTCTCAATTTCGCATCAAAATTCTCTCCACCACCTTGAATACCTCCTGCTTTTAGGAAAACCAACATAGCGTCTGTAAACTAATATTTACTCCATTTTGCCTTGTGCATAAATTCTTCAACTTTCTCAACCATGTTATAACTACCACAAAAGAAAGGAGTCCTCTCATGTAAGGCAGTTGGCAAAATTTCCATTACTCTAGAAAATCCATCAGAAGCTTTTCCTCCTGCCTGTTCTACAATAAATGCCATAGGGTTACATTCATACAACAATCGCAATTTACCTTTGGATGCCTTAAAACTCGTTGGGTACAGATAAATTCCTCCTTTGATCATATTCCTATGGATATCGGAAACAAGACTACCGATATATCTCGAAGTGTAAGGTCGATCCTCTTCTTCTAATTGGCAATATTTAATATAGTTCTTAACACCTTGTGGGAAATGAACATAATTACCCTCATTTACCGAATAAATAGTACCATCAATTGGAAATTTCATATTTGGATGAGAAAGATAAAAAGTGCCAATGGCAGGATTTAATGTAAATCCGTTTACGCCATGACCCGTAGTATACACAAGCATAGTCGAGGTCCCGTAAATCACATAACCGGCAGCAACCTGATTGATTCCAGGTTGTAAAAAATCTTCCAAGGTTACTGGTGTTCCATTTGGTGTTATTCTTCTATAAACAGAAAAAATGGTACCTACAGAAACATTAACATCAATATTTGATGAACCGTCCAGCGGATCTATTAACACGATATATTTATTGTTGTGATCATTATCTACACCTCCAACAGTAATGAAATCATCGTTTTCTTCAGAAGCAATCCCGCAAACAATTTCCCTGTTTATTAGAGTTTGAATAAAAGTCTCATTAGCATAAACGTCTAATTTCTGCTGGTCTTCACCTTGTATGTTTTTCTCCCCTACAGCTCCAACAATATCTACCAGTCCCGCTTTATTAACTTTATAACTAACCACTTTTGCGGCCAGTCGAATAGAATTAAAAATTCGCGATAATTCACCCGACGAATATTTAAAATCATTTTGGTTTTCAATAATAAATTCTCCTAAAGTTTTGTTGCTTTCCTTCATTTTTTAAGTCTTTATGACCTTTTTTTTAACAATTAGTAGTCTGGATTTACCATGCTAAAGCTGGCGTTTCAATTATAAAAACATAAACCGTGAGATAAATACTTCGCAAATACTTACTGTGCAAACATCCAAATAATTAATGTTTAGACAATTTAACAAACCAAAATATAAATAATTACTCCATTTTTTCATGCTCGAAACTTAGACTTGTAATCCATACTTATCATCTTGGAATAATTCTTTACAAATAATCCAGTTTATGAATCTTTATTAAATTATTTTTCATTGGGTTTATAAATTAAGATTTGTAATCTGATTAATTTTGGATATTTTAGTCCTGAACATAAAAAATAAATAAAAGCGGCTTAAAAAACCGCTTTTATACTAACAAAACATAAAAACCAAACCAAACATCTATTTTAACCTTTCTATTAGTTTAACATATTTATACAAACCCTAATCTTATTCACAAACCCACTTAATAATGGGTATAGTACCTTTATTCTATTTAGCGTCTATTACAATAAACCTTGCAAACCCAGCCAATCACCAAAACGATCAATCCAGCTATCAACCGGCAAATTGTTTTTACTCATACCAAAACCATGACCTCCTTTAGAATAAATATGCAATTCAGCAGATTTGCCCGCAGCTATCCAATCATTATATAATTTTGTGCTACTGGTTGCCGGAACCAACAAATCATCAGTGGCGGCCGCAATAAATGCAGGTGGCGCATCAGATGGAACTAAAATTTCTTTAAACGGATCAGTATAGGCATATATAGCCGCAACAAAATCAGGACGACTCCCAATTCCATCAGGACTAAATACGGTTCCTGTTGCCACAGCTCCTCCCGCTGAAAATCCCATGATACCGATTCTGTTTTTTTCAATAGCATATTCAGCTGCGTGTTCTCGTACATATTTTATTGCTATTAATGCATCAGTAATAGCAAATGAAACAACAGGTACAATTATAGAATCAAATTTTTTTCTATCATCCAGTGAAAAGGGAATTTCTTTCCCAGAAGTATCAAATTCAGTTTTTACCAGACGGTATTTAAATACAAAAGCGGTTATTCCTTTTGAATTTAACCATTTAGCTATCCTAGTTCCCTCCTTATCAATAGCCAGATGATGAAAGCCTCCACCAGGACAAATAATCACTGTTGTTCCGTTATTTAAAGCTTTATCAGGAGAATAAACCATTAGTGTAGGTTTAGTCACATTATAAACGGTATGCAATTGATTTACAGGATCAGATATTATTTCTTTTTCCTGCCAGCTCCAGTTTTCAGAACCGGGTACTTTATCCCGATAAAGAGAAAGCACATTTTGTGCCTTTGAAATAAAAATATTAAAAAGCAAAATAATTAAAATTTTATTTTTCATTTTCTAATAATATAAAGATTAATACCCCACCCCTTCATTAAACTTAAATAATGCGTAACCATTAGGTTTTAAATATCCTGGAACATCCGATTGATTATCCAATACTGCCTGACGAGATTTAGGGGTAGTAAAAGGCATTTTTCCGGTTGGATTATATTTTCCCGTTAAAACATCTAATAAGGCATCTGAAGATGTTCCAAAAGTAGCCAATACAGTTTGTAAATTTTTAGTGTCAATTTCATCAATCACCCATGGATTCGAATAATTTATAACCACTACTGTAGGTTTACTGGAAGTAACTTCATTGATATACGCGACATCAATTTTATTATCTGATAATTGTAATTTTATTTCAGATCCCGTACTACTAAAAAGACTTCCTGCAGTGGGTGTTACCGTTAAAACAACAAGATCGGCATCTTTTTTATCTTTGACCAATTCAATACCCCAATCTTTAGACTGAATATCTGAAATGGGAGTATTTGATTTGCTATTATTATACAATGATTCTAGATATACTTTAGTTCCTTTTTTAATTGGCAGTAATTTCGCATCATTTCTTAATAATACAATAGATTTTCTAAAGGCCAGATCTCCTCTTTTCTGAAATTCACTGTTTCCAACGGTTTTTTCGGCATAAGAAACATCAACATACGGATTTTCAAATAAACCTAATTCAAATTTTTCGGTTAAAAGCCTTTCTATTGATTGATTGATTCTCGATTCAGATACCATACCCTTTTTAACAGTTTCCAACAATAAGGTGGGATCTCCCGTTCCTGAAAATAAATCTACACCACAATCAATCGCTTTTTGATAACGTTCTAAAATAGTTAAATTTTCAACACCCCAAGGCATCATTTCTATTGGCCCAGTATCCGAATTGATAATACCCTTAAAGCCCATTTTAACCCTTAAAAGATCATTAATAATAGCTTTATTATAGGCAAAGGCTACTGCTTCATATTTAGTATTGACAGGCTTTGCGTAATACGGCATAATCGCGGAAGTACCCGCATCAATAGCAGCCTGAAAAGGTTTTAAATGATAATCAAACATATTCCCCGGATAATGTTGATCTTGACCCCAAACAAAATGCGGATCTTGACCATCTACCTGTGGACCTCCGCCTGGAAAATGCTTTGTCGTCAAAGCTACAGAACCAGTCCCTAATTTATTCTTTTGAAAACCTAAAGTTATTTCGCGTATCATTGAAGCTGCCAAATCAGCATTTTCCCCAAAGGTCCCTTCCACTCTTTGCCAGCGCGGCTCAGTAGCAAGATCAGCCATATACATATATCCTTTACGAAGACCAACTGCAGCCCATTCTTGTCTCGCAATATCTGCAAACTCTCTTGTCAATTCTAAATCTCGCATTGCAGCAAGCCCTAATTCACCCGGCCATTTTGAGAAAATCGTAGTTCCTACACTTAGACCTAAAGAGGCGTCAACAGTTATGTGATTTCTTGGATTTGAAGCAACTATAGCCGGAATTCCCAATCTGGAAGACTCGCAAAGTCGCTGCAAATTATTACTCCATTCCGCCATGTTTTTTGCAGTAGTATTAGCTCTGAGAATAAAATGTCTGAGATTATATTGCGTTACAGCCTTGGTAGTTCCAACAGCTGACATTACTGGCGCTGGTAATGGTTTTTTGGAAAACATATTAATGTTTTGAACCAAGTCCTCTTCATTAAATCCACTTTTTATTTCTGCTTTTGGAGCATCCTGCTGAAATGCGTAATCACCTTCCATTCTTGTGGTACTGATGAGCATAAAACCTACTTTTTCTTCCAAAGTCATTTGAGAAATCAAATCTTTAACTCTAGTTTCATTTGGTAATCGCCAATCTTCATATTTATCCAGTTTACCATTTTTATTCAAATCTTTAAATTCGTACCCTTGTGATTTGATGATTTGAACCCCTTGGTTTTCTAATTTTGGTTGTATAGGACTTTGAGCAAAAGTGGCAAAAGACACCAAAGTAAATGATAAAATTCTCGTAATGTTTATGTGATAATTAATCATAATCGTATTTTATGAGATTAATGTCTTTAGAAAAAATTTGATATACTGTTTTAATTTCAATATTTAATATAATGGTTCTACCGGAAAAGATGTGATACATTTTTAAGTGTAGTATCTTTTTCTTAACATGTTAGGAATACAAGGGCATGTATTATTAAAGCATAAAAATGATTTTTATTTTCACAAAAAAACCAGAAGAACCAATTTAATATTAAGAGTTATAGAGCATGTTTTATAAGATAGTTTTTAAATTTATAACCGTTGTTATTTTTTATCTTCCGGCTTTTTGGTCCATCTTTCTCTTAAATAATGAGCTGCCATTTTGGGTTTTCTGTCCCTTGTGAACACCCCTTTGTAATTAATTCCTCCAAATCGAATAACCGCCTGACCTGTTTTAAAATCAGCAAAAGCCCAAACATGCATTCCTGCCACAAAATCTTTTGTATCTGCTACATCAAGATAAGCCTTAATGAATTGTACCTGATATTCTTCCGTAAACATCTCTGCCTGATCTGCATGCATTCCAGGAAAGGTGTCTGCTCCAAACTCCGTAATAACTATTGGCTTCTTTAATTTACTATATAAATCATCTAACTCATCGCTAAGCATCTTGGCTCCGGTTTTAATATCACCCTGATTCGTATACCAACCCCAATAGCGGTTAATACATACCACATCAGATAATGCCAACCATTCTACTGGTCCACCCATTACTCCAACAAGTGTTTTTAGTCTGGTGGGATCCAATTTTTTTACAAGGTCAAATAATTCTTTAAACAAAATCACTGATTGTGGATCTGCTTTTTTTACATCTACAGGTGAAAAATTCATCACTTCTGGAAAAGGTTCATTAGCAACACTCCACATAACTACTGATGGATGGTTTTTATCTCTTGTAATCAGTTCCTCAATATACTTTTTACAGGCTATTTGTCTCAATTTTAATTCTTCCTTATCTCCATGAAAATACAAACCAACAGCCGGAATTTCATTGATGATTAATATTCCTTCTCTATCGGCCATATTCATATATTCTTCATCGTATGGGTAATGTGAGGTTCTGTAAGAGTTAGCGCCTACCCATTTCAACAAGGAATAATCTTTTATAATTACCGGGTTTGCTGTGGCTCTTCCAAAAATAGGAAAATCTTCATGTTTGCCAAATCCTTTTAGAAATACAGGTTTTCCATTTAAAAGTATTTGTTTATCATTCGTTGAAATCGTTCTTACCCCTGTTTCCAATTCATAAATATCTATAATACGATTCGCATCACTGATACTAACTGAAACTTTATAAAGAAATGGGTCTTCTGTGGACCATAGTCGTACTTCAGGAATTTTCACAAGCACATTTGCAGTATTGCCATTTAGACTAAATTCTGATTCATATACTTTGTTATTTCCAGAAATAGTAACTTTACCCTTGGTCGCTTTTCCTTCTGTATCTACTTTTACACTAACAGAACCAATGGTATTTTCAAATCCTGTTTGTACCGTCAGATCTTTAATATTAGCTACGGACTGAACGCTATATAACAATACATCACGCTGTAAACCCGCATAAGGGAAAAAGTCAAAATTAGCTTTTGGATTGCTGGAGAATATTCCTCCGGCTACACCTCCTCCAGTGGGAACACGAGTTGGTTTTAATACGTTTTCCAATTGGATCGTTATTCTGTTTGCCACATTCCAATTTATAAGTGCCGATATGTCAAAAGCAAAAGGCAAATTTCCTCCTTCATGTGCACCTACTGGTTTTCCATTGAGATACACTTTAGAAGCATAATTAGCGGAACCAATTCTGATATAAATTTTTTGACCTTTCCAAGAACTAGGTATAAATATTTCTTTTTCGTACCAAGCAGTCCCAAGATAATCTCTACTATCCGTAAACTGATCGTTCCAGCTTCCCGGAACGGCTATAGAACGCGTATTAGGCAAACCATTCTTCCAATTTTGAGCTTCTCCAACATCTAGAGAATCTTTCTGAAATTTCCAAATCCCTGAAATATTCTCTTTATTTCTGAACTCATTTTGTTGCGGAAACAAAGCAATATCTTTAGTTTCTGCTGTTTTAAAATCCTGGCCTACCGCCTTAATGAACGAGACAAACAGAATCGCTGCTATCAAAATTTTAGTTTTCATAAATAATTTAATTTTTATTAATTTAATGATTGTTCATTCTTTGTTTAAACACCGCTATTTATTGTAAATCCACCGTCAACCCCAATATCCATTCCGGTTACAAATTTAGAGGCATCACTTAACAACCATACCAAAGCTCCGGATAATTCTTCCGGTTTCCCAAAACGTTTAAATGGTGTCTGCCTTAAAATTGATTCTGCTCTACTGGTATAAGAACCATCAGGGTTAGTCAGTAAGGTGCGATTTTGTTCGGACAAAAAGAATCCCGGTGCTATGGAATTTATTCTTATATTATCTCCATACCTATTAGCCATTTCAACGGCAAACCATTTCGTATAGTAATCTATAGATGCCTTACCCATGCTATAACCCAAAACCAT